>CAKQKW010000012.1:0-58206 GCA_934249325.1 uncultured Clostridia bacterium
TATGCTTTGAAACATAAGCCGATAGGCGCAATCCTTACGATATGGGAAAGAGCCGCGAGTTTCTATAACGGAATTTACCCCCTTATAGCCCTTTGCGGAAAACTCTGGAACGGGCAAGTCGGAAGCTTCGGCGACAGGGTGAACGTCTACGAAGAGGTGACGGGCGACAGAGAAATCGCCGAACTCCTTTTGAAAACGCAGGTTCTTACCTCATGCCTTATCGGAACGAATATAGGAGTTAAAGCCGAGGACGACAATTTCGTTAAACAACTTTACAGAAACGTTTTGAAAGATTTTACGGATAAATTGCGGGGCGTTCTCGCGGACGGAAATCGCATAAGTGGGGAAAAACGGGATATTTTGCTCGATATTTACGATTTTTCGCTTGAAAAATACCTTATATATATGATAAACTCTATGGGGTATAAGGTTTTCGACGAATACGAAAAGGAAAATTTCGGAAACGGAATCGCCGACTTGTCGGAGATTTTCGCCACGCTCGACGAAGCGGAAAAGGGTCTTGAAGAAATCAACGAAAACGTCGATTATCTGTGGAAAAAGTACCGTGACGGAATAAAGAGTTCGGGCGGACTTATGGAATCGGAAAAGACGAACAGAAAAACGCTTGTTTCAAACGTAAAACGGGCGATAGAGGCAAACAGAGGTTGCGGAATTTTGTATCTCGATACGGTAACGCCCGACGGATTCGGCTCGCCGAAAATGAAGATTATCGTTAAATATGCGGGAGAAAACGCCGAAAGCGAACTGTATTTCGGGAGCGTTAAACCGGAGGCGGTTACGTTTGACCTCGGCGGAACGGCTACCATTCGGTTCGCGATGAAAAACAAGCCCGTCGAATACGTTGTATTAGAGAGTTTCGGCGAAGATTCGATTTTCGTTTCCAACGTAAGGCTGCTTTTCGGCGGCGTGAAGTATTCCGTTTGCGGCGTTAAAAAGACGGGCGGAAAAGTTATAAACGAGCAGAATATCGCAAAATGCGACACGACTTTTGCCGAACTCGGCGAAAGCAGCGGAATAAAGCATCTTGACGACGTTTCGCTTGCGAAAATACCGAACGGAGTAAAGTTGTATTTCGATAAAATAGTTTAATATGAAAAATTTAGAATTTAATTCCGTTTTAATCGGAAAAAGGTATTCGGAAGGGTTTTGTCTGCCCGATTATTTAAGAGAAAACGGGAAGTTTTCCCGTGAAAAAACTTTAAGCGAAATCGTGCGGGAAGAATACGGCGAAATCGACGAAAAAGGCGTTAAAATAAGCGTAAAAGACGTTACGGACGAGAAGTTTGACGGCGACTACGGCTATTTTTTCTGCAACAAAGCGAAGCATACCGCTTTGAAGTTTACGCTTGAAAAGGGCGGCAAAACCGCTGCTTTTGTGGCGGACTTGTTCGTTCCGACGAAAATAAGGTCGTATAATTTCGTCGTTCACGTCGATTTTATGAAGTACCTTCCGACGAAATATTGCCCCGTCGAGGAACTTATGGACGGCGGAATTGCCGTCGCGCATCTTTATTATAAGGAAATATCTACCGACGACGGCGACTTTTCTACGGGAATCGCGCCGCTTTTTTGCGACCGCTCGGATAAGTACTGTGCAGGGAAACTGTCGCTTTGGGCATACGCCGCGAAAATTGTCGGGGAGTATCTTATAAAAGAGGGCTTTACGGTTAAAGAAAAACTGTACGTCGCGGGACATTCGAGGCTTGGTAAAACCGCGCTTTTAGCGGCGGCGAAGTACGATATTTTCGCCGGCTGTATGGTAAATTGTTCGGGGTGCTGCGGCGCGGCGATATCGCGGGATAAACGCGGCGAAACGATTAAGGTTATAACCGACGTTTTTCCGTTCTGGTTTACCCCGAACTATAAAAAATACGCCGAAAAAGAGAGCGAAATACCTTTCGACCAACATTATTTAATGGCTTCCGTCTCGCCGAGAAAGGTTTTTGTCGTTGCGGCGAGCGAGGACGATTGGGCGGATACCGACGCTCAGTATTTATGCGCGGAAGCGGCGAGCGAAGCGTACAAGGAACAAGGATTAACGGGATTAAAGCCTGCGGACAAGCCTCTTAAAGTCGGCGAAAAGAATACGGGCGGCGAAATCGCGTTTTTCGTCCGCGACGGCGTACACTTTTTCAGCCGTGAGGACTGGACGTTTTATCTTGCCTGTTTGCAGGATAACAACCAATAAGCCCGCCTATAAGTCGATTATTTGACGTTTTTGTTCAATAGGATATAATAAAGACGACAGTCGTAAACCGCGATTCGTCGTTTTTTCTTGCAAGTATATATTTTATATCCGGCAATTCGCAATATTGCAATGCGAAATAAATTCATTTGACAAATTTAACTTGAAAAAATCGAACAAATGTGTTAAATTTGATAAATTTTATGGCTATGGTTTCGCAAGTTACTTTACTTTTACGCTGATATATGCTATAATTTTCAGCGTAAAGGGTATGTATTGGTATGACAAAAACGGAGAAACTAAAAAACTTAATCGAATCAAGGAACGGGTATCTTTATATTGCCGAGGCAGAAAAGCTTGGGATTTCAAAAGCGTATATTCGGGAATATGCCGTCGCAAACGAGTTTGAACGAGTAGCGCACGGATTATATAAATCTCCCGAAGTATTTGCGGACGATCTCTATATTTTGACGTTTAAAAATAGGAAGGCGGTGTATTCGTTTGATACGGCTCTCATGTTGAACGGATTAACCGAACGAGAACCTTCGGAAATTTTTGTTACAGTGTCAAGGTCATACAATGCGTCTCATTTGCGGAGTAAGGGCGTTGTAGTCAACTACGTAAAGGATGAGTGGGTGGATTTAGGGCGAACTGTTGCCAAAACTATCTATGGGAACGAAGTGTCGGTTTATGATATGGAGAGAACGATTTGCGATATTATTCGTGTGAAAGATAAAAAAGATCCGCAGACGTTTGTTTATGCCGTCAAAGAATATGCAAAGAGTTTAAACAAAAATTTGCCGAGGCTGATGAAATATGCAAAAGAATTCGGCGTAGAAGCAGAACTGCGTCGATATATGGAGGTATTACTGTGATTATCAGGACTTCAAGGCAGTAAAGATAAGGTGTCGAATTTATCGGGGAACGACAGCAAGAAGGCTCAGACTTTAATCAGAAAATATATGATGGAACGATTCCTTGCAAGAATAGCCCGTTCCGAGTATAAAAACAATTTTATCCTGAAAGGCGGAATGCTCGTGTCTGCGTTTGTAGGCGTAGAAGCAAGAACTACTATGGATATAGATACAACCGTCAGGATGTTGTCGCTTACAAAGGACAAAGCGATAGAAGTAATCACCGCAATTATAAAAGTAAACCTTGATGACGGTATTTCCTACGAAATCAAAAAGGTTGAGGATATTATGGAAGAGCACGATTATTCGGGCGTTTGCTTTACAGTTGCCGCAATGCTTGAAAAACTGCGTGATACAATTAAAATCGACATCTCTACCGGCGATGAAATAACGCCGGCTGCTATTGAATTTTCATATCCCACGATGTTCGGGGACGAGCGGCTTTGTATATGGTCTTACAACCTTGAAACAGTGCTTGCAGAGAAACTTGAAACGGTTATTGCAAGATCCACGCTTAATACAAGGATGCGTGATTTTTACGATATACGTATACTATGGTCGGAAAAAGCCGATATTATAAATATTGATACGCTTCGCCGAGCAATTATCAACGTTGCCCGTAAACGAGGAACTATTGAGTTGTTTGATAATACCGATGAAATTTTAAGAGATATTGTAGAAAGTGATTATCTTCGCAATAATTGGAGCAACTACAAAAGGGGCAGTTTCTATGTGGGCGATCTGTCGTGGGATACGGTGCTGGGAACTATTTTATTCATTTTTAAGAATGAAGTCGGAGCGTTAAAAGCGAGTAATTGAGAATTTAAAAAGTTGGGACTGATTTGGGACTAAATTTCGCGGTTGAAAAATCTACTATATAATGTTATTCTTAAAGTCATAGATAACAATATATAGTGAGTGCGTATAACCGCGAGGGGCTTAAAATCCCTCGGTAGAAATACCGTATCGGTGACGCGTTTTGCCAAAAATATATAGGAGTTGTCGAGCAAAACGCTATTCCGTCGCAAAAACGAAAAAAGTATAGGCTGATAATTCAAACAACTGTATCGTTTTTGTTCCTTACAAATCCGGCCAGCAGCACCACAAAAAAGACGAGCGAAATGCTCGTCTTTTTTTGTTGCCGAAATTGTCGCGAAAGTATTGTTTAACGTTTAAAATTAAACGTTAAACTGAGGTAAAATTTTACGTTGCTACAAATTAATTATAATACCAAACGTTGATTTAATCGACTTATACGCGGGCTTAGTTGGTAAAATTTTAAACTTTCGTTTTTTTGCTTATACTTATTGCGGCTTGATTTTTTCTTGATAAGAATAATTGTAGTTGAAATATCTCATGGGTTGATTTTCGTTCTTGTTCCTCTTGAATTCCGACGGGGAACAGCCTGCTATTTTTTTAAAATTAGTGTTGAGTTCCTGTACGGAATTGTAGCCTACGTCCGAGGCGATTTTTTGTATCGCGTAGTTGGTGTCCGTAATGAGTTGCTGCGCGTGAGTTACCCTTACGCGAACAATAAAACGATAACGCTTAACAACGTAAATCATAAAAACAAGGTTCTCACGATAAAGAAAGGAGCGATAATCTATTATAACAACGTAGCGGTCGTTTTAAGCGAGACTTTCAACAAGAAATGGGACGGTACTTCTTGGACGGACGTTGCGGATATCTCCGTGCCGTCTGAAAAAACCTCGATGACGGCGGCTTACAGATGGGGCAATGCGAGCGTTCTTCAAATAAACACCGGCCTCCCGTCGGACACTCCGCTTAAAAGTTTCCTCGCGACCGATAACGGGTCGGAAATAAATCAGAGCGGAAATCAGAATTTCGGTTGGGCGGGAATGGCAGCCGATAGCGGAATAATCGTTATAACCTTCAATTTTAACACCGCGTTTTCCGCAGGGCAGTCGTTCGGTCTTGCCAAAGGTTCTGTTTTCGGTTTCACGAACGGTAAAAAGTCGGGCTATATGTTCGTAAACTATACGGATCCGTCGAAAAACGTCGGAAATAAAATACGGGTATGCGGTCGATTTTCAAAGATTTCCGTCGTTTCCGAGTTCGGGCAAAAGAGAACTTACGAAACTAACGGCAGATGTGAAACGGAACTTCCCGCAGGCGGCGGAATTTTTGTCATTACAGATAATTTATGAAAAAAACAACAAGAGAATATATAAACGAAAATTGGGGAAATACGATACGTTACCCCGATACGGACAGCGACGGTTCATGGTTTAAAATGCCCGTGTCGTACACCACGCCGTGCATGAATACGCTTTTCAAAAATTTCTTTTATTGGGATACGTATTTTGCAAACCTTGGTCTTATGGCGGACGGATACGAAGAGCAGGCGAAAAACAATCTCATAACGATGAGTCATTTTATAAAAATACTCGGATTCGTTCCTAACGCCGATCATATAATCACGAGGTCGCAGCCGCCGCTTTTCGCGAGAGGGGTTTACGATTATTATCGTAAGACGGGCGATATCGGTTTCGTAAGAGAAAGTCTTTTCGCTATCGAAAAAGAGTTCGACTTCTTTCAAAGCGACAGAATGACGAAAATCGGGCTTAACGCCTATGGCAACAACGAACTCAATTTCGGTAAAAAGTGGTATTATTCCGAGTTTGACAGAAGGCTCGGCGGTTATACCGATGACGAGCGAAAAATACCCGATAACGAACTTATAGACGGGCTTCTTGCCATTGCCGAAAGCGGTTGGGACTTTAATCCGAGGTTTAAAAAGAACGGCAACAGATTTGCCGCGGGAGATTTCGTCCATCTCGATCTCAACTGCATTTTATTCGACGCGGAAGTTAAAGCCGCGGAATGGTTCGCCCGTAACGGCGAAAAAGAGAAAAGCGAAAAATATCGCGAAAAGGCATTAAACCGAAAAAATCTGATAAAAAATATATGTACGATAAATCGAAAGGAATTTATCTCGATTATGATTTCGCGTCCGAAAAGAAGTCGGAAGTTATAAGCGCGGCTTCGTTTTATCCTTACGCGTTCGGAATTTCGTCGGATAAAATCGGCTGTAAAAAGGTTTTGGAAAAACTCGAATTGCCGTTCGGGCTTGCCGCCTGCGAATACAGAGGCGAAAACGAGAAATATTGGCAGTGGGATTATCCTTCGATGTGGCCTACGAACGTATACTTTGCTTATCTCGCTTTAAAAAATTGCGGTTTACGCGACGACGCGGAGCGAGTTGCGAAAAAATATCTGAAAACCGTTGATAACTGTTTTGAAAAGACGGGCGATTTATGGGAAAAATACGACGCGAAAAAGGCGTGCGTTTCGGTAACTCGCGAATACGATACGCCCGAAATGATGGGTTGGACGGCGGGCGTATACAGGTTTTTGCAGGAAGAATACGAATAAAAAACAGTGATTTCAAGCCTTTTAATTCGGTAAAACGAATAAAAAGGCGGCGACGGCGTAATTTTTTAATTGCCGAGGTCAACGTTTAAAAATCAAAGACTTTAAAAGTAAAAATTTATCCCGTCAGTAACGAATTATATAAAAAAAGTAGAAAAACCGTGTAAAACGATATATTTCGTTTTACACGGTTTTTTTTGTTTGGCAGAACCGTAAGTTATAAGCGTTACTGCGACCCTGTACGACAAAAAATCCCGATTTAATCGACTTATAGAGCGGTTTATTTAAAAAAAATTGCAAATAAATCTCTCTCGGATAGCCGATGAAATTATTTTTTCGCTTCGACAATATTTGCTTTGCGATATTGCGCAGGCGGAATTTTATAGTGCTTTTTGAACAATTTATTAAAGTAGGGTAAACTCGATATGCCGATAGATTCGCATATATGCGGAAGAGTGTAGTCCGTGACCGTGAGAAGATACGCCGCGTGCTTTATCCGTAGTTCGTTTATATAGTCCGTCATGGATACCCCGAATACGTCCTTGAATTTTTTGGACAGATACGACTTGTTCAGCGGTATGCGTTCGTACATCAGTTCGATCGCGTTCGGCTTCGTGAAATTCTCGGTTATGGCGTTCAGACATTGAGTCTGAAAGTCGTTTAAAGCCATATTGTCGTAGTAATCGGGAAAAACTATAAACCCGAGCAACAAAAGAGCAAGAAAACGCTCCTGCTTTTTCATCTGATTCGCGTTTCCCGAGTTCAAAAAGGATATTACGCTTTTCTCGTAAAATTTTATCTGGTCGGTCGTAATAGAAAATTCAACGTATTTCTTTGTGCAAAGTTCGTCGTATAAATCGATGTCGAGAAAGGCGCAGCAATCTTTGAAAAGTTCGACGGAAAGCATATTATCGCGGTGAATACACGAATGAGCGCGACTGAAAAAATGGGGTACTCCCGTCGCAATTATAACGCCGTTGCCTTCGGAAAGTTTTTTCGACGAGTTTAAAATATTGTGAACTATCTCGCCTTCGGTAATGAAAAATATCTCTATAAAGTCGTGGTCGTGAGCGAAATTATCGTCTCCCGAAGCCGTTCTCGAAGCGAACGGCAAACCGGATAGGTTTAAATGTTGCATACGGATTCTCCTATTTATATATTGTATTATAACCCTCACCGAAGCGATTTGTCAACGTTTAACCTTTGATTTTTAAGTTCATATATTTATTTTTTGCAAAAAATCCAAACAGAGAGAATTTTTTAGCAATTTCCGCATATTGAAAACGAAGTCACTCTGCATTATAATATCAGTAGAAAACAATTTTGCAAGGAGGCAAAAATGATAAAGAAAACTTTTAGTCTTATACTCGCCGTCGTAGCGGCGGTGTGTCTGGGCGCGTCTTGTCTCGGATTTGGATCCGTAAAGGCGAGTGCCGAAGAAAAACCTTACTTCGAAGTAGATTCGGTACAGATTCACCACGTCGGTCAGAGCAATAATAAATTTTTTATGCTTATGTCAACGGAAGACGGAACGCCCGCGCTTACAGGGTACAATGTGTGGGCAAACCCTGACGACGCGACGAACGCATTGAAGGCTCAGATGAAAATCGGCGATAAAGCGCTTGCGGATTTTCCTGATTGTATTGTTCAATATATGAATATCGTCAACGCTTTTTGCGTAACGGGTTTTAAGCCTTTACAGGCAGGTGAATCGGTAGTAATCCCCGAGGGGACGACTTTCGATAACGGTCTCACCTCTTTAAAATTCGTCCGCACGTTTACGATAACGTGGGACGGTTCGTTGTACGCCGTTACGAGAACGGATAAGACCGTAGTCATACCCGATTACGATATGCCCGAAGGAATGCTTTCGGACTTTACGAAAAATTCGGTAGCCCGTCTTTCTGACGCTTCCTATCACGAAGCGCTCACGAAAGGATCCCCTGCGACGTGGATAACCGATTATCAGAGCGATAAAATTTCGGGAGCGTTCGTAAGCGAAACCGATGCCCCCGAGGGTTCGACTAAGGGCGCGTATAAAATGTCGTGGGTAGAAACCGCAACTTTATACTATCCTTCTATAATGTTCGATTTCATACAGAACGTCGATTTCAGCGCGGAAGACGATCTCGTGATAAGAATGTATCTTTCCGAAGAAATGAACACCGGTTTCGATCTGTGGGTTACGTCCTCTACGACCGTAAACGTATGGGATCCGCAGACGAGGTTCTCGGGCGCGACCCTTGCTACGGGAAAATGGATCGAACTCAGGCTTTCGGCGGCGGATTATTTGTCCGAAGACGGCAGTAAAATCGCGCCGATAAACTTTACGTTTTTCTACAAAAATTCCGGACTCGAAGTTATTCCCGCAGCCGAAATTTATTTCGATACCGCGAAATTCGAGGCCGTACAAAAAGTAATCGCCGACGATTATAAAACGGAAGACGTATCCGAAATCGTTGCGATAGGTTCGGGCAAATCGTTCACGGGCGAGGGCGACGGAGGAGAGGAATTCGACCTCGAAACCGAAACCAACGTTAAGTTCGTGAGAACGGACGCGAGCGTAAACGCGGTTAAAATGAAACTTACGATAAACGACCTCTCGTCTTTCCAGATTTATTTCGTGCTTAACGGAAACGGTGTTTACTTCAACAACGGCGGCGTATATTTCTGGCTGAGCGAAAAGGGCTTCAATATGGGATATGCGGGTAAGAACTTCGAGATCGCCGCGCTTCCCGAAAGCGTAGCCGCAGGTACGGCTTTCGAACTCGAACTCAGAACTATTCCTTACTATGTAAACGGACTCAAAGCAGGATATTACGCTCAGGCGTTTATCAACGGAAACGAAATCGCGAAAGGCGAGTACGTCGCTGCCGCAAACTGCGCCTTCGGCAGTTATTTCGGTTTCTATATGCATAATACGACGAGCGCGGTCACGGTCAAGGTCGAACCCGTAAAACAAAGCGAAAAAACGCCCGTAACGGTTACGCTTAAAACTCAGATGAACAAAAAGCAGATCGACGTCGACGATTCGGTAAAACTCGAAGGTAAAGTCGTCGGTAATTATCTCGGTCAGTCGAAAATTTCATACGAGATAGTACAGGGCGCGGATTGCGGAAATATCGACGAGGACGGATACCTCAACGGTACTAAAAACGGCGAAGTGAAGGTCGTCGCGAAGGTTACGAACGTATTCGGGACTTTCGTTTCCGACGAAATGACGATAAAAGTCGGAGAAGGCTCGACCGAGCCTTCGACAGGCTCGTCAGACGGCAATCAGACTTCGGGCGGTAAGTCCAAGGGTTGTTCGGGCGCGATAGGCGGTTTATCCGCGGCGGGCTTGTCAGCGGCGGCGGTTTTAGCGGTCGTATTATTAAAAAAGAAAGAAGAAAAATAAAAACGCGATACTCCGCCCGAAAAGTCGGGCGGAGTATACGGGGTTTAAGGAGTATAAAATGAAATATAAATTGTTATGCGTTTTAATGACGATTTTACTCGTTTTCTCATTCGTCTCTTGCGACAACACGGGAAACGGCAATTCTTCGGGAGAGTCGGTCGCGACGAGCGAAGAGAAGAAAAAGTTTGAAGAGACCTACGGAAACTGGGAAGGTCAGGCTCTCGAACTCACGGCACTCGACAAGGGCCTTGGAACCGAGTGGATAAAGGACGCGGCGAGAACCTTCAATAAAGGTACGGGATCTAAAATTGCGGTAAAGGCGGACGAGCAATTAAACGACCGTCTCGCGACAGTCGTTCCTATGGACGGTTGTTCGGATATTTATTTTTCCTTCTCGGCTGAGTTGCAATGGATAGAATGGGCGCTTGCGGGCAATATCGAGCCGCTCAACGATATATCGGACTATATAAGTTACAGAACCGAGCAGTATGCGAAACTCGGCGTTTACGACGGGACTCGTTATATCATGCCTTACGTTTATTCTCCCACGGGTTTCGTATACAACGAAGAGTATATAAACGAAATACCGTCTCACGGGGAATTTACGAAGGGAACGTTCCCGACTTCGTGGCAGGGACTTCTCGATATGTGCTACTCGATAAACAACAACTGGAAAAAGACTGCTTTGGGACAACAGGTAGTTCCGCTCAGTTGGGGCGCGTCGGTAGACGATATGTCTTATATATTCAAAGGCTTATGGGCGCAAGTAGACCCCGAAGGGTATAACGCTTATTGGAATCAGCCCTATCTTGCGAGCGTAAAAAACAACGAAAACAAATCGCTTCTCGTAAACGACAAAACGATTAAGACTATGGACGCGATAGCAAGTCTTTTAAATCCGCAGAAAAACGCCAAGGGCGAATATTATCCCGCTAACTCGTTCAGCGATTCGCTCAGCCATTCCAACCGCGACTCGCAACAGAAATTCCTCAACGGGCTTTCGGTGTTCTGCATTTCGGGAGCGTGGTTCGAGGCCGAAATGAAAGAGCAGATAGAGGACGAGGAAATTTCATTCTATCGTTTCGCTGCCGCGCCGCTTCTCGAAGCTTCGGCAAAATCGACCGTTTTCATCAACGCTCCGAGCGAATATTTTATGATTACCAAAAAGGGCAAGAACAAGAATATCGCGCTTGCGAAAGCGTTTTTGAAGTATATGGCGTCGGATAAAGCGGCGAGCGTGTTCCATGCGGCTACGGGCGTTCCGTCGGCAATCGCGTACCGCTCCCCCTCCGAGGCTCTCGGTAAATTCGCGAAAGACGTAGACGCGATTTTATCTTCGAGCGTTTCCGTGATAGCGGGTTCGGATCAGTTGCCGTCTCTTTCGGGAGCGATTAAACTCGATACTAATTCCACTTTCCAGAAACTCGCGACGGGTGAAAAATCCAGCGATTTGTCCAAGTCTCTTCTGGAAGCCCTTTACTCCAAACAAAAAGCCGACTGGACTGACAGTTTCAAAGCGTTTATGCAATAAATTTCGCTTCTGAACGAGGTAACAATGAACAAAAAGAAAACAGACGCGTTGTTTATATACGGATTTCTGGCGTGGCCGATTCTGCATTTCTTCGTATTTTGGGTATGTATGAACTTCGGAACGTTCGTCGATTCCTTTTTCGAGATAATGGCGGACGGAACGACCCGAAAATTCGTCAGTTTCGATAACTACGCGGAGATAATAAGAATAATATTCGGACAGAAAGACAGAGGAATAATGAACTATCACGGGGTGTTGAACTCCCTTACTCTTATTCCTTTGTCGCTTCTGATAAACTTGCCGATAACGATACTTTTCGCTTACGGTATATTCAAAAAAGTGCCGCTTTACAACTCTTTCAGAATTATACTGTTTCTGCCCGCGATAATCTCGTCGGTAGTTCTTTGCCTTGCGTTTCGTTTATCTCTCGACAATTCGTCGGGTATAATCATAAGGCTTATCAAGTCGATGGGACTCGGCGGCGACGGAAGTCAGGCTAATACGGGTATAATTCCCGTCGGCGGCTTTTTGGGCAACGAAAAGACGATGTGGGGAACGATACTCGTATTCAGCATATGGACGGGCGTAAACGGAAACCTCATATACTTTTCGTCCGCTATGGCGAGACTTCCCGAAAGCGTGTTTGAAAGCGCGGAACTCGACGGCGCGACGCAACTCAGACAATTCGGCAGTATCTGCGTACCGCTTATATGGCCGACTATAACTACAATGTCGATAACGCTTGTGGCAGGCGTATTTTCATGGATGATGCCGTCTCTTCTTTTGACGGACGGCGCGCCTCGTTCGACAACGATAGGGCTTATGATTTCGCAATCTGTCAAGAACGACAAGAACAATACGGTAATAAGCGCGTTCGGCGTGCTTGTCGCGGTATTCGGCGGCGCGATTATAATGACTTTCCGTTATCTGATGGAAAAATTAAACGAGAGGGTGGAATACTGATATGATGAAACGAAAGAAATATTCGCGTTCGGACATGATATTCCGCGCCGCTTTGTTTATCGTAATGCTGCTTTTTTCGATTTCGTATATTCTTCTGCTCGTGTGGATGATATTCGGGTCGATGCGTTCGGTATCGAATTTCAACAAGCATCCGTTCAACCTTTTCGATATAACGCTCGAAAGCATAAAGAAGAATTACAACAGGGCGTTTACTTACAAGGCATACGGAACTACGGCTATGCCGACGATGATACGAAATTCGGCTATATACGTTGCGGGAACGGTTTTTCTCGGCGTTTTATTCCCGAATATCACGGGATATATAGTCGCTAAATACAAATTCAGACTAAACGGGTTTATAACAAACCTCGCCATAGTCACCATGGTAATACCGACGATAGGTTCGGTTACGACCACTTACAGATTTTTGGACTCGCTCAAACTTTTAAATACGTTCTACGGAGTATTCCTTATGAGCGCGGGCGGTTTCGGATTCGGGTTTTTACTCTTCCGCAACTTCTACGAGGCGATACCGTGGGAATACGCCGAATCGGCGTTTTTGGACGGCGCGTCGAACTGGAAGGTTTTTATAAAGATAATGGCTCCGCAGGCGAGACCGATAATAGTCTCGATAGCGATAGTTACCTTTATAAGTTGCTGGAACGATTATTACACGCCGTATATTTACCTGAACGATTTTCCGACGGTGGCTTACGGACTGAACGCGATATACAGCAAATACAGTTCGAGTATGCCTTACGTTTTCGCGGCGATGACGTTCACTACGGGCGTTGTGCTTATCGTTTTCTGCGCTTTCAGTAAAATGATAATGAACAGTATGTCGGCAGGAGGGCTGAAAGGATAATGAAAAAATACTTTAAAAAATTATTAGGGTTAATTCTTACGATGACGATAGGTCTTTGTTCGTTTATAGGTTGCTTCGGCGGCGGCGACGGGAGTTCTTCCTCGCGCGGCGACGGCGAAAGCACGACGACGAGCGATACGGGAAAGTCTGAATTGCCCGATTACGACAAGGAGAATGCGGATAAAATGATTTTTAACGCTTGGTATACGCCTGAAGTAAGCGAAGAGAGTTTCAAGGCTTACAAAGAATGCGGTTTTAACTATATATTTTTGCAGGGCGACAGCATAGGCGCGCTCGGCAGTTCGAAGATGATGGAGGCGATGGACCTTTGCGAGAAGTTCGATATAAAGGTTTTCGTAGACGTAACGAGAGCGGAAAGCGCAATGCTCACCTTGGCGGAAAAACTTGTAAAATACAAGTGTTTCGTCGGGTTTAACTACGACGAACCCGTAATTCATTCGAGCAATCTCAACGGAACTACGGGAATAGTCGAACTTTCCCCGTTCGTGAAAGCGTTGCAAAGCAAATATCCGCAGGTGGAATTTCTGATAAACCTCAATCCGTCGTCGAACGTCTCTCTTCCGTGGGGTACCGAGCCGTTTACTTTCAGCGAGTATTTGCAGGCTCTTTCGGACAATATTCTCTCCGTATATTCGGGTACGAATACGAGAAAATGGCTTTCCTGCGACGATTATCCGCTGTACAAAGATACTGCGGCTAAAAAGCAATATTACTTAAAAACCGAATGGCTTCAATGCCTTGAATATCTCGCGAACAAAAAACGCGACAGCGAAGAGAAACTCGATTCAAATTTCTTCATACAGTCCATGCCGTTCGGTACGGAAGCGAAGAGCAGAGACAGGGTTCCTTCGTATAACGATTTGCGTTTGCAGATGTACACGGTTATGGCGTTCGGCTACGACAGCGTGTCGTTCTTCTGCTACGGAACTCCGCCGTCAGTTGAAGGCGGAGAATTTACCGAGAAACAGGTCGCCTTGGTAGACAGGGACGGCAACAAAACGGAACTTTGGACGAATTCGCAGAAACTTATAAGCGAAGTCGGAGGATTTTCGCACACCTATATGCAGTTCAACGACAAATGGGTGGGAGTTTTGCCTCTCCTCGGAACGAACAATACGTCGAAAGACGATATGTATTACAACAACAGTTTCGACACGATGATTTCTCCTCTTAGCGGAGCGAAACGCCTTAAAGGGGTTAAATCGGTCGAAGCGACCGAGGACAGTATAGTCGGGTATATGCAAGATAAAAACGGCAACCCCGGATATATGGTCGTAAACTATAACGATACTACCGAAAACAAGGAGTCGGTCGTAACGTTCAAATTTGCAAATTACAACAAGGCGTACGTTTATATCGACGGAGTGAAGAAAGAAGTGACGCTTAAAAACAACGAGTTGACGCTCGATTTAGGCGTCGGCGAGGGCGTGTTCTTTATTCCTTACGTCGGATAAAAATCGTAAAGGGGTTAATATGAGAAAAATAACAAAAATTTTAGTCGCGGCGACGCTCGCTTTCGCGATGACTTTCGGAGCGGGTATGGTAACTCAGATGAAAATAACGGGTGAAGCGGACGGGAAGTCCTCAGACGTAATTGCCGTGGTTTCGCCCGCGCAAAAATCGGTCGTTTCGGCAGATAACGAAGTTATAGCCGAGTTTTTCGCGAAATATAAGGAAAATTACAGCAAGGAGTTTTACGGAAAAGGCGAGAACCTTCCGATGAACGATATAAAACTCGAATGGACTTGCGAAGACGGAAAGTATTACAGCGTTTACGTTGACGAATCTCCCGACTTTTCTTCCGCGGAAATATACACTACGGTAAAGCCCGAATTGTCTCTCGGTTATCTTATTCCCGGCGACTACTACTGGAAGGTTAAGGTTCGCAAGAACTCGGGCGAAACCGTTACGTCCAAAGTCTACAATTTTAAAATGCAGGCTTCCGTACGTTCTGTAAAAATCGACGGCGTGTCGAACGTCAGAGACCTCGGCGGCTCGGTTACTACGGACGGAAAAACGGTTAAATACGGAATACTTTACCGTTCCGCGGTGTTGGATCGCGTGACCGAAAACGGCAAGATGCAGGCGAGACGGCTCGGAATTAAAACCGACCTCGATTTAAGAGGCGATTTTTCGCGCGTATCTCCGCTCGGAGAAAACGTGAAGAGGATAAATTATTCCGCTCCGTGGTACGTCAACGAAAAGGACGGGAGCGGCGTTGAAAGCGGACTGAACGGCGACAAGAAATACGTCGAGGCGTTTGCTAACGAAATCAGAACGTGCGCCGACCCCGACAACTATCCGATGCTGTTCCATTGTTCGATAGGCAGGGACAGGACGGGAACTCTCGCCGCAATGCTCCTCGCGATCTGCGGCGTGGAAAAGAAAGATATAATACGCGAATACGAGTTATCGTGGCTTTCGGAAATCGCCTGTAACAACCCGTACATTCAAGTCGGAGCAATCAAAAAATTCTGCTATTTCATCGAGGCGCACGAGGGCGATACTTTTGCCGACAAGGCGACGACTTATCTGCTTTCGATCGGCGTGACCCAAGCGGAAATAGATTCTATAAAAAGTATTTTGTTGGGGTGAGCGAGATGAAGATATTGAAAAAAGCGTTTATTTTCGCATTGATTTTTTCCGTAGTTGCGGGTTTTGCCGCAACGGTTCCGTCGGTTGCGAGGGCTGAGGAGACTGTATACGATATTTCGGAAGTCGTCTCTTTGGTCGGCTCGCGCAGAGAATACGAAATGACCGTCGGGACAAAGAACGTCGGCGAGAAACGGCTCGCATACGGCGAGTCCGTCAAGTTTGCATACAAGGAGAGAAGCGACAAAAATCAGTACGGACATTATTCGAGAACGGCGTTCGGCATAGGAAGTTACGGAATTTATTTCTATCATACAGACGGCGATATAGACGTGAGAACGTGCAATATGCAGTCCTCGGCAAAAAACTGGGACAGAAGCGGAAAAGGCTTTACGACTATCCCCGACAAGACCTTTAAGGAGTACGCCGAAGTAATCGTGAAAGCCGAACTTAAATCGGGCGACGAAAACACGGTGGTTTTAACCCTTTCTTACCCGAACGGAGTAGTCAGAAAAGAATTTGCGAAAGACGCGGACAGCGATATGTTGTTCCGTTTCGGCGATCACGACGTGGACGGAAATTTCGTCAAGTCGCTCGCGCCGAAAAGCGATGACGAGGCGCCCGTGATAAAGGTTGAAGTGAGCGAATTCGAGGTCGCGGCAGGTTCTTATCCCGCCGAAAACGCGTTCGTCGTTACCGACAACTCGGGCGAGTTCAAGGTTTCCGTTTCTTGGTCGGAGGGCGCGCTCGACGACTTGGGCAGACTTACGGTCGGCAGACACGTTTGCACTATAACGGCTACTGATTACGACGACAACGTTGCCACCGCCACTATTACCTATATCGTGACCGAAGGAGAGCCTTTGGCGAGATACAAAGTCACGTTCAAAGCGGACGGAAAGGTTGTCAAAGAAGTTTATTACACGAGGGAAGCGATCGAATATTTTGCCGCTCCCGAAGTTCCTTTTAAAGAGGGGTACGACGGCGAGTGGGAAAACTACGAACTGAATTTTGAAGATATAACGGTAAACGCCGTATATACCGAAAAGGACGACGAAACGGGTTCGTCCGAGGATAATAATTCGTCCGAACAATCGTCAGAAAAGCCTTCGGGCAACTCGACGACGGGCGGCGGGTGCGGTTCGGCGGCGGGCGGCGTTCCCGTGTTGTTCGGTCTTACCGCGGCGGCGTTTATTTGCGTAAAATCGAAAAGCGGTAAAAATCGCAACGACCGATAAACGGAAAGGGACGGAGTTATATCGAAATGACTAAAAGATTAAAAATTATGTTTTGTCTACTGACGGCGGCGTGTTTCGCGTTATTTGCGGCGGCGTGCGGAACTTCGGGCGGCGGTTCGACTTCGGGAAACGGTCAGACTTCCGAGAGCGACTCGGCTCCCGAAAGCATGGCGAAAGAGAAACTCGAAATAGTATCGCCGAAAGGAGAGGTTTTCCCCTACGCCGAAAAGGTAATCGAATACCTTGACGCAGGCGAGGACGCAAACCTTGCGGACTACTATTATCTTACCGATAACGCTTTCGCTCCTATCGTGATAGAGTGGAAAAATCTGCCCGCCGACGCGAAAAGCGTGCGGGTCGAATATTCGACGAACGAAGATATGACGGACGGCGAAAGCGTAACGCTTTCAAAAGATTCGACCAAACTCGAAGTTTACAACCTTTTAAAAGCGACGAAATATTACGTTCGGGTAACGGTCGAGACGGACTCGGGCGAGAAAAAAACCACTTCTTCGGAGTTCGAGACGACCGATTTGGGTCCCCGAATGATGAATATCGGCGGGATATACAACGTTCGCGATATGGGCGGCTACCTCACGGCGAGCGGCGAAAGAAGCGTTCAGGGCAGGTTTTTCAGAGGCGGGGCGTTATCCGACAGCACCGACCCTGCGTATCACTTTGTCGCGCTTAACGAGGACGGCAAAAAATATACGAGCGAAACGCTCGGAATAAAAACCGACTTCGACCTCAGAAGCGTCAACGAAAATTTAGGACTTACGGAAAGCCCCATACCGGGAGCGAAACTCGAATACTATTCGGTCGGCGGATATTTGTCCGCGTTTACGGATAAAAGCGGTTACAAAAGAGTGTTTTCCGCTTTGGCGGATGAAAGCCGTTATCCCGTATACATGCACTGTACGGGCGGCGCGGACAGAACGGGAACGGTCGCGTTTTTAGTAAACGCCCTTTTAGGCGTCGACGAAACCGCGTTGATACAGGACTACGAACTCACCTCTTTCTCGATTTATCGAATCAGAGACTCGAAAGGAACGACTTACGATTTCAAAAAATTCTACGATAAACTGAACGACTATATGGGTTCTACCTTGTCGAAAAAGGTTGAGAACTATATGTTGTCCATAGGCGTAACGCAGACGGAGATAAACAACATAAAGGCGATAATGCTCGGCAAGCCGACCGAACTCACGATAACGGCGAACGGGTCGTTTACCATAGACAAGGACGAAAATTTCGAGATTTCGCTGAGCAGAGCCGCGTCGGTAGACGGCGTGACGATAAACGGGCAGAAGGTCAAATTCACCGCCAGCGGAAACGTCGTAAAAATAGCGAAAGCCGATATGCCTGCCGATATGAAAAACGGCGAAACGAGCGGCAATCTGACTATTGGCGGCAAGGTTTACGAATTTACGTTCGTGTATGACGGAGCGAAACGCGTGAGCGGACTCGACGAGGACAAAACTCTCGATTCAACGAATAAAAGAGCGGACGGCAGTAAGGTTATAGGCTACGACGGAACGGTTGCCGAGGTTTTCGTGAAGTCGATAACCGACGACGGCAACGGCGGGACTTATTTCTTTATCGGCAGTTACGGAGTATATTACCGAGGTTCGTGTTTCAGGGTTTCGGAGATAAAGAACGGCAACTACGCCGAATCGTCGCCGAGAACTCTTATCGGCAACGGGATAAGTTCGTCGGTATTCAACGCGGGGGTCAGATTCGGAATGAGCGTTACGATAAAAGACGAAAAAACCGTGACGATAACGCTTTTCGTAAACGGCGAGAATATCGGTTGGGTTGAGGTGGCGAGACAGCCTTCTGAAATCGCTTCCGAAAACGCGGTTTTCGGCGTCGAGATAACGACTCACGTTACGACGGCAGAGGTCGGCGTATAAGGGTATGGGAAGACTAAAAGCAAGCGTTTTAATAATTTTGATAGCGGCGTTATCCGCGATATTTTCGGGGTGTATGGGCGGCGAAGACGATTTCTCGGACGGAATATCCGACGGAACGGAAATTTCGACCGAGTATAATTCCGAAAGCGAACAAAAAAGCGAAAGCGAAACGGTGACGGGCGATAATTCGGGAACCGAAAGCAAAGATTCTTCGAGCGAAGATATCGGCGAATGGACGCCTGTTATGCCAGGCAAGAACAATACAAACCTTGCCAAAACGCCGCTATTTCCGTGCTTTTTGGCAAATGCTCCCTTGAAGTACGGCAAGTACGTCTGCACTCGCCTTTACCAAAAATCATCGAAAATAGCGGCGTTTTGGTTGCAGGCAAGTCTAACGACGTGTTTTTAGGCTAAGACAAGGCGTGCGAGTGGGTTAATACTTGACGTATAAGCCGCGAGCAGAACGAAGTATTAGTCAAAAATACGTCGTTAAACCAAGGCTTGTATTATTCTTGCCTGGCATAGGTAAGTAGAAGAAATAAAAGAAATAAAAGAAATAGAAGAAAAAACGGAGGAAAACAATGAAACTAACAGGCATTTGCGAAGGGTTGTTTTCAAGCGAAAACAGCCGCGCGAACGAACAAATCCGTCTGCCTTACAAAAAGGCGACGGTAACGGCGGTTCGTCTTGAGGACGTTCTCACCTCGAGCGCCGACGGCGTCGGAGTGAAATGGGGCTGGACGGTAGGCGACGAATGGGGGGAATAAAAATGAGTAAAATAACAACGTTGAAAAAGAAAATAATTCTCATTTTGTCCGTCTTGGTCGTAGGCTTATTTATGACTGCGGGTTTAACCTTTACGGCGAAAGCAGACGGTCTTTCCGTAACGAGCGAGCAGTTTAAAATGAAGGGCGCGTCCGTTCGTTACGTAGACGCTACTCACGGTCCGGGCGTGAAATTCCACGTTCTTTTAAACAAAGGCGTTTTTGACGGGTTGTCCGACACGGCGAAAACGGGCTTGAAACTCTGCCCCGAGAAGTTGCTCGGCGGCGAAACGCTCGCAAGTTCTACGAACGCGAATATCGTCGATATAGAAACTCGGAAGAGCGACTGGAAAGCGAGCGATACCGACGAAAAAATGATGGAACTCACGGTATACGTTTACGATATACCTGCGGCAAATTACGGTACGGATATAAAAGTCGCGGGCTACGTAACCGACGGCGGAAAAACCGTATACACCGAAGCGGTAAACGATACCTATTCTCTCGCTTACGTTGCGAAAGCGGCGGCGGGAGTAGTTCAGGACGCGGATAAAATATCTCAGTTAGAGGGCTATTATAAGTTTAAATTTAAAGCGTACGATTTAAACGGCGCGCTTGTCGGCGGCGAGCAGACCGCTATATACGGCGAGACTTTGACTCAGCCTACCTCTACGAGTACGCTCACCTGCGGCTGGTTCAATAAAGCGAAAACCAAAAAATGGGAATTTAGTAGCGACGTCGTATCGGGCAACGTATCTTTATACGAGACCAAGCACAATTTCAACGACAACGGCGTATGCGATTACTGCGGAACGAATATCAAGAGTCAATGGCTATCTGCTTCGGGAAACAACTCAATCGTAACTTATATGGACGGTAAAGGTTGGGAAGTTAAGAGTACGGACGGTGATAACTGGTATTGTACGATTTCCGGCGATACGATGAAGCATTATATCGATAGCGGTTGTACCGAAATGAAGATTACTTACGTAAATCAGTTTGCAGGCGTAGCAAATACCGACGAGGGTAATTTTGTAAATACCCGTTCGAGAATTATTCCTTTGTATGCGGACAGTAGTAAGGGTGAAGACTGGAAGTATCAGAATGCTCACGAAAAGTTTGTCAGCAGTCTTCCGTCTGGTTCGAGCGGATATTATACGATGACCGTTGATTTGACGGACAGCAATTATGATTTTACAAAAGACACAAGAATTTGTTTTGTAAATCACGACGTCAAAAACAAAGCCGTTACCCGCGGATATATAAGCGACATAGAGTTTATAAACTATAAAGATAAGAGTCAATGGTTATCTGCTTCGGGAAACAACTCAATCGTAACTTATATGGACGGTAAAGGTTGGGAAGTTAAGAGTACGGACGGTAATATCTGGTATAGTACGATTTCCGGCGATACAATGAAGCACTATATCGATAGCGGTTGTACCGAAATGAAGATTACTTACGTAAATCAGTTTGAAGGCGTGGTAAAGACCGACGAAGGTAATTTTATCAATACTAAAACGAGATTATTGCCGTATAAAGTCGGTAGCGGAGAAGAGTGGACTTATCAGAACATATATATCAGCGGACACCCCAGAAATTCTGACGGAAGTTATACTTCAACAATAGACTTAACGGATAGCGCTTATGATTTTACAAGAGACACAAGAATTTGTTTTGTAAATCACGACGTCAAAAACAAAGCCGTTACCTGCGGATATATAAAGAATATAGAGTTTATAAATTACGAAGCGCCGGAAGCGAGGCTTGTCGGAGGACATAACGGAACCGTAGAATATATAAAAGGTAAAGGTTGGCATGCTTATGCGAATTCGAATGACGGTTATTACTATGTGTTGCCTGCGGAGATTTTGTCTTACTATATAAAGAAAGGTTATACTTCGCTCAAGATATCTTTTACAAACTCGTTTAATCTTGAAGGGGTAACCACAGCCGGGAATTCCGTAAATTGTCAAGCGGCGTTTTTGCCTAAAAAGGCAACCGATGGCACAGAGGACGGTGGTTATAAAGCGGGCTTTATAAGCCAACTTACAAGAGACGAGGCAAACGATTCTTACTATTGGGTATTTGATTTAACAAATACGACCTACGATTTCACAAAAGGTATGAGAATCTACAATACCTATTCTGATGTCGGTGGAGCGGCAGTAGGGCATACCTATATAAACGCAATAGAATTTACAGAATAAAAACCGGTCAAATTAACAAAAAAAAGACGAGCGTTCGGCTCGTCTTTTTTTATTGCTGAAATTGCCGCGAAAGTGTTGTTTAACGTTTGAAATCAAATTTTAAGCGGAGAAAAATTTAACGTTATATAATGCAAAACGTTGATTTAATCGACTTATAGGGCTGCTTTCTTCGTTTAATCGACTGTCAACTTTTGCTTCTGAATCTGCCCGGGGTCGTCCCGTAGGCGTTTTTAAAATACGTATTAAAACTCGAAAGATTCGTAAATCCGACAAACTCGGCTATGTCGATGATTTTCATATCCGTGGTTATCAGAAGATTCTGAGCGTACCTCAGTTTGTGGTCGATTAAAAACCGATGCGGAGTCGTGTTGAATTTGTCTCGGAATATCCTCGTCAGTTGCATTCTCGAATAGTGCAGAAGATTGCATAAATCCGCTACGTTGTAAGACAGAAATTCGGGGTCTTTCATCGCTT
Organism: uncultured Clostridia bacterium; assembly: GCA_934249325.1. Classification (GTDB taxonomy): domain Bacteria; phylum Bacillota; class Clostridia; order Christensenellales; family Borkfalkiaceae; genus UBA10281. The sequence continues at coordinate 22,482 of CAKQKW010000012.1, forward strand.
TGTTCAACTTGTTGAGCCATTCCGTTTGCTTGCCGAGGTCGATATAGTCGGCGTTTTTTCTGTAAAGGAATTGCATTATGAGCATTACCGCCCCGCATAAAAGCCCGTTATATTTCGCGCTCGCGTCGTCGGGTAGCAGTAGTACCTGATGGACGATTTCGTTTACCTGCTTCACGAGGTCGGGTGGAAAAGTGTGCGTTCTGTCCGTTCTTTTCAGAGTTTCAAAAAAATCGGGGTCGAACATAGCGGCGATCTCTTTTACCGCTTTTTCCCTCGCGACGATATTGACGTACCTCAGTTTTTCGTCGCCCGTTTTTTTGAGACAGTGAACGTCGTCCGTCGTGGAAAAGAACACCTGCCCCGCGGATACCCGAACTTTCGTTCCGTTCAGAACGTTGACGAGTTTTCCGTCGGTTAAAAGGGTGAATTCCCAATAATCGTAATGTCCGTGTACGGTCGGGTAGTCGAACGTGTTGATATGATAGGAAAAAGATATTTTGTCTATGAATTTTTCAACGCGTTTGTTTGTCGTGTTGTCGATTTCAAATTCGAGTCTTTTCATAATACGATTATACGCCGCGAAAGCGGACTTTGTCAACCGTTGAATGTTTTTCCGAGTTGTTTTTTCATTAAAAAGCCCGTCTATGTTACAAATTGTTAGTTTAATCGTAAATTATGTGCCAAATTGATATAGATAACGACTTTAAAAATATGTTAAAATTCCGACGTAAATAAATTAAGCGCGTTATTCCGCTTAAAGGAGTTTTTTGTGGAATTTAAGTTTGTAAGGTATGAAGGAAACCCCGTTTTAAAACCGAAATCCGGAAATCAATGGGAAAATCTGTGCGTATTGAACCCCGCGGTCGTGTTCGACGACAAGACTAATAAATTCGTGATGGTCTACCGCGCGGGCGGCGACGAAATCAAGCACAACATAAGATTGGGACTCGCGACGAGCGACGACGGTTATAATTTTGTGAGATGCAGCGACAAGCCGATATTCGATATCGACGAAGACGACGCCGACGGCGGTTGCGTAGAGGATCCGCGTATAGTAAATATCGACGGGACATACTATATGACGTACGCTTCCCGTGCATACGCTCCGGGCAGATATTGGCTTCCCTACGAGCAAAGGGTCGAAGAGGCGAAGGCGTGGAGTCGTCCGCACGCGGACAGCGAGCCGTGGTTTTTACGGACGAACGAAACTATTTCGTATCTTGCGGCGACGACCGATTTCGTCAAGTATAAGCGTCTCGGAAGAATAACGGACGCGAGAGAAGACGACAGAGACGTCGTTATATTCCCGAGGAAGATAAACGGAAAATTCTATATGATTTCCCGCCCCGTGATAAACGAAGATCGTTCCATGTGGATATCGTCGAGCGACGACCTTATGGAGTGGCCTGCGAGAGAGAAGTTATATTCGGGCGTAGAGGAATGGGAAAGCGGAAGAGTCGGAGCGGGTTGCCCGCCGATAGAGACGAAAGACGGGTGGTTGCTCATTTATCACGGAGTGAACAAAAACGACGGTTGTTACCGCGTGGGACTTATGTTGCTCGATAAAGACGACCCGAAAAAAATTCTCGCGAAGACGAAAAAATTTGTACTCGAACCCGAGACCGATTACGAAAAAAGCGGTTTGTACAAGGGTTGCGTATTCCCGACGGGCGTAGTGGTAAAAGACGGAATTATGTACGTTTATTACGGTTGCGCGGACAAATACGTTTCTTTGGTTACGGCGAAGTTGGACGACGCGTTGGAGTATCTTAAACTTCCCGAAAACAGATTATGATAAAAGGAGAAAACGGTATGAAAAAATTAACGAAAATAGCGGCGGCGGTTTTAAGTCTCGCGACGATTTGTTCTTTTGCGGGTTGCAGAAGGAACGATTCGGAGCAGTCGGTAGACAGCGGTAAATTGCAGTTGTACGTCAAGTATTACAACGGCGGTTTCGGCGACGAATGGCTCAGAAAGTTAGGCTCGGAATTCGAGGCTATGTACGACGGGTACGATTTCGGCGGCGGCAAAGTCGGCGTTCAGATAGTTCCCGAATACACGAGAGGTCAACTTACGGGACCGAGTTCCATGAAAGGGAACCGTAACAACGTATATCTTCTCGAAAATATAGACTATTACAGTTACGTTTCGGAAGGCAGTTTTCTCGATATAACGGAAACGGTCAACGCCAACGCCGTTACGGGACTCGACAAAAAAGAGACGGGCAAGACGATAGTTCAGAAAATACCCGCGGCCTACGACGAGTTTCTGAACGTCGGCGGCAAGTATTACGCGTTGCCCCTGTTCGAGACCTCTATCAACTTAAACTACGATATAGACTTATTCAAGCAGAAATGTCTGTATTTCGCGGCGGGAAAAACCGCGGAGGACTTCACCGAAGAGGACTTTAAAGACGAAGATAAAGTAAGCGGATTGTTTGTCAGTGACGCTTCCGAAGCAAAGGCTTTCGGTCCCGACGGAGAGGAAAACACCGCGGACGACGGACTTCCCGCGACCTATAAAGATTTCCGAGCCCTCACGATACAGATGAAAATAGTAGGCGTTACGCCTTTTGTGTGGAACGGCGACGAAACGGGTTATCTCACGGGTCTCGTCAACGATATGTGGGCTAACAACGAAGGCGCGGAACAGATGAAACTGAATTTCACCTTCGACGGCAACGCCGAGACGATTGTCGATACGATAAATTCCGACGGCAGCGTTACTTTAAAACCGTCTACGAAAATCGACTCGACCAATTATAAATTATTACAGAGACAAAAGGGCAAGTTGGACGCTCTCGAATTCGCGAAATTGCTTTTGGACGACGGAACGGGCAACAAAAACAGCAGAAACTACTTCGGAAAATCGTTCGACAGCGGTTTCAGCAACGTTATCGCACAGAAGTATTTTCTCGACCCCGACGGCAACGGAATCGGCGACAGCCCGATAGGTTTCCTCGTGGACGGCGGTTGGTGGTACAACGAGGCGAAAGTCAGCGGCAGAAACATTGGAATTTTGCCTTTGCCGAAAACGGACGCGAGCAAGATAGGTACGCCGAATACGAAAGTAAGCGACCGTTCGTCCCTCATTTTCATAAGCAGCGAAACGAGCGTCGAGTTGCAACCCGTAGCCAAAGCGTTCGTTAGTTTCCTTCAAAGCGATTACGCCCTCAGAGTTTACACGGAATACACAAACACTTTCCGAGCGATGGAATACGACCTTACGGACGATATTCTCGCGAAAATGAGCAGTTACGGCAAGAGCGTTTACGAGACGAGGAAAAGTACGGGAACGGTAGTTCTTCCGTGGACTCCCATTTCCGCGACCGCTCGTAAAAACGCGAGCCTTATCAGTTATCGTACCTACGGTTTCAGCGTAAACTCGCAGGAAAACAACCCGCTCGTATATTTCAAAGATCATAGCGGGGCGACCGTTAAAAGTTATTTCGAGGCGATATGGGAGTATCGCAAGTAAAGGGCGATAATTGAACGCGACCTAAAAAGGGACTGTTTATGGATAGAATAAAAACGAAGCGAAGAGAAGCCGCGGGGAAAATTTCCCCGAACGGTTTTGGAACAAAAAGGAAGAAGGCGATAAGCGGAGGCAACGTGTTTTACGCAAGCATAGTGGCGTTGCCTTTGCTTCAATTTATCGTCTTTTACGTCGTGGTGAACTTCAACAGTTTTCTCATGGCTTTTCAGAGTTACGAGAACTCGGCGGGAACTGCCGTTATCGGCTACACTTGGGACAATTTCGCATACTTTTTCGATAAAACCGTCCTGCCCGACCTGTGGCTTTGCATAAAAAATTCACTGTTGTACCTTGGTCTGAATATAGTAATCTGCGTTCCCGTTTCTTTGCTTTTCAGTTATTACGTTTATAAGAAATTCCTTTTTTCGGGTTTCTTTAAAGTCGTTTTGTTTTTACCGAGCATAGTGTGTTCCACGGCGATGGTAATTTTTTACAAGTATTTCGTAAACGAAGGACTTTCTTCCGCCCTCGGCGGTTCGGTAATCGGACCCGTGTACAATCCGAAACAACAGGGCGTGTTGGTCGTTTTCTATTTGCTGATGACTTTCTCGGCGAATATTTTGTTGTATATAAACGCGATGTCGCAGACTTCCGAGGCGGTAGTAGAGGCCTCGAAAATCGACGGGGCGAGCGAAATCGGAACGTTCATTCACGTTATAATTCCTCAGATATGGGGTACTATCGTATCGATAATAGTAATATTCCTCGCGTGGTTCGCAACGAATCAGGCGTATTTGTTCACGTTCTACGGTTTCAATACGAACAGGGAATATCAGACGATAGGTTACTACCTGTTCAATATGGTGCAGGACGGAAGGTACACGGGCAGTTCGTTGGAACAGATGTATCGCAAGGCTTCGGCGTTGGGACTTATGTTCACGGCGATAGTCGCTCCCGTCACTATACTTGTCAGAAATCTGATGCTTAAATACGGACCTAACGAAAATTGACGGGGGAAAGAAATATGACTGAATTTAAGAAAAAATCGCCCCGCAAGAGCCGCAAGAGGTTTGGCGTTTACGAAATAGTCGTGCTTTGTCTGCTCGTTTTATACTCGGCGGCTGTTCTCGCGTTGATATTATGGGGCTTTTCGGCTTCTTTCAGGACTTACGCGTCGATAACTAAAAATCCGTGGAAAGTCTTTGATAATCTGAAAATAGATAACTATATCGCCGTTTTCGAGGACTTCAAAACGCTCAAAGAGCATGCGGGCGGCTTTAAAACCGTGTATTTTGAAGAGATGTTTTTAAACTCTTTGTTATACGCGGGCGGCGGGGCGTTTTTGCAGAGTATCTGTACCGCGGCGATCGCCTATTGCACGGCTAAATACGACAACAAGTGCAGTACGATAATACATTACGTAGTCATAATAACGCTTTCGCTTCCTATCGTCGGAAACCTCGCGTCGATGCTCACGGTTACGAAAAAATTGAAACTGTACGACACTATTATCGGCTCGTGGATAATGAAATTCGGGTTCAATAATATTTACTATATGATTTTCTACGCGTTTTTCAGGAAAATTTCGTGGGAATACGCGGAGTCGGCGTTTTTGGACGGAGGCAGTCATTACACGGTGTTTTTCCGCATAATGCTTCCGCTCGCCGTTCCCGTAATATCTACGATTTTTCTTCTCAACTTTATTCAGTATTGGAACGACTTTGAAACGCCTTATATGTTCCTGCCCAACCATACCACTTCGGCGGTAATGCTGTATATGTCGATAATAGGCGGCGGCGGAACGTGGGCGGGACCGAGCCCCGTGGATATAACGACTCAACTCGCGGCGGCGTTTATGGTCTTTCTGCCTATATTCGTACTGTTTTTAGTGTTCAAGAACAAAATCATGGGAAATCTGTCGGAGGGAGGAATAAAAGGATGACGAAGAAAAGACGGACGGCGATTTATCTGTTGGCTGTTTTGCTTGTTTTAAGCGTTTCGCTCGCGTTTGTCGCCGCGTTTAGTCGCGGCGGCTCGGCTTACGCCGCGGACGTTTTCGAGTACGACGGCAAAATCAAAGCCGTTTCGGGCGACGTCGACGGCAATAAGCGAGGACTTCGGTTATTCGCTTACGACAGCGGAGCGACGGCGAACTTCAAAGGCGTTCGGACGGGCGTTTTTCAGTCGGAAATCAAAATAGCGACGTTCGACGGAAGCAAAGATTTAAAGAAATATTCGCTGTCTTTCAAAGACGAAAAGAGCGGGAAAAAGTTTTCCGTTCAGATTTCGGCTTATTCCGATTACAACGACGCGGCGGTAATTTATAACGATAAGAAGGGCGGAATCGTATATCACGAGGGAACTAACGCCCCCTACGGCGTGACGGCGGGATATAACGAACAGAACTCGTATACGAAATTCACGGCGGAAATTTGCTCTTTATCGTTCGACCCCGAAAGCATGCAGGTGAAAATAAAGGGCGACGACGGCAATTATCGCCTTGTGTGGGACTTCAAAAAACAATATAACGACGGGAAATTGCTCGAAAACGACCTCGGCTCGTTCAACGAGTATTCGGTTTCCGTCTCGTTCGACGAAATATCCGCGAACAGTCGCGGAGATTTGCTGATATGTTCGTTCGGCGGCTATTCGCTTGCGGAAAGCGACGTTAAATATCGCCCCTCGATTGTTCTCTCTTCGGGAATAAAGCCCGTAGTCGGAAAAAACTACGTTTTGCCCGAGGCGAAAGCGACGGGCGAGAACGGCGACGACCTTTCCGACAAAATCGAGGCGTCTTTATACGACGAAAACGGCGTTCTTCTCGCGAAAAACGCAAAAAACTATACGCCGACGAAAAAGGGAACGCTGTATTTATATTACGAGTATTCCGAAAACGGCGAGACTTCCGACTGTTGGTATAAAGCGGAAATCGTAGAGGAGTCGGGCGTTACGAAAACGTTTGCATACGACGGCGAACTGCCCGAAACGGCGGGAACGAACGCGGAAATATTTATTCCGAAAGCAAGGGTTACGACGAACCTTCTGACGGAAGGAACGGAAGATTGTCTCGTCACCGTAAGAAGGGACGGAGTCGTCGCGGACGGCTACGAAAAGATTGAGGGCGGCTTCGTTTACAGATTCGCGGAAGCGGGCGTTTACGAGATAGAGTACTTCGGCGAAAAATCTTACGAGTACAACAGGGAAATCAAAAAAATTACGGTTGACGACGGTATTCTCGCCGTCAATATCGACGAAATTCCCGAGGCGTTCGCAGTCGGAACGACTTACGCGTTCCCGTCTGCGGAATTTTGTCTCGGAAGCGAAAGGGCTGTCGCCGCCGCTAAGATAATCACGCCCCGCGGCGAAGAGAAGAGCGGGGAGATAACTTTTTCGGAAGCGGGCAGATATACGGTTTCTTATACCGCCGTTTTGGGCGGCGAATCCCGAATATACGAAAAGCAAATATCGGTAAAACGCAGGTACGCCGACGAGTTCGATACGGACGCGAGTTATTCCGCCATGAAGTCGAACAACGAAACCAAGGGCGTAAAAATAACTTTAACCGACAATAAGACGATAACTTACGGGAAGACGATAGACTTGTCGGAATATACGTTCGACGACAGAACGAACAGGGGCAAAACCCTTCTCGAAGTGAATTTCGACCCGAAAAATATCGGTTCGGCAGACCTCGATTCGTTCTACGTCGTTCTGACGGATAAGTACGATTCGAGCAATTATATCTCGATGAGACTTAAATATCTGTCCCATACGCCGTTAGGTTCCTATATAAGAGCGAGGGCTTCGGGTCAGACCGCGTGGGTAGGATATTATTACGATTTCTTCTCGACCGTGGGAAGAGCGGACTCCGCGACCATTCACGAAGAAGGCGGTTTCGTAAGTTCGGGTAGTTTAACTCACTCGATAGATAACTACGAGTTCGACTTTATGTCTATGAAACTCTATTTCGATTACGGGACGAAACGCCTTTATTCTCAGCCGTTATGGCTCACGGGACACGACGACGGCAACCACCCCGAATACAATACGACCGCCGTTCCGTGGCTCGTCTACGACTTCGCAAGCACAGATTCCGCTCTTAGCGCGGGCAATAAACCTTGGAAAGGCTTTACGACGGGCGAGGCGATTTTAAGCGTGTACGCCAAGGGAGCGAGCGGCGGAGCCGACGCGTATATTCTCGCGGTCGACGGCGAAGACTTGTCGAAACCGTTGTTCGACGATACCGAGTCGCCGATAATAACCGTCGATATAGACGAAAACGCCGTTCCCGCGGCGAAAGTCGGGCAGCCTTATAAGATATTCGGGTACGAAGCGGCGGACGCCGATTCGGCTGTTACCGAAAAGGGCTTCGTCGTGACCAACGACGCGTCGGGCAGGGTCGCCGAAGTAGGCGAGGACGGAACGTTTATACCTCTCGAAGGTACTTACACCGTTAAATATTACGCCGTAGACGCTTTCGGGCATCGGACGGAGAAGAGCATAAAAATCACGGCTAAGAGGAACGTCGACGAACCCGAAGTTTCGCTCGTTTCAGATATGCCGTCGCGGGCGAAATACGGAGATACGATAACGCTCGCCGATTACGAGATAAAAAACGCAGGAGCGGGAGCGGCTAAGGTCGATATAGAAGTAAAGTGCGGCGAGGAGATTATTCCGACGGAAAACGGAAAATTCGAGTGCAAAGGAGCGGTCGGAGTCTACTCGGTAACTTATACGATAACCGATTATATCGGTCAGACTAAGAAAGTGAGAAAGAGAATAAACGTTTCTCGGTCGGAAGAACTGAACGTAAACGAAGAGAGCGTGAATCTGCCGAAAGCGTTTATTCACGGAGATAAGTTCGTTTTCGACGGTTACGAAGCGATTTATTACGACGAAAATCTCAAAGAGATTTCGTTGCCCGCGACGATTACCGTAACCGACGGAAAAGGCAAGACGACTATCGGCAAAGACGGCGTTTACGTTCCGACCGCGACGGACGGCGTAACCTCGGCGACCGTTGCGATTTCGTTCGCTTGTAACGCTCTCGAAAGGGTTATCACTCGTGAAATTCCCGTCAGGACGGCGAAAAACGGCGACGGATATATCGCAAATTACTTCGAGACGAGTAACGCGACGGTTTCCATGAGCAGTAACGGCGTTACGTTCGGCGGCGAGGACGGCGAAATGAGTTTTTCGTTCGCCCGCCCGATATATGCGGAAGAGGCGACTTTCCGTTTCATTGCCGAAACGGGAAAATTCAACGCCGATTCTTTCACGGTCGTCCTTTCGGATAAGCGTGACGGACTGCAAAAAGTCGCGTTGACGTACAGCAAAAGCGGAAACTTATGGTACTGTTCGTTAAACGGCGGCGAAAAAACGTTGACCTACGCCGATTCCGACGGGTATCTGCAACTCAACTACTATAACGGAACGAAAACGTTTACCGACGCGGGCGGTTCGGTTATAGGCGTCGCGGATAAAACCGCGGACGGCAAAGAATTTTCGGATTTCGCGAGCGGCTACGCTTACCTCGACTGCGAAGTAAAGGGAATAAAATCCGCGACCGAAATAGGAATAAGAACGATAAACAATCAGACGATAAACAGCGTCAAGAGAGATATGCAAAAGCCGTATATAAAGGCTGACGGCGTATACGAAGGGAGAGTTCCCGTCGGGACGGAAATAAAATTCGGATCGGTCGCGGCTTACGACGTGCTGAGTTCTCTCGGCGAAGTGAAAGTGAGCGTCAAACGCGGAGAAGAAACAGTTGTCGCGGAAAAAACGCTCGTTACGGGCGAGAAATTTACCGCCGACAAATGCGGCAAGTACCGAATTACGTTCAAGGTTTCCGACAAGAACGGAAACTCGGCGACAGATTACGCGGAATTTTCGGTATACGACCCCGTAAAACCCGAATTGACTTTCGATAAACAACCCGAAAGCAAGGTTAAAGTCGGAACGGCGTTGAAGTTGCCGAATTACACGGTCGTCGACAATCAGAAAGACGAAGTAGTCGTCCGCGTTTACGTTATCACGCCCGACGGAAAGAGAATAAGCGTAAAAGAAAACGAGTATACGTTTGCCGAAAGGGGCGTATATACGGTGATTTATATGGCGACCGACCCGAACGACAATTTCGTTATTTATAGATTTGTCGTCGAAGCGGCGTGACGGGAGAGAAGATATGAAAAGGTTTGTATGTATATTGCTCGCCGTTTGTTTTTCGCTTTTCGCGGTTCTTTGCTCTTCGTGTAAAAAACGCGGCGAAAGCGACGAGAGCGAATCTGCGGGCGGCGGCTCGACGGAGAGAATAGAAAAGACGGACGTAAAAATCGTGGAAAACGGCAAAACCGACTATAAAATAGTCGTTCCGCTTAACGCGACCGCCCATATCAACACGGCCGCCAACGAACTCGTCGCGTTCGTAAAGGAGGCGACGGGCGCCGAACTCGAAGTCGAGACGGACGGGGAGAGTTTCTCGGAAGAAGTCAAGGCGATTTCGCTCGGCAAGACCACGTTATTTGAAAGCAGCGGACTGAAACTGACCGAAAAACTCGGCGAGACGGGCTACGTCATGAAGCGTATGGGCAACGCCCTTTTAATCAACGCGAAAGACGATAACGGCGTTATATCTGCGGTTTACGACATGCTCGGCTATTCGCTCGGTCTCGAATTTTACAGTTACGACGAGTATACGCTCGACAAAACGGGCGATATGTATCTGTACGATTTCGATATGGAATTCGTGCCGAGTACCGATATGCGGGATATAATGATGCGTTCGCTCACCACGCAGTACCGCCAACGCATGCGGCTTTACACGGGCATCGGCTTAGGTCATTGGATAACTTTCGCCCATACGGTCACGGGAGCGAGTTCGGCGAAATCGGCGGGCAACGACCTGTACGGACTTCTGCCTTACAGCGTTTACGGAAAGGAACACGAAGATTGGTACGACGCGTCGCATACGCAGGTCTGTTACAGCAACGCGGAAATGCGAGCCGAAATGGTCGAACAGATTAAAATTCGCATAACCAAAAACCCCGACGGCAAGTACCTGATGATAGGTCACGAAGACAATTTCGATATGTGCGAATGCGATAAGTGCAAAGCGGAAAGGGCATTGTACGGCGGTTATAGCGGACAGGAACTCAATTTTACGAACCTCGTTGCCGCGGAAGTGGACGCGTGGCTTGCGGACAATTATCCCGACAGGGAAATTTTCTACGTGTTTTTCGCTTATCAGACTTCGCAGGAACCGCCCGTGAAAAAGAAGACGGAGGGGGATAAGGAAGTCGCGATAAAGGACGAAAACGGCAAATACGTTCCCTATTACGACAATCTTAAAATCCGCAAAAACGTCATGGTAATGTACTGTCCTATCGACTCCGATTTCAGCAAGGGCTTTTCCGAGACGGAAAACGGAACGCAGTACGCCCAACTTAAAGGGTGGAGCGATTTGTTCTCGGGGCAGGGACTTCACGACAACATCATCGTGTGGGGATACAGTCTCGCGGTGTACAACTACTTTATTCCCCTTTACAATTTCGGAACGTACAGCGAACATTACAGATTTTACGAGGAGTGCGGAGTTCACTATATAGACGATCAGGCGTACAGTTCCTCGGGCGTTCCGTGCTTCGAGGCGATGCAGATTTATATTCAGTCGAAACTCATGTACGATACCTCGCTTAACTATAACGCTTTGGCATACGACTTTATCGACCATTATTACGGCGAGGCGGCGGGAACGTTTAAGGAATATTTCGACTTTTTCAGAGCGTATTACGAATATCTCGCCGAGACCAAACAGATAACGGGCAGTATTTGGCAGGAGATGGGCAAAGAGGAATATTGGCCGACGGAAGTAGTCGAAAAACTGTTCGATTACCTCGACAAATGTCTGAAAGATATAGAGCCGCTCAAAGAAACGAACCCCGACAGGTGGCAACTGCTCAACGACAGAATAAGAAGAGAAAGACTTACGCCCGTATACTTGGCGTTCACACTTCACATGAACGAATTGTCGAAGGAAAAGCAGGCGGAGTACCTCGCGGATATGAAATACTATACCAAAAAGTACGAAATACTCGAAAGCAAAGAGTCCGCCCGCGATATAGACACGCTTATCGAAACGTGGGAAAAACAAATCGGAGGCTGATATGACGAAAGTTAAGAAAATCGTTTTATGCAGCGTGATTGCCGTGGTCGTAATCGCGTTCGCCGTAACGGCTATCGTCCTGCTCGCAGGCAAAAAACCGGATACGCCGCCCGGTTCGGAGTCCGAATCGCAAACCGAGATAACCCTTACGATAAGCGAAACCGAAATCGAACTCGGCGAGGACGAAGCGTTTACGCTCAAAGCGACTACGAATTCGGGCGACGGCGTGAAATGGTCTACGAGCGACCCTGCGGTGGCTTCGGTGTCCGCTCAGGGCAGAGTTCTCGCGAAATCGGCGGGGAATGCGACTATTTCCGCGAAAGTCGGCGAAATAAGCAAAGAATGTCTCGTTAAAGTGACGAAAAATACGGGCGGGGCGGTAATAGAACTCGAAAAGAGCGTTATCGAACTTTCCGTTTCGGGAGACCCCGTAAAAATAAACGGCAGAGTAACCGCCGACGGCGTGACGAGCGACCTTAACGCAAACAACGCGACTTTCTTTTCGGAAGACGAAAAAATAGCCGAAGCGTCCGCGGACGGAGTAGTAACGCCGAAAGCCGCGGGCAGTACGCTCGTTTTCGTGACTTCGGGCGGGAAAACGAAGGCGATATCGATAGAAGTTTACACTATGCTTATCGCTACCGCCGAAGATTGGAACGCGATGTTGAAAGCGAAAGGCGACCTCAACGCCCGCTATCTCGTGACGAAAGATATTGATTTTACTGGCGTCGAATACGTAGTAAAGACGAGCGACCCGAGTCACGTCGTTCTCGCGGAGAGTACGGCGGGTTATATCGACGGGGGAAGTCATACCGTAAAGAATATCATTATGCCGTCGAACGTTTCGCAACAATCTCTTTTCGGGACCGTAGTCGGGTTCGAGATGGAGAATATCTCTTTTGAAAACGTGCGGTTTACCGCCGTCGCTTGCGGAATCGCGACGAGAATGATACAGCATTACGACAACGTTGACGAAAACGGAAACGTAATTCCGAATTCGTCCGTAATCGTTTACAACAGCATCAAAAACGTTTCGCTCGACTTCGTTTACGATTATAACGGAATCGACGGAATATGCGGGGCTTACTACGGCGGCGGTTTGGAAAACGTATTTCTGAATATGCGAATGGAGGAGGGGAAGAGCCTCAACAAAGCCGTAGATTACGCTTTTACGGACGATTTGTACGTTTGGTACAGCAATAACTATATCAATAATCTCATAGTTCTTGCGGAAAGCGGCGAAGTAAGTCTTGAATGGCGGCTTAACGACGCTCAGGACGTCGCCAAAGACTCGATATTCGTTTACGGGAACAAAATGGAAGCGTGCTACAAAGCGAGCAACGTATTCGACTCTTTATTGTGGTCGGTCGTTCCGGGCAAACTTCCGAAACTCAAATAACGGTAAAAACTGCTTCACGCAGTAATAATAGGAGGAAAAAATGAAAAATTCAAGGGCAAAGAAACTGTTTGTTCTGATGATTTTCGTACTCGTAGCGACGCTTGTCGCGGCGTGCAAGACCGAGGAGACCAAGACGGTCGATCTCAAACTTGCCGAACTCAAAGCGGGTAACGTAACTCTCGTCGAAGCAAACGGCAAATACGCAACTACGGTCGATTACGAGGTCGGAAATATTACGATTTCGGCGACCGCGAAAGACTCGGCGGCTACCGTCGAGGGAACGGGCGACAAGACCCTTAAAGTCGGCAAAAACGAATTTACCGTCACCGTAAAAGGCGGCGGGAAGAGTCTCGGCTATAAGGTGGAGATTACCCGAGCGGCGGCGGATCTCGGTCTTAAAGAGGTTAAAATCGGAAACGATACTCTTACGGCGGGAGCGGACGGAGTTTACGAATACGAAGTCGCGAACCCGATAACGACGATAAATCTCGCGGCTACGGCGGTTAAGTCTTACGCGACGGTAGAGGGCGTGGGCGAAAAGACTCTCGAAGTCGGCGAAAACCTGTTTACGCTCACGGTAAAAGCGGGCGAATCGTCGAAGACCTATACCGTAAAAGTAGTTCGCGGAGCGGTTGACCTCACTCTTAAAGAACTGAAAATCGGCGACGCCGTCGTGACCGCTTCGGAAGACGGAACGTACAGATACGGCATAAATAATGAAGTAACGGAAGTAACGATTGCCGCCACGGCGAACAACGAGAACGCGACCGTGACGGGCGACGGACTTAAACAAAACCTCGCGACGGGCGAAAACAGATTTGAAATCGAAGTTTCCGCAGACGGCAAAAACGCTAAATACGTAGTTGTCGTAACCCGAGCGAAGAGCGGAGTAAACGCCGTTGATACGGTGAAAGTAAACGGGAACGCCGTCGAATACGATTCGGACGAAAACGCCTATCTCGCAACGGTAAACGGCAAGACCGCGACGGTCGAAGTAACGCTTGCGAGCGATGCGGCTTCCTACGTTATCTCTCCCGAAGTCGGCACCTTGGAAGAGGGCGAAAACGAATTCAACATAACCGTTACCGCCGAAAACGGCGCGACCGCGGTATATACTCTTGTTATAAAGGTCGTTTTGCCGACCTACAACGTAACCTACTCGGGCGACGTGGAGAACGCGGTGTTAAGCGAAGGCTTTACTTATAAACACGGCGAAAAGCAGACCCTTAACATTGCTCTCGCGGAAAAATACAGTCAGTCTTACGGTAAAATCACGGTGAAGTATAAAGTCGGCGACGGCGAAGCGAAGACCGTCGTTCTCGACGAAAACTACGGCTTTACCGTTCCCGCGGAAGAAGCGACGGGCAATATAGTCGTAACCGTTACGGGTATCGAAATCAACGTTTATACGATAACCTACCACAGAGACGGCAACGTTACGAGCGAAACCGTCGCATACGGCGAAAACGCGACGAAATGCGTAATTACGCCGAATACCGAAACGAAAGAAGTTATCGACGGTTATACTTACAGCCATTACGAAAAATGGGTTACGGAAGAAAACGGAATCGTCGAAGCGACTTTCGAGAACGTGACCGAGAATAAGAACGTTTATTATAAGGACGAAATACTCGTCCGTAGCGAAGTCGCGTATTACGAGCCGATGGACGGTTTGGTGACTTACTATACCGTTTATCAGATGAACGATTACGTTAAGGGCGACGAAAACGGCGACGTAGAATTTAAAGTCCTTATAAAATCTCTCGCGACCGACGGCAGCGAGGAAGCGGAAGGCAGAACTTCGTTCGTCATTTACGGAACGGCGGTATGGAACCCCGACAACGAACTCGGCGTTGCCGTTTCGGAGACCGACCTTAACAAGTGGTTTACCGTTAAAGCGACCGCCGCAGACAAAAAGGTTACGGTTTACAATCCCGACGGAACGGTTGCCGCGGAAAAAGTATTCGCGGAGTACGCCGCGGACACGATTTCTTTCGCTATACACGCGGACGCCGCTGTCGCGGCGGTAAACCCGACCATACCCGAACTTTGTACGATAACTTATTCGGACGAAAACGGCGTCGAACTTCACAGAGAAAAGGTAGTTAAAGGCTCGGCGGCGGCTTACGAATATACGAAAGACGACGAAGACCTCGGCGAAGGATATACGAAGCGTTACGTAGACATAAGATGGCTCGGCGGCGACGGCAAAGTCGTTGATTTGAGCAGCGTTACCGAAAACGTTTCCGTAAAACTCGGCTACGATATTCACGTTATCAAAAGTGCGGTCGTGGCGAAAACCGATACGAAACTTATGGCTATCAACAAGTACGTTGCGGCTGATAAAGACGGAAAAATCGTATTCAGAGTACGCGTAAACGATACGGGTTGGGCAGGATTCAACATTATTGCCGCAGGCGGCTACTTAGGAATTGACGGAGGAGTTTCCGCAAGTCCTACTTGGTACGTGATAACGATAGACGCCGCGACGGGCGAAATCGTCGTGACTACGGAAGACGGAGCGATAAAAGGTCTTTTCAATAAAAACACCTACACTCCCGTTGCAACGACTATTTCCGATATTTCGGTATCTCTCAGCGACGGAAATCTCGACCTTGCCGCGGTAAATCTCGTAGATATGGAATTTTACGACGCGGACAAAACGACCTTGTTGAAAACCGACCTCGTCGTCAAGGGTAACTTGAATTACGTTTACTCGGCAGAGGCTGACGGCGAGGGTTACTCGAAGAGCATAGACAGTTGGTTGCCGATAAGCGGAAGCGACAACAAGGTATACGCGGCGAAAGTCGGATATATGAGAAATCAGACCATAACGGGTCAGGACGTAGACCTTCTTGCGACGAATAAGTACGCGACCGTCGGTTCGGACGGCAAGATAACGTTCAGAATAAGAATCGCTCAGACGGGTTGGACCGGGTTTAACGTACTCGTAGGCGACGGAAATTATGTTATGGTTCATGGCGGCTTGACTTGTAACGGTATCGATTGGCTGACGGTAACTATCGATACGGCTAACGGCGATATTGTTATTGCAAACGCAAGCGGAACGGCATTGGGTCTCAATACGGACAATTATACGGCCGGAGCGGTATCGTTAGATAACGTACGCGTAAACGTGAGCGGAGCAACTTACGATATTTTGGTAATCAGATAAAAATATCCCGAAAACGGGCGGGAGATTGTTCCCGCCCGTTTAGCCGAGAGAGGATTAAACCCCATTAAGCCTTAAAGCCGTCTTTTTTGCCCCTTGCGGCAAATCTTTGTTTGAAGTACGTCCAGTACGTCTGCACAAACCTTTACCGCAATGGTCTAAAAAATACGACTTCAAGGTGCTACGCATTTTAACGGTGATAGATTTAGAAAAATCAAGGCAAACGAACGTCGTTATGCTTTGTAGTATTGCAAGAGAGTTTAACGCCGATTTTACAAATCTTGCACCGTTAAAACTTAATGTGGTTCAATTCTCTTTCGGCTAAAAAGGGTTTTTAGCGTGTTGACGGATAAATTCCGAAAAGAAAAAGGAGAAAAAGATGAACGAAAAAAAGAGGGAAGAGGCGAGAATTTCGCCCCGTACGGGGTTGTGTTTGCTTCGCAAGCACAACGAATACTTAAAGGCAACCGTTGAAGTCGTGAAGTTCGGAAGTTCGGACGTAATTACTATGTCGGACGACGACAAAGACGGCGGCGAAAAAGACTTCTTCGACTGAGAAAAGGGAGATTGAACAATGAGAAAGATTAGTAAAATAAGATTGATTTTATGTTCGGTTTTGGCGTGTTTTGCGGTCGGTTGCGTTGCCATGGCGGCAGGGGTAAACATAAAGGCGAACGCGAGCGGAACGTTCGAGATGAAAAGCGGGGCGTCCGTAAAAGTCGGAACGGATAACGGACTTCGTTTCACGGCGGTTTTACCCGCTTCCGAGTACGAAGTCGGGGCTACCTACGGAATGCTTATCGCTCCCGAAGATTACGTCAGAACGAACGATTTGACGGTTGAAAACGTATTCGGCGAAAACGCGGTATACGACTATGCGGTTAAGGACGAACAGGGGAATTGGGTATACTCGGGAACTAAGACGAGAATTATCAACGTAACTTACGATACTCTTTCGACCGACGAGAACGGCGATTACCTTATAAAGGGTTCGATATTGTCGCTCAAAGACAACAACATAGCGAGAAATTTCGCCGGCAGAGCGTATAAGAGAACGGGAACTGCGGGTTCTTACGTTTACGAAATGGCGAATTACGCAAACGGCGAAGTCGGCAACAATACGAGGTCTATGTTCACGGTTGCGAAAGCGGCGATAAACAGCGACAAGGAAAGCGTGACTACGAAAGCCGTCCTCGAAAGCGAATACATAGACAAGTTATACACGCTTGCGACCCTTACCGAGGGCGACGACTACGCTAAATTTATATCGAAGCAAGCAGAGGGCAGTACTTCTACCGTCGGCGACTTTACCGAGATTTCGGATATTCCGAGCGGATATGATAAAGCATACAAGGCTTACGCGGGTTATGCTCCGAAGTATAATCTTTTCGGCAACTTAAACGCGGACGAATATATCCGACTTAAATTTATGATAAAGGGAACTTACGATATCCCTTTCGTCGGCTTTAAGGTTGCGGGAGAAAACGAGGAAAGCAGCGTTTGGAAAGAGGTGAAGTTCGTCAAAAGAGCGGACGGTTCGTGGAGGGGGTATTACGACGGCAACGCCCTCGGATATTATATTCCCGACGATACTTTCCGTATGGGGCTTTCGGGCGAGTTTTATATAACCGACCTTTACGGCGTCAAAGAAGACACTTCGGCGAAATATTACAGGGTTACTTTCAAAGACAAAAACGGAGAAATATTAGGCTATAAGTCGATTAAATCGGGAAATGCCGCGGAATGGACTTTTGCCGACGAGGATCTCGGCGACGAATACGTTCTTACTTATGAGAACGTTAAATGGCTCGATTCCGCAAACGGTACCGAAGTCGACCTCTCGTCCGTAACGGAAGATAAAACGGTGTATTTCGGCGGCGAAAGCATAATCTATAAAAACGTTTCCGCAACGACCGATACGGCTATTACGGCTTTAAGCAAATACGTTCACGCAGATAAAAACGGTATGATCAAGTTTAAAGCCAAAGTATGTGCGGGGTGGTCGGGCTTTAATATAATAGCCGACGGAGGCTATCTCGGCATAAGCGGCGGCGTAAGTACGGACGACGGTTGGTTTACCGTAACTATAAATACCGTAAGCGGCGAAATAGTCGTTTACGATAAAAACGGAAACGTAAGGGACCTCGATACGAAGAATTATACGCCTACGGCGACGACTCTTGCGAATATCAAATTGAGCGTGTCGGGCGGGGCGTTCGACCTTGCGACGACTTACGAAAAGACCTATACCGTAGTATACAAAGACAAAGACGGAAACGCAATCGGAACCGAAGAAGTTATCGATGGCGACGGAGCGGCGTTCGTCCCTACTGCGACTATGACCGAGGACGGATACACCGTTGAATACGGCAAAGTCGTATGGCTCGATTCGGTAGGCGGCGACGAAGTCGACCTTTCGTCCGTGACTAAAAATATGACCGTATATTTCGGCGGCGAAAGCATAATTTATAAAAACGTTTCCGCACCGACCGATACGGCTATTACGGCTTTAAACAAATACGTTCACGCAGATAAAAACGGCATAATTAAGTTCAAAGCCAAAGTATATGCGGGGTGGTCGGGCTTTAATATAATAGCCGACGGAGGTTATCTCGGCATAAGCGGCGGCGTAAGTACGAGCGACGATTGGTTTACCGTTACGATAAATACTGCAAGCGGCGAAATAGTCGTTTACGATAAAAACGGAAGCGTAAGAAATCTCGATACGGGAAATTATACGCCTGCGGCGACGACTCTTGCGAATATCAAATTAAGCGTGTCGGGCGGAACGTTCGACCTTGCGGCAATACAAGAGAAAACCCATACGATAGTATATAAGGACGACGACGGAAACGTAATCGGAACGGAAGAAGTTGCCGACGGCGGCAACGCGGCGTTCGTACCTGCCGCTACTACGACCGAGGACGGGTATACCGTTGAATATAGCGAAGTCGTATGGCTCGATTCCGTTGACGGCGACGAGGTAGATCTTTCGTCCGTAACTAAAAATATGACCGTGTATTTCGGCGGCGAAACTATAACGTATAAAAACGTTTCAACCTCGGGCGATACGGCTATCACGACTTTGAATAAATACGTTTCCGTTGACGACGACGGCATTGTCAAGTTCAAATTCAGAGTATATGCGGGTTGGACGGGCTTTAACGCTATAATTAAAGAGAATAATTATATCAAAATAAGCGGCGGCGTAGTTGCGGACGACGGTTGGTTTACCGTAACTATAAATACTGCAAGCGGCGAAATAGTCGTTTACGATAAAAACGGCAATAGCAAAGGTCTCGATACGGGAGATTATACGCCTGTGGCGACGACCCTTGCGGATATCAAATTAAGCGTGTCGAGCGGAACGTTCGACCTTGCGGCGGTTTCGAGTAAAAAAAAATTTAAGATAACGGGAATAGCCGTTTCAAGCGAATACGACCCGTCCGCAACCTCTCGTAACGAGGACGACAGAGTGTATAAATACGCGGTCGAAGAACTTGCGGAACTTTATTCGGAGTTGACGGGAGACGCTTTGGAAGTGTCTTACGTCGGCAGTTTGTCCGAACTCGATACGGATAAAAGATACTTCGTGTTGGGTTCGGCTCTCGCCGAAGAAAAGGGGTTTTCTCTCAACGGACTTACTACCGATACGGGATATATCGTAAAGAAAAAATCGGGTAACGTTTATCTTTACGGAAAAACGGGATACGGCGTGTTAAACGCCTTATACGAGGCTTTTTCGCAGGCGTTCGGTCTCGAATTTTATACCGATACCGTCTATACCTACGACAGCGGAGAATTCGATTACGATAAAATCGAAGATACCCTTTTCAACCCGTCTATCGATTATAATTGGGCGAGCGGCGAAATGGAGTACATTCCCGAAGGGGAGTCTCAGCCGAATTGGAAATATCAGCACAGACTCGGATACGTGAATTCGTGGCAGATAAGGGGCGGCGATTTCCATAACTTCCTTACGGTATTACCGAAAGAGACTTACGGAGCGGCTCACCCGAATTGGTATACTACCGCGACGAATTTAGGCGGAGCGTCGTTCGACACTCTTTCGCTCGCTTACGGGTTGGAAGCGGCTGATAACGACGCTATGGCTACCACGGTTGCGGACTACGTTTACGATTATATAACCGAGCAGGCGGCAAATTACGTTGAAAAACAAACGTTCGTTTTCGGTCAGCCCGACAGTTGGGGTTGGTCGAACAGCAGTTATTCGCAGGCGATTAAAAACAAATACGGGGCGTATTCCGCGGAGTATATTCTGTTTATGAATAAAGTCGCGAAAATTCTCGACGATAAATATACCTTCGGCAGAAGATTGGAACTTACTTTGCTCGTATATAACGCGACTTTGGAAGCCCCCTCGTACAGTGACGACTTGAAGTTTTATAACGGCGACGAGATTTATATGGGGATAATCTACGCCCCCATCGAGTCGAACTTATATTTAAGTCTCGACAGTACGGTGAGCGGCTTTTCCGAACATAACGAGGTGGGAGATTCCTACGCTTCGGTTTACGGTAGGACAAATCAGTATTACTACAATCAACTTCTTGAATGGAAAAAGTTTTTAAACGGCGGGGAACTCTCGGTTTTCTATTATTCGACGCATTACGATAACTATTTCGTTCCTCTCGATTCGGTCACGAATATGGGAGAGAAATACAAGTTTTTCGCGGATAACGGAGTAAAACATATCTACAATCTCGGACAGGCGAACGACGACGTTCATACCGATTGGTACGCTTTAAAGACCTATATGGGCAACAAATACGCGGAAAACGCGGCGAGGACTGACGCTGACGAGTTGATTCTGAATTTCTGTAAGGCATACTACGGAGCGGCGGGCGAGATAATGTACGAACTTTATAAAGCCGAAGTCGCGCAGTATAAAGTCGCTTCCGATTATTGGATAAAACAGAAAGGCGGAGACCCGACGGGCGGACACCTTATAAGGAATTACCTTTTCAATAAAAACTGTTGGGGCGGCAATGCGAATTTGCTTCTCGGTTGGTACGGAAAAATCGAAAACGCCTTAGCGGCGGTCGAAAGCGGTTCGGAATATTATAACCGAGTCAAAGTCGAAGGGCTTAACATAAGATATCTGCTTGCGGGCGTATTCAAGAATACTACGAAAGGTACGATGAGCGATATAGCCGCCGACGCGAAAAGTCTCGGAATAGACAGATTCGCCGAGGGCAACGCGTACACTACGGACGGTCAATACGATAATTCTGGCAAAATAGAGGACTTAAATTAAAAAATGAACAAAGATTTTATATGGGGCGTCGCCACGTCGGCTTATCAGATAGAGGGAGCCGAAAACGATGGCGGCAGAGGCGAAAGCATTTGGGATAGTAAGTATACGAAAGGTAAAGTTTTAGGCGATATGAACGGGAGCGTCGCGTGCGACCATTACCATAGGTATGAAGAAGACGTCGCGTTGCTGAAAAAACTCGGTATTAAAAATTACAGGTTTTCCGTGAGTTGGCCGAGGATTATGCCGAGCGGCAAAGGCGAGGTCAACGCGGAAGGCGTTGAGTTCTATAAAAACCTTGTTAATCGACTTATAGACGCGGATATTACGCCTTGGGTTACGATATATCATTGGGATTTGCCCCGTAAACTCTTTGAAGAGGGCGGCTTTTTAAACGATAAAATAAGCGATTATTTCGCCGAATACGCAAAGACGGTAGTCGAGATTTTCGGAGATAAAGTAACGAATTATTTTATTTTCAACGAGCCGCAGGTTGTCGTGGAAGACGGACATTTTACGGGGGCTCACGCCCCGTTTCTGAAACTTTCGAGAAGCGACGTGTTCAAGGTGACTCATAACGTTCTTCTGAGTATCGGCAAAGCGGAAAAGGCTATGCGAAAGGCGGCGAAACATAAACTGAATCTCGGAATCACGCCTTGTTTCACGCCTATGATACCGAAAAAAGAAGAAGACGCGGAACTTGCGTTAAAGTACAATTTTACGCCGAGCGGAGACTTTTACGACGGTTGTTTTTTCACGGACGCCCTTATAAAAGGCGAGTTCACCGAGGAATACAAAAAGTGGTTCGCCGAATACGGTTATAATCCTTCGGAAGAGGATATGCGTATTATCAAAAGTCAATTCGACTTTTTCGGAGCGAATTTTTATCGCGGCTTTTACGTTGAAAAGACGGACGACTGCATGAAGAGAATACCGTTAGCGGAAAGCGATAAAGTCACCGCGACGGGTTGGTCGGTAAATCCCGAGGGGATAGGGTATATCGTAAAATATTATTACGAAAGATACGGCTTGCCCATACTTTTCGGGGAAAACGGCGTTGCCGTCACCGAGTGGAAAACGGAGAGCGGAGATATCCGAGACTTTACGCGTATCGACTATATACGGCGGCATTTGGAAGAAATAAAGAAAATTTCCGCAAAATATCCCGTGATAGGCTATTTTTATTGGTCTTTTATGGATAATTTCGAGTGGGCGGCAGGCTATACGATGCGGTTCGGACTTGTGTATGTAGACTACGAAACGCAGGAAAGAACGCCGAAGAAAAGTTCGTATTGGTACAAAAAAGTTATCGAAACAAACGGCGAAGATTTATCGGACAGCGATTGTTAATCTTGCCTGATAGTTATATTGTGTTTTGTACCGAGAAAAAGCAATAAAATGTTATTATATAAAAGTCCGAGGGGTTGTATTCTTACAACCCCTCGGACTTTTAAGTTGTATCAAACCGTAAAAGCGGGCGTATAAGTCGATTAACGGTTGTAAAAACAATAAAACTCCCCGTAAATTTTCAGAACCCGCAGACAGAGAAATTTTTGATTTTTTTGTGATTTCGCCATAATAATAAGACCCTCTTTATCCTTATATATATAGTTTTTACTGTTTTTTTGATGATTTCAGACGGGGTCGGGCGGAGCGGAATATGGAAAAAATCGGCAAAAATAAAGACGTTTTTCCGCCAAATTTTAAAAAGTAGTTTCAAAAAAAACAAAAATTGATATACATTACGACAAGAAATTCGGGAAATTATGGTTTATAATAATACGGTAAGGCGATAATTCGACTCATATTATCATCAGCCTCGGTACGGGTATGCCCGTATTCTTTGCCTTCGGCAAAGAATTTCCGTTAATGGGGAAATTACGCAAGTCTTACGGACCAAAGCCGATATATAAACGCTTTATTATTCCTTTCGGGTCTTTACGCCCGAAACGTAAAAAGGAGAATAGAAAATGATGAAAGAGTGTTACTCAGTACCTGAACTTGAAATAGTCTGTTTCGGGTTCGACGACGTTGTGAAGTGCACCCCAAAGGGGAAAGCAAGAATGATAGATTTTTGCAAGGCTTTGTTTGCCGCTTCTTCCGTACTATAATCGTAGGGGACGGCGCCCTCGACGTCCCGAAAACGGGAGTGATATTTTGCTTTTGCAAAGTTATATTTGCTTGCAGTAAGCGATATTTTCTGCGAAAGTTATATTTGCCTACGGCAAGTTTTAAGTGAGACCGTAGGGGACGGCGACTTTAAGGCGACGTCCCGTTGGAATTGACGTGCGACCTCCATCGTCGGCTATACCGACGCTTTTTCAAAAGGAGAAGGCGAGAATAGTAAATTATTTGAGGAATATTTGTCCGTTCGTGCCGTAAAATATATCTTCTTTTTTTGAAATCATTTTGCAGAATTCTTCAAATTCTTGCCACGTTATGTATTCCGCGTCCATTTCGTACGAGTGTCCCCATACGTATAAGACCTGCGGCTTGTCTGTCTTTAAATTTAAGAATTTTTCGCCGAGATCAAACAGTTTTTCCTTTTCTATATAGTATACCGTCGGGTCGTACCTTAAAAGATTGTCGGGAATATCGAAATTGCCGCTCGAAGTTATCGTTCTCGCAAATTCGATTTTCGTATTGCTCCTTATTACCCTCGCAACCCTTTCGTCGTTGTTCACGCCGCCGCACGGGTACGCCATGCACCTTATATCATAGCCGACAAGCGATTCGAGAAGTTTGCGGTCGGCTTCTACTTGCCATGTTACGCCCTCGTCCGAAAGTCCCGTAAGATTGGGGTGTACGAGCGTGTGTACCGCGATTTCATGACCTTTGTATATCTCCGCGACTTCGTTCGCGGGGTTTTTGTCGTGCCTTATTATGTGTTCGTTTCTGCTTAACTCGCCGTTCATTCCTAAGAGCGCCGAGTTTAAATTAAAGGTCGCCTTTAAGCCGTATTTATTCAGTATTTCGATAAGCCTTTTATCCTGCGTTACGCCGTCGTCGAAACTGAAAGTTACGGCTTTTAATTTTCCGTTAAAATCGTTTTTCGTCATAATTCCTCCCGCTTGTTTTTGCCGCGATACGCCGAAGAATAATCTCGATATATCGGGCTATAAGTTCGTTATTGCGACTTTTTTACCATAAGTTTGTATTTGTGCGGCGTTACGCCGAACTTCTTTTTGAACTGCTTTATAAAATACGAAAACGAGTCGTAACCGACCGCCGAACACACTTCGAGCGTGGTTTTTTCCGTGTTGCTGAGCAGTTCCGCGGCGTGGTCGAGTCTTAGACCTATAAGGTATTCGGAAACGGTCATGCCGAGATATTGCTTGAAAGTGTTTGATACCGTGCCGTGCGAATAAAACGTTTTCGATATGACGTCGTTTACCGACTTCGTGAAATTGTCGGGCGAACTTAAAAATTGCAGAATTTCAAGCAGCCATTTGGGGTATGCGGGCGTGGTCGTGAGCATTTTCGAGCGGTATATTCCTATAACGTAGTGAAGTACCGACAGGCTTATGTTCCTCAACTCTTCGATACTTACGCCGCTGTCCGAACTCGCTATCAACGACAGCGATTCGAGTTTTTCTTCCTGATGCGTTATCGACTGAAACGAGTTCGTGGATAAATGGAAGTACAGAATATCGCTCGAACAGAGTTTTTCGTATAAATCGTCCGAGAACATAGCGGCGATAAGCCGTACCGATTCGTCGGTGTAATACAAATCTCTGTGAAGGTGCGGAGTAGAGCGGAAAGTTATGGCGTGCGTGTGCGGCGGACCTATCAAAAATACGTCGCCCGGCTTCGCGTCGTAAGTTATGCCGTTCACCACGTTGTCCGTCTCGCCCTTTTCAAAAACGACGAGTTCCCACATGTCGTGCGAATGAGGGCGGTTCGGCGTAGTATACTTCCTGCAAAGCAGATTTTTATTAAGCACCATTCTTTCGATTTTAGAAGCCATTTTTCCCACCTCGACTTTTTAATCGTTACGCTAATTATATACGATTTTTCCGCGAATGTAAACGATTTGGAGATAACCGCACAAAAAAACCTCAAAAATGCCGTATCGGGACAAAAGATTGTAAAAAAGCACAATTTTATTATGAAATAAGGCAAGACATAGGCGAAATTTGGGTGTAAAATATGTGTACGCAATTTGCTTAGCCGATAAAAACCCCAACCGAACCCGCCTCTAAGCCGTCTTTTTAACGCTTTGCGGCAAATTCTCGCTTGAAGTACGTTTTTAGTACATCGGCGTTCGCCTTTACCACAAATCATTTAAAAATACGGCTTAGAGGTTGCCCTATATATCAAATTAAATCGATACCGCAAATTTTCAGGCGTAGATTGCGTTTAAGTCGCGGCGTTTCCGCGGGTTAGTATACAAATACAAGCCGCGGAAAGAACAATGAATTAAGCGTGAGATACGCCTGAAAATCGGGTTCGGCTGAGGTTTTTATCGGCTATGAACGGGTGAAATGCGGTTTTTCGCATTGTTTTTACGCGACGGAAAGTCGCTTGAAACTTTGAGAAAAACAATTACGACGGAAAAATTGAAAATCTGTAAGGAGGATAATCAATGAAGAAATTTGGCAAAATGAGCGTCATTGCGGCATTTACGCTTGCTATGACTCTGCTGGCGTCGATAGTCGCGCCGTCTTTCGCTGATGCGGCGGACGAAAAGACTACCTCGGGGGGATTTGTATCGAACGCTGTAGAAATTACGGGCGAAAACGAAGCGCTTTCGGGTTGGCAGTACTACTTTTATAACAATACTTTGCAATGGTATTATCAGTCCAACGAGTTATTCGTCAGAGCGACCAAAAACGGCAGAACGGGCAACGCTATGGAAATCGAGCGTAAAAAGTCGTCGGACGAACTTTGGGTATATTCCTACTCGTTCGACGTAGAACCGAGTACAAACTACAACATTTCGGCTTACGTTAAAATTTCCGACGCCACGGGCAAACTCGTATGGTGCGTTAAAGAACTCGACGAGAGCGGAGCAGACGTGCTTGACAGTACGACGGGCGGTGCTACTCAATATGTAGACAGACATAGCGTTTCGGGTATTTTGAATGAATGGACGGAAACTTCGTTTTCGCGTAAGACCGAAGCGACTACCAAAAAAATTATTTTGCGTATTAGAGCCGAAGGTACGGGTATTATAGATATAGACGATTTAACGGTTGCGAAAACGGTCGCTCCGAACACTATTTCTTACAGAATGATGGCGATAGGAAACGACGGTTCGTCGGAAAACCCCGCGACTTACAATGAAGTTACGGCAAGCAATTTGTCTGACGACTCGTCGGACGGCGACGGAAAATCTTTGCTTTTGAAGGATCACGACGTGTTTATGCCTTCGTTCGGTATGCTTCCGCACGGAGTAAACTACCGTTTAAGTTTCAAATATAAGAGATTAAGTAACGCGAGTACCGACAAATTGTCGATTTATCTCGATAATATGAATCCCGCAATAGAGCGTTCGTGTTATGCGGACGGAGTGTCGGGCGGTTCTACAACCGAATGGACTTCCTACTCGTACGATTTTAACGCTATGTCGGGTCAAACCGACATAACTTTCATGCGGATTACTTCGTACGGTTCGTATCTTATCGACGAGTTAGAGATAAATACCTTGAACGAGTACGTCCTGAACGGTTCGTTTGAGAATACTCAATATTACGGCAGATTTACAATCGGCGTCGGCGGGGCTGCGATAACTGCCGACAATACGGTCGTAGAGGACGGAAACAGGGCGTTTAAACTTGACGCAGGCGTTGAGTACGATCTCAAGTATTCTATGATTTTGCCAAAGAGCAAAAAATACAACATATCTTTCAGATACAAAAAACTTAACGAGTCTACAACGACTTCGCCTTCCTACGGCGGAACCGGTTTGTTGGTTTTTGGCGACGGATACAGGGTGTCTGACAGTAGTCAATTCTGGGATATGGGATACAATAACCCCGCAACGGTCGGAGAGTGGGTAGATTTCTCTTATGATTTCCTTTCGCTTGGAGCAGGTACCGCGGATATTAACCACGTTAAGTTTGTACCGTGTTACGGAGATTACCTCATCGACGATTTATCCGTAAAATGCGTTGACGACACGTTTGCCGACGTACAATACGTCATAAACGGAAATTTCGGCGGAGCGTACCTTGACGGCTACGAGTTTTACGGAACAAGCAACTTTGGTTTTGCGAAGCAGTCCGACGGAAATTTTGCTTTCGGCTCGATGCATACTACGTGGCACGTCGGCGCGGGAAGCCGCGGTTGGTTCCGCATTAAGACCGATATGCTCGAAAAAGGCAAAGAATACGCTTTAAGTTTCGATTATTACGTTAACGGGTCGGGCGTTGAACTTCTCGGCGTTTATAACGGTAACGCTTCGAGTAGCGAGAAAGAATTTATCTCCATAAATAGTCCCGTAACCGAGTGGACTCACTACGAGGCAACCTTTACTGCCGGACAGTTTAATCAGGATTTCCTCGAAGCGTACGGTTCGGCGTATGGACAAAATTCGACCTTTATAAGGAATATCCAAATAACCGATAAATCGACAGGCGAAACGTTTATTACTAATCAGAGTCTTGTCGCTCCCGATAAAGGCTCGACTACGGCTTATTCTTCCGATTTCGGTACGGGCAACGCGGAATATACGTGGAAAGATTGGACTATCGAAAACGGCGGAATTTACGGCTTCGTTCACGAAGACGGTAAAAACGAAAACAAAATTTGCTTAGACGCCTCTGCGGACAAAACCGCGACTGCTATAAGTAAAGATATCGACGTTACGGGCGTGAACGTTCTTAAAATAGAACAAAAGATTTACTATGCGGCAGATCCCGCTTTCGGCAGTAATCTCACCGTAACCGTTCTCGCAGGCGACAAGGAAATTACCGCAGACAGTAACGGATATTTCATTCTGCCCGAGGGAACGACCTCGATCAGAGTCAAATACGCCGCGAACGAATACGTTACGTTTAAAAAGGTATTCGTAAACACTCACGCTCACGGCGAAGAGTGCAAGAATGTGGCGGGCGAACAGACTAACGTTTACGAGTTCTCCGCAGACAACACTACTTGTACCGCGACCCGTTATTACGCTTGCGGAGCGGTAGTGAAAACCGAGACGGTAAACACCGTACTTTCGGGCGATACCGCAACGTTCACCGAAACGGGAACGGCTACTTGTACCGCGACTTTCGAGGACTCCGGTTTTGAAACTCAGATCAAGACGGTTGAAACTCCTATGAAAGAGACTCCCGAGGTCGGAATGAAAGTCGGGGCTTCGATGAGGACGAACGAGCCTTACGGAATACGTTGGACGGCGAAAATAAGAACGGCAGATTGGGAGAAACTCGTTACGCTTTACGGCGAAGAGAACGTTAAGGCGGGCGTGTTAGTCGCTCCGTTCGACTACGTTAAAAACGGCGATACCGTAACCGAACTTACCGTTGAAGCGTTCAAGGCGGCGGGACTTAACTACGTTGATATAGTTACCGACACGTTTAACGCCGATGCAGGCAAAGGTATGGAAGGTTACAGTGCGTTCTACGCTTCGCTCGTAAATATTCAGACGGCGAACCTCAATCGTAAATTTATCGCGAGAGCGTATATCGCGGTTGAAAACGACGGAGTAACTACCTATTATTACGGCGAGTATTCCGAAGAAAATCAAGCGAGATCCATTTACGAGATAAGCAAGAAAGTTATAGTAAGCGATACCGAAAGCCCGGCGACGAAGCAATTTGCGGAGACGGGAGTACTCGATAAAGTGGTAGAAGTTACCGTAGAAAACGGAGAAGCGACTTTGGCTACGATAGATGGGTACGATTCGCCGTATACCGTAACGCTTGATAACGGCGTTCTGACGATTTCTGTGGCGAATGCCGAGAGCGGAGCGAATATAAGCAATATCGGAATCGTATGCGTAAACGGCAAGAACTACAAACCCACGGTTTCGGGCGACGTCGTAACCGTTTCGATAAACTAAGGGAGGGAGAAAGAGTATGAAAAAAGCGATTTATGAATCTCCGAATCTTCTGATTCTGCAATTTAAAACAGACGACGTTATAAGAACGAGTAACGGCGGCAACGGCGGCGACGTTTGGGGCGACGATATTTTCAATGCGAATTGGTAATCGGCTTATAACGTTGCGATAAGCAAAAAGATAAATGAAAAGATTATTTTAAAAGTAATCGAAGAGATTATATTATTTAGAGATAATCGAAGAGAGAACCGAGGTTTACGGCATTCAGAAATTTAAGAATTTGCCGAAACCTCGGTTTTTATATTCTTGCCTGCCCCACAGGGGAAAGCAAGAGGAGTTAGAAGTTTTGCAGGCAAAGTTTTCTCTTTTAATAAAAATTTTAAAAAGATTTATCTTGTTTTCTTTGGAAAATTTTATAAAACATATCGTCTTGCCTTCCCCTTTGGGGAAGGTGTCAACGAAGTTGACGAAAGAGGTCAAAATAAGTGTTCGAGCTTATATAAGACTAAGGTTTTTCGGGACGTCGGGGGCGCCGTCCCCTACGGCAAAAATTCAGTAAGAATTCGCGTTTAAAAAAATTATCACAAATGTTAGAAAACAGCAACAGGCAATGATCTCTGACTATTCTTGCTTTACTGTTGCTTGATATATTGCGAACATTGCGAACGATTATATTACTTTTTTTTCGACGACTGAAAGATTGTATACTTATTTTGCGATATTTTGTAAAATTCTGAGATATTCGCCATTAAACGCTTGAAAAAAAAACTTAAATGCCGTATAATGAATAGCGGATAAAAAGAAAAATCGAAATTCTATACGATTTTAATTCAGGAGGAATTTTTACATGGCAAAGAAAAAGTACGTCTACCTCTTTACCGAGGGCAACGCCAAAATGCGCGAATTGCTCGGCGGAAAAGGAGCGAACCTTGCCGAGATGACCAACATCGGTCTTCCCGTTCCGCAGGGCTTCACCATTTCGACCGAGGCTTGCACTCAGTATTATGAGGACGGCAGACAGATTAACCCCGACATTCAGGCCGAAATTATGGAGTACATCGAAAAGATGGAAAAAATCACCGGCAAGAAGTTCGGAGATAAGGAAAACCCCCTCCTCGTTTCGGTTCGTTCGGGCGCAAGAGCGTCCATGCCCGGTATGATGGACACCATTTTGAACTTAGGTTTGAACGAGGACGTCGTCGAAGTCCTTTCCAAAAAGTCCGGCAACCCCAGATGGGCTTGGGACTGTTACAGAAGATTTATTCAGATGTTCTCCGACGTCGTTATGGAAGTCGGCAAGAAATACTTTGAGAAACTCATCGACGAGATGAAGGAAAAGAAGGGCGTTAGCCTCGACGTAGAACTCGACGCGGACGACCTTAAAAACCTCGCTAACCAGTTCAAAGCGGAATATAAAAAACAACTCGGAACCGATTTCCCGTCCGATCCTAAGGTTCAACTCTTCGAGGCTATCAAAGCCGTATTCAGAAGTTGGGACAACCCGAGAGCGAACATTTACAGAATGGATCACGACATTCCGTACAGTTGGGGTACTGCGGTCAACGTTCAGATGATGGCGTTCGGCAACATGGGCGACAACTGCGGAACGGGCGTTGCGTTCACTCGTAACCCCGCTACCGGCGAAAAGGGTCTTATGGGCGAATTCCTTACGAACGCTCAAGGCGAAGACGTCGTCGCAGGCGTAAGAACTCCGATGCCGATCGCTAAAATGGCTGAAATTTTCCCCGACGTATTCAAGCAGTTCCAGGAAGTTTGCAAGACTTTGGAAAATCACTACCGCGATATGCAGGATATGGAGTTCACCGTAGAAAACGGCAAACTTTATATGCTTCAGACGAGAAACGGTAAGAGAACTGCCGCCGCCGCTATCAAGATCGCTTGCGACCTTATCGACGAGGGTATGATTTCCGAAAAAGAAGCGCTTATGCAGATCGACGCTAAGTCGCTCGATATGCTTTTGCACCCGACTTTCGACGCTAAGGCTTTGAAAGACGCGGATAAGAACGACGTAGTAGGCAAAGGTATCGCCGCTTCCCCGGGAGCAGCCGCAGGTACGGTAGTATTTACCGCCGAAGAGGCCGCTAAACTCGGAAAAGCAGGCAAGAAAGTTATTCTCGTAAGACTTGAAACCTCGCCCGAAGATATCGAGGGTATGAAATACGCTCAGGGTATTCTGACGGTAAGAGGCGGACAGACTTCTCACGCGGCGGTTGTCGCAAGAGGTATGGGAACGTGCTGCGTATCCGGTTGCGGAGAAATCAAGATGCACGAAGAAGAGAAGTGGTTCGAACTCGGCGGCAAGATTTTCCGCGAGGGCAGCGAACTTTCTCTCGACGGTTCTACGGGTAACATTTACGACATAATGATTAAGACCGTTCCGGCAGACCCGAACAGCGGTTACTTCGGCAGAATTATGAAACTTGCCGATAAATATAAGGCTATGGGCGTAAGAACGAACGCCGATACTCCTGCTGACGCAGAGAGAGCGGCTGAACTCGGCGCGCAGGGCATAGGTCTTTGCCGTACCGAACACATGTTCTTCGGACCGGGCAGAATCGACAAATTCCGCGAAATGATTTGTTCCGAGACCGTAGAAGAAAGAGTTGCCGCGCTTGACAAAATCGAGCCGATGCAGCAGGCTGACTTCGAAGGACTTATGGAGGCGCTTAAAGGACAACCCGTTACCATCAGATTCCTTGACCCGCCGCTTCACGAATTCGTACCGACCGAAGAAGCCGATATCAAACTTCTCGCTAAGGCTAAGGGCAAGACCGTTGCGGAAATCAAGCAACTTTGCAATTCGCTTCACGAATTCAACCCGATGATGGGACACAGAGGCTGCCGTCTTGCGGTTACCTATCCCGAAATCGCGGTTATGCAGACCAAGGCGATTATCAAAGCGGCTATCGCCGTTCAGAAACGCCACCCCGATTGGAACGTTGTTCCCGAAATAATGATTCCGCTCGTAGGCGAAGTCAAGGAACTTGCATACTGCAAAAAGACCGTTGTCGAGACTGCGGACGCTATAATCAAAGCGGCAGGCGTAGACCTTAAATATGAAGTAGGAACGATGATCGAAATTCCGAGAGCGGCTCTTACTGCGGACGAAATCGCGAAAGAGGCAGAGTTCTTCTGTTTCGGAACGAACGACCTTACGCAGATGACGTTCGGATTTTCGAGAGACGACGCGGGCAAATTCCTCCCGTCGTACTATGCGGCGAAGATTTACGAATCCGACCCGTTTGCAAGACTCGATACCGTCGGCGTAGGCAAACTTATGAAGATGGCGGTCGAACTCGGACACAAAGAGAGAAAGAACATTCATTGCGGAATATGCGGCGAACACGGAGGCGATCCGTCGTCGATTGAATTCTGTCATGAAATCGGACTTGACTATGTATCCTGCTCGCCGTTCAGAGTTCCGATTGCGAGACTTGCGGCCGCGCAGGCGAACATTCGCAATCCCAGGTCCTAAATCTTGGGCTAAAACTTAATTAAAACACCATATATCGTGGTTTTGAGCCTGTATCTTTTAGATGCAGGCTCTATTTTTGCTCTTTTTTAGGGTGAAAAATAGTTAAAAAAAGGTCAATTCCGCTAAAGTTGAACATTTTACAAGGGTAAAAAATTTTGGTATAATGAATAATAAGGAAAGTCATAGTAAAAAGGGTAAAAACGGGTAAAATGACCAATTACAGAGCTATTTTAGAGTATCATTATAAAGGAAACACCACAACGCAAGTCGCAAGGATTTGTGAATGTTCTCGTACAACGGTGTTGAAAACGATAAAAAGGGCTAAACAGTGCGGTCTCGAATTGCCTTTGTTCGATAAAACGTCCGATTACGACTTGCTGAAAAAACTTTATCCGAAACGCGTGCGCAAAGAGGAATACGCAGCGCCGAATTTTTATGAGTTGGAAAAGGATAAAAAGAAGAGAAAACTCACGATTTTTGTTATGTGGCGCAGATATTATAAAAGAACTTTGGCGGCGGGGCAAAAACCTTACGGCAAATCGCAGTTTTTCAAGATGTTTAAGATGTATAGGACCAATTCCAAATTTCACTTTCAATCGACGGAAACGATGAAAAAAGCGTATTCGTTTGTGTGGGAAGCTTCTTACTTGGCAAAAGGGAAGAGAATGCTTACCATGCGGGAGGCTTGGGAAAAGCTTGTTTTGTGGTGCAAAAAAATGCGCCTAGACCCGCAGAAGATATAGTTGAATAAAAAAGAAGAACGCCAAAGGTGGGTACTCTTATAGAGTATCAAAAACCTTGGCGATCTTGGCGTACTTGACGCTAAAAGCCTTTATTTATAAGGGAATCAAGTCCGCCAAAGTGGTTGGCGGTCTTGAAATACGCTTTGGCGGTCTTTATAAGCATTATTTGGAGCAAATCCTATTAGAAAAAGAAACTTTCTCGTAAAAACTAACAATATTTGCGAGAAACCTTTTTATTTTACGAGAAAATCCATTGACTTTTCTCGTAAAAAGTTTTATAATTTAGGAGAAAGTAAACGTAAGAGGTGTATTTTATGAGAGATTTTAACTACTCTTTAATAAAAGACCTAAAATGGGATTCTGAAATAGTTAGTTATTTAACGGCTATTCACGAAGCAAAGGGCAAGCAAGAACTTTACTTAAAGCAACAGCCTGAAAAATTGAATAAGCTTGTGGAAATTGCAAAAATCCAAAGTACGGAATCATCCAACGATATTGAAGGCATAAGAACGACGAATACGAGATTAAAACAACTTTTGACGGATAAGACTACGCCTAAAAACCGTGACGAAGAAGAGATTGCAGGGTATAGAGACGTGCTTAACGTTATTCACGAAAGTTTTGAGTATATCCCTATGACTTCAAACTATATCTTGCAACTTCATAAGATTTTATATAGTCATTCAAGCAAGAGTATCGGCGGTAAGTTTAAGAACGTTCAAAATTATATTACTTTAACCGAAAACGGCAAGGAAAGTATTTTGTTTACGCCGCCTGCGCCTTACGAAACGCCCGATGCGATAGAAAAGATTTGCAACGAGTTTAATATAGCGATTTCTAAATGCGAAGTAGACCCGCTTATCTTGATACCGATTTTTATTCACGATTTCTTGTGCATACATCCGTTTTCGGACGGTAATGGTAGAATGAGCCGTTTGCTTACGACATTGCTCTTATATAGAAACGGCTATATGGTAGGTAAGTATATTTCCTTGGAATCTAAAATTGCGAAAAATAAAAACGCATATTACGATGCGTTAGAAAAGGCGCAAGCCGGTTGGAATGAAGAAAAAGAAGACCCCGTTCCGTTTATTAAATATTTGCTTAGCACGATTATTTCGGCATATAGAGATTTTGAAGATAGAATGGAAATTGTAAGCGAAAGCGAGTCGGCGCTCGATATGGTTAAAAAAGCCGTAGCGAATAAAATCGGCAAGTTTACAAAAATGGATATCGTAGCAATGTGTCCGTCGCTTAGCAATAGTTCGGTAGAAAGTTCACTCAAAAAACTTGCAAAAGAAGGCTTTATCGAAAAGAAAGGCGCAAGCCGAGCAACGTATTACGTTAGAGTGGAATTTAAATAACGACGATTTAATTAAAAAAGCGTATAATCAATTTGAGAACTCGTATACGAAAGAAACGAAGGAGGCAAGAGAACTTCGCGACGCGGAAGCAAAACTCAGAAAAATTCGGATTAAACTTGAAAATTTAACCGAAATGCGCGTTAACGGAGAAATCGATAAGCAAGAATATTCGTCGTTAAAGGCAAAAATTAACGGCGAAATGCTTATCGCCGAAAAAGAAATCGACGATATAAAACGAGTGGTGCTTGAAGAGGAACGGAAAACTACGCCGCTTGTTTCAATTGACGTTTTTCGTTCCATGGCGGTGGAAGACCCGGATTTTACGAAACCGATACGGCATTCTGCTTTGGTGAATACAATGATTAAAAAAATCGTGCCGAACACTTCGCTTGATTTTAAGTGGTATCTTAATTTATATCCGAAGCGTGATGACGCGGGCGACGAAGACTACAAAGAAGTTGTAGAATTTACAATCGATTATTTCTAAAAAAAGGATAAAATATGAGGATTAACGAAATAGATAGTAATTTTGTTCAACAAAGAGCAGATGATAACACGGTTTGGGTTGATGTCAAAAGTTCTCCATTTAAAATATACGGCGTGTTTTATGACGATATAAACAAAGAGTT
>CAKQKW010000013.1:0-44317 GCA_934249325.1 uncultured Clostridia bacterium
TATTTTACGGCAAGCCTCTTCCACCGCAAGCGGTCCCCCTTCCCCAAAGTGGAAGGCAAGAGCAGTTAGAATTGCGGCAAGTTGTTTCGCAGTCGTAGGGGACGGCGCCCTCGACGTCCCGCTAAGCGGGAGTTTAATTTACCTCACAATCGTAGGGGACGGCGCCCTCGCTGAACTCTTAAAAATGCTCGCATTTTTAAGAATAAGGCGTCCCGCAAAACCGGAGTGATTTTTATTTTACGGCAAGCCTCTTCCACCGCAAGCGGTCCCCCTTCCCCAAAGTGGAAGGCAAGAGCAGTTAGAATTGCGGGCAAGTTGTTTCACAGTCGTAGGGGACGGCGCCCTCGACGTCCCGCTAAGCGGGAGTTTAATTTACCTCACAATCGTAGGGGACGGTGCCCTCGCTGAACTCTTAAAAATGCTTGCATTTTTAAGAATAAGGCGTCCCGCTGAATGGGGGTTGTATTTATCTGTCGATAAGTTTTATACGCTTGTTTCGACTAAAATTGCCTTGCGGCAGGTTTTACTTGCCGTATAAGGCTTAGTTTTGTTCTTTTTGCGAGCCGACGGGGTTCATTATACTGTATCCTACGTTTACGAGGTGGTCGGCAACTCTTTCAAGTCCCGATACGACCGAGGAGTAGTACGGGCTGCATTCCACGCTGCACGAACCTTCGGCAAGTCTCATAAAGTGGCTCGTCGTGAGGTTTCTCTTCATTGTGTCCACGTCGTTTTCAAGCGCGCCGAGTTGCGGCAGTTCGTCCTTTTTGTAGTTCTCGAACGCGTCCTTGGAAATCGCAAACATTTCGATTACTTTATCGTACATTTCGTGTAAATTCTTCTGCGCCTGTTCGGAGAATCGTATGCTTTTATCGTTCATTTCCACGCCCATTTCGTAGAAGTTTTCGGCGTGGTCGCCTATTCTTTCAAGGTCGTTTAAAACGTGGAAATACGAGCCTATTAGATTTTCATCGCTCTGTCCGACGTCCACAGACAATTTAATGAGGAAATTAGTCAGGGCGATGTTAGTAAAGTCTACAACCTTCTCGTTTTCGATTATCGCCGCGCCGTTTTCGAAATTGCGGGATTCAAGCGAAGTGAAAGCGAGATTGATGTTTTTCTCGACGAGACCCATCATATAATCGATTTCTTTTTTTACTTGCATAAACGCCACGGGCGGCATTGACAGAAGACGATCGTCGACGAATCTGAGCGAATAGCGTTCTTTTTCGTCTTTGCCGTCTTTTATGATGATTTTCGATAAGTTGACGAGTTGTTTCACGAACGGCAGAAGCAGACAGGTTGTCGTCACGTTAAAGATTACGTGGAAAATCGACAAGCGCATCTGAAGAGCGGTTCGGCTTGCGCCGGGGAATAAAAACGTAAGGATATTTACGACCTGATCTCTGAATATCCATATAATTACGGTAAATAAAACCGTGCCTATAACGTTGAACGTGAAGTGAATAAACGCGACTCGTTTCGAGTTTGCGTTCGCTCCTATAGAAGCGAGAAGAGCGGTTACGCACGTTCCTATGTTTGCGCCGAGTACGATAAACAACGCGAGGTCGAGGGGTAAAACCTTCGAGCCGACCATCGTTATCACTACGCCCGTCGCGGCTGACGAACTCTGAATAAGAGCAGTGAAAATAACGCCTATGACTATTAAAAGCAGCGGAAAGTCCACGACTTTGAATATATTTGTGAACAGCCTTTCGACAAGCGAATTTCCGAACGCCTGATCGCTGCTCATAACGTTAAGACCGACGAAGATAAGTCCGAGACCCGAGAAGAGAAGTCCCAAGACTTTCACCTTTTCTTTTTTCACGAATCCCATCATTACGCCAGAAAATGCGAGCAAATACATGAGCATACTGAAATAGTCGTTTTTAAGGGCGACAAGCACGCCGGTTATTGTCGTGCCGATATTCGCCCCCATTATAATCGGGGTCGCTTGCATAAGCGTCATTACGCCCGCGTTTACGAGACCGATTACCATTACCGAAGTTGCAGACGAACTCTGAATAATCGCCGTAACGCCCGCGCCGATGCCAACGCCCGAAAAACGGTTGTTGCTTATTTTCTCAAGCAGTCGTTTCATTCCGTTGCCTGCGCATTTTTCCAATGCGTCGCCCATGAAGTTCATGCCGACGATAAATACGCCCACGCCCGCCAAAAGCCATATAAGACTTTGTATTAACTGAATAACTTGGTCCGAGGTCAAATTGTTTTTCTCCTATGTTTTTCCGAAATTCGACGGAATATATCCGCTACAAGGCGAGAAATCCCATCTCGAATATTATAACATAAAGAGACCGACGTTACAACCGTACAAAAGTCGAAATTGCCACTTTACAAAAACTTTACATAACCTTAAATTGACTGTATAACAACAAAAAAGGTAGGCTATAAGTCGATAAACGGGCGTTTTTCACAGTTAATACCCGTAAATCGAGCCGCTTTTACGAAAAAAAATTTTCTGTTATTTGGTTCCTTTTGAAACGATTGACTTATTGACTTTTTAAGGGGGTTTTGATATAATACAAACGGAAATAAGGATTTTTTTATGTTGACAAAAGAAGAGAAAGCGCAATTCGCTATCCGAAGAGCATTACGCAAAAAAGCAATTCTCTGTCTGAACGAAAAAAAATTAAATTTCGCCAACAAATCGACACGTTCGGATTGTTTATATTACGGAAGAATCATGATTCGCGATAAACTTGAGGAAAAAATTTCAAAACTTAGAAGCGGCGACGGAAACGCCTTCGATTATATTTACGAACACACACATCGCGCCGTGTACTTTACGATTTTTTATATCGTTAAGGATAAAATGTACGCCGAAGATGTTTTGCAGGATACTTTCGTTCGCGCTATTTCCTTTATCGACGAGTATCGGGAAGGCACGAATTTTATCGGCTGGATCTGTTCTATCGGAAAATCGCTGGCTCTCAACCACCTGAAAAAATATCGGCGCGAAATCCCCACCGATTTTGACGCGGACGCCTATAAATACGGTTCGAGCGAACCCGAACTGCCATATATTTTCGACTTAGCCGCAAAGATTCTGAACGAGGACGAATACAAAATCGTGATGCTTTGTCAGGTTGCGGGTTATAAACGACGGGAGGTTTCGGCTATGCTCGGAATTCCGTTAGGTACGGTGACGTGGAAAAATAACGAGGCGTTGAAAAAACTTAGAGATCATCTCGAAAAGGAGGACCGCTTATGAAAAACGTAAAAAAAATTATGGCAAAACACAAGTCGGAAATCCTGCCCGACAAAAAAATAAAGGATAACGTCAGGCATGAACTCGGCTTTGACGGAGCGCAATACTCTGCCGCGTACGCTCACGGCGGCGAGCAAACTGCGGACGTTCGGCGTAATAAAATTATCGTTCTTTGCGCCGCCGCGCTTGCCGTGGTATTGCTTCTCGGAACGATTATCCCTGTGCTTATGAAAAATCGTAAACCGATCGTGCCTTCGGTTTCAAACAAATTCGCGCAGATAACCGACGCGGCTTCTTTTTACGCTTACGGCGCGGCTTCCGTCGGAACTTTGCTCGCTTCTTCCGACTCCCTGCCGACCGTCCGCAAACTTTCCGACTCTCTGCCGACCGTTCGCAAACTTTCCGCCTCCCTGCCGACCGTCCGCAAACTTTCCGCCTCTGCGGAAACCGAAAAAAGCAGGCTTACGACGGTTAATCGGTATATGTCGCTCGTTGAGAGTTT
Source organism: uncultured Clostridia bacterium (assembly GCA_934249325.1). Lineage (GTDB taxonomy): Bacteria > Bacillota > Clostridia > Christensenellales > Borkfalkiaceae > UBA10281. Next base: position 3,732 of record CAKQKW010000013.1, read on the forward strand.
ATTGAGCGAGCAAAATATCGTGAGTAATATGATTTCGGGCGAACGCGGCTATCGATACGGTATGACCGTTAAACATACCGACCTTCACGGCAACGAGATTTCGTATCGGCTTTATTACGATAAATACCCAACAGTCACGGAATCCGAGGACAAAAACTACTACGGCATAAACCGCGACGATAAAATTTCAAAACTTAAAATTTCCGACGGCGAAAGCACCGATTATAAAGCCTACAACGGATATAAAATCGATAATGAATATAATATCGATAAAAACGATGACAAAACCGAAAAGGACTATTCGATAAAAGGAATATTACTTATCGGCGGGGCGGAATTTTTCGTCGAAGGAGTTTACGAAACTGAAAACGACGGCGGCGAATCGGAAAGCGAACTTTATTTCAAGGCGTTCACGAACGCTGAAAAGACCTCTTATATCGAGGTTCGTCAGAAACACGAGCGCGAAACGAAGTCGGACGAAACGGAAATCGAGCAGGAATACGTTTACTCCGTTTATGTCGACGGCGTTTTAACCGAGCGAACCGAAATCGAATACGAAACGGAAAAGGACGAAATCGAACTGAAAATGTCGGTCACGAAGGGCGGCGAAACAGAAACTCTTTTGTTCAAAGGCGAATTTGAAAACGGCGAACGAATACTTCGGGCGCGCGGCAAAGTGAACGGGCAGACGGTAAGTTTCCGCGTTTACGTTCTTAACGACGGTTACCGCTATGTTTTCGACGACGGCTCTTTTTCGGATTTCGAACGTGACGACGATGACGGCGATGACGACGATGACGACAACGACGATAACAACGATGACGGCGATGACGACGATAGCGGAAAAGAAAGCGGCGACGACGAAGAAGAAAGCGACGACTGACGGCGGAATTAACTTTTAAACCGAAATCGAACCTTCGGGCGGACAAACCCGCAATCGAAGCCGTTATAACAATGCAAAAACCTCTCTATAAGTCGATTAACTGCTATTTATATATATAGATTAGTTTACGCCGCCGACAGATGTCGGCGGCATTTTCACGTCTTAAAAACACCCGTTTTTTCTTTTTTTCCATACGCAAATACTCGCAATAATCCGAACGCGTAAAAATATTCTAAACTTTTTTTAAATTTTTCCAACAATTCGGGCAGAACGATTTGTTATATAGGTGAGAGCGGAAAATTCCGGATGCTTCCGCAAATCACGATGCGAAATTACGCAAAATTAAAACCAAAATAAAAATCAGGAGAAATAAAATGAAAAAGTTATTATCGGCTATGGCTTTATCTCTGGCAATCACACTCTCTTTCGGACTTGCGGCTTGTAACAATAAGCCCTCGAACGGCGGCTCTAACGGCGGCTCGTCGGCAAACGGCGGCAATGAAAAATTCAACGAGCTTAACACGACGGAATCCGTTTACGGATTCAGCGCGGCTTCCGCAGGAATGATTATTTCCTCTATGAACGCAGCGGGAACGACCGCTCGCATCTCTCAGCCCGCAGGTCTTGCGCCCGTAAGTCAGACATTCGCGCGGCGCGTTGCGGCGACGAATCTTAGTTCTTCCGCAGGCGACGTTGAAAGCGCGCCCGTTGAAGAAACGCCTGATATCCCCGAAAGCCCCGACGTTTCGGTTCCCGAAACGCCCGAAACGCCCGAAAAACCGAACGAACAGCCATCCGACAGCGCCGAAACGGCGGAACTCGAAAGATATATGGCGTTGGTGGAAAGCCTTCTGAGCGACGGCGGATTCGATTTCAGTTCGCAAACTTCGGACAGGGAAGGGTACGCCGAAAAAACGGTGATTTCCTATAAGGATATGAAGGGAGACGCTCACGACTACGTTATGTATTTTAACCAGATTCTCACGAAATCGGAAACTGACGAAAGTGACGGCGAAACGGAAGAAAGCTATTCCATCAAAGGCGTGATGGTTATCGACGGCGCAGACTATGAAATCAGCGGCGAAAGAAAGAAAGAATCCGAAGAGGGCGAAAGCGAAACCGAAACCGAATTCGTTGTAAATTTCGGCGAAAATCGTTATATCCGCGTTGAACAGAGCGTTGAAACCGAAGAGGGAGAATCAGAGCAGGAATACTGCTATTCGGTTTATGAAAACGGCAAACTCGTAGAGAGCAGCGCGTTCTCTTACGAAACCGAGGAGAACGAAACGGAACTGAAAATGACGTCGTTCAAAGACGGTAAAACTCAGGTTCTTTATTTCGAGAGAGAATCCGAAGAGGGTGAAGAAGTTATCGAAATTCACGTCGGCGACGGAAAACACGGAAAGGGTTATATCGTCCGCATAGAAAAAGACGAGAACGGCGTTAATCGCTATTCTTTCGTTCCGACCGAATTTGACGATTGATTGAAACCGCAAACCTGCAAACGGTTGACGGCTATTGACAGAAACCACAAACTTGCCGACCGACAAGAACGAACTACGGCAACCGGCAAACGATTAAACAACTTAAAATCCGCGCAAGTAAATATCCACCCGCTATGCAGGTGGATATTTACTTGCGGAAATTGAGGGATTCGCTCCGCAAACTTTGAAAGCAATCACCTGTGGATAGAGCCGTTCGAATCCCTCAATAAACAAAAAAAGAGAAACACAAACAACAAGTGTTCGTATTTCTCTTTTTTGGCGGAGCGTTAGTAACGTAAATCGAATAGTTTATTTGTTTGGAATATAAATTTTACCACCTGCACAAATACTATTTTCAAAAAGAAACTTCGAAATACTTGATACAGTTATCTGTCTTTCCCTATGTTGAACACAATTAACCTTAACGAACAGATTAAGACCGAATCCGAAACAATACTCGACGACAAGCAGAGAAACGATTATACCGCTTTTGACGGGCTTATATCCAAAATGAAATTGACCGCCGCGGAATATGAAACGTTGTCTATATCGATGGCAGGATTTACAATGCTTCAAATAAGAAAAATACTGAACGTAAACCGCACGACAATCTGGCGCAGACAAAACAGTATTCGAAAAAAATATATGGCTACCTTACAATAGTAGGTAGCCATGCTCAAATTATTTATGAATAATGCTTACTCGTTATCCTCGACAAATTCGTCGGGTAATTGGTAGTGTTCGCAAAGGACTAAGTAGGCAGCATATCTTTTTGCTGCTTTTTTAGAATCGGCAAGCCCTGTTTTTTGAACGCCCCAACTTCTAACAGTGCAAGTGCAAGACCACCATAAACGACCGTTTTGTTCTACTTGTCCATCGCTTAAATCATATTCGGGCTTAGCGCAAATTCCGTGTTCCGCAAGTTCTTTTAACGTAGTTACAGCGTTTTCTTCCTTAAACTTTTCAGGTCGTTCTTCTGTAGTATCGATATTTGCCAAAAACTTATCGATATTGAGCATGGTTGAAACGGAATTTTGAATTTCATCGGCATTCCAGTTGCTGTCTATTACGATTGCTCCTAAAATAGCCTCGAATAAATCCGCCTTAACTTTTTCCTGTGTTATTACATTATTATCAATGTCACTGTCGCCCAAATACATAAATTTAGCAAAACCAAAGTAATCGATTCTTTTTGCAAGCGTTTTATTTGAAACGATTTCTTTCTTAATTTCAGTAAAATCCGACTCGTTTTTGTGGGCTACGATACAGAATTCTTCATTATCGTTGTCTTTGTCATAATACTCCGATTGAGATTTCATAAAACCGAATTCATCGACGATTGTTTTTACGACATAAAAGTCGAGAACTTTATCACCGATAAATTCAAGAACTTCGTTGTTTTCTCCACCATATTGGGTAGAATAAGAACTTCTCGTAAATGCTTGCAAGAGTAAATCGGTATTATTAAAATAGTAATCTATTTTTTCTTGCACCTCGTCGAGATGTTCGTTAAGATTTTGCATTTTCATTTTGATACCTCCAAAGATATGAAATTTATCCGAAGGAAACAAAAAAGACCTCTCCGACAAAGAGAATCCAGCTCTGGCAAGATAGACTACTCTTAGCGATAGGTCTCATTTTATCAAAACAATTATTGTAAGATTTTCCACTTAAACTTTTCCGCTTGCAAAGAAAAGCGTAAACAGATTACATTACTCAATTACTTTGAGGAAACTAACCCTTCCTTTCGGATAAAAATATAATACCATATAAAAAGTGTTTTGTCAATGGATTTTTCTGTCTGAACAAAACTATGATACGATATAAGGGATACGAACACACCCATACGAACCCTGAAAAGAGTGAAACGACGGCGCGCCGACAACCGAAAATATTGATAAACCCTGCATTTTTGCAAAAGAAAAACCCAAATCAAACACTTTCGTATTCGATTTAGGTTTTGATTGGCGGAGGCTGAGGGATTCGCTCCGCAAACAACGTTTGCTATCACGCCTGTCTCGCAAACAGCCGTTTCATCGGCTGTTTGGTCGGCTCGTTGCAGTAAAGTAATAATAGTTTCGTTTACTCGCCGACTGCCGAGCCGTTCGAATCCCTCAATAAACAAAAAAGAGAAACACAAACAACAAGTGTTCGTATTTCTCTTTTTTGGCGGAAGCGAGGGGAGAATATTCGAACACACTTTTTTATTTAAAGCGACCTGTTCCGATCGCTTGATTATAGAGTTAGTAGTATAATTTGTTATTCGTTCGGAAATTGGATTTTCTGTAAAATTATAAACTATTGTAACGGTTTCATTATCCAAAAGAATCTCTTTTATAAACGTATTAACTAATAGTTTTCGCACTTGAATATCGTCGGCGTTAGTGTTGACTATCGAACGTAAATAGTTCTCGATATCTTTAACCGATAAAGTCGAATAATTACGTAATTTTTCGTTTTCAATATCAAAATCGTATTGAGAAATTTGCGTTTCTAATTCTTTAAGTCTTAATTTTGTTTGTTCGGTTATAATTCCTTGTTCAATAGCCTTTATAAGATTGTTGGACGCTTTCAGCGCGTTTTGTCGTTTTGCAATAAGACTTTTTAAATTTGTGTCGTTTTTACTGTTTTCTTCGTGTAATTTATTGAGTTCAAACGCGATTTTCTGTATTATAGTATTGTCTGAAAGAAAATTTATAGTGGTTTTTATAACTAAATCTTCAAGTTCTTGCTTATCGACTGCATTCGTTATGCAAGGATTATTTTTTTGTCGTTTGGATAAACAAGAGTAGTAGTAATAAACTGCCCCTGATTTTCCCGTGCCGCTTATTCCGACCATTAGTCGCTTGCAGTTTTTGCAAATCAGTTTTCCCGAAAGAATATAATTATAAATCTCCTTTTTTCTGCCGGGAGAGTGAACGTTTTCTTGCTTTATGTTCTGTACCTTTGCCCACGTTTCATCATCTATGATTTTAGGATAAATATTATCGTAAATTTGGTCGCCGTGCTTTACTTTACCATTGTATTTTGTGTTCGCAAATATTTTGTATAATCGTTTTTGAGTTAAGTATGCACCTGTTTTTGTCCGTATGCTGCGAGATTTTAAATCTTTTGCTATCGAAACGGCCGTATAACCGTTTGCATATTTTTGGAATACTTCGCGAATTATTTCGCTTTCAAATTCGTCTATAACGTTTTTCTTATCAACCACTTTATAACCGTAAATAACAGGTCCGCCGGTGTATTGTCCTTTACGATAACTCTCATTCAGACCGCGATGTACTTTTTGAGAAAGTTCCGCCGAGTAGTATTGGTTCATACCTTCGAGCAAACTTTCAAGGATAATACCTTCGGGGCTGTCGGGGATATTCTCCATAGCCGACAAAACTTTTACACCGTTTTCTTTCAAAGTGTGTTTGTGGATAGTCGTTTCATACTTGTTACGGGAGAATCGATCTAATTTATACACTAAAACGTAGTCCCATTGCCGTTTGTTACTGTCCTTAATCATACGTTGAAAATCCGGGCGCATATCGTTCGTGCCTGTCATAGCGCGATCAACGTAAGTGTCTACGATAAGAATATTATTGTTTTTTGCGTAATCTCGACAAACACGAATTTGCCCTTCGATAGATTGTTCGGTTTGAGTATCGCTGCTGTACCTCGCATAGATAACTGCTTTTTTCAATTTTTTCACCTTTAATTATTTATTTCGTCTTTCGACTACAAACGACAAATCCGAAAAAGTGCGAGAGGTCAAGTTTGCGGTGTGCCGCAAAAAATTTATTGCATCAAGGTATTTTTATTTTAATTTTTAAGCGATAAATTTTTTCCTTGACCGCTCGTGCTTTTTCGGATACCTCAGCCGGGCGAAAGACGAAAAAATAATAAACTTTAAAGTTGCAAGTATCCTGCACCTTTGAAATAGAAAAAAATAAAAAATAAGTTGCAGAAAAATTGCAACTTCAGGTGTTAGAATATTACGCGGGAGTTGTGTCAATGACGAAAAGAAACGTAATAACTAAAGGAAAACCGAATATAAACGCCTTAAATAAAACTGAACAAAAACAATTTTATAAAGAATTGTTGAATTTTATAATAACTAAAAATAAAAACGAGAATTGTCAAATCAAAAAAAGTATTGACATTATAGCAAAACATTATTGAATAAGAGAGAATTAGGGAATGTCAAGAAAAGTGTGTAAGCCTTTTTTTAACTTACACACTTTATTTTACATTCCCGTAGATGCTCTTTTTAGCATTTAAGCGTTTTTATTTTTTGACTCGTTGCGGCAGTATTTTTTTCGATATTGCGAAGGCGATATACCTAAAAAGTCTTTAAATCGCAAAAAATAATTCGTTACGTTGTTAAAGCCGCATTGCAAAGCAATATCCGCTATCGGCATATCCGAGTACATCATATTACATGACTGCGATATGCGGTATTGTATTAAAAACTGTATCGGCGTCAGTTCGGTTTTCGCCTTAAATTTTTTTATCAGATACATTTTATCCAAATGAACCACGTTGGCGAGATCCTGAAGCGTTATATTCTGAGCGTAATTACTTTTTATGTATAAAATAACGGTGTCTATTACGTCGTCATGTTCGGTTTGATTCTTCTTCGTATCCAAACTCAATCTTGCGTTTTCTATTTCATACAGCAAAGAATGTAGGGAAGACAATATCAAATGTTGGTTCGGCGTTTGCTCTTTTGAGACGCTTATGAGACGATTAAACTGTTTTTCGATATTCGGATCCAATAAGTGGTCTATAACGGGATTGTCGTCAGAAATATTTATCGCGTTCAAAAAATTAAGGACGGAACTTCCGTCAAGGTGTAACCAATAGTATTCGTATGGGTCGTCTTTGTCCGAAATATAATAGTGGTATTCGTTTTTCGGCAAAAGCCAAAGGCTACCTTTTTCCAAAGTGTAGAGTTTATTATTGGAAAAAAAGTACCCTTTGCCGCGAACTACGTATTGTAAACAGTAGTCTTTTCTTGGAAAGTAATTCGTAAAAAACTGCGTGGGAGTCGCTACCATATAACCTATCCAACTGATAGAAATATCCGAAAACTCCTTCGTATTTAATTCAACTTTCCATTTATCCTGTGTTACTTCTCTGTTTTTTAAAAGTTCGATCTGTATTTTTTCGTCGTTATTCATCTAATCTTCCTCACACAATAAGATTATCAAATTTTGGAAATCAAGTCAACAGATTTAAGTTAAAAAGACAATATAGTTAATGTTTTTGCGGATATTGACTATTGAAATTTAATAAAATTATGGTATAATTAAAATGTCGCTACAAAATAAGAAAAAATACGCAAGGGGAAAAGAAATTAAAATATGACCGACGCAAAATTTATAGGCGTAAAAGAAAACGTTGAAGTTTTTACATTGCGGAAAGATTTCGTTTCCGACGGCGGAAAAACGGTATTGAAAATAACCGCACTCGGAGTATATTTCGTTGCTATTAACGGCGTCAGGGTCGGCAAAGATTACCTTGCGCCCGGGTGGACGGATTATAATAAGACTTTGCAAGAACAAGAATATGAGGTTACAAAATTACTGAAAAACGGTAAAAACAGTATCGAAATAACTGTCGGCGGCGGCTGGTATTATAGGCGAGAATCTTATCGGCAGTATAGTTACGGTCAAAAAATCGCCACTCGCGCCGAAATGATTACGTCGAATGGTACACTGATTTTTACAGACGAATCTTGGTCGGCAAAAGAAAGTTATATAAGATTTTCGAGTATATACGACGGGGAAATTCAAGATTTTAGTGTTGAAAGAAAAGTCCTTTCCCCCATTATAGTAGAATATGACGAAAGTCGCATCGTGAATCAAATATGCGAGCCTATACGCGATATCAAGCGTTTAGCGGTTACTAAAAAGATTTACACTCCGTGCGGAGATATAGTTTACGATTTCGGGCAAAATATTTCGGGCGTAGTCGAAATAACTACTCCCAAACATTTTCAGGGCGAAATAATATTAAGATTTGCCGAAATCCTCGTAGACGGTGAATTTTACACCGATAATTTACGAGAAGCAAAGTGTACGGATGTGTTTGTGGTGAACGACGAAGGACGTTATTCACCCGAATTTACTTACCACGGGTTCAGGTATTTAAAAGTAACGGGTGTGGATTTGCCCGCCGAAAACGTGGTCGCAATCGTTCGCCACACCGATATGCGAAAAACGGGCAATATTTATACCGACAACGAGAAATTTAACCGATTGATTAAAAATGTGGAGTGGGGGCAAAGGGATAACTTCGTCGATATTCCTACCGACTGTTCTCAACGCGACGAAAGATTAGGTTGGACGGGTGATATAAACGCCTTTTGTGATACCGCCGCTTATCAATACGATATACGCAAAATAATGAGGAAATGGCTGACGGATCTGCGGAACGGTCAAAGCGACACGGGAGAAATTCCCCATATCGCACCCGATATATGGGGAACAAAAACGACTGCGGCTTTCTGGAGCGACGCTATTACGATGATTCCGTGGCGTTTATACCGTCATTACGGTGACGTTTCGTTTTTAGCAGATAATTATGAAGCGATGAAAAAATTCGTCGCGGCACGGGAGCGGACGATAAAAAGCGGACTTATATCCGGCGGGCATGAATTCGGAGACTGGCTCGCGGCGGATAACGAACCGTTCACCGATAACGGATTTTCGGGCAGAACCGACTTATACTTTATAACGAACGTATTTCATACCGTTTCGTTAAAGATTACGGCAGAAGCGGCAAAAATTCTCGGCAAAGTCGATGAATACGACGATTATCGCATAAAAAGAGAAAATCTCATTACCGAAATGAGGAAAGAATATTTTACCGAACGCGGAAGATTATGTTTCGATACGGTTACCGCGCAGGTGCTTGCTTTACATTTCGATATAGTCGAAGAAAAATACCGAAATAAACTTGCCGCCGTATTAGATTTAAACGTAAAAAAACACGGGTACAGAATTTCTACGGGGTTTATCGGTACGCCTTTTCTTTTGTTTGCTCTTGCCGATAACGGGTACGCGGAAACCGCAGAAAAAGTGTTGTTCAACGAAGAATGTCCCGGGTGGATGTACGAGATAAATATGGGAGCGACGACGATATGGGAAAGGTGGAACGGATTGCTTCCCGACGGTAAGCCCAATCCCGACGGAATGAACAGTTACAATCATTATGCTTACGGTTCCGTCGCGGAGTTCGTTTACAGGAGAATAGCGGGAATAGAGGAAATTCAGCCCGGGTTCGCCGCAATTAAAATATCGCCTCATCCGTTTAATAATTTGCCGAAATTTTCCGCAGAATTCGATAGCGTACACGGTAAAATTATTTCGGGTTACGAAATTAAAAAGGATAAAATAGAATATTTTACGGCTATCCCCGACGGCATTACGGCGGAATACGTTTTGCCCGGTGAAAAAGCGGTTGTTCTGGGCGGTGGCAAATATTCGTTTGAAAGGAAAAGAAGTAAGGTATGAAGTACTATAAGTTATTAAGATTTCCCGATTTTAAATTAAAAGCGTTGACTTTAAGTTACGACGATGGTATAAGAGCAGACGTAAAGTTGACAGAGATATTAAGCGAAAACGGTATCAAGGTCACGTTCAACTTAAATTCGGGGTTGTTAGCTCCACACGACGGGGAACACAGACTTTCGGAAAACGAGGCAAAAAAATTATACGATCTAAAAAATTTCGAGGTTGCTCTGCATGGCGAAAGGCACTTGTCTCTTGCCGAGGTTTCAGAAGACGTTGCGGTAAGAGATATAGCAAACGACAGACAAAATTTAGAACGCGTTTTCGGCGGAATAATCAAAGGTATGGCTTATGCAAACGGTTCGTATAACGATTCTGTCGTTGAAATATTAAAAAAATGTGGGATAAAATACGCTCGGACAACGAAATCTACGCATAACTTTGATTTGCCTGAGGATTGGTTAAGGCTCTGCCCCACCTGTCACCATAACGATACGGAACTAATGAATCTTGCGGATAAGTTTATAAATTTTAAAGACGATTTATATTTTTGGGCAAATTCGCCTAAACTTTTCTATTTATGGGGACATTCTTATGAGTTTGATAACAACTCAAACTGGGAGATAATAGAAAAATTTGCCCAAAAAGTCGGCGGTAAAGACGATATATGGTATGCGACTAACGGTGAAATATACGATTATGTGCAAGCTTATAATCGATTAGAGTATTCAATAAATGGAGAAACGATATTTAATCCGTCGGTAATTACCGTTTATTTATATTATTACGGCAAAAGAGTATCGATAAAAGGCGGAGAAACCGTCGTCGTCGAATTATAAAATCAAACGTGTATCAAGCGATTAAAAATAAGGAGTTTATTATGAAAAAAATCATAAAAAAATGTTTTGCGGCAATATTGGCTGCAACCGTAAGCATTTCGACATTTACATCTTGCGGCTCGACGAAAAATTCTTCTACCGTAACGTTCTGGATAAAGGGAACGGCTACGCAGTTGGAAATGTACGAAGCGCTTAAAAACGAATTCAATAAATCTTACGGCACTAGTCACGGCATAGAAGTCGTAACAGTACAAAAGCCCAACGGCTCCTATAACAACAACGTTCTGATAACCGCAGGATCGTCGAATGGTCCCGACGTGTTCCTCGTGGAGGACGCGCTCATCAAATCGTGGGTAGCGGGCAAATATATGAAGCCGATTACCGACGAATACAATGCGATTACCGATATAAACATGGGCGAATCGACGGAAACCTCTTTCAAGCGTTTGCGTTATAACGAAAAGAATAACTCTTCGACCCCGAACGATCCTTTATACGGCGTTCCCGTGGATATTCAGCCCACCGCCCTTTATTACAGCAAAACTAAATTGGAAGAAGCGAGTATTATAGTGATTTCGGTTGACGAAAGCGATATGGACGCGTGGAACGCAGGTACTCTCGCCGACAAAAACGGCGTCCGTAAAACAGATATTAAGAAACTCGACGGAATAACCGTTCCTAAAAAAGGTTTTTACAGAAGCGAGTCGCCCTACTATTACAATGGCGACAGAACGAAAGATTGGGTTAAGCCGACGGATAGCGAGGTAATGGTTTTCAACAATCGTATAGCGATGAACTGGGACGAAGTAGAGGACGTATCTATGTTGTTCAGTGCGGCGTACAATCCTAAAAAGGGACAGGCGAGTGTTTCCGAATACGGTACAAAATACGGCTATTTTACCGAATGGTGGTTTAATTACGCATGGTCGGTAGGCGGCGATTGCCTCAACGATTTAACCGGCAACGGGGAGTTTAACTTCTCTTTGTTGGATCCCAACCCGAATTACCTCGTCGTCGGCGATAAATTTGTCGGCAGAACGGGAAAAACCTACTCGAAAGGCGAAATCGTTTCGTTCTTGGACAAAATGAACATAGCGGACAACGAACTATTGGTACCCGACGAGTGGGGAGATTACTTAAAAGCGGACGGTTCGGGCAAAGCGGGCTTGTGGAGCGGAATTACAAGCGAAACGGCAAAGGGAAGTGCGTCGACTTTGGCTGAAATACCTTCTACGAACGAGGCGTTCTTGCGTTATCTGAAATTAGGTTCTTCTAAAACGGCTAACATAGACGGCGAAAAAGGTCTTGAAATATCTCCTAACCCCTCCGTAGTAAATGCAAGAGGCTTAACGAGTTACTTTTTGTCTGGCGAACTCGTGTTTGCGGCAAACACATCAACGTATATGGTTGAATGGGCGGACAGAGCGGCGGCTTACGGTATGCAGTGGGATCTTGCTCCGTTGGTGACTTATAAGAGGTATACCGACCCGTCCGATCCTCAATGCGACGAAGTCGAGGCACTTGGTAAAACTTCGGGACATTCGAACGCAATGTCTCTGGTTGTGAGAAACGGCTCTGATAAAACAGACAAAGCGGTGGCGTTCTTAAAATGGGTAGCGGGACTTGACGGGCAGAGAGTCCGCGCGTCGGAAGGTTTCTTCCCGATGCAGAAATCGCTTCTCGGCGATTTAAAATTTCAAGGCGGTATCGCTCCTAACAACGTGTCGGTATTCAGCGAGGCTCTCGAATATCAGACGCCCGGAGACTGGTGGTATATGAAAGACAGTGCGTGGGTAGAAAGATGGTGTACCGATTTAAACGCGTCGCTTCGTAACGGTAATATGACATACGACGAATGGCTTAACGGAACGCATAAAGACAGCGTTGCGGGTGGGAAAGTTGTAGTGAGAACAAACGAATATCTGAAAAATTATAAGTATTCTAAATAAGAGGAAGAAAATGAACGAGACAGTCTCTAAACAACGAAAGCGGGTCGAACTCAGAAAAGAGATTATATGCACGGCGATTATACTGCCCGTAATGATCGGTTTTTTCGCATTCACCGTTTTCCCTATGATATTGTCGTTTATAACGTCGTTCACGGAGTTGCACTCTTTCAATTTGAGTTATGCCGAGTTCGTTGGAATAAACAACTATAAATACTTATTGACCAAAGATTTACAACACGGATGGCTGGGGGCGTCGATTAAGAACACTTTGATTTACGTCCTTTGCGTACCCGTAAACCTGAGCGTCGCGATATTCCTCGCGAACATTATATCCAAAAAATACGCGGGGCATAAATTTATGCGAGTAGTTTTGTTTTTGCCGCAAGTGTGTTCGGGCGTTGCTGTGACGATGGTTTTCAAATGGATATTTCAGGAAGATTTCGGTATGTTCAACACGGCTTTATCCGCAGTAGGACTGCCTAAATTGCACTGGATGACGGACGCGAATACTTTTTCTTTCGGTGTGGCGATTCTGTCGCTGTGGATGAACGGAACAAACGTTATTATTCTCGAATCGGGATTTCTGAACGTTCCGAAAGAAATTCAGGAAGCGGCGAGGATAGACGGGGCGAACGATTTTCAAGTCTTTTGGAAGATAACTTTCCCCGCTCTTACGCCGACGATATTTTATCTCTGGACGATATGGTTTGTCGCCGCTTTGCAGGAGCAAACGGTAATGCAGATTATAGCGACCAACGGAACGGGGCCGAGCGACAGGGCGCTCACGGTCGTGTATTACATTTATAAAATGGCGTTTCAGGCGACCGCTTCGCAAGGTTTCGGTTTGTCGTGCGCTCTTTCGTGGGTTGTCGCGATATTTATAATGTTGCTTACTCGTCTCAACTTCAAGTTGAGCAAGTTGTGGGTTTGTTACGATTTTTAACGGGTAAAGATTATGGAAAAAATTAAGATCATCAATACTTTCCGTCCGACCGAAACGAAAAAGCGTAAATCGCTTCATATCGGTTCGCAACTGGTAATGCTTATAGCGTTGCTGTTTATCTTTATACCGCTTTACGTAATGATAATCACAAGTCTTACGAGCGACGCAGAGTCTCATAATACGCAATTTCACTTTATACCGCAAATGGGCGTAACGCTCGACGCGTATATCACGGCGTTTACGAGAAGGACGGGTGGTCCGACGCTCATTCAGGCGTTTTTCAACAGTATGTGGATATATATTCCGGGCGTTTTGGTCGGTTGTTTCGTTTCGTCATTTGCGGCTTACGCGTTCGCGAAATTGAATTTCAAAGTAAAGAAAGTCGCGTTCGCTATACTTATAAGCGGTTTAACGCTTCCGAACTGTCTCGGACAGATAGCGTCGTTCCTGCTGTTCGATAAACTGAATTGGGTAAATACCGCTTTACCGTTGATAGTTCCGAAAATGCTCGGAAGCGTAAGCGTCGTATTCTTTTTGCGGCAGTTCTATATGGGTATTCCCGACGATCTTATTGGCGCAGGCAGAGTTGACGGACTTAACGAATTCGGAATATTTTTCTCGATAATGTTGCCCATTTCGATACCTGCGGTCTTATCGCAATTTATTCTGCAATTCATAGTTGCTTACAACGATTATTTGGGACCGTTACTCTATTTGCAAAACGCGAATTTATATCCGATCACGATAGCCATTTCGTTCTTTACCGAGGCTTACGTTCAGGACTGGCCTTTGCAAATGGCGGGTTGTACGATCGCGATGTTGCCGCTTTTATTGCTATACTTATTATCGCAGAAATTCATTTTGGCGGGAGTAGCCATTTCTTCGGGCTTAAAGGGGTAAAACGTATGAAAATTAAAAATTTAAAGAGCAAAATTTTAACCGTAGGGTTGGTCGTTTGCGTTATGCTTACGGCTTCGTCTTGCGGAAAGAATAAGTTAAAAGGCTTTGAACTCGGTCATTTCGACGGGTCGAACGAAACGAACGGTTACGATACCGATTTATTGTACAAAAACACGTCTGAATTTCTGGGTGGCGACAGTGGAGTGATTTGGGTAAGTAAAGAAGAAGATCCCGAATACGGCGGATATTTTTATCAATATATGTCCGAGTGCGCATCCGTAGCAAACAACAACGTTCCGTCTACGGCAGACGGCGATCAGGCTAAAAACGAGAGCGACGCGGTTTATACTTCGCATATAGCCGTATCCCGCTCGAAAGATATGTACGATTGGGAACTTTGCGGAGCGGTTGACAACGGCTTATGTCTGAAATTAGGCATGAACGCGTTTACAAATCACGCAATATGGGCACCCGAAACTATTCGCGACCCGAAAACTGGCAAATATTTTATGTATTTCGGCGGCGGTAATTCGTCGAATTATACTAAGATTTTCAAGGAAAAGTATGCCGATTTTTATAGTTCGAGCGACCTTGACAAATTGGTAAAATCGAAAATATACGTTACGGGCGTCGCTGTTTCGGACTCGCCCGTAGGACCGTTTGAAATAGTTACGAGTGAGAATTTTTACGGCGGACAGCCGAATTTAAACGGAGAAATTCTGACCGAAGAAGAGCCGACTTTCGATTTCGTAAAGTGGTTCGGCGATTGTCCGTTCGATTCTTACTGCGCCGATTTCGCCCCGTTTTTCGATGAAAACGGTGATTTATATCTGGTGTGGAATTCGGGGGCTTTAGGAGGTATTTCATGTTGGGGTATGAAGATGCGGGATATGGTTACGCCCGATTATTCTACCGTAACGCTGCTTATGACCTGCGGCGACGTTGACGAACCCGTAAACGGCGACGACGGACCGAAAGATTCGTCCAAACCGTGGAGAGACGGAAAAATCGCCGCTCCCGTTCGCGTGGAATACAAGGGGAACTCGGCGAACAACGCCGCAATTTCTCCGAAGTACGGCGAAAATACCGCCGGTTACGGCGTAAATCAAGAATACGTAAACGACCCGTCGTATCCCCGCTACGACCCGAGCAGTTATATCAGCTGGGAAGAGTGGAGCGACGGCACGCCTAACACAAAGACGATAGTCGTAAACGGAACGGAGCAGATAAACCCCGACTACAACGCTCACGAAGGAGTGGGAAAATCTACTATCCGCGAGGGAGTTCAGATTATAAGTTACAAAAACAAATCGGGGAAAACGCAGTATTATCTGACGTTTACCTACACGGGCGTTCAGTCCGCGTTATACGACGTTCATTTTGCCGTATCGTCGTCGCCGCTCGGAAATAAAAAAGGGGACGAATATACGTTGCCGAAAGGAAAGGAGTTTTCGACTTCTCTGGGCGTTGACGCGAACAACGATTATATGAGTAATCTCGGACACGTCGATTTCGTCGAAGTTGACGGCGAGTGGTGGATCGCGCATTGGGAATGGACGGTTCCGTTCGGAACGACGCCGTCTTTCGACATAGGCAGAATTTACGCTCTTTCGCCTATGACGTGGCTTGACGACTCGCGGGTTGACTACTACGTTCCCGTCGCCAACGGACCGACCAAACATTTACAGGCGAAGCCGTACGCCGCTTCGGGTTATAAAAATATAGCGGGCGAAGCGAAAATAGAGGCGACGAACGTTCAGGGCGACACGCTTAAATATCTGACTGACGGTTATACCGTAACGAAAAATATGTATGCCGACAGAGTTATGAAAGCGAAGGGTAATACGACGATTACGATAACGTTCGACAGTCCGAGAGTCGTTCGCGGCATATTGATATACAATTCATACAATTACGAAAACGCCTTTTCTAAAATCGCGAACGTTCAATTTACCCTTGCGGAAAAACCGTCCTATTATACGGGAACGGGCGACGGAACCTTGTGCTATATAAACGATTTGGGTTTTCCCGAGTCCGCGTATAAAGCCTCCGACAGAACGATTTATTCGGGAATAGCGTCGGTTGCGACTTTCGACGAGTTAAAAGTGAAAGAAATAACCGTGACGATTAGCGACCATCTCGGCGGAAGCGAAATCTTAAATATAGCCGAAATAATGATTTTGGGAAAGTAACGGGGGTAGTATGAATAATAAATTGAAATATTTTTTAGTTGCCGCGTTATCGACGTTATTTGCTCTTTGTCTCGCTTGCGGTTGTGGTGGCAACAAGGAAACTACGGGCGAGAAAGGTCCCGAATACGTCTACAACTACAACAGACCCTATCGGGCGGAATGCGATTCCTTTATGACTATCGACGGTAAACTCGACGAGCCGCAATGGGCTACGCAAAATTACCTTTACTGCGTCGGCGGAGAAAAGAACGAAATAAAAATGACTACGATATTCACGCAAAAGGGTTTATACGTAGGCATGCGGGCGGACGATAGCCATATCGTGTGGAACGCTCGTTACGCAATGGTCGATAACTCCCGTTTTATGATACAGGTCGTTAAAGCGGACGAAATCAACTACAAAGACAATTATTACAAAAGTCACCCCACGAGACAGTTCAAGTTCGCAATAGACGCGAAAAACACGCTTTCTTACGCGGAACGCCGTTACGATGCGGCAAGTTATTTCGTCGGCGAACTCAATGGCGATACGAGTTATATAAGCGCGGAACTTTTCCTTCCGTGGAGCGAAATGGGTTATACGGACGAGGAATTGAACGAAAACGGAACGCCCGATGCGGTAAAACTTCTCGTTCAGTATTTTACGCCTCAGAAAGCGTCGGGGTTCCCCGGGTTTTCGGACGATAATTTCTATAAGACCTATTATTCATACGACGAGAAGGGAAGCACTTGCAAATTCGATAAGAATTCCGAAACCGATTCTTTGGGATATAGCGTAAACGGTTGGACTCCGGGCGACAAGTGGATAGTCGACGAAACAAACAAAACAGCGACGAACACCGTTGACAATACGCAGATGTTGTGGTTCAGAAAAGACGTTCACGGAGCGGCAAAATCTACGGGAAGCCACTATATAGCAAGCGTAAAAGTTAAGATAAAACCTGTTACCACCGACGTTTATCCGTTTGCGGGAATTATGACTTTAAAATCAAAAACTGTTTTCAACATCTACGGAATTAACCCGAGGAATCTGACTAACGGAAACGTGTATCTGTCTGCGGGACGAGCCACGGACGGCGGTCAATGGGTAGGAAGTCGAGTTTTCGATAAAAACTATATAAAGAGCGGTTACGAAGGCGGAAAGGTTGCGGACAGCAATATAGAATGTACGAGCAGCGAAGTTTACCTTACCGTTGTAAAACGCGACAACGAACTGTATTATTTTTGTAACGGTGAATTTGTCGGTCTCGATTACGACAACCGCGTATCGGGCGAGTGCGTAGTCGGTCTTTTCGATAACGGGCAGTCTACGTTGTCCGAATGGTCTTTTGAAGACTTTTCGGACAGAACGGATGAACTCGACGAGTACTTAAACAAGTATATCTGGTTTATAATGGGCGAAGACAACGGCGGCGGAACGCTCACGCTCGGTAACTCTTGGGTACGTCGCGGCGAAAGTCTTGATATAAACGTGGTTTCCAACTTCGGTTACGTTTTATCCGACCTTACGGTAAACGGCGACAGCGTACTCGATGAATTTATTGCGAATGCAGACGAAAACGGTACGATTTCCGTTACGCCCGATACAAACGTGAAAGTTGCGGCGAAATTCCGAAAAATATCCGGTTTGGTAGACGTTTTCTTTGAAGTGCGGAACGAAAGCGGAACGGCTTTAACGGACGCCTCGTATATAATTCGTTGCGGAAACGACAAACGGGCGATATACAAAGGACAAGTAAACGCGAAAGGTAATATCGTGGGTTCGCTTATGAAAGCGGGAACGTACGACACGGATAACGGCCTATTGACTATCGACGGTAATTACACTATCGAACTTTCGAGCAAAGGCTACGACGACAATGCGTTTAAGTTCTCCATTCCGTCCGATTTCGCAGGCAAAGAGATAGAAAATACGTTTGTCTTACGCGAACCGACCTATTCGGCGGACAAGGCGACGGTAAACGGAACGACCGTTACGGGTTCTGAAAAAGTCGCGAGTTACGCTCCTAAGACAAACAAATACACTTATGCGACCGACGGGCAGAAGTTGGGATTCGTATCTTCTTACGAGACGGGTAACGCGATTGTTACGACGGGCGATTATATCGTGAAATTGAAAATGTCCGCGAGTTTTGAAGCCGATTTCAGAATTTACGCGTCCAAGGATAAATATCTGACCATAAGAACGGGCGTGGGCGACGACAGAATATTGTTTATCGCGAACAGCGCGAACGCTGCGGATACCTATTGGTCGGAAACTCGTATAGGCGGCAATACTTCGCTTTTCGCAAATCCTGCCAACAGGAACATAAAAGGCGAAATGGAATTGACCATCGTCCGTTACAAAGATAAAATTTACGTTTATTCACGCGATTATATGACCGACGGTAAATTTTATAAAAACGATAAATGGACTTTGATTTATTCTTTCGACGGAACGACGGACAAAGTCAGTGACGGGCTTAATCTTTACTGCGCGGACGGTTCGAAGTCGGCAAGCGGAAAACCGCGTTCGGAGTTCAGCGGTAACATGAAAGCGTTTTTTGCCGCAGGACAGGAAAACGCTTTCGGTATGACGAGAGTCGGAGGAAACGTATCGTGGGCGGTAGAAATAAACGACGACGATACCGCGGCGGCGGCTTTCGTTGCGAACCCTCCTACGATCAAATAAATTACGGGAAAGTTTTATGGAAATTTTCAAAAACAGTTCTTATCCGATAGAGGAAAGGGCAAAAAATTTACTCTCCTTAATGACGTTGGACGAAAAAATTGATGAATTACACATTCAGAACGACCCTGCGGTTTGCTATAACGACGTTATAAACGGGGGAAATACGCATAATTTTGGCGGTCTATTTCTGATTTACGAGGAACATAAAAAGATAATTCCGTTGATTTTAAAACACGCAACAGAAAATACCCGATTAGGTATTCCGAAATTACTTGCGGGCGAGGGACTTCACGGTTACGTTTACAAAAACGCGGTAATCTTTCCTCAAAATATCGGGCTTGCCTGTTCGTTCAACAAAAGGCTTGCGTATGAGATAGGGAAAGAGGTCGGAAGAGCGGCAAAATCGACGGGTATTCGTTGGATATTTGCTCCGAACTTAGACGTCGCCCGCGAGCCGCGTTGGGGAAGAACGCAGGAAACGTACGGCGAAGACCCTTACCTTATAGGCGAATTCGGGTCGGAGTACGTTCGAGGTATTCAGTCGCAAGGCGTTGCCGCTACGCTGAAACACTATATAGGTTACAGCGTACCCGAAAACGGGCTTAATTTGTCGGGAGCACATATAGGTGAAAGAGAAATACGCGAAATAATGTTGCCGCCGTTTGAAAAATGCGTAAAAGCGGGGGCGTCTGCCGTAATGCCGTCTTACAACGACATAGACGGCGAACCCATGCACTCGTCGAAAAAGTGGATAAACGAAGTCCTGAGAGGAGAATTGGGTTTCGACGGCGTGGTCGTGTCAGATTGGGGCGGCGTAATGTGGAACAAAACCTATCATAAAATCGCGAAGACCGATTACGAGGCGGGAAAACTCGCCTTAGAGGCGGGTATTGACGTGGAAGCCCCCGACTATTATGGCTACGGCGACTCGTTCAAGGAAAAAGTAAGGGCGGGCGAAATACCCGAAAGCCTTGTCGATAAAGCCGTTCTGAGAGTATTGAAACTTAAATTCAGGCTTGGTTTGTTCGACGAAGAACCTGTTTCCGGAAAGCATACTCCTATCCGTACCGCAAAGGCGGTGAAATTGGCGAGAAAGGCTGCGGAACAAAGCATAACGCTTTTAAAAAACGACGGCGTATTGCCATTGGATATACGAAAAGGTCAGACGATTGCGTTGATAGGTCCGAACGCGGATATTGCTCAGGTGGGCGATTATTGCGAAGGGATAAGACAAAAACGCCTCGTGTCTCCGCTTGCGGGCTTGACGGCGAAAATCGGCAAGGATAAAGTTTTATATTCTATGGGTTGCGGTATTTCGGCAAGGAACGACGATTTACTTTCGGACGCCGTGTCGAAAGCGAACGCCTCGGATATAGCGATCCTCGTCCTCGGAGATAATGTCGGTTCGGGTATCAGAGAAGTCGGCGGGGTCGGAGGCGGCGGGACTATATCTATAAAAAATCCGACCACGAACAGCGAGGGATTCGACGTGTCTTCGCTCGTTCTGCCCGACAGTCAAAGAGAACTGTTCGAGGCGATAGTCGCAACGGGAAAACCCGTAATAACCGTGTTATACACGGGTTATCAAAGGGTGATCGTAAACGAATATCGAAAATCGTCCGCGTTTTTACAGGCTTGGTATCCGGGCGAACAGGGCGGCAACGCCCTTGCGGATATTTTGTTCGGCGACGTCAATCCTTCGGGAAAACTCGCCGCGTCTTTACCGCAAAGCGACGGACATATTCCTTGTTATTATAATCACCGAGTATCGGGCAGAGGTTCGTTATATCGCCGTCACGGAAGTTTGGAAGCCCCGGGCAGAGACTACGTTTTTTCGTCCCCCGACGCGTTTCTGAGTTTCGGTTATGGTATGAGTTATACGACTTTCGGATATTCCGACTTGAAAGTGAGAAAGACGGGCGACGCTTCGGTCGAGGTCAAAGTTACGGTGCAAAACACGGGGAACCGCGACGGCGAAGAGGTTGTTATCGTATTTGTAAAAAGCGAGTATTCCGAAAGCGTGCCTTACGAAAAGCAATTAAAGGCGTTTGACAGAGTGTTTTTAAAAGCGGGGCAAAAAAAGACGGTTAAGTTTAACCTTGACCAGTCTGCGTTTACGATAATCGGAAGAGATTATAAAAAGAAAATCAATTACGGCAGGCATTTCGTTTTAATCGGAGATAAAAAAGCCGTAATCGAACTGTAATAGCAGCGTTAAAAAAGTCGTTTATTTATAAGGAGAAAACGAATATGTTGTACACTCGGTCGGAATATCCCAGACCGCAATTCAGACGCGAAAAGTGGCAAAGTTTAAACGGGGAGTGGCAGTTTGACTTCGACGATAATCGTGAAGGCGAGATGAAAGACTTTCCGTCGGGAAGAGTTGCTTTGGAGCGAAAAATAAACGTACCGTTTACATATCAATCGAAAGCGAGCGGTATAGGCGATACTACGAGTCACGACGCGGTGTGGTACAGACGGATTTTCACCGTTTCGGACGAGTTGAGAGGTAAAAGCGTGTTGTTGTGTTTCAACGGTTGCGATTACTCGACGAATGTGTGGCTGAACGGCAAACTCGTAATTACTCACAAAGGAGCCTATACAGGTTTCAAAGCGGACGTAACTAAATATCTGAAAGACGAAAACGTAATCGTCGTCAAGTGCGAAGATAAGTTGGATATGGCTACGCCCCGCGGAAAACAGAGTTATAAAGACGGCGGCAAGCGTTTCGGCTGTTGGTATATCCCCGATACGGGAATATGGCAAAGCGTGTGGATGGAAGCGTTCGGAGACGATTGCATAGACGCTTATACGTTGCTTTCGGATATTGAAAACGGCAATATTTACGGCGACGTAACTACTTTATACGGCAAAGCGGACAGATTAAAAATCGAGGTTAGATTTAAAGGCGAAATAACCGCCGAACACTACGTAGAACTTCGCTCGAATAATCCCCGCAGCGATTATTCCGTGGCGGTCGATACGAAAAATGCCGTTCGGCTTTGGTCTCCCGACGAGCCTGAACTTTATAACGTAAAATACATTCTGTTATGCGGCGAAAAGGTCGCGGACGAGTGTCACGCCCGTATCGGAATGCGTGAAATCAGCGTTTCAGACGGTAAAATCTGTCTTAACGGAAAACCTTTTTATCAAAGACTTGTATTGGATCAGGGCTATTGGCGTGATAGTGATTTAACCCCGCCGAGTAGTGAGGCGTTGAAAAACGACATTATTTTGAGCAAGAAAATGGGTTTCAACGGGGCGAGAAAACATCAGAAAATCGAAGACCCGTATTTCGATTATTACGCCGAAGAGTTGGGTTTCGTAACGTGGTGTGAAATGCCGTCGGCTTATGATTTCTGCGATAAGATGATAGAAAATGTCGCTTCGGAATGGTCGCAGATAGTAGGCGAAGCGAAGAATGCGACGAGCGTCGTCTGCTACGTTCCTTTTAACGAAAGTTGGGGTATAGGTCGATTAAAGTCGGATAAGAGAATGCAATCGCTTGCGACCGCGTTGTATTTTATCACGAAATCTATGGATACGACGCGACCCGTTTCGACGAACGACGGTTGGGAAAATCTCGACGATACGGACGTGGTTTCCATACACGATTACGCTTACGACGACGAAGAGTTCGACAGGAAGTATATCGAAGCGGACATAAATACCGTTTCCCCCGTCGGCAGAGTTCAATTCGTAGACGGGACAAAATATCGAGGACAACCGATACTTTTTACCGAGTTCGGCGGGATAGCGATGCAGACGGACGCGAAAGACGGAAATTGGGGTTACGGCGTAGGAGCGAGCGGAGCAGAGGAGTTCTACACGCGGGTTAAAAACCTTATAAGAGGTATTAAACGCTGTCCTTTTCAAGGCTATTGTTTCACTCAGTTGACGGACGTACAGCAGGAAGTAAACGGCTTGCTCGATTCCGACCATACGCCTAAATTCGATTTGAATAAACTCTGCAAACTTTTCACCGACGTAGAAAAATGATTTGTAGAAACGTATTTAAATTTCAAAAGACTTTTACGACCGGAATCGGGTCGTTTGAGATAAAACATGACGGAGGTTTTTATGAAGAAAAAGGACTATGAGGCTGCTTCGCTGGAACCGTTGAAGTTTAGCGAACAAGACGTTATTTGCGCTTCCGGCGAAGGTATCGGGGAAGATCGCGAATGGGGAAGCCCTGACAACATTTGGGTTGGGAACGATTAAACAGAGGAGGTAATAATTATGAAACGTTCAACGACTAAAAAGATTTTAACGGCGCTTGTTTGCGCATTTTGTTGCAGTTTGTTCGTCGGCGTCGGGTTTATGACGGCGAGAGCCGAAAGCGGCGCTGCGAACTACGAAACCGCGTTTTCCACGCTCGCTTTGCAAAACGGAGCGGCTGTCAGATACAATAACGACGAACTCGGCGGGGGATTTTCTTATTCTCTTACCATGTCTAAAACGCAGTACGAAAGCGTTAAAAATAACGACGCTTTCGAAAACGTAACTTACGGTTTGTTGATAGGTCCTGAGGCATACTATCAGGCGCACGCCTTCGACAATCAGGCTAATCTCGACGAGTATTATTCGTTAAACGCCGAAGAGGAAGGAAAGGCTTTCTTATATGACTTTTCGACCGAAAATCTCGTCATGAGAACGGGCGACGAAGAAAACGTTTATTTCAGAGGCTCTATAGTCAATATTAAAGATGAAAATCTTATTCGCGATTATCGCGCAGTTGGTTACGTTTCCTATACTTTTAACGGGCAGGAAGAAAAGCATTTCCTTACCAAAACAGTGTCGGAAATCGTGCGTTGTCCCGTAGAAATCGCAGAGTTTGCCATCGCAACTCTGGATGAAACAAAAGACGCTGATAAAATCGCTACACTTAAAACCGACTATATCAACAAAGCGACAGATGTGTTGGATTGGAGCGTAACAACGACCTCCGACTCTGCGGTAAGTTGGAGATCGGGACAATGGACGAGTTATGCTTTTGCAAATTCGGGCAACGCAACCGTTCCCGTTATCAACTATGCCGGAAAAGAGAAAAACAATCGTTGGATAGATAGTAAATATACTACCGAATATTTTCTCGTTCGCGGCGATACTAAAATTCCGTTTGTTAGCGGCGAAACCGACACAATGGGTTTAAACGGCAAGTACACTTTGACAGGCGAAACTACCTGCTCCGTAAACGGCGTTAAAACTACTTCTTATACGAAGGATATAACTTTCATTGCCATGGATAAGACTTTCCCTGTAATCAACGGTGCGGATATTAACTACGCGGAAGCAGTTTTGGCAAACGGGCTTGTGAAGTTCCCCGCAAACAAATGGTCGGCGACTTCATGGGATGAAAATGAGCAGGCTTATGTTCAGCCCGATCCGGGTACTTATAACTATATCTATGCTTACGCTCAGAAAGCGACCGAGGCGTTTATCGCCGATGTTTCAATGAAAAGAACAGGCGATATTATGGAAGAGTTTAGAATTTATACGGGCAAAAGCAATTTTATTGCTTTCAGAGGACGTAACGGTCATCTAAATACAAAAAAAGGTTTCGAGATTAGAACGGACAATGATTGGTACCACAACGGTAACGGCTCTTATATTTATTGCAATACGAAAGATGAAACAAAATACTCCAATAATTATGCCGACGGCGAATGGTTTAAGTTGAGACTTGTATTCTTTAACGGCGTATTGTATGCTTTCGGTAGTACTTACAACGACGGAGAGTACAAGACGAGCGAAAGTTACACTCTGCTTATGTCTGTTTCGAAAACGGCTGTAACCGCTTACGATAACAGTGAAATTTTAAGACACGACGAGTATGTTGAAGCGATAAAGAGTAGTATAGCAACATACTATGGTAAATTATTAGATGCGGCAACAAATAACGAGTTCGCTTTTGCCGTAAGAGGACTTTATGGAACGGGTAAAACGTATTTCTCTTTCAACCTCGAAGACGACGACGCGAAAGTTGCGGAATTTATGACCGCATATTTAAACTAAACCACTAATAGTAAAACCACAGTTATAAGACGCTTTCTTTATGGATAAGCGTCTTATAGAGGCGGAAAATTTTTGGAGAACACCTTGATTTTATGGTAAACGCAAACGATTTTACCGGTAAAACCGATAACGAAATCATTCAGAAAGCAATAGATAATCGGGGCGACGACGGTATCGTCGCAATATCCGCACGGCGGAATCTCAACGGCGAAAACAGAAATTACTGGCTTTTGGATAAAGCGATAACCTTGCCGCAAAATACCACCGTTATAATAAGAAATTGTAAAATAAAATTATCGGATAAGTGCAGGGATAACTTTTTCCGTACCGCAAATTGCGGGTTCGGAATAGACGAGCCTGCCGAAATTTGCAATATTCATATTACGGGTGAGGGGAATGCCTTTTTAGAGGGTGCGGAACATCCGCGATCTACGGGCGATTCTTCTAAAACGCTTGCATGTCCCTGCCCTTATTTTGACGAAGATTTAATAAAATACGCCGATTGGGTTTCGGAAGACCGCAAGCAGTCGGGTAAATTGAATTTTTACGACAAACATTCGCATACCTACGGTACGGACGCGGGCAAAGACGGGGAGTCTCAATGCGGCGATTGGCGTAATATAGGCATTTTGTTTGCTAACGCCCGCGATTTTTCTATCGAAAACATAAAAATAGTCTGTTCGCACGGTTGGGGGATATCTCTGGAAGCGTGTTCTTGCGGTAAGATTCGCAATATCGAGTTTGCCGCGAATATGTCTAAAGAAATAGACGGAATGGTTTGCAATATCGAAAATCAGGACGGAATAGATTTAAGAAACGGTTGTCACGATATTGTTATTTCGGATATATTCGGAGAAACAGGCGACGACGTTATTGCCCTTACGGCGATAGCGAGAAAATCTGCGATACGCCGAGGCGGAAGTCTGAACTCGACCCACGTTATGTCGAACGATTGGGATAGACGCGAAACGGGTATCAGGAACGTAATCATAAAGAACGTTATCGCGAGGTCGAGTTTGTGCGCCGTTGTAAGGTTGCTCCCCGCACTTGCCGAGATAAAAAACATAGTTATCGATGGGGTGATAGATTTGTCGGACGGCAAGACGTGGACGACCTTGCTTTTAGGCGAAGAAGATTCCGCTTATGGCGAAAACACGGTAAACGGGCTTAGCAATATCGCTATATCCAACGTTATTTGTAACAGCGGATTTGCCGTTCTGATAGGCGGATATCTCAAAGATTCGGTGTTGACCAACATAATCAACAACAATACGAATTGTCCTACAATAAAGACGGAAAGAGAGAATGCAATGATAAACGTTTCCATAAGCAACGTAGTCGGCGGAATGGAAAAATAGACAGTATGAATAAAGGAAAAACAAACGCGGATAAATATCGGTTCAGCCGATTGATGTATATTTTTGAAGCCGCGTTGGAATATTTTATCTCGATAGCGGTCGGAACGGTATATCTTGCGCGTATAACGACCTACATCGGTATGTCCGACAGCCTCACGGGAATACTTTCGTCGTTTGTGTCGCTCGGTTGCGGATTTCAACTCGTCGCGATATTTGTGTCTAAAAAGAAGCCCGTAAAAACGTGGGTGACGACGTTTCATATCGTGAGCCAGAGCATGTTCGCCGCGTTATACATAGTCCCCGTTCTGAAATTATCAATAAAGGCGAAGACGGTTTTGTTTGTTGCAATGCTCCTATCTGCTCAGATTTTACACAACGTGATAAATCCGCCGAAAATAAATTGGTATATGTCGCTTGTGGACGATAAGAAGCGCGGTAGTTTTACGGCAAGCAAAGAAATGGTTTCGCTCATAGGAGGAATGGCTTTTTCTTACGCTCTTGGGTATGTTATAGACTTTTTCAACGCGCGCGGCGAACAGTCTGCCGCCTTTACCTTGTGCGGAATAGGGCTTTTCGTTTTGATGATATTGCATAGCGTAACTCTGCTTTTATCGAAAGAAAAACCCGTTGAGACGGTAAGTTCGGACATTAAGGCGATAGACATGCTTAAATCTACGTTTAAAGACAAAACGCTGTTAAAAATCATGCTCGTATCTGTATTATGGAGCGTTGCGAACTATTCGACGATTTCGTTTACGGGTACTTATCAGGCAAAGGAACTTGCTTTCAGCGCGGCGTTTTCGTCGGTGATAATTATGGTGGGCAGTCTCATCCGCGCGTTGGTATCGAAGCCTATGGGCAGATTTGCGGACAAGACGTCGTTTGTGAAAATGCTTTGTCTCTGCCTGATTATCGCCGCCGCGGCGTATCTTATTCATATATTTATAACGCCGATAAGCGGTAAATATTTATACCCTGTATATTATGTTTTATATTGTATTGGAATGGCGGGTATAAACAGCGCGACGATGAATCTCATATTTGATTACATAGACAAAGACCGTCGGACGAGCGCTCTTGCGTTAAATCACAGTTTATCGGGGTTTGCGGGCTTTTTTACAACGCTTATACTTAGTATGCTTGTCGGTTATATACAAAAAAACGGTAACGAAATTTTAAATGTACGCGTTTACGCTCAACAGGTTACTGCCGCTATAAGTTTTGCGGTAACGGCGGCTCTTGTTATTTACCTGTTTGCGGTAGTTCGTAAAATTCCGCGAAAGACCAAAGACGAAAAAACCGAAAACAAAAATGAAATTCATAAAATAAACTAACAAACTTTAAAAGGAAATAATTATGAAAAAACTTAAAGCGGCTCTTTTAGGCTGCGGAGACAGGGGTAACGTTTACGCTTCGCATGCGATCAGAAACCCCGACGAAATGGAAATCGTAGCCGTTATAGATATAGATTCGGTTGTTTTAAACGTGACCGGAGATAAATTCAGCATTCCAAATAGCAGGAGATATAAAGATGTAGACGCGTTTTTGGCTGATAAAATCGAATGTGATACCGTTATCAACGCTACAATGGATCCCGCTCATTACGAAACGACGAAAAAACTCATTGCGGCAGGATACAATATTCTGCTTGAAAAGCCGATTGTAAACAATGAAAACCAACTCTTGGAATTGAAAAATCTTGCAGATGAAAAAGGCGTATCAATTCTCGTATGTCATGTTCTGCGTTATACCCCGTTTTATAGGGAAATAAAAAAGATAATAAATTCGGGCAGAATAGGGAAAATACTGACGATGGAGATGAACGAACACGTCTGGACGGTTCATTTCGCCAATTCGTTCGTTCGCGGAAAGTGGTCGGACGAAAGCGTTTGCGGTTCGGGGCTGTTGCTTCAGAAATGTTGCCATGATACTGACCTTATGTGTTGGTTGAATAATCAAACGACGCCTGAAAAAGTGTTTTCGTTCGGTAACAGGTCGTTTTTTATACCCGATAACGCTCCCGAAGACGCGACGGAGTTCTGTTATCAATGTCCGCATAAAGAATCATGCATTTACGACGCTAAAACAATTCACCTCGACTGCGAAGCGTTTTCATTTCAGACATGGCGAGGTTTAAATAAGCCGTACGACGAAATTTCTTACGAGGAAAAAGAAGAATTTTTAAAGCACGACGATTACGGGCGTTGCGTGTTTAAACTGAAACGAAACTTAGTCGATAAACAAAACGTAACCGTTCAATTCAAAAATGGAAGCATAGGAACGCTTACTGTGGTCGGCGGTTCGACTCACGCGGGAAGAGACGTTAATATAGTCGGCTCGAAAGGCGAAATTCGCGGGAGATTTGAAGATAACAAGTTTACCGTTTACGAGTTCATACATAACGGCAAAGAATTTCGCAGTACGCAGGAGGTCGTAGACGTGACGAAATGCGTGAGCGAAGGCTCGGGACACGGAAACGGCGATATTTGCATAATGCGAGACTACGTTCGCTATTTGAACGGCGACGCGAGTTCGATTTCGATTACCGAAATTGACGATTCTGTCAACAGTCATTTGTGCGTTTACGCGGCGGAACAAAGTCGGAAAGAGAATAAAGCGATATTTATCGGTTGAGAAATATATTTTAAAGGAGTAAAATATGAAAAAAGTTATTTTGGCAATAATAGCGGTTATGATATTTTTAACATTCGCGGCGTGTTCTACGAAGCCCTCGGGCAATTCCGAATCGTCGGGTAAAAACGGAACCGAAAGTATTCGAGAAAGCGAGAGCGTTAAAGAAAGCGAAAGCATAAAAGAAAACGAAAGTTTTGAGGATAGAGAAGTTACTATAACGTTTGTTCAGGAAGGGGAAGAGAATATAACAAAAACAATAAAGGCGGGCGGGGCATTGTCTGCTGCAGAAATTCCTACTCCCGCACAAAAGAAAGGTTATAACGTTTCATGGAACGTTACGGACTTTTCGTCGATGAAAAGTGATTTGACAGTTATAGCCGTTGCTACTGCTAAAAAATACGCCATCGTATTCAAGGATAAAAACGGGACGGAGTTGAATAGCCCGATAGATGTAATGTTTGATTCGCCTTATTCGTTACCCGAGGCTGATCTTGACGAATACCGTTTCTTAGGCTGGTCATATAATGGCGAAAAAATTGAAAACAGCGGTATTTGGAGTATAGACGGAGAAACTCGGATAGAGATAGTGGCAATTTGGGGCGATCCTAATTGGACCGATAATTTTTAAGAATTTGATTTATACGTTTACAAATTTCTTTAATTAAAAATATATTCTAAATTTGATTGGATAATTTCGCAAAGAAATTATTCAATTTTTTTATATAAAAATTTTAAAGGTGCAGGAAAGTTGCAACTTTAGGTGCTAAAATACGGCTACAATCAGCGAAGGGGGTGATACGGATGACGGTAAGCGAAAGGCGTCGGGCTATCTTAATAGCCTTATGTAATCGTCGGTTTGACCGCAGGGAAAATCTTGCGAACGAATTCGGCGTAAGCAAACGCACCATAGATAACGACGTTTTATACCTTTCGCTTACCTACCCCGTATATACCTCTTCCGGCAGGAACGGCGGTATTTTCGTAGACGAAAATTTCAATGTGGATTTTAACGAAAATAAGTTAAATCGGAAAGAACTTACTTTATTACAAAAATTATTGCCGACGCTCAATGCCCGGGATTACGCCACGCTGATCGGAATAATCAAAAAATTTACATAAGGAGCAAAACCAAAATGAACACAAAATTACCCTGCTTTGTAAAAAATGCAAGCAACGTTTACCGAACGAAAAACTTCATAGTAAAACAAGAGATTTCTCTCGGAATCGATCCTGACGGACTGAACATAACGTTCAGCCGCGACACTATGTATTTGCGATCCCCAAAAAGAGATAGAGAGTACGAAGAATACTATTCCTGGCGCAAATACTTAAACGGCAGACGATTGCCGAGTACGATATACACGAGAAGATATATTTACTGAAAATCGCGGGCGGGTACGGCGGGATAAAAAATAGAATGTAATAACCTTTACAAATAAAGGCGGTTTAAACGAAAAGAAAAAGACGTCGTTTTTTTCGTTACCGCAAAGAAGCGTGTCGCTTTAATATCTAAAAAGGTTTTTACAGATAAAAATTACAACTTAATAGGCGAGAAACGAAACACCCTATCAAGGACAAGCGGACTTCAACTCGTCAAAACGCTGCGCTAACGGCGAAACGGGCAAAAACTTTTACGGGAGTAAAATTTATGGCAAATAAAGAAGTAAAACAAACTTCTGGAGTAGATAAATACAATCGTCGCAGGTGGTCTGTGCCGAGTAAGCGAGCCAAAGGCTACGCCGAGGACAGGAAAGCCAAAGTACATACCTACGGACCGAAAGAAGGTAAAGAACTTACTGACTACGAGGCGGGTATGCGTTCGGGATACTTACAGGCACAGTCCGACCACGCGGGAATATTCAAGTATAAAAAAGCGTTAGCGGAAGGTAAAACCAAAGCGGAAGCGAAAGAAATTTCGCAAAGAAAATCTAAAAGATAATCTAAAAAATAAATAGGAGTAATTATGGAAGATAAAAAGATATCGGAAGAAAAGAAAATCAAAGTAGAAAGGGAAACTTACAACAAGGAAGATAAAACGTACTTTTCGTACTTTATAAAAGGCGTAATACGCGGGCGAGAGGTTCGTATAGCGGTAGTACCGCCCGACAACGGCGGGTTCAGAGTGTTGGATATAGTCTTTGACAAAGAGATGTCCGCCGACCTCGTGCTTAAACCCTATGAGATAAAGGACGATAAAGGCAAAGTGCTTAAAGGCAATACGTATGCCGTCGTATCCAAAGATAAAGACGGTACGGAATACGAGTGCGGAATAAAACCGTTTCGCAATTCGGATAAGACTTTGCTTAATATGCTTTTAAGATAAGGCATAGGGCGATTAACGGTATAAAGTCCGTGCCGTATAAAAGCGGCGCGGACTTTTTAAAAAATCTAAATTCAAGGAGAAATTCAATGTATAAATCATATACGAAAAACAAAGTAATAACGATCCTTTCGTGCGTACTCGTGTTGGCGGTAATAATCGCCACAGTAGGTTTTTGTTCTAAACTATTCAACAAAAAACCTGCTACTGCGGAAACGCCGTCTACGGTAACGGACGAAAACGGAGATATATTAAACGACGGCGAAATACACCCGATGCCCGCAAAAATGATGTTTGCGCGCGCACCTATGCTTGCCGCAGAAAACGCCGCCGTAAGCAATTCTGCAATTACGGCAAAAATAGCGGCGAATATTTCCCCGTACAACGCGACTAATAAAAAGGTTGACTGGGCAATAAGTTTCGTAAACGAATCGTCGGAATGGGCAACGGGCAAATCTGTTACGGACTACGTTACGGCGACGACTGCAAACGACGGAGACCTGGTTGCGGATATATCTTGTTTGCAACCTTTCGGCGAGCAAATACAACTGACGGTAACTTCGAGAGATAATCCCGAAGCAAAGGCAACCTGTTTAGTAGACTACAAGCAACAGTTTAACGGTTACAACCTTACCTTTACGCAAGACGGAAAAACGCCTACGGTAGATAATTCAAAGAAAACGGGAACTGTATTCGCGGACTTTGAAAACGAAAAACCGCTTAATATTGCCTATGCGTATAATAAATCCAACGTTTATACGGTTGCAATTACAGACGATGAGATAACCGCTCCCGCCACTCTTACTATCGAATACAAATCCTCTTTTGCAACGTCAATAAACGGAGTAAAGGCAAGTTCGCTTAAAACTCCCGTTATAACCAACGGAAATAAAAGTTTTACCGTTTCGGGACTTTTTGATAAGACTTTCATTGCAGGCTTTACCGCCGCGCAAATAAACAGCATTACGGCTAAAATAAAGACCTATAAGGCGAATATCGCCACTTTAAGTTTAAAAGACGAAAGCGGAAATGTTCTTACGACGTATTCCCTTGCTGCGGATACGACTGCAATTGACGGATTTGCAAGAGTGGAAAATTTAACCTTGGACGATACCACGCTCACGTTCGGTAAGCAGACTAAAACGTTTAAGATAAACTATAAATGCGGCAATATGAGTAAGGATACGTATTTGTTTGTGAACGGCTCGGAATACGGATTAAGCAAAGTCAACGGCGGCAATTATCCCGAAAGTTATACTTACGGTGAGGCGGTAACGATCAGTGCGTTAAAATCGTCGTTTAATTGCGGCGGTCCGGGAAGTAATTACCATTCGGGCAGCGGAAGCGGCAAGGCGGGGTACGCGTTTAGGGGTTGGTATCTGGATAACAGGTGTACCGTTCCTTTCGACGGAACAATTCCCGCAGGGACATACGGAGATATAACTCTTTATGCCGACATAACAGCAACTTATACCCATAACTATTAAGAGGTGCGCCTATGGAAAAAAGAAAATATTTAATTCCTATCATTTCAATAGCGTTGCTCGCCGTAATTCTTGCGGGAATTCTTTTCGGTACGGTATATAAAAAGAAACCTGCCGAGATAAAGGCGGAAACCGTTAAAGAAAACCAAACTTACGAAATGCCGAAAGCGATGGCGTTTACGGCAAAGAATTTAGCGGCTGCGCAAGCGAACGGTCAAACGGTCGACGTGAAAATCAAGGCTAAAATATCTCCTTCCGACGCGGAAAATCAGACGGTAGATTATTCTGTCGCCTGGGGTGTTGCGCCCATTCACGGCAAAGAGTCCGTAACCGATTACGTTATCGTTACGCAGGACGCGGACGGTAGTCTTACGGCGACAATTTCTTGCAAAAAGGCTTTCGATTCGGATAAAATCATCGTTACCGTTACCACCCGCGACGGTGGATATACGGCAAATTGCACGGTATCGTTTGTAGGGGTTGCGAATAATATCGCGATTAACAATTCTACGTTAAATCCTGTCAGCGACGGTAAACGCGGTGTGTATTACCAACTCGGAACGAATAAAACCTATAATTTCGATATCGCGTTGGATAATATTTTCGGCAAGGTCGGTTCGCAAAATCTTACGGTAACGGTCGGCGGCGTAGGAGAACTGTATTTCGGAGACGAATTTGTCAGCGGCGACAGCGGAATGAGTTCGTTCAGTAATATGGTTAAAAGAAATATGTCGGATATAGTAAGTAGGTTTATCGATTACGTTGAGATTTCGGGGAACACGTTGACGGTAAAAACGGGTTCGACGATACTCGAAAATCACTACGACGAAAAAGTGGAAGATACCGAATATCATACGGGTACGACGTATAAAGGCAGATACGTTTATCCCGACGAATACGATCTCGGCTTGACAGGCGGTAAAGATTACGACGTGAACAGCGAATTCAATGCCGCCGCTATTCCTTCGTGTTATTTTACGATTACGGTTAAAGACACCGTCAGCGGACTATCCGAAACAATCCGCGTCTGGCTCGTAACTTCCGTCAAAAGCGTAAGCCTCGATAAAACAAGCGTTTCTATATAAAACGCGCGGAGGTGACGGATGACGAAAACAACGAAGATAATTACTTATATTGCGATTGTTCTTGCGGTGATAACCGTAATAGGCGTCGTGGCGCATTTTACTAACGGTTTTACGAGTGATTTCAAAACATTTTACGTTACCGTTGACGGAAAAGACGTGATGACCTCTGCGGGCGGATATAGGGTTACGACCTCAAAGCCGTTGGAAGTAGATGTAAAATACACTTTCGGCGCGTTAAATAACAAAGTTGACAAAGATTACTCGCTGAAAATCATTCCGAATAATATTCCCGATAAGGATTTTACTTATACCGTAGACGGCGAAATGAAATATTTTCAGTCCGAAACGGATTTAAGCGAAGGGTTTGAGATAGACAAGGGCGAAAAATCCTTTAGGATAAAACCGAAAGGCGAAACGATTGCCGAAGTATTAAGTGCGGTTTACGGTAAAGAAGTAACCGATTGCGAAAACAAAGGCTACACGGATATGTTTACGATAATCGTAACGTCGTATAACGGCGAGGCAAGCGTAAAACTTGATTTTTCGCTCGCAAGCAGAGTTATGGGTATTACTTTGGACAAGGAGGCGATTTTGTTTTAGTGCGAAAACTTAATATATTACTTGCTTTCGTGCTGTCGGTATGCGCCGTATTCAATGCGGCTCATACCCTCGCGACAGCGGAAGAGATTACCTATACCGAAGTTTTAACCGACTTACAAAAAGACTCTTCGTTCAATGCGGACAATTACCCGACCAAAGCCGACGATTATTCATTGCAAATTATCCAACTTGCCGAAAGCGTAAATAAAGAACTTTTCGTTTACGTCTATCAGCCGAGCGGAGATAAAGTCAAAGCATCGTCTATAAATATATCCACAACTATAAACGACGAGGTTTCTTACCGCAATTACAAACTCGAATTGCTTAATTTTGACGGTACATTGTTTAAGTATAAAGTTACAGGTTTAGAAGTGAAAACAGACCCCGTAAGATACTATGCAATCAGTTCCGTTTACCGACCGTATAATGCGGATATTGACAATAATAAGTCGGGCAATAACACGATAAACGAGGTAAATTACGCAGTCAACAGGCAGTATTGTTTCGGCGAGATAAACGGCAAGCCGTATGTGAATTGCGTGGATATAGAAACGATAGTCGTTACGGATAAATTTGTCGGCTTTGTACGTTACCCGGACGGCTTTAACATATTCCATCCCATAGGCGCGTGTGACAGCCATTTCGTAGCGTTCAATACGGATAGAAAAATGGATAAACTTTTCGAGGCTGACGTGTACTACACAACCCAAAAGGTTGCTATGGACTATTTTAAAGAGGAAAATCCGTTTAAAACAGATTTCGGAGAAAGCAAAACAGATAATTACGCCTATCTGAAATATACGGACAAGGTAGAACATACCGGCGGAGGTTTATTTGCGGGAACGTATAAATGGGACAGAATTCAAGCCGTAGACGATTTTATCTACGCCGAAGATAGAGAAACTATCTACAGCGGAGCGATTATAAATTCAAAAGTATCAAGCAAACTTACCGACGAGGCTTTAAGCGAACTTAAAGGCAAAAAGTGGGTGCTGCGTTTTACTGAAACAGACTATACAAAATCCCCGAAAAGCGGCATGGGCGCAACAACATATTACCATTCGGAGTCCACAATTGTAGGCGACGTTACTATTTTACGGCTTAAATTCGAAACGGACGGAATAGCCTACAATTTAGGCGTAATAGACAACAAACAAACGGCAAGCCGCGAGCCGTCTAATTCTACAAGTACGTCGGTAGGGATAAACGATATCCCAAATTTAGGCAAAGGCATACCGTATATCTTAATGCTCGCTTTACTGCTTTTATTGCTCGTTCCGCTATTGCCGTATATAATTAAACTTATACTTTGGCTTATATCTTTACCGTTTAAAGGTATTTCAAGATTAAGTACATATATAAAGCGAAGAAAAATAGAGCGAAAAGTAAGCAAAGAATATAGAGGTCAACGGGATAAATATATTGACAACGAATAACGATTTGCGCCGACGGAAATCCCCCGTCGGCGTTTTCAGAGGAGAAGAATGAAAATAATAAAAAGAATAATAGCGGTGTTACTGCTTATAACGGTAATTTTAACTGTAAGTTACATAGTTTATACCGCAAAGCGAGGCGCAATATGAAAGTTCAAAAAAGATTAAATATTTGCTTAACGGTTGCACTTTACGTTGCCGTTGCGTTATCGGGAATATTCGTGTTTCCGCAATCTTATGCCCGTCTTTCAGAGTCGTTAATCGACTTATACGGTAGTTTTATATATTATTTTAAAACATTGTTCGGTATGCAAACGGATGGTTTACCGTCGGTAACGAAGTATTCCGAGGCGTTAAAGTTTCATGTAAATTTACCCTCGGATATAAACGGATTTAAAAGTAACGCGGCGGCGTATTTTTCTTTGTTTTTCAGTATAGAAAATTTTACGGCTTGGCTGAAATTTATAGGCGAAAGAACGGGCGTTATAGCAAAAATTATAACTATAATTTTGCCGTGCGTTATACTTTTAGCCGTAATTATACGGCGGCTGTATGCAACCGAAAACAATAAATATAACGCAGATACCGTTCCGCTTAAAGTCTTTAAAAAACTGTCGGCGGTAACTTATCAACCTACAAAAAAGTTTATTTGCGGGTATATAGAGTTTTTGAAAAAGTTTTCTTGGATATATATTTTACTGCTCGTATTGTGGGCGTTAAATTTTAATCTCGTAAGCATAGCCGTTGCCTTTTTCGCGTACTATTTTTATTTTGCCGTTTCTTTCGATATTTTAGGGCTTTACGTTCAGATTGTAAAACTTGTAATAGACTTACAACCGCTTTTCAGGTTCTTTCCGTGGTGGTCGTTAAGCGTAGCGGCATATTGCTTGTTCTATAATTTCAGAAAGAAAATAGCCTTAAATCGTTTACGGCATTTCGAGGCTAAAAACTGTGGGTTCATAAACGAATTACCTATCGTAAGTATGGCTTGCGGTAGTATGGGTAAGAAAAAGACGACGCTTATTACGGATATGACGCTATCTCAAGAAGTAATGTTTCGTCAAAAAGCACTCTCGATTTTGCAGGAAAACGATATGAAATTCCCGTATTTCCCGTGGATATGTTTTGAAAAAGAATTGCAAAAATGTATGGAATATCATACTGTATATAATTTAGCAACGGTAAAAGAGTGGATAAAAAAGAAACGCCGTCGATACGAAAAACACGGCGGAACGACAGGTCAGTTATACGGCTATGACGAAGAGAGATACGGTATAATTTACCTGGACGGATTAAAAGAAAGCCATATAGTTGACATTCTTGAAACTTATGCACAGGCATATTTTATTTACGTTTTACAAAGCAGTCTGATTGTATCGAATTATGCAATCCGCACGGACAGCGAGATTTTAAACGCGGGCAATCTACCGTTATGGCTTACGGACTTCTTTTCGGATAACGTTCGCAAGGGTAGATATTCGCACGTATTAGATTTTGACGTTTTGCGGCTCGGTAAAAAGGTTCTTGAAAATAACCCGAAGTCAGGCAGTTTCGAGTTCGGCGTTGTGGCTATTACGGAAATCGGCAAAGAACGCGGAAACAATCTCGAACTGAAAGAAGTAAAGAAAGCCGTAAACGAAACGAATCAGAAAAACGATCTTTTCAATTCGTGGCTCAAAATGTGCAGGCATAGCGCAACGGTAGATAATTTTCCGTTTATAAAGGTTTTTACGGACGAGCAACGCCCCGAAAGTTGGGGTGCCGATTCTCGCGATTTGTGTGAAATAATTACCATATTATCCGCGGGCGAACAACGACTTGCGCTTCCGTTTTATACCATTGAAGAAATGGTTATTGAATGGGTTTATAGCCGATTTATCGACCTATACGCGAACTTTCGTTATAACCGGGGCGATAATACGCTACTTGTTCATATCTTAAAATCCATAACGGCAAAACTATGGAAACGCAACGTAAAAATTTATAACAAATACGGTTACAGCGTGCTTTCGGTTGCAAAGCAAGCAGGTACTATGGACGGTAAAATAAGGTGCAAAAAATACTATTTGTGCAACCGAAAGATTTATTCCCGCCGTTTCTCTACCGATTGTTTCTCGGATTATTTCAACGAACAGGCAAAGAATACTGACGTGGGATTAAACGACTATAAAGAATACGCCGCGGAAAAAGCGACGGTAGCCGAATTAAAGGCTCAGAACAGTTATTTCATAAATTCGTTGTATAAATGCGACGAGGAAACTACCCCTTGCGCCACTTTATACGACAAAGGAGTTAAACGTGATATATGAGAAAGCAAAGATATATTCCGACGGATCGCATTATATAGCGATACCGCATACTACGCGGTGGACGAAACCGCGACTTAAAAAGCAAGAAAAAGAAATAACGGTGGACGAAAATTTAAAACCCGTTCAGGATAAGCAAAAACCTATAACGATCACTACTCCGAACGGGGTTGTTTTAACGCAGGTAGAATTCGTTGACGGAGAACTCGTACCCGTTATGAAAACAGTAAAGGCGAAAGGAACTAAAACAACTAAAAAGCAAGTCTTTGAAAGACTGTACAAGGCAAATTCGGGGCTTAAACGACAACTTCTTCGGGCAAAGATAATTGACGGCATTAAGGGGCTGTTTAAAGACTTAAAATCCGCAGAGAATTACGTCGACGACAACCTCGAAAGAAAGAAAAGAAATTTAATATGTCGTCGCTCGAGAATGGTGCGAAAAGTAAACTTACAAAAGTTTAATTATTTCGTAACTTTTACTTACGACGGCAAAAAGCACAGCGAAATATCTTTCCGTAAAAAACTCACCTGGACGCTCGCGAATTTTTCGCATAGAAAGGGTTGGAAGTACGTCGGAGTGTGGGAACGGTCGCCCGAAAAGAAACGACTGCATTTCCACGGAATATTTTATATCCCCGACAACACCCTGCCGGGCGAAATGATAGAAGTAAACGATTACAGTCTGAAAACCCATAAAAGGCAAATAACGGTACAAAACACTTATTTCAATGAAAAATTCGGAAGAAGCGATTTTGAAAAGATAGACGACGAGCGGAAAATGGGCGACGCTATTGCCTACTTATTAAAATACATAGAAAAAACGGGAGAAAAAATAGTTTACAGCAAAGGCTTGCCGCAATATTTTGTATCCGACGTGTTTTCAAGCGACGTAGTAACCCGTATAGGGCAAGAAGATAAAAAATTACTTTTATACGATGACTTTAACTGCATAGACGAGGGCTGTATCATAGGCAAGGTAAATGAAGAAACTGTAAAGCAAATGCCTAAAAGTAATTAAAACGCAAAAAGGCAGCGCGGAAGATTTGCCAAGCGGGTTAGCGGCAAACTTCCGCGCCTTTGGATAATTTAATTGATGGGTGGGTTGAATCGACGTGTGCTTGTCTTGCGGCGGCGCGTCGCGCCGCCGCACTTGTATCAAGACAAGCACACGTCCCATCGTCAATCGGGTATTTTGAACCTGTTTTCAAGTGTGATTTTTAAGGGTTCAAAAAGTACCTTTTCCCGCAAATTTCTATTTTGCCGTCAGTTACGTTAGGTCTGCCTTTTCCGCAAGCACGAAGTAAAATATTATTTTTGTCAGGGTTTGCTTTGGGAATATTGTCGAATGCGAAATCAACTATTTTGACAAAAACGGGGAAGACGAGTAAGTCTTCCTTTTTTTTGTGTAAACGTCAAATAAAATAATAACGGTGTGCAGGATATCCGCTGTAAATTTTGCAATGTAATTCGCACGAAAATAATGTCGCGCGAATTACGATTGTAAATAATTGTTATTAAGGAAAATGGTTGTTACTGCTGCGGAGCGGCGTCGGGTATATATTGTTTGTCGCCCATAACTACGATTTTACAGTTAATGCCGTTCACGACGTGCGGAACGTAGTTTGTCCGACCTTCTTCCATTGCTCGGATAATGATTTTGTCCGACGGCTTGGTTAAAAGCGGTAGATTTTTATAATCGAGGAAATTATCGCTGTTGTTCACTTCGATTATTTTACAGCCGTGTTGAATGAGATACGACGAAAATTGCCATATTTTTTCGAACTTGCCATAAGAGTCGGCTATAAAGCCTATGTTATGTTCGGGGTTGTATGCAGTGATACGAAAATAGTTGTTCATAGAGGTTTTCTCCTTTTTTGACTAAGCAGCCTTTTGAATTTTACGAACTTTTTTGTTTGCGTAAGGTAGCCAGATATTGTTTACATAGTCTAAAACTTCGGTATCGGGTTTAGTGTCGTGGTAGCCGTAAC
>CAKQKW010000014.1:0-43035 GCA_934249325.1 uncultured Clostridia bacterium
TTAAACTCGTTACTAATCTCTCTTGATTATTAACATTCTATGCAGTTGTCAATGTTCAATTCCCGACTGTCCGTCGGACCACTCACCTTCGGGCATATAACCCGCAAGCGAACGGACGTGCCGTTCCTCTCAATGTGAGCCTACTTATAATATCACACCATAAAAGGGATGTCAAGCGATTTTCGCGATTTTTTTTATTTTTTTGCAAAAAATTTTAAAGCCCTTGAATTACGACGATTTTAAAGCCGCCTTTTTGCCCTGTCGGGCAAAAAGGCGGCTTGTAACCTGATATATTTCCTGATTTTTATTACTCTTCGAGCAGTTTGCAAAACTCTTTTTTAAGTTCCGCGAGTTGAGATTCCGCATGAGTCTTGTCTTTACTTCTCACCGAATAATATATCTTCAACTTCGGTTCCGTGCCGCTCGGTCTCAGACAGATAAAACCTCCGCTCAGAAGTTCGTAGTACACGCAATTCACGCCTTTTATATCCATAGTCGTCTCGCCGTCCGCAGACTTTCTTTTACCCGACAGGTAATCTCTGGTTGCAGAAACGGTGTAAATTCCGACATTCTCAACCGCCGCGTCGCGCATTTTCTGAACGCACGCGTTCATCTTCGCCATAGCGTCGAGTCCCGAATATTTTATGCTGTCCGTTTCGTCGAGAGCATAACCGTATTTCTCGTATATTTCGCAAAGTCTGCCGTAAACGCTCTTTCCCATATATTGGTAAAAGCACGTCATCTCGGCGAACAACATACTCGCAACGACGGCGTCCTTATCCCTCGCGTGGGTACCTCTCAGGTAGCCGCAACTTTCCTCGAAGCCGAAAATGAACTCCTTTTCGCCGCTCTCTTCGCATTCCTTGATTTTTTCGCCGATAAACTTAAATCCGACGGGCGTTTCGACGAGTTCGACTCCGTAATTGTCGCAAATCGACTTCGCCATATCCGTGGAAACGAAACTCTTTACGACTATTCCGTTTTTCGGCAATTTGCCCTCGGCTTTAAGTCTCAGCAATATATAATCGAGTAGTAAAATTCCCGTCTGATTTCCCGTTAAAGCCTCAAATTCGCCCTCGTTATTTCTTATGGCGACTCCGAGACGGTCGCAATCGGGGTCAGTTCCGAACACGACGTCGGCTTTCACCTTGTTCGCGAGCGCGATTCCCTGAGACAGCGTTTCTTTAAATTCGGGGTTCGGAACTTCGACCGTCGAAAAATTCGGGTCGGGATTGACCTGACTTTCGACTAAAACAGGCTTAATGCCTATCTTTTTGAGAATCGTTGTAACGGGAACATAGCCGCTTCCGTGTATCGGCGTATATACGATTTTCAACTTCTTGCCGTATTTTTTTACCGCTTTTCTGGAAAGCGCAAGCCTTACGAGTTCCTCGTAGTATCTCTTTTCAAAACTCTTGCCGATGACGACGAGTTGCGACGGGTTGTTTTTCGATTTTATACTCTCGATACTCTTTTCCTTTATCGAAAGGTAGTCGTTGTTTTCCGATATGTACTTCACGACCTCCGCAGTATTCTCGGGTGACATCTGCGCGCCGTCCTCGCCGTAAACCTTGTAACCGTTGTATTCCTTCGGATTGTGACTCGCCGTAATCATTATTCCGGCAAACGCGTTGAGATTTCTGACCGCATAGGAAAGCATCGGCACGGGTCTCGGCTCGGGATAAACGTAGACCTTAATATCATTATATAATAATACGCCGGCCGCGACCCTCGCGAACAACTCGGACTTATTTCTCGTATCGTAGGAAATTGCGACTCCTCTCTGCATAGCCGCCTTACCGTTCGCCTTTATGAAATCCGCCAAACCTTTCGTCGCTCTGCGGACGGTATAAATATTCATTCTGTTCGTGCCGTAGCCTATCACGCCACGCATGCCCGCCGTGCCGAATTCGAGTTCCGCGCCGAAAGCGTCTTTTATCGCTTCGTCGTTATCCGCAATGCTTTTGAGTTCGGTCAAGCCCTCGGAGCAAAGATATTCGCTCGACAACCAGTTTTCGTAATTAACTTTATAATCCATAAATACCCCCGTTCCGAAAAAAAATCGGAAGATATTATCTACATTATATAATAAATGATTTCAAATGTCAAAAAAATATCAACCCGAGAAAGAATAAGTTTTACTTTTGTCGATTTTTATGCTATTATGGACGTATGGTAAACATAGGAAACGATTGGGACGAGGTTTTATCCGACCTCTTCCAAAGCGAAAATTACAAAAAAATCAGAGAGTTTCTGAAAGCGGAATACTCGACCCACACGATATATCCGTCTATGTACGATATATTCAATGCCTTTAAAATGACGCCCTATAAGTCGATTAAAGCGGTAATTTTAGGTCAGGACCCCTATCACGAACCAAATCAGGCTCACGGACTTTGCTTCTCGGTAAAGGACGGTTGCGTTCCGCCTCCGTCGCTTATCAACATCTTCAAAGAAATGAAATCCGACCTCGGGTTGGAACCGCCGAAGAACGGGGACCTTACGAAATGGGCCGAAAGGGGCGTTTTACTCCTTAATACCACGCTTACGGTGAGACGGGGCGCGGCGAACTCTCACTCGAGGTGCGGCTGGACGGCGTTTACCGACGAAGTGATAAAGAAAATTTCGGCGAGAGAAAAACCCGTGGTTTTCATTTTATGGGGCGGCAATGCGAGGGCGAAAAAGCCGTTAATCGACACCGAGCGGCACTTTATAGTAGAAAGCGCGCACCCGAGTCCGCTTTCCTGTTATAACGGATTCTTCGGAAGTAAACCATTTTCAAAGACCAACGGATTTCTTGAAAGGGTCGGTGAAGAACCTATCGATTGGAATTTAAACAACTGAAAAAGTACGCCTTACGGTAATTGTAACACTGAATAGTCTGCCTTGCGGTAAATGTTTATCGCAAGGCTTTTTTATTTGACATTCAAAAAGAATTATGGTATAATCTTTTAAAAAATTTGTATCATCATACAATACAACGACCTATAAGTCGATTAAACAAGTATTGCGAAGGAGCGGATAAATGGCAAATATATGGCACGATATTTCACCCGAAAGGATAAAGCCCGAGGACTTTATAGCGGTTATAGAAATCAGTAAGGGAAGCAAGAAAAAGTACGAACTCGATAAAGAGACGGGATATATAATTCTCGACAG
Organism: uncultured Clostridia bacterium; assembly: GCA_934249325.1. Taxonomy (GTDB): domain Bacteria; phylum Bacillota; class Clostridia; order Christensenellales; family Borkfalkiaceae; genus UBA10281. The sequence continues at coordinate 3,160 of CAKQKW010000014.1, forward strand.
AATATTATACACTTCCACGCACTACCCCGCGAATTACGGTTTCATACCGAAAACCTACGGCGACGACGGGGACCCGTTGGACGTACTTTTGCTCTGTTCGGAAGTACTCGAACCGCTCACGTTATGTCGGGCGTACCCGATAGGGGTTATCACAATGATAGACAACGGCAGGAACGACGAAAAGATTATCGCAATTCCGTTTTCCGACCCGAACTATAACTTCTACACGGACATATCGCAACTGCCGTCGCACATATTTGACGAAATGCGGCACTTTTTCAGCGTATACAAGACGCTCGAAGGAAAGGAGACCGCCGTCAGAGAGGTTATGGGAAAAGACGAGGCGATAAAAATCATAGAAAAAGCACTCGAAGACTACAAGGTTAAGTTTGAAAAAAGGTAAGACTTATTCATTTTTCAAGACGTCGAGGCGCCGTCCCCTACGGGTAAACTCAACACTTGCCGACAGGCGGATATAACTTTGCAAAGCAAAATATTACTTGCCGCAGGCGAATTTCACCATTGTTTTATCCCCTATCGTCGGCTTCGCCGCCACTTCCCCCGAAGGAGGAAGCAAGATATATTTTAAACTTAGCACCAATAAAAGAGATTTATTTGGCAAGTTATGTTAAACATTTACTTCGCATATTTTGCAACGACAATCTTTATCGCTTCCTCCTTCGGGGGAAGTGGCTTGACGGAATGAAATGGAAGTCAAGACGATAGGGGACTTCACCCATTTTTTTTATTACAGGCGTTTTTCGGGACGCCGCCTTAAAGTAGTCGTCCCCTACGATTGAAAATCAACTTGCCGCAAGGCAAATATAACTTTGCGAAACAAAATATCACTTGCCGACAGGCAAATATAACTCCCGTTTTTCGGGACGTCGAGGGCGCCGTCCCCTACGGTTGCAAACCAACTTGCCGCAAGGCAAATATAACTTTGCGAAACAAAATATCACTTGCCGACAGGCAAATATAACTCCCGTTTTTCGGGACGTCGAGGGCGCCGTCCCCTACGGTTGCAAACCAACTTGCCGCAGGCACATATAACTTTGCGAAGCAAAATATCACTTCCGTTATACACCTCTCTCGTCTTTTGCTCGCCTTGCTCGCAAAATCCACTCTCCCCAAAGGGGAAAGCAAGAAAAGTTAGATTTTATACATAATATATTGTTAGAAACAATTTTCCATTTTGATATTTTATGAAACATTAAAAGTCATAAAAAAACAAATAAACTTGCTTTCCCCTATGGGGAGAGTGTCATTTGTAAACGAAGTGAACAAATGACGAGAGAGGTTGTCGAGACGAAAAAACCATCTGCAAAATTGAAGAATCAAAACTTACTCTTACATTAAAAAAACTGCGAACCTTAAATTCGGTTCGCAGTTTTTAATTTGTTATTTACTGTTTGTTATTTATTACTTTATTCGCCTCAATTCCCTATCTTTTAAAGTATTTCAAGGTTCTTGTGGAAAATTCTTCTGAAATCGGAATACGCAGAGAACGCGTCCTTTATTTCAAGCGATGCGTCGCCTTCGACTTCCGTTTTCATTATTACCGAATCGCCTAATACGTCGCAGTTAAGCCCCACTACGCAGGACGACATACTTCTGTCGAGACTTTCCGCGATACGAAGCATTATTCCGAGTTTTCTTATCGCGTCTATATCTTCTTCGCTGATAAACGCCTTGAATTTCGCAATATCGCTCATATTGAAATCGTCGTTACTGTGAACGGACGCCACGAGCGAAGCCATCACTATCTCGCGGGTAGTCATTCCGTAAATACTCGCGTTCAATATGATATAAGCCGTATGCTTTTCGTAATCGTAATACTTTATCGAAGTTCCCGCGTCGTGAAGCATCGCTACCGCTTTTAAAATTTTGAGATACTGTCTCGGGAATTTATGAAGAACTCTCAGTTGCTTGAAAAGTTGAACGGATAAGTTCACGACGTGTTCTACGTGCTTCTGATTGCAGTTGTAAAATCTTACGAGCGTTTGCAGACTGTAAGTCATAACGTCGCTTATCGGTTTTTCGATAGTCGAGGGCATAGCGTAGTTGAACATTAAACCTTCGCGAAGTCCGCAACCCGATATTACTATCTGATTGAAATTCATATACCCTAAGAAACTCTTGATAGCCGCAAGCGCGCTCGGGAGTATGTCCGCTCTCGAGGAGGAAATACCCTTAATTCTCTTCTTCTTGTCAAGGTCGAGAACTTTAAGCATATCGTAAATATTGTCGAACTCGTCAAGCGATATCCTGTAATTGTGAACGGTATTAAGCGGGCTTTTCTTGACCATTTTGCTGAGTTTGCAAAGACTTCTGAACGAGCCGCCGACGCCTATCATTTGCGTTTCGGGGTCGATTTCTTTGAGCCACTCTATCCTCTTCAACTGTTCGGTGAAGAACTCCTCGATTTTAGCCGCCTGTTCTTCGGGGGCAAGTCCGTCGCCCTGAAAAAGTTCGGTCAAAGTTACCGCTCCGAACGGAAGGGTCTCGAAATGCAGAAGATTTTTTCTGTTGTAATGTACGATTTTGGTAGAGCCGCCGCCGATTTCGAGGATAAGCCCTTTCGGAATATCCATGGTGTTTATTACGCCCTTGTAAACGTATGTAGCCTCTTCGTCCGCGGTCAGAACTCTCAGTTTTATTCCGCAAGTCGTGGCGACTTCATCGAGGAAACTCCTTTGATTTTTCGCCCTCCTTACCGCCGCCGTCGCTACCGCGATTATCTTCTCTATCTCGTATGCGTCGCAGAGTTTTCTGAACATTTTAAGGGTTTTCATAGTCTCCGCGATTCGTTGCGGTTTCAAAAACCCGTCTCTTTCCATGTCCTTGCCGAGCCTTACGCTTTCTTTCAACTGATCTATAACGATGAAATGTCCGTCGCCGAGCATTTCGACGATGACAAGCCTCGCGCTATTCGACCCAAGGTCGATAATACCTATTTTTTCCACTTTTTGCCGTCCTCTGATTCTATTTAATGCAATTTGCGATGCCTAACAAGGCGCGCGAGCATGTTGATACCATTCGCCGTATTATCCAAAAACACAACCTTAAACCTGCGCCCGAGCCGTTTTCGTTTGACATATCGTCCTTTATACTCCTTTATTTTATCATATCTTTTTAATTTTGAAAAGGGGGTTTTCGTATATTTGTGCAAATTACCGTCGTAATTGTGCAATTTGCCACTATATAGCCGAGCGAACCTTATTTTCAGATATATCTCACGCTTTTGTTCCGAGGTCGTCGAGTTTTTCCTCTATTTCTTTCGCGAAAAACTGAATTACGGACAAAATAAGCAAAAAACCGCCGAATATTCTTTTCAGAATTTCACCGTCCAAAGCCTGCGCGGCGAAACTTCCGCCGAGCGACGTTATAGCGGCGGGAACTATTATCCAAACTATCCCGTCTTTTTTGACCCGCTTGTTTTTTATATGAATTACGAGCGAAATTATCGCCATAGGTATAAAAGCGACGAGATTTATCGCCTGCGCGGACTTCTGCTCCACCGAGAAAAATATCGTGAGAATGGGAATGAGTATTGTGCCTCCGCCCATTCCCATACCGCCGAGTACGCCGGCAGCAACGCCCGATACTACCAATAAAACTATTTTCCACATGACTTCGCCTCAAAAAAACAACAGTTTAATGCCCGCCGCAAGCATAACTACGGCGAACAGTCTCGTTATCCACTTCGCAGAGAGTTTCCCGAGAAGCCACGCTCCTACAACGCCGCCCGCGATTACGCCTATTCCCGAGGGTATTCCGTTTTCGTAATCGAAGCTGCCCTTTAAAAAATAGACAACCGCGCTTATTATCGTTATCGGCAATATCACCGCGAGAGCGGTCGCGTGAGCCGCTTTCGTTTTCATTTTCAAGAGAAAAGTCATAAGCGGCACGACGATCATTCCTCCGCCGCCTCCGAAAAATCCGTTCGCAAGTCCCGTGATTACTCCCGTAAGTATAAGATACAATTTGTTTTTTATTTCTTCGCTCATATTTTCTCCTCGTCAGAATGTAATTTTCGTCGGCTAAATACTCATAAGTCCACCTATAAGTCGATTTTCGCGTATTTTTGTTTTATGAACAATATAATTATTGACAGCCCTTTCAAAAAATATAGATTAAATTTGAAAAATTTGTTATTTTCGCCGCAGAATTATTGCATTTTGCCGATAAATATTGTATAATGGATAAGTCTAAATAAATGTCGCGCGTTACGCGTGCGAGGAACATGAGGCTTCCTTATGAACCTCGAAACGTTACGGCGACAAAAACTTATTGAAAGGTGACTTATGAACAAAACTGAGAACAAGTTTAACTTTAAAGCGTTGCTTACGCTTCTCACGGCGCTCGTTCTTTCGCTCACGCTTTGCCTCGCGGTAGCCTGCGGCGGCAATTCGAGCGAATCGAATTCTGCGTCCGGCTCGGAATCGACCTCGGAATCGACTTCCGAAGTCAAGGATCCGCAGACGATTGCAAACGGAAACTTCGAGTACAATATTTCAAACTCCGCGACTTTCCCCTACACTTCGGGAATTAAGTGGACGAGAACTTACGGTACTTCTTCGAGCGACGTAAAATCGGGCATCGTAGACACTACGAAAGACGATTACAAAGACGGCAAGAGAGAGGGAAGCACTCCCAAGGAAGGCGAAACCGAAGGCAAATACGTTCTTATGCTCAAGAACAACGGAACGAGCGGAACGGGTACTTCGCAGTACTTCACTTCTTCCACGACCGTTACTTTGGAGCACGGCAAAGACGCCCTCTTATCCGTATGGGTCAAGACGGTGGACGTCAAACACCAGTACAGCGCGAAAACGGGAGCCTACGTTCAGATTAACAACACCGTCGGAACTTCTATCGCTCCGACCGTTATTGACAATATCAGAACCGAAGGCAATTGGGTTCAATACATGATTTATCTCCGCGGAAGCGATTTCGCGGTAACTAAATTCCAAGTTGTTTTAGGTCTCGGACACGGCGACAAGAACAATCAGGGAAGACTTTGCGAAGGTACGGCTTATTTCGACGACGTGAAATATGAAGTTCTTGACGACGGAAAGTACGACGAGGCGACCGCCGACTATACGGTAAACGGTTCGGCATACAAAAAAGACGTAACGGACGACAAAGATTTCGTTGTTGACGGAACGAATAAAACCGTTAAGGTAAATTTCGCGAAAACGCTTACCGACTATACGATTTCCGGCGCCCCCGATCAGAACTTCTACAATGCGAACAAGACGGAAGAGGACGAAAAGCAGTATGTGACGAACAACGACTTTACGGCGACGGTAGAAGGCGGAAAACTCAAATTCGACTTTACGGGTAAGGACAGTAAGAAACCCGAATTCGGAACTTCTTACACCTACACTTCCGCGGCGACCAACCTTGACGCTTACAAATACAAGGATCATAACGATAACGACAGCGAAAACGATTATAAAGGCGTAATGATTACGTTCAAAGCGAACGTAGACGTTAAAAAGGGTTCTAACGGCGCGTTTGTCAAAATTATCGACACCGACAATAAAAAGGCGACCGACGCTCTTACGATTTCCACCACCGACGGCGAAAAGAGATACGCGATTTATCTTACGACCAACAAAACGGGCGTAAATTACAAACTTCAAATCACCTTCGGACCGACAAGCGCTTCTATGAAGAACACCGATTTCCCCATAGGAACGGCTGAATTCTATGATTTTAAAACTACCGAACTTACCGAGTGGGAATTTGCGAACGCGGAAACAACGGACGCCGCCACCCTTACTCTTCTCGGCAAAGACCTTAACGACAATCACGACAAAGACGATGACGATACTACCAAGGATTCTTATTCGATAACCACTTCCGAGGTAATGACCGACAACAAACTCGTTTGTCTCGGAAACGTCTCGGGTTCGACGACTTACAAAGAAACCAACCTTACGGCGGGACTTGTAAACAGCAAGTATTCTTATACGGAAGCAGGCTTAAACGAAGCCCTTAAATATCTTAGAGACAAGTGCCGCGATAACGTAAACAACTCGAACGAAAACGTTCAGGCTATCGCTCTTATCAAAAACGGCGAAGGCGAAGGATACGTTACTCTTAACGAGACGAACGTACCCGCGAACAGCACCTATAAGTTCAGCGTTAAACTTCGCGTAGCGAGCGGCGAAGCGTTCGTAAGACTTTATGATTGCGGCGTTAAATACGGCGACCGCAGAGGCGTTGCGGCGTTCAAATACGGCGACGTTTCCAAGGATATGACGGCTACGGTTACGACGTCTTCCACTCAGAACCTCGACGGCTACACCGTTGTTACGTTCATAGTAAAAACGGGTAACGCTGCTAAAAACTACAAACTTCAGGTCGGTTTCTCGGGTACTGAAGGACTTGCGTTATTAGGCGAGGCTGACAAGGGTTCTTCCGACGCTACCTACGCTGACGCAGACGCGGTAGAAAACGCATTCGCAGATAACTACTCGTTCGCGGCAGACGACAAAATATCCGACAACGGTTCGAAGAAATACTATTACAAAAACGAAGACGACGCTAAAAAAGACAAGAACAGAGTTCAGGAAACGGGCGCGGACGGCAAGACTACCGATAAATATCTCGAAACCGATCCGACCGTCGTTTACCTCGCAGGCAAAATCGGCGAGAACAAAGACGCTCTTCTCCACTACTACCGTTATGACACTATCGACGCGGTAAATTACGTTATAGAGTCTGCGACCGATAGTTCTTCTTCTTCGTCGTCCTCCTCTTCGGATTCGACTTCGACGGATAATACCGCAAAGAATTACGTATGGCTTCAGATTATTTCGGTTGTTATCGCAATCGTTCTTATAGCGGTGCTTGTAGCGATTATCGTTCGTTCGATACTCAAGAACAAAAAATCCAAGATAACCAAAACGAAATCGTACTACAACGATAAATCCGCGCCCGATCATAAGAAAATCGGATACGACGCGAGAAAATACTCGACTAAGACGAGCGGCGGCAACAAGCATAACGTAGTCGCCCCCGACGATAACGCGGAGTACAACTACGACGAATCGGTAAATTCGGATGAGGCGACCAACGAAAAGGAAGCGACCGAAGAGACTACGGAAGCGACGGAAAACACCGATACAGACGAAAACAACTAATCGTTCATAAGTAAAAAAATTGACGAGAGAAACGTATTAAACGTTTCTCTCTTTTTTTTATAAAAATTCTACTCAATATATGGGATTCGGGGCGTCGAGGGCGCCGCCCCCTACGATTATTTAAAACAAATGACAACATACAATAAACGATATAAATTAAATATTATAATTTATTCTCTTGTCCTATGCCAGCCAAGAATAATTACAAATCAACACTAAAAATTTTTAGTTTTGAGTTCTGCCGTAGGGGACGGCGCCCCCGACGTCCCGATCTTGCTTCACTCTTAAAATGATTTAAAATAATTCTTTGAGGACACCGCCCCTACGGATATCAAAGTGTCAGGAAAAACGGCAAGCAGAGCCTTCTATCCTATCTTGCTTTCCCCTTGGGGTAAATGTCCCCGATGAAACGGGGAAAATGTCGCAAAGCGACAAAAGGGGCGCATCCGCCGCGTAGGCAAAGGTGGCAGACGAAGTCTGACGGAGAGGGGGCGTCCGTCGCCGAGGTGAAGTGGCGGCGTTAGCCGTCGATAGAGGTTTGTAACGCTAACGATATGCACGCTCGCAACAACTTAAAGAAAAGACCTCTCTCGTCTTTTAGTCGCTCTGCTCCTAAAATCCACTCTCCCCAAAGGGGAAAGCAAGAAAGCGAGAAAAGTTAGATTTTTAAAATCAAATGAGATTAAAAAAGTAAGTTCATATATAAAACGATAAAGAGACTGTAAATTAAAACCGAACACTATTTATAATATATCTTGCATTTAGATATATAAAAAAAGATACCCGCAAGCGCAAGTACCTTGTTAAACAAACTTATTCTTTTTTATTATATCGCTACTCTCATTGGTCGAGTTCGTCGAGAGTCTTTTCAAAACTCGGTAAAATGTTCTTGATAAAATACTTCACCGCTTCGTCGTTTATCGACTTTATATCTTTGCCTATACTCTCTTTCGCCTTTACAAATTCTTTATTGCCGCTCTTTACCTCTTCGACGCACTTTATATATGCCGAAATTCTGTCAGCCGCTTTCATTATCTTGTATTCTTCGGTATTCTTGTCGGCAAGGATAAATTCCCTGTAAAGCGGTTTCAACTCCTCGGGCAATTTTTCGATAAGTTTCTCCGCGGCAAGGTCCTCTAAATCTTTATACGCCGAGTTTATCTGAGCGTTGAAATACTTGATAGGGGTCGGCAAATCGCCCGTTATAACTTCGCTCGTCTCGTGGTAGACCGCAAGACACATAACCTTGTACGGGTCAACGTTACCGCCGAACATTTCGTTTTTGATAAGCGAGATAGCGTGAGCGATTTCGGTCACTTGCAGACTATGCTCCATTATGTTTTCTTCGTTCGTGGAACGCATGAGCGCCCAACGCTTAATGTATTTCATTCTCGATAAATATGCGAAAAAATCGTAGTCCATTTTACTGCTCCTTTGGTAAAATCAAAAGTATTTTCAGAAAATTATGGCTCGCAAGCATATGTCTTACGAGCCTTTAATCATATATCGTTTATAATAATCAATCGACAAGTCCTTCTCTCAAACTATCGGTAGACACGCTGCTTTTGTTCGTTATGTTGAGAACTTTCTTGCACTTATTGAACGGCGTTTTGCCGACGTTACCCAACTTCTCGGAAAGAGTGACTCTCAAAAGTCCCGTACAGCCCTCGAACGCGCAATCGCCGATGCTGTTTACGTTTTCAGACTTGAACTCGGTAATTCCCGTTTCCTTGAACGCGTAAGCCTCGATTTTATCGACGCGACCGCCCAAATCGAGATCTACGAGTTTTCCGCAGTACGCGAATGCGAAACCGTCTATCGTAAGAGAGGTTTTTGCTCCGCTTTCGTCTGCTTGAACCTTAGAATCGACGTAAACTTTTTTGAGTTTGTCGCAACCGTAGAACGCCGAATCGCCTATTTCCGTATACGAATAAGGAATTACTACGCTCTTAACTTCGTCGCGGTTCTTAAACCCGTCTTTCGCTACCTTGCTTACGGGAAGTCCCGCGTAGACGATCGGAAGCCTTACCGTCGCCGGTAATTCGGCTTCTTTCGCCGAAATCTCGTAAGATTTTCCGTCTTCGCTTTTAACGAAAGTAAAGTAATTGTCCGCAGTCGGCTCGTATTTCTTATCGACTACCCCTACGTCGCAGGCGCACAGTCCGACAAGAAAAACGCATACCGCCATTACCGCCGAAAATAATTTCAACCTCATTTTTATAACCTCTTTATTATATATTCTATTCTAAACCATATTTGCAAGAATGTCAATACTTTTAGCGATTTTTCTCAATCAAAGGTCGAGAGAAATCTTATAAATTTCCGATTTCGGGACTTTTCTGTCTCTCGCGACCGCTTTTACGGCGTCCATTTTCGACATTCCCTCGTCCATATACTTTTTTATATGCTCCTCGACGGTCATTTCGTCGAACGGGTTTTTCTCCTCTGCTGCTCCCGCTACGACCACGACGTACTCGCCCTTAGGCGTTTCTTCCACAAGTTCCTCGCCGAGCGTTATTCTTTCCACGCCCTCGTGCAACTTCGTGATTTCCTTGCACACCGAGGCTTTTCTCGCCCCGTATGCAGCGTAAAGCGTTCTAAGCGTATTCTTTAAATCGTGCGGAGCGGAATAAAAGACGAGCGAACAATCGAGATTTTCGTATTTTTTAAGCAGTTTTTCCGCTTCCCGTTTCTTGTCGGGAATAAAGCCGACGAACGCGAATCTCGAACAATCGAGTCCCGACAAAAGCAGAGCCGAAGTAAAGGCTGTCGCCCCCGGAACTACCGTATACGGAATATTCTCCTCGGCGAGCATTTTCGTTAGCACGTTGCCGGGGTCGGATATGAGCGGCGTTCCCGCATCCGTAATAAGGGCTATATTTTTCCCTTGACGGAGTTCCTCGACAAGTTTCTCACCCGCAACCCTTTCGTTAAATTTATGGTATGCGACGAGCGGCTTTTTTATATCGTAATGATTGAGCAGTTTAAGCGACGTTCTCGTGTCCTCGCAGGCTATTATATCCGCTTCTTTCAGCGTTTCCAAAGCCCTTAAACTTATATCTTTTAAGTTGCCTATCGGCGTAGATACCAAGTACAGCATTTCAGTTTACTACCTTTTCGGTTATTTTAAGTTGCGGCTTTACGCCTTTAACGCCCTCAGCCATAAAAAGATACGGCTCTTTTTTGTCGCCGCTAAAAGCCATAGTAATCTTAGACGGCTCCAATTTGTTCGCCCTCATAAGGCACAAAACGTCCGTTAATCGCTCTATACGCTGACATATACAAAGTCTTCCGCCGTTTTTGAGTTTCTTCGCCGCGACCGAAATTATCTCTTCTAAGGTCACTGCGATTTCGTGGCGACAAAGAGCGATATGGTCGTCGGGGTTCTGTTCGCCGCTCGATTTTTTCTTGTAAGGCGGGTTGCAAAGTATGAGCGAAAAGTAGCCGTTATACTCGTTCGGAATTTCCTGCACGGGCATATTAAAGCATTTCACCTTGTCTTTAAGCCCGTCGTACTCAACCGTCCTTTCCGCCATTTCGGAAAGGCAGGCTTGCAGTTCGAACAGACAGACCTCTTTCACGTTTTTGTGCAAGGCGTAATAATGCAGTCCGACTATTCCCGACCCCGAACAAAAATCGGCAACTTTATCCCCCTTTCTGTAATCGGCGAAGCGGGACAAAAGCACGGCGTCGCTCGAAAAACGGTAGAGGTTTTTGTTCTGTATTATTTTAAGCCCGTCGATCATAAGGTCTTCGAGCGTTTCGTTTTCTCTCAGTTTAATTTCCACTTTTTTTAATAAGAAAACGACTGCCGCAAGATTTATTTATCAAGCGACAGTCTGTTTTTCCGTTTTATCTGTTCGATAATCTGTCCGATATGTACGCCCCGAAATTAGTCTTCGGTGGGAGCGCCTACGGGACAAGTCTCGGCGCAAGCGCCGCACGAAATGCAGGTATCAGCGTCGATTACGTACTGAGTGTCTCCCTGCGTAATAGCAGATACGGGACAATTCTCAGCGCAAGCGCCGCAGGAAATGCAAGCATCGGTAATTTTGTAAGCCATAGTAAACTAACCTCCGTGTTAAATTATTTATATTGTATCACACTTTTTCGTTTTTGTATATAGTTTTTTCGCAATTTTTCCGAAAATTTTTCCGTCGCCGAACGCTCTCTACGCCCCGCAGTTATAAAACTTACGGCTTAGTCGAGAAGGTCTTTAATCTCTTTGAGTTCTTCCTGCGAGGTGGCGTCGGCGTCCTCTATTTTGTTCGCCTTTTTGACTTTCACGTCCGCAAGGTTGAAATCTTTATAGGCGAAACTGCCGTCAGAGTTGGGAATTTTTACCCTTACGATAAGTTTCAGCATATTGTTCGATACGACAATCGCTTTTCCGTCGGGGGTAACGACCTCGCTGCCTATCTTCGGCATTTTTTTGAAAGTCTCGCTGTAATGGTCGTTTTCGTATTCGAGACAGCACATAAGTCTGCCGCAAAGACCGCTTATCTTGGCGGGGTTAAGCGATAAGCCCTGCGTTTTCGCCATTTTTATGGTCACTTTTCTGAAATCGGGCATACAACTCGCGCAGCAACAAACTCTGCCGCAAGGAGCGATACCGCCTAAAATTCTCGTCTCGTCTCTTATTCCGACTTGTCTGAGTTCTATTCTCACGTGGAACGTCGAAGCGAGGTCCTTTACGAGTTCTCTGAAATCTATTCTGCCTGCCGCAGTGAAATAGAAAACGATTTTGCCGCCGTCGAACGAATATTCGGCGTCGATAAGTTTCATTTTCAAACCGCGGTCGCGTATTTTCTCTTCGGCGATTTTCATCGCCCCCGGTTCTTTCGCTTCGTTTCTTTTTACTTTCGCTTCGTCCTCGGGAGTCGCGCGACGCGATACGGGCTTTAACGGTTGCACGATTTTATCGTCGGCGACTTCTTTCGGTTCGCAAACGACCGTTCCGTACTCTACGCCCCTCGCGGTCTCGACTATAACGCCCTCGCCTTTTTTGAATTTGGCTTTACAAGGGCTGAAATAGTACACCTTACCCGAATGTCTGAATTTTATGCCTACAACCTCTGCCATCTGTATTTTTCTCCTAAAATTGCAAGCAGGATACCGTCCGCGACCATCACGGCGTTGGCGTTGTAATACAAAGCCTTTTCCTTTTCGGTCAGCATATCCTCTATCGCAACAAGCGAGCCGAGCGTATACCCGTTCTGCTCGGCAGTATTCATATCCCTCGCTATAAGTCGATTAACTTCGCTTTTTAATATGGTAATAACGTTTTTAACGTTGTCTTTCGTTATCCTGCAAGCGTATCTCGCCGCATCTTTCGAGGACTTCATTTTATAAAATACGTCCTCTGCGATTCGCTTCGCTTCTATCGAGCCTGCGTCCTGATAGTTTTTTATAACCTCGCCGATTCTGCCGCCCGACAGGTCGATAGCCGTATCGAGTTTACCCTTGTCGGGGTACTCGGCAGACAATGCCTTTCTTATATCCGCGTCCGAAAACGGCGGTATATCGAGCCTCTTCACTCTCGACTTGACGGTCGAAAGAAGATTATAATCGGAAGTCGCGCCGATAAGTATGCAAACGTTTTTCGGCGGCTCTTCGAGAGTTTTTAAAATCTTGTTCTGGGCTTCCGCAGTCATTGTCTCGGCTCCGCAAAAAACGAACAGCCTTAAATCGTTTTCGATAGGCTTCACTATCGTTTTCGGAATCATATCGTCAACGTCGGCGGTACGAATTTTGTTACCGTCCTGCGGGTAAAAATCGCAGTCCGCGTAAGCCTCTTTTTCTATTAAACGACACGGTCTGCATTCTCCGCAACCCGTACCGTTTTCGCACATAATAAGCGAAGCAAAAATCTTCAAATAGTCCCGCATAAAAACGCCGTCCGAGCAGACGATAAGATACGCGTGAGACAGCGTTCCCCGCCTTTTGTCGCCGACTACGATTTTATATGCGTTCGACTCTTTTATGAGATTTTTAACTCTTTCGTTCACCTTATTATGTTTCTCTCTTTCAATACTTTTAATACTTGTCCGAAAACTTCTTCGACGCCTTTGGTTGCATCGATAACCGCTATACGTTCGGGTTCGTTTTCTGCAAGCGTTTTATAGCCTTTATATACCCTTTCGTGGAACGCCCTGCCGCTCTGTTCGAGCCTGTCGTCCTTGTCCTCGCCGCCCTTTCTCTCGAACGCCTTTGCGGGCGATATGTCGAAAAACAGCGTAACTTCGGGCATACATCTTTCGATAACTTTCGCGTTTATGCTTTTGACGTACTCTTCGCCGAGTTCTCGTCCGTAGCCCTGATACGCCACGGAAGAATCGAGATACCTGTCGCAAACGACGAGTTTCCCCGCTTTAACGGACGGTAGTATAAGTTCGTCTACGAGTTGTTCTCTCGCCGCCGCATATAAAAGCGACTCCGCTTTATCGGTCATTTCAACGTTGCTTCCGTCGAGAATGATTTTTCGTATGTCTTCGGAAATTTTCGTTCCCCCCGGCTCTCTCGTAAACACGCAATCGTAACCGTTTTCCACGAGATAGTCGGTCAATTTTTTAAGTTGGGTCGATTTACCCGATCCGTCGCCGCCCTCCAAGGTGATGAACGAACCGATTTTTTTATTGTTTTCAGTCGGCATAATCGCTGTACGTCTCTATCACTTCTCTGATAACCGCAAGGGCTTCGTACTGCAAGTCCGCTTGGTCGCTATGATAATCGAACACGCCGAGAACGAGTCCTTCGCTCGTCGCTTCGCTTTTACCGTCAACCTCGCCTACCGTATACCAAAGTTCGGTGATACTCTTCTTTTCCGCTTCGCTTTTCTTAGCGTTGAGTTTGTTAAGGTCTATTCCGTAAGGCTCGTTCGACTTGTAAATTTCGCCGCCTATTATTCTATCGGCGTACCACAAGAAGTCCTCGCCCTGCGTTTTGGCGTTGTTTATAGCCTTTTCGACGACCTGTAAGTTGGCGTATAAGTTCGTTATTCGCTCGATTTCTTTTTTAACGCCCTCTTCTTTCTGCGTTTCCGTTCTGAAAGTCTTGCGGTAATTCGACGCCGATTTCATTCTGACAGTGAGAAAATAATTCCTTACCGCCGCTTCGTCGACAGCACCGTCCTTGACTAAGCCGTTACCGTTCAAATAGTTATGTGCGGAAGTCAGAAAGTCGGTTACGGAATATAAACTCTCGTTGTTGACAATCGACTGAGCGTCGTCGGAAATTTTCATTACGATTTCGCCGTCGTCGCCCTTGGTCGGATTGCCGTCTTTGTCCTTTACCACGGTTTTGTTGCCGCCTGCGAATACGATTACGTCGCCCTCTTTCGTTGCGCTTTTAAGGCTGAGCATATACGCCGCCGAATAATTACCCGCCGCAGTCACGGACATTGTCGTATATTCCAAAACGTCGTAGGAAAGCCCGCCTTTCTCTTTCTTTTTGAGTTCGGTGAGGAAGTCTTTGCCGTCGTTCGACCCCGAATACACGCCTTGATAGAGTATCAGTCCGAACTGCTCGCCCACGGTCGCTCTCGTGGCGCAGGTCGTGAAAAGCAATACCCACACCATAATGCCCGCAAGAATAGACAGGATGATTTTCAGAAAATCGTAACTGATCAGATTGACAAGTCTGCCTTTGGTTATTTTTACGTCCATTATCGGGAAATTATCCTTCGATTTTAAGCACTTTTACTTCGTAAGAACACTTCGGGGCTTTAACCGATACGGTCTGTCCGACTTTCGCGCCCACAAGGGCTTTGCCGAGCGGCGATTCGTTGGATATTCTGCCCACCGAGATGTCCGCTTCGGTCGTTCCGACTATTTCGTAAACGGCTTCCTCGTTCATATCGACGTCAAGTATTCTGACTTTCATTCCGACTCCGACAACGTCGTGGTCGCCGTCCGTCTTGATTATTTCGGCAATTTTGAGTTTGGCTTCGATTTCTACGATTTCGCCCTCGATTCTTGCCTGTTCGTTCTTCGCCGCGTCGTACTCGGCGTTTTCCGACAAGTCTCCGAAGTCTCTCGCTACTTTTATCCTTTCGGTTATTTCGGGACGTTTAACGAATTTTAATTCTTCGAGTCTCTTTTCGAGTTGTCTGTATCCCTCTTCGGTAAGTATTACTTTGTCGCTCATTTTTTGCTCCTATTTTCAATAAAGAACCCGTATCCGCTGAATACGGGTTCTTCGTTTTTAGTTTTTTACGCCCTAAGCGTGTATGTAAAGCCTTTATCGCTGTTATCTTCCGCAAGGGTCGACGCGGTCGGGAATCTTACGAGTCCGTTCTCACGCATCATAGCGGTAATCGCTTTAATAGCCTCTTTGCACTCGTCGGCGGTCTTTACAACCATAATCGACTTGTAACCCTCGGCTTGCATTTCTTCGCTCGCCGCGTTAAGATTTTCAGCCGCATAGTTGAGATAGATATAAATCTTGTCTCCGCCTTTGAACATCTTTATAAGCGGCTTATCCTCATTGGCTTCGCCGTCCGCAAGCACGAACGATTTAGCGTATACTCTGAGTAATTTGTAGTACTCGTCAACGTTTTCGGCAAGTCTCTTGTCGGCGTTCAAAACGTATCCGTTCGCCCTCGTCTCCTCGTCGCTTTCGGTCACTTCGGCGTTTTCGCCTTTCGTATAACCGTTTTCGTAAGCGGCGTCTTCGATAAGGTCTTCGGCGTTCTCGATTTCGTCGTTGGAATTAACGACCATCTTAACGGCAAGCGTATCACCGTCCGTAACGTCGTAACCCTTCTTCAAACAGTCTTCTTTATCGAGGTTAGCCTCTACGACTACCGCCCCGTCCGCAACTTTTACCGAGCAAGCGGCGGCGTTTTCGCCGAGTCCGTATCCGAGGTCGTCCGCTACTTTAAACGAAAGCATTTCCGCTTTGAGTTTATCGAAGGTCGCTTCGGGTTTAAATCTGTTCTTCTCCGCTTCCTCTTCGGCTTTAAGGCGGGCTTCTTCCTCTTCTTTAAGACGAGCCTCTTCCTCGGCTTTGAGTTTCGCTTCTTCTTCGGCAGCCTTACGACGAGCCTCTTCTTCCGCTATCTTGATTTCGAGTTCCGCTGCAAGTCTTGCCGCTTCCTCTTCTTTCGCTTTGTTCGCTTCTTCTTCGGCTTTCGCTCTCGCGGCTTCCGCTTTCAATCTTGCTTCTTCCGCTTCTCTCGCTTTTTCAGCCTCCGTTTCGGCTTTCGCTTCCGCTTCCGCGAGTTTAGCCGCTATTTCGTCCTCGCGAGCCTTGTCGCTTTCGTACGCTTTGAGTTTCTCGTCGAGAAGGGCGTTGATGCGTTCTTCGTCGATAACTATATTCGCTTCTTCCAGAGCCTTAACTCTCGCGGCGAGAGATTCGGTCTCTTTGCGTCTGTTTTCTTCCTCGATTTCCGCTCTGATTCTGTCTTCGGTTTCTTTCTTAATCTTCTCGATATCTTCGGAAGTAAGACCTTCGCCGTTGTTCGCCGCAAGCATCTCTTCGAGAACTTTGCTTCTCTCTTCCGCTTTCGCGAGACTTATCAAAGCCTCTCTCTCGGCAAGAGCCTGTTGAAGAGCAAGTTTCGCCTTCTCGGCGTCTTTCTCTGCGTTCGCCTTGGCGTCCTCGTTGCCCTTAGCCGCTTCGATTTCTCTGATCGTTTGAAGTCTGACTTCTTCCGCTCTTCTCTCTTCTTCGGCTTTTCTCGCTTCGTAACTGAGTTTCTCGACTTCGAGTTTCTGTATTCTCGGGTCTACCTCAACTCCGAGTATCGGCTGATGAACGCCCGTGCCGTAAGAGCCGTAAGCGACTCCCGTATTCTTGCGTTCGGTATTGTTCTTGACTTTCTTCGATACCTTTTCCTTCGCGTCGTTGACTTTCTCGTACTTCTTGACGGGCATCCACTTAGCGTATACTTTGACGCACTTTCTCTTCATCTTGTCGGTTGCGTCAAATCTCTTCGTACCCTTTTTATTGGTGTACCAACCCATGAACTGATAACCCTTTCTGGTCGGGTTGTTCGGGTATACGAGATTCTTGCAGTACTTAACTCTCTTCGACGAACCGAATTTGCCGCCGTTAGCGTCGTATCTGACTTTGTACTTCTTGCGTTTTACAACGGCTACGATCGCCCAGATAAGGAATATGAGAACGATTACTCCAAGCACGCCTACCGCGATAAAGAACGCGGTGTCTTTGTACGCGTCGCCGTTTAAAATCGACAAACCTTTGCTCATTGCGACTTTGTCTAAGATGAATGATGCCATTTTAGATCCCTCTTCTACGTTTTTATTTTCGTTTACGCTTGTTATTTTGCCGTGGTCGTACCCGACGGACACAAGGTCTTTTACGTTTGTTTCTTTTCCGACTTTGTCCGTCTCGAATTCGAGAGTGACTAAGAATTTGCCGTCAAACTTTTCGAGTTTCTTTTCGTCGATTACTATGTAACTAACTTCTTTGTCGCTCGCCCCCGAAGATGTTTCGGGTTCCATTATCGTGAAAGTAAGATAGAGATAAAGGCTTTTCTTTTTAATTTTCTCTCTGTCTTCTTCGACGACTTCCGTCGAGATACGCTTATCCGAAAGTTTTTCGGTTTCGCCCTCTTTAACGACGTCGTTTATTATCTTGTTGATATTCCTTTCAACCGACGGACTCGCGCCCTCTCTCACTTTAAGTTTCGCTTTCGCGTCGAAGAACGCTTTTTCGTTTCCTTCGTTATCGATAGCCGTAAGAGTTATCTTCGGCAACGTTTTGCGTTTGAAAACCTTCGAGAACATATCCGAGAACATATTTCCTTTGTTCTCCTCTTTGCTCGGATCGTAGGTTATCTTCGTTACCTTTCCGAGGTTGTATACAGAAACGGTTCCGTCAAGCAGCGTTCCGCTCTCTTTGTACGTATTCTCGAACCGATCCGCTATTACGCTTCCCGTGTTCAACTCGGCGTTTACTTTTCCGTCTTTGTCGTATCTGCCTTTAAGTTTATCGGCTTTCGCGTTCGCCGCTCTCACGTTGTCGCTTATCGCGACTTCCGCGGTCACGTCGTAGTCGTTTCTGTATTTGTTCTTTATCGCGTCGATTACGCTCTTCGTGAGGTTGGCGTATTTCTGCGTTATTCCAGAAACCGAAGTCCAATCGTCGCCCGCCGTCTTCTTCGCTTCGTCGTCTACGTTTTTGAGCGAACGCAGGTCGATTACGCTTTCCGTTTTGTCGGCGTTCTTTATCGTCGCCGTTTCGAGTTCGTCGAAATGTTTAAGGTACTCTTCGATTTTACCGAGTTCGCCTTTAAGTCTTTCGATGTACTTATCGTCGTCCTCGCTCTCGGCTTTCGGCTGCCCGAATCCGTTTACGTTGTCTTTCGCGACGCTCATATACGTTCTGAGACCGTTTTCGCCGCCCGTCACGCTCTGAATGTAATTGTTCAGAAGCGTTTTCGTGAGGTTATCGGCTTCGTAATCGGTCTTCGCGGTTTTCATGAACGCGTCGTCGATCGCTTTTCTCGTTTTTTCGAGTTCGTCCAAAGCCTTGACCTTGCCGTCCTCGCCGTAAACCTTTTCGTATGCGGTCTTGCCGTCGGGGTTTATCGTCTCGTCTTCGTACTTCTTACTCTCGAAAAATACTTCGTAGTAGAAATTGACGGCGTTTTTCGTGTCGGTCACTTTATCGCTTTCGACTCCGTTCGCGGTCGTTATTTTCAGAAGTTCGTTGTTTCTGAAAGAATTTGCGAACTCGACGGCTTTTTTGCCGTTGCACTCGGTGGTGCAGTCGCTATCGCTTCTAACCGTAAACTTTTTCTCAACGTAGCCTTTCGCTTTCTTCTTTACCTCTTCGACGTAGTAATTCGCGAGTTTGTCGGGGTTGATATTCACATATCCGTTCTCCGTCTTTTCCTCGCCCGCTTCTACGAAGAGATAATTTTTGTAAAATCTGTACGCCGTCTGATACACTCCGTACAAGCCGTTGAGACCCGTTTCGCCGTAAAGACTTTCTTCTCTTCCCTTTTCGTCGCTTCCGTCGAGCCTTACGCAGATTTCTTTCTGCTTACTTTCGTCGGAGTCGATTAAATCGGTAAAGCCGCGAGCCGCGAAAGCGTTCTTGTACGCCGCGATACCGTTTTCGAGAAGTTGTTTTCTCTCGTTATCCTCCAAGTCGTCGGTCTCGGTTTTTCCGACCTTGAAGTCGGGCAAATCGTTCGAGTCCGCGACGTCGTCGACGCCTCGTACTTCGGTCGGCAACGACTCTTCGGGAGCCGACGTACTTTCGCCGCCCGTCGAAGCCCCGCCCGACGAAGTTCCTCCGCCCGAACAGGACGCTACGAACAAAGTCGCGAACAATGCCATGAGCATTGCCAGAATGACCGTCAGCGTTCTCCTCTTTTTAAATTCTTTAAAAGCCATAGACGTTCTCCTTCGACGCTTATCGGTTCGACTTTCCGCCAAACGTCGAAAACTCTTGATAATCTAAGCGAAACCGCCTGCGATTTATCCTTACCCCCGAGCGATTTTTCGGCTTTTCCCCCGCAACTATCGCCCACGCGTAACGCTCGCGTAAACTATTCTCGCTTAGTATAATAATATAATAGCACATTACGCAAATTATTTCAATCGTTTTAACATTTTTTTTGTGTTTTTTATGAATTTTTTTAAGAGATATTGAAATTTCGCCGAAGCCGAACTTTTCAGCCCGATTTTAAGGCGTACGCTCTTCCGAGTTTTTTTCGCTGCAAATATCTGATAAGTCCCCCTATAAGTCGATTATCGACCATTTCCGCCTCTCGGACGGGTTTTAAGGGGCGTTTTATCCGTTCAGAGCGTTTTTTCGTTAAAATTTCACATATCATTCCGAGATTTTCGTAAACGATAAAGTCTTTCCGAATTTTCGGCATAAAAAAAGCATATATTGCGTTTCGGTTAAACCTTTGTACGCAATATATGCCGTTTTTTACTTTTGTGAAATCAACCTTTCGATTAAACGAGTTCGATGATCGCTACGTCGGCAGCGTCGCCTTTTCTCATACCGAGTTGGTAAATTCTCGTATAACCGCCCTTTCTGCCGCTTTCGGCGTACGCGGGAGCGATTACGTTGAATACCTTTTCAACGAGCGGGTGCTTAACGCCTGCCGTTCTCTTCTTGAAGTCAGCCATAGTTTCTCTTACAACTTTAACTTCTCCGTCGGCGTTTTTAGCGACTTCGGTCTTTCTCTGCTCCTGAATATCATAGGTAAGCGACATAATCTTTCTTCTTGCCGCAAGTTTCTTTCCGCCGTCTTTCAAAACTTTGGTGGTAACTTCCTTACCCTTTTTATCGGTCGTGGTAACAGTCGTTTCGACAACGTCGTCGTAACTGTTTATAGCGAGCGTGATAATCTTTTCAACGTAAGGCTTCAATTCTTTTGCTCTGCAAAGAGTAGTTTCGATTCTGCCATACCATAAAAGATTAGAAGCCTGATTTCTTAATACCGCTTTTCTCTGCGTGGTTGTCATACCTAATTTCCTTGGCATTTCTTAGTCCTCCTTTTCCTTCAACGATAAACCGTAGGAATTTAATTTGTAGATCACTTCGTCCAAAGACTTCTTGCCTAAGTTTCTTACTTTAAGCATATCGTCTTCGGTCTTTTTCGTCAAGTCGTCTACCGTGTGAATGTTTGCTCTCTTCAAGCAGTTGTACGAACGTACCGACAAGTCCATCTCTTCGATGCTCATCTCTCTGACCCTCATCATATCATCCTGCTTTGCAGGTACTACGATAGGTCCGCTCATTACGTTGCTGAGCGCGAACAACTGAATGTGTTCGCCGAGTATTTTCGCCGCAAGACTTATAATCTCCTTGCCCGAAAACGCTCCGTTCGTCCATACTTCGAGAGTTAATTTGTCGTAGTCGGTATTCTGTCCGACTCTCGTGCTTTCAACGTTGTAACTGACTTTTTTGACGGGCGTATAGATAGAGTCGATAGGAATATAATCTATCTCGTCTGTCTTGTTGTGTTCAGCCCCTTTATAACCTCTGCCTCTTCCTACGGTAATCTCCATATCGAGAACCGCGCCTTTGTCGAGCGTGCAAATATAGGCGTCCTTGTTGAGGACTTCGACTTCCATATCGGAAGCGATATCCCCCGCAACGACTACCGCCGGTCCGGTTTTGTATAATCTCATTACCTTTTTGAAATCTTCCGTAACGGTTGCCGTCTTGAACGACACGCCTTTGAGGTTAAGAATGATTTCGGTAACGTCCTCTTTTACTCCGGGAACGGTCGAAAATTCGTGCTTTACAAGTCCGTTCGCAAATTTAATGCCTTGAGCCGCCGCTCCGGGAAGCGAAGATAAAAGCGTTCTTCTAAGCGCGTTGCCGAGCGTCAAACCGAAGCCTTTTTCCAAAGGCTCGGCTACGATTTTGGCATACGTCCTGTCGTCGCTCTCTACGGTTACAATCTTGGGCGTTTCTATTTCCATCATAGAAAAATATACCTCCTGATAATCTATTTTGGTATATATTACTTAGAGTACAACTCGACAATCATCTGTTCGGTAATCTGCGAATCGATATCCTCTCTCGTCGGGAGTGCAAGAATTTTTCCTTCTAATTTCTCGGAATCGAAATCTACCCACTTGGGCATCTTTCCGCTCTTCGCCGCGCCTTTAAGCGCTTCGAAATAGGGCGAAGATTTCTTTCCTTCTTTAACCGATATAACGTCTCCGACTTTTACCTGATACGAAGCGATATCGACAGGTCTGCCGTTTACGTTAAAGTGCGCGTGAGTTACGAGTTGGCGAGCCTGACTTCTGGATACCGCGATACCCATTCTGTAAACTACGTTGTCAAGCCTTCTCTCCAAAAGCGAGAGCATGTTCTCACCCGTAATTCCCTTCATTTTATCGGCTTTCTCGTAATAGTCTCTGAACTGACTTTCAAGTACGCCGTAAATTCTCTTCGCCTTCTGTTTTTCACGAAGTTGTAATCCGTATTCGGATACTTTCTTTCTGTCTGCTCCGTGTTGTCCGGGAGCAACGGGACGTCTTTCAAACGGACAAGAAGTCTTGTAACATTTGTCGCCCTTTAAGAATAACTTACCGCCCTCGCGTCTGCACAAGCGGCATTTTGCGTCTGTATATTTAGCCATCTCTTATTACCTCCCTATTAAACTCTACGACGTTTCGGCGGACGGCATCCGTTGTGAGGAATGGGCGATACGTCTTGAATGAGCGTAACTTCCAAACCCACGTTTCCGAGCGCCCTGATTGCGGATTCTCTGCCTTGTCCCGGACCTTTGACGAAAACTTCTACGCTGCGAAGTCCGTGTTCCATAGCGGCTTTAGCCGCGGTTTCGGCAGCCTGCTGAGCGGCGAACGGAGTACTCTTTCTCGAGCCTCTGTATCCGAGCGCGCCCGAACTGCAATGCGCGATGTCGTTTCCGTTCATATCGGTAACGGTTACGATGGTGTTGTTAAAGGAGGACTGAATGTGTACCTGACCTTTGTCAACGTTTTTAAGTTCTTTACGTTTTTTTACGACTTTCTTAACAGCCATTTTTAGTACCCTCCTTTAATTATTTGGTTGCGGTCTTTTTCTTGGCGACCGTACGACGCGGACCTTTTCTCGTTCTCGCGTTTCTCTTCGAACTCTGTCCTCTTACGGGTAAGCCCTTTCTGTGTCTTACGCCGCGGTAGCAGCCGATTTCCATAAGTCTCTTTATCGAGAGACTTACTTCGCTTTTAAGTTCGCCTTCTACTTTAAGGTTGTGTTCGATATAATCTCTGAGTTTCGCTACGTCGTCTTCCGTAAGGTCTTTAACCCTCGTGTCGGGATTGACGCCCGTCGCTTGTAAAATTTTAGTCGCGGTAGGTCTGCCGATACCATATATATAGGTGATACCGATTTCTACGCGCTTTTCTCTTGGTAAATCTACGCCGGCAATACGAGCCATTTTGTATATCCTCCGAATTTTTTATAAATTTGATTTGTTTGTTTTTCGGTTTCCCGAGATGTGAAAAGTAATTAACCTTGTCTCTGTTTATGGCTCTTGTTCTTCGAGCAAATAACCATAACCTTTCCTTCTCTCTTAATGACTCTGCACTTATCGCACATAGGTTTCACTGATGGTCTTACTTTCATTTTTTAATCCTCCGATTTAAGTTTAATTAACAAAATTGTCAGTTTTTGCTACGCCAGACTATCCGACCTTTGGTCAGATCATAAGGGCTCATTTCAATCTTCACGGAATCGCCCGGAATTATTTTGATATAATTCATACGCAATTTCCCCGAGATATAGGCTGTTATCACATAACCGTTTGACAACTTTACTTTGAACGTAGCGTTCGGCAACGCTTCTTCGATAACGCCTTCCGCCTCTATCACGTCGTCTTTTGACACAATTTACTCCTCCAATTTTATTTCGGACGGGGTTCCCGCCCCTTTCTTTTCGCGACGCGTTTTAGCGTCTTCCTTTAAAGTTAAAAAGTTTACACTTTTTACCATCAGATTTTTCGCGTCGCTTCTATTTCGCTTTACAGAGTAAGTATTTCTACTCCGTTATCGCCTATAAGCACGGTATTTTCGTAATGCGCCGAGGGCTTGCCGTCGCTCGTTACGCACTTCCAACCGTCTATGTCCACTTCGTAGCCGCCCATATTTATCATAGGCTCTATCGCTATGGTCATATTTTTCTTCAAACGGACTCCCGTTCCTCTCTTGCCGTAATTCGGTACGCTCGGATCTTCGTGCAACTGTCTGCCGACTCCGTGTCCGACCATATCTCTTACGACCGAAAAACCGCTCTTTTCCGCGTGTTCCTGTACCTGCGCCCCGATATCTCCAAGCGCGCTTCCTATACAGATACCCTTTATTCCTTCAAAGAAGCACTCCCTCGTGACGTCGATTAGTTTTTTCTTTTCGGGACTTATATGCCCGACGTACAAACTTCTCGCCGCGTCGCCGTGAAAACCGTTGAAATACGCTCCCACGTCTACGCTCACTATCTGGTCTTCTTCGATTATCCTGTCGGAGGGGAACCCGTGTACTACCTGCTCGTCTATCGATATGCAGGTCGCCGCGGGAAAACCGCCGTATCCGAGGAACGAGGGCTTCGCTCCGCAAGACGTTATATAATCGTAAGCAATCTTGTCGAGTTCCTTCGTAGTCATTCCCGCTCTGATTTTGTCCTGAACGAGATTTAATACGTCGCGGACTATTCCGCACGGTTTTCTCATTAACTCAATTTCTTTATCGCTCTTGATATATATCATCTTTCAGCCCAGCCTTTCGACTATAGCGGCGAATACCGAATCTATGTCTCCGTCTCCGTCGACGTCGATAAGTTTTCCTTTCGACTTGTAGTGGTCGATAAGCGGCGCGGTCTGCTTTTCATAAACCTCTAACCTCTTACCTACCGTCTCTTCGTTGTCGTCCGCTCTCTGAATGAGTTCTCCGTCGCACTTTCTGCACGAAGTCGAACCGTCAAGATAATCGATATGATAACTTTCTCCGCATTTGCCGCACACTCTTCTGCCCGTGATTCTTCTCATGAGTTTATGAAGAGGAACGTCGATGTTGACTACGCTGTCAATCTCAGAGAAACCGTCGAGCGCTTCCGCCTGCGAAACCGTCCTCGGGAAGCCGTCCAAAAGATAACCGTTTTTACAGTCGTCCTTTTCAAGCCTCTCTTTGACTATCTGTATCGTAACCTCGTCGGGAACGAGTTGCCCTTTATCTATATAAGATTTGGCAACTATCCCGATCGGAGTTCTTTCTTTGATATTGCTTCTGAATATATCGCCCGTGGATATGTGCGGAATGTTATAACGCTCAGCAAGCCTTACCGCTTGCGTGCCTTTTCCCGCTCCGGGCGCTCCCAACAATATTACCTTCATCTTATTTCAGGAATCCTTTGTACTGCTTCGCCATAATCTGCGATTCGAGAGCCGTGTTGAACTCTATCGCAACGGATACGACGATGAGCATTCCCGTCGCGCTGAACGAACCGCTCGATCCCGCGGGAAGTATCGCGTTGAGTACCAAAGACGGTATGAGCGCGAGTATCGCGAGGAAAATCGCTCCGAAAAGCGTGAGTCTGTTCGATATCTTCTTCAGATAATCAGCCGTCGGTTTGCCCGGTCTGATTCCCGGGATAAATCCGCCGTTCTGCTGAATGGTCTTGGAAATATCTTCGGGATTGAACTGTATCTGCGAGTAGAAGAACGCGAAGAACAGTATCAGCAAGCAAAGAATTATCGAATAGAACGGGTATCTCGACGTCGCGCCGAGCCACTTCTGCCAGAAAGCCATAAAGCCCGTCCAGTTAAAGAGCGTTCCTAAAAGTTCGGGGAACGAAAGTATCGAGAAAGCGAAGATAAGGGGCATAACGCCGTTGGCGTTGACCTTAATCGGAATCTCGGTGGACTGTCCGCCGTACATCTTTCTGCCTTTAACCTGTTTCGCGTACTGAACCTTGATTTTTCTTTCCGCAAGTTCTATCCATACGATAGCGGCGAATACCACCACTATTATTACGAGATAAACGATGAATTTCCACAATGCGGTCTTGTCGAGTCCGCTCTGTCCCAAGAATATCGTATTGAACTGCTCTACGACGAATATTCCGAACGAAGCGATGATACCCGCGAAGATGAGAAGCGAAATACCGTTCGATACTCCGTGTTCCGTAATTCTTTCGCCGATCCACATCGTTATGCACGAACCTGCCGTGTAGAAAAGAACCATTATGATATAACTGAGAACCGTCGCAAACGTGCCGACGTTCTCCGCGCCGCCCGCTATGATAGCCGCAAGCGAAGCGAAGTTACCCGTGTTTGCGGCTGCGCCGTAACTTACGAGTATACCGATTGACTGAATTATCGCAAGAAGAATGGTTACGTATCTCGTGAGAGCCGAAATCTTTCTTCTGCCTTCTTCACCTTGTTTGGATAATCTTTCGAGAGGCGGAATTGCCACTGCCAGAAGTTGCATAATAATCGATGAGTTAATGTACGGTCCGATACCCATCGCGAATAACGTTCCGTTCATAAGCGAGCCGCCCGTCATCATACTCATTATGCTTAAATAAGAAGTACTTGCTAACTGTTGATCCGATAAAAGTCTCGTTCCTACACCGGGTACCGGGATATAACATCCGACCCTGTAAAGGAGTAAAAACAACAGCGTCCAGTAGATCTTGATTCGTATTTCTTTGACTTTAAATGCGTTTTTTAACGTTTCAAACATTTTCTACCTCCGCTATGAAAAAGTTATTAAACTTCTTCCGCAGTTCCGCCTGCCGCCTCGATAGCTTTTTTCGCAGTTGCCGAGAATTTAGACGCTTTAACCGTCAGAGCGACTTCGAGTTTGCCGCTGCCGAGAACTTTAAGTCCCGCAGCGTCCTTAACCGCCTTGACAAGTCCGTTTTCAAGGAGAACGTCGTAATCTACGACCGTTCCCGCCTCGAACATATTGAGTTTGTCGAGATTGACTACCGCGTAAACGACTTTGAAGTGGTTGTTGAAACCGCGTTTCGGAACTTTACGGGTCAGAGGCATCTGTCCGCCTTCGAATCCCGGTCTTACTCCGCCGCCGCTTCTCGCCCATTGTCCTTTATGACCTTTACCGCTCGTTTTGCCGAGTCCGGAACCGATTCCGCGACCTAATCTCTTTTTGGAAGTTCTTGCGCCTTCTGCAGGCGATAATGTATCGATTCTCATTTCGTTACCTTCCTTATACGTTTTCGACCTTTACCATGTGCGCTACCAAAGCCAACTGACCTTCAAGCGCAGCGTTAACGGTAAAAATCTTGGATTGATTTATTTTTTTAAGCCCCAAAGCGGCTACTACCGCTTTCTGCTTGGGAAGGCACGCGATCGTGCTTTTTACAAGAGTTACTTTAACCTGTTTTTCCATTTTAAAGCCCTCCTTAACCCATAACTTCTTCTGCGGTCTTTCCGCGAAGAGCAGCCACTTCTTCGGCAGTTTTAAGTTCGTTAAGTCCCGTGATAACGGCTTTTACCATATTTACGGGGTTCGAAGTGCCGTGAGATTTGGTTCTGATGTTCTTGATTCCCGCCGCTTCCATTACCGAACGGACGGGGCCGCCCGCGATAACTCCGGTACCTTCTTCAGCCGGCATCATAAGTACCGAGCCTCTGCCGAATTTACCGATTACGGTGTGAGGAATGGTGGTTCCGACAAGCGATACCTTGCGCATTGCCTTTTTAGCCTGCGCGGTCGCTTTCTCGATTGCTTCGGGTACTTCGTTAGCCTTTCCGCTTCCGCATCCGACTTTGCCGTTTTCGTCGCCGACTACTACGAGAGCCGCGAAACGCATTTTACGACCGCCCTTTACTACCTTGGTAATACGGTTGACGGCTATAAGTTTTTTGCAAAGACCGTCGTCGCGATCCTGCTTTCTTTGAGGTCTGTTATTCTCTTTTGCCATTTTTCGCTCCTCCTCTTAGAATTTTAAGCCGCCTGCTCTGGCGCCGTCTGCTAAACTTTGTACTCTGCCGATGTAAAGGTAACCGCCTCTGTCGAATACGACGTTCTCGATACCCTTAGCAACCGCTTTCTTCGCGAGTTCTTCGCCGACAACCTTAGCCTGCTCGCTCTTGGTCTTACCCTTTACGAGTTCCGCTACCGCTTTGTCTCTCGTCGAGCAAGCGACAAGGGTGTTGCCCTTTACGTCGTCGATGATCTGCGCGTAAATATTGCTGAGACTTCTGTATACGCAGAGTCTCGGGCATTCCGCAGTTCCGGAAATCTTAACCCTTACTCTCTCGTGTCTCTTCTTTCTGTCTGTATTCTTATCAATTTTAGATATCATATCAGTTTACTCCTTATTTACCCGCCGTCTTGCCTTCCTTACGTTCGATGGTCTCGTCTTTGTAAGCGATACCGTAGCCGTGGTAAGGTTCGGGCTTTCTGATTGCTCTGATATTCGACGCGATTTGTCCTACGATAACTTTGTCGATTCCCTTTACGCTGATTTCCGTCGGGGATACCGCCGTAAGGGTAATTCCGTCAACCGCGTTTACGACTACGTTGTGGCTGAAACCGACCGATAAGGTTATGTCCTTTCCCGTCTGAGCGACCTTCCAACCTACGCCGTTTACTACGAGCGATTTTTCATAGCCCTTAGTTACTCCGACTACCATGTTGTGGAGAAGCGCTCTGTACAAGCCGTGCTTCGCCTTTACCGCCGCTTCTTCGGACGCTCTCATAACGTGCGCTACGTTTCCGTCTACTTTGAAGGAAATGTTAGCCGCGTCATAGTCCTGAGTAAGCGTTCCCAAAGGTCCTTTTACAGTAAGTAAGCCGTTGTCTGCCGTTAAAGTTACTCCTGCCGGTAACGTAACCGGCTCTCTGCCTATTCTTGACATTCTTCGACCTCCTTACCAAACGTACGCAAGAACTTCGCCGCCGTGGTTGGACTTTCTTGCCGCCTTGTCCGTCATTACGCCCTTCGGGGTGGAAATTATAGCGATTCCGAGTCCTCCGAGTACTTTCGGAAGTTCTTCGCAACCTGCGTAAATTCTGAGTCCGGGTTTCGATATTCTCTTAAGTCCGTTGATGACTCTTTCGCCCTTAGGTCCGTATTTCAATTCGATTACGATCTTGCCCTGTACGTCGCCGTCTTCTTTGACTACGTCGTATTTAGCGATGTAACCTTCGTCTAAAAGTATCTGCGCGATCGACTTCTTCATATTCGACATGGGGATTTCCACAGTGTCGTGTTTAACCGTCAATGCGTTTCTGATGCGCGTAAGCATATCTGCGATAGGATCTGTCATTTTCTTCTAACCTCCTCTTACCAACTTGCCTTCTTAACGCCGGGGATTTGTCCCTTGTATGCTAATTCTCTGAAGCAGATACGGCATACTCCGTATTTTTTCAGAACGGCGTGCGGTCTTCCGCAGATAGAACATCTCGTATATCCTCTCGTGGAGAATTTCGGTGTCTTTTTCTGTTTGTTTATCATTGCTGTTTTTGCCATGATTCGTGTTCTCCTTAATTAGCCTTGAAAGGCATTCCCATTGCTTTGAGAAGTTCTCTTGCCTCTTCGTCCGTCTTAGCCGTGGTTACGATACAAATATCGAAACCTCTGACTTTTTCTACCTGATCGTACTGAATTTCGGGGAATATAAGTTGTTCCTTAACGCCCATTGCGTAGTTTCCTCTGCCGTCGAACGATTTGGAAGGTACGCCTCTGAAATCCCTTACTCTCGGAAGAGCGATAGATACGAGTTTGTCAAAGAAATCGTACATTCTGTCGCTTCTCAAAGTAACTTTGATACCGACGTTCATTCCCTCTCTGACTTTGAAGTTCGCTACCGACTTCTTCGCTTTGGTAAGCACGGGCTTCTGTCCCGAAATAAGCGTGAGTTCCTGTTGAGCCTGCTGGACGCTCTTCGCATTGTCCTTTACGTCGCCGAGTCCGCTGTTAATCGTTATCTTGACGAGTTTCGGACATTCGTTTATGTTCTTATATCCGAAATGCTTCATGAGATACGGGACGACTTCTTTCTCGTACAGGTCTCTCTTTCTGCTAACATACTTGGAATCGGTTACAGTTTCCTTAGCAACCTGAGTCTTTTTGTCTGCCATTTTTAATCTCCTTATTCGGCTTTATCTTCCGCCGCTTTCTTAGCCGCGGTCTTTCTCGTTGTTTTCTTCGGAGCGTCCGCGGTCTTTTCCCCTGCGGTCTTCTTCGTAGAAGTCTTCTTTGCGGTCGTCTTAGCCGCGGTCTTGGTTGCCGCAGCGGCTTTCTTTGCCGTCTTCTTAGCCTCGGGTTTTACGTCGAGGGACGCGCCGCACTTTTTGCATACTCTTACTTTCTTGTCGCCGTCTACAACGTATCCTACTCTCGTATTCTTTCCGCAAGCGGGACATACTATAAGTACGTTGGAAGCGTTGATCGAGCCGACCTGCGAAACGATTCCGCTGGTCTCGCCCGCTTTTCTCGCTTTCCGGTGTTTACGCTGAACGCAAACGCCTTCGACTTTAATCATATTCGCTTCCGTATCTACGGAAAGAACCTTTCCCGTGGACCTCTTGTCTTTTCCGGCAACTACATATACGGTGTCATTCTTTTTGATTTTCATAGTCCGATCTCCTTACAGCACTTCCGGTGCAAGCGATATGATTTTCATATAATCTTTTTCACGAAGTTCTCTCGCGACAGGTCCGAAGATACGGGTTCCTCTCGGTTGCTTCTGATTGTCGATTATTACCGCCGCGTTGTCGTCGAATCTGATATGAGTTCCGTCGGGTCTGCGAAGACCTTTCGAACTTCTGACGATTACGGCTTTAACTACGTCGCCCTTCTTTACGGCTCCGCCCGGAGTCGCAGTCTTGACGCTGGCAACGATTACGTCGCCGATGTTTCCACATTTTCTGAACGAGCCGCCGAGAACTCTGATGCACATAATTTCCTTTGCGCCCGAGTTATCCGCAACTTTTAATCTGGTCTGCGGTTGTATCATAAACTTTTGCTCCTCCTAAGATTATTTAGCCTTTTCGATTATTTCGGCTACTCTCCAATTCTTGTCCTTGGAAAGTTTTCTGGTCTCGACTATTCTGACCTTATCGCCTACGCCGCACGTATTTTCTTCGTCGTGCGCTTTGTATTTCTTGGTCGTCGTAATGGTCTTTTTGTAAAGGGGATGCGTAGCCTTCATTTCTACGCTTACTACGACGGTCTTATCCATTTTGTCGGATACTACGAGTCCGACTCTTTCTTTTCTTAAATTTCTTTCCATCTTCGTTCCTCCGCATTAAGCCTTCGCCTTGATTTCTCTCGCGCGAATTTCAGTCTTAATTCTCGCAATATCCTTTTTGGTGGAGTTAATCACGTTGGGATTTTCGAGTTCGTTTACTGCGTGGCGGAAACGAAGATTGAAGAGTTCGTCTTTGAGTTCGGTAAGTTTTACCTGCAACTCATCGTTGGTCATTCCGTGAATTTCCTGCGCTTTCATGTTTAACCTTCAACTCCTTCCGTTATTTTTTCTTTTACCACGAACTTCGTCTTAATCGGAAGTTTGTGTCCTGCAAGACGCATAGCCTCTCTCGCGTCGGCTTCCGCTACTCCTGCCATTTCAAACAAAACTCTTCCCGGCTTTACTACAGCCGCCCAGTATTCTACTCCGCCTTTTCCGGAACCCATTCTCGTTCCGGCAGGTTTTTTAGATATAGGCTTGTGAGGGAAAATGTCTATCCATACCTGTCCGCCACGTTTGACGAATCTGGTCATCGCTATTCTTGCCGCTTCGATCTGGTTGGAAGTGACCCATGCCGATCCTTCCGCTACGAGAGCGTAATCGCCGTATGCGATTTTGTTACCCTTCGTAACTTTACCCGTCATTCTGCCGCGGTGCTGCATTCTTCTTTTTACTCTCTTTGGCATCAACATAATTAAGCCTCGCCTCCTTCGGTCTTCTTAACCGCTCCGAGTACTTCGCCCTTGTAGATCCATACTTTGATACCGATCGCGCCGAAAGTGGTGTGAGCGGTCGCAAAACCGTAATCTATGTCCGCGCGAAGGGTCTGAAGAGGAATAGAACCGTCGTGGTACTGCTCGCATCTCGCGATTTCTGCGCCGTCAAGACGTCCGCTTACCATTACTTTTATTCCTTTTACGCCCATTCTCATAGACTTGCCGATAGCCTGTTTCATACATCTTCTGAACGAGGCTCTCTTTTCAAGTTGAGCCGCTATCGACTCCGCTACGAGTTGCGAATCGCAATCGGGTTTCTTGACTTCGACGATATTTACGGCAACCTGCTTGCCTTTCGTAACTTTGGCAAGTTGCTTTTTGATTACCTCGATGCCCGCGCCCGCTTTGCCGATAAGAACGCCCGGTCTCGCGGTGTAAATCGTTATAGCGATTCTGCCCGCCGCTCTCTCGATGGTAATTTTCGAGATCGCCGCCGAATAATAGGTGTTCTTGATGAAATCTCTTATGTCGTAATCTTCTTTAAGGAACGCTCCGAAGTCTTTTTTATCTGCAAACCACTGAGTGTCCCAGCCTTTGATTACTCCTACTCTTAAACCGTGTGGATTAACTTTCTGTCCCATAACGTCCTCCTGATTATTCAGCCTTGTCTACAACAACCGTGATATGACTCGTTCTTTTAAGGATTCTGAATCCTCTGCCGTGAGCCATAGGCTGCATTCTCTTGAGCGTCGGACCTTGATCCGCATAGCACGCTTTGATGACAAGTTCGCTTCTGTCGTAACCTTTGTTATGCTCGGCGTTTGCTGCCGCGGAAAGCAATACTTTCTTAATCGGCTCGCAACCCGCCTTAGGAATGTTTTCGAGCATCGCTACGGCGTCGGTTACTTTCTTTCCTCTTATTACGTCAAGAACGGGTCTGATTTTATAAGGGGATATTCTTATAAATTTAGCGGTTGCGGAAACCTCCGTTTTAGCGGCGGCGTTCGCAGCGTACGCTTTCTTTCTTTCTCTGACATTCGTTGCCATTATTCTCTACCTCTCTCTCCGCTTATTTACCGGTCGTCTTAGAACCCGCGTGTCCCTTGAATGTTCTGGTCGGAGCGAACTCGCCGAGTTTGCATCCTACCATATCTTCGGTAATGTATACCGGAACGTGCTTTCTTCCGTCGTGTACGGCTATCGTATGACCGACCATCTGAGGGAATATAGTCGAACTTCTCGACCAGGTCTTGAGTACCGATTTTTTATTCTCGGCGTTCAGAGCCTCTACTCTTTTAAGCAATTTTTCTTGAACGAAAGGTCCTTTCTTTACACTTCTGCTCATACTTTTTACTCTCCTCAATTAACTCTCTTAAAAATAAACTTATCAGACTTATTCTTCTTCTTTCTCGTCTTGTAGCCGAGAGCCGGTTTACCCCACGGAGTAAGCGGGCCTGCGTGTCCGACGGGAGCGCGTCCTTCACCGCCGCCGTGCGGGTGATCGCACGGGTTCATTACAGAACCTCTGACGGTGGGTCTGATACCCATGTGTCTCGTCTTACCTGCTTTACCTACTCTGATGATTTCGTGGTCGAGGTTGCCTACCTGTCCGATAGTCGCCTTGCACTTAACCGAAACGTATCTCATTTCGCCGCTCGGCATTTTAAGAGTAGCCATTCCGTTCTCTTTCGCCATAAGCTGAGCAGCCATACCGGCGGATCTCGCTATCTGACCGCCTTTGCCGGGCTGAAGTTCGATGTTGTGAATCATCGTACCTACGGGAACGAATTCGAGAGGAAGCGCGTTGCCTACCTTTATATCGGCGTCCTTTCCGGATACGATAACGTCTCCGACGTTAAGTCCCAAAGGAGCGAGGATATATCTCTTTTCTCCGTCCTTGTAGCAAAGAAGGGCGATGTTTGCCGTTCTGTTCGGATCGTATTCGATGGTCTTTACTACCGCTTCGATTCCGTCTTTATTTCTCTTGAAATCGATGATACGATATTTTCTTCTGTTGCCGCCGCCGCGATGACGAACGGTTATCTTTCCCTGAGCGTTTCTGCCCGCGTTATGTCTCTGGTCTTCTAAAAGCGACCTTTCGGGCTTCGTCGTCGTGATTTCTTCATACGTCGAAACCGTCATGAAACGACGCGCTGCGGAAGTCGGTTTATATCTCTTAATACCCATTTCTTATATCCTCCGTATTACTGTAACGACTCAAAGAACTTAATGCCCTTGCTGTCTTTCTTAAGGGTTACGATTGCCTTTTTATAATCGGACGTATAACCCTGAGATCTGCCCATTCTCTTAAGTTTGCCGTGGCAGTTCATAGTGTTCACTTTCTCGACCTGTACGTCGAATTTTCTTTCAACTTCGAGTTTGATTTCGGTCTTGTTCGCGTCTTTAGCGACTACGAAGGAATATTTCTTATCCTTTATCGACTCGTAACTCTTCTCGGAAAGAATAGGTTTTATAATGATATCTCTTTCCATAAATTATTCTTCAACCTCCTGGTTTGCGAAATTGTTGTCGAACATCTCTCCGTATACTTCCTGAAGATAGTCTACGGCGTCTGCGGATATTACGAGAACGCTGTTTCTTACCACGTCGTAAGTGTTAAGTTCGTTTACGGGAATGGTGTTGAGTTTTTCAAGGTTGTTCGCCGCTCTGATTACGAGGCTGTCGTTGTCGCTCATTACCATAAGGACGGTCTTGTCAAACTTGAATGCGTTTAAAAACGCTACCATTTCTTTCGTTTTGCCGTTTTCTACCGCGATATTGTCGATGACGTACATATCGTTATCTGCAAGCCTTTTAGAAATAGCGGACAAAAGCGCGCCGCGACGGGCGAATTTGTTCATCTTCTTGCTGAAATCTCTCGACTTCGGAGCGAATACGACTCCGCCTTTTATCCACTGAGGCGCTCTTATCGAACCCTGTCTCGCATTGCCCGTTCCCTTCTGTCTCCACGGCTTTCTGCCGCCGCCTCTGACTTCCGTTCTCGTAAGGGTTCCTTTCGTTCCCTGACGCATGTTGGCAAGTCTCGTTACTACCGCCTGATGAATGAGCGATTCGTTATACTCTGCTTCAAACAGGTTGCTCAGTTCTTTCGTTCCGACTTCCTGTCCTTTCATATTATATACTTTTACGTTTGGCATAGTTTTTCACGCTCCTTATTTACCGCTCTTTACGGTGTTGGATACCGTAATTATTCCGCCCTTCGGTCCGGGAATCGCTCCCTTTATGAGAAGAACGTTTCTCGCAGCGTCAACCTTGACTACTTCGAGGTTCTGAATCGTTACTCTTTCGTGACCGTATTGTCCGGGCATGTGTTTGTTCTTGAATACTCTCGACGGAGTGCTGTTCGCGCCCATAGAACCGACTTCTCTGTGTACGGGTCCTACGCCGTGAGTCATTTTCAATCTGTGCTGATTCCATCTTTTGATAACGCCCGAAAATCCGTGACCTTTGGTAAGACCTACCACGTCGACCTTATCGCCTGCGGCGAAGGTTTCCACCGTGATAACCTGTCCTACGGCATATTTCGATACGTCGTCGAACTTGAATTCTTTAAGAACTTTAAGGGGCGCAACGCCTACCTTTTTGAACTGACCTGCGTCGGGCTTGTTCACTCTCTTTTCGTCCGCCGCTCCGAAGCCGACTTTCACCGCTTCGTATCCGTCTTTACCGACGGTCTTGATCTGTACGACCGGGCAAGGACCTGCTTCTACGACTGTTACAGGGATTACTTTTCCGTCTGCGGAAAAGATCTGAGTCATACCCAACTTCTTTCCAATGATTGCTTTATTCATAGATAAAGTTCACCTCCGAATATATTTAAATGTTTCTTTTTGCCTGAAATTAAAGTTTGATTTTTACGTCGACGCCTGCGGGAAGATGAATGCTGTCCAAAATCTTAGCGTTAGTCGAGTAAATATCGATAAGTCTCTTATACGTTCTGATTTCGAACTGCTCTCTGCTGTCCTTGTACTTGTGGGGCGAACGAAGAATAGTAACTACTTCTTTCTCGGTCGGAAGAGGAATCGGTCCGCTTATTTTAGCGCCTGCTTTCTTCATCGTCTCGACTATTCTTTCGGTTGCCTGATCGACCATCTTATGGTCGTAAGCCGCCAACTTGATTCTGATTTTTTGTCCTGCCATTTTGTTACCTCCGAATTTATACTAACAACTTCGCCGTGTGTGTCGCGTTTAATTCAATAAAAAAATCACTCGCCGCTGTGTGTTTGCAAGTGACCCTCTATCGCGTTAAAGCGCAGTTAGTCGCAAGAGTTTAACTCTCACATTTGTCAACAAAAATTATCTTCCTACTTTTACGAATCGGGACCGGTTCCCGATAAAAAGCGTGGATTAAGTAACTTTTTGTCTCAACCCATATTTAACACAGCCTACATATCATACCATTATGAAAAGGA
The DNA here is from genome assembly GCA_934249325.1 of uncultured Clostridia bacterium. Taxonomy (GTDB): domain Bacteria; phylum Bacillota; class Clostridia; order Christensenellales; family Borkfalkiaceae; genus UBA10281. The sequence goes on from CAKQKW010000014.1 coordinate 39,137, forward strand.
TATGTCAAACGATTTTCGGATATTTTTAAAAAAAATTTTATTTTTTGTCGAAATTATTTTTTGATTACGTTTGTCGCGTATATTTATATAATGATATAGCCTCAAAACTTACCATAGGCAAATATCGCTACCGTTCAACGGGACGTCGAGGGCTTCGTCCCCTACGCCGCAAGGCAAATATAACTGCCGCAGGCAATATCACTTCGCGAAGCAAAATATAACTCTCGTTCCACGGGACGCCGAGGGCGTCGTCCCCTACGATTATAAAAAACTTGCCGCATACAAAACTCACCAACTCTTGCCTTCCCCTTTGGGGAAGGTGTCAACGAAGTTGACGGAATAGGTCTTACGTTTTCGAGATTTTTTAACGTCTCTGTCTTTACGTTTGCAACCTCTATCGTCTTGACTTCCATTTTCATTCCGTCAAGACACTCTCCCCACGGAGCGTGCCCCTTTTGTCGCTTCGCGACATTTTCCCCGATTCATCGGGGACATTTACCCCAAAGGGAAAGCAAGAGTAGTTAGTCTTTTTCAACGTGGCAACAACAAATACAGTAGCAACAAACAAAATAACAACCGAAAAACGTAAAGAACAATTATACTAAAGCAAAACAGAGACTGCCCGATTATCCTTTTTCGATAACCAGACAGTCTCTTTAAAACTTTTAATTTTACCTTATTCTTTCAACGTGAATTTTTCTATATATCTCTATAAACTTGTCTTTATAGAATAAATTCGTTCCGGGGGTCGTGACCGACGCCGTCCCCGCCGCCACAGCACAACGTAGTACCTCTTCGTACGGAGCGTTCTGCTCTATCATTACCGCCGCCGCGGCAACCATTCCGTCGCCCGCGCCTACCGTACTGTTTACCGCCACGCTCGCGCTCTTGCAAAAGTACGCCTTGTCGCCGTCCGTGAGTATCGCCCCTTTCCTGCCGAGCGACAAAAGCACGTTCTCCGCTCCCGCTTCGACAAGTTTTTCGCAACCTTTCGCCATTTCCTCGAACGAGTCGTAATGCTCGCCCGTCATTTCCTGCAATTCGTCTAAGTTCGGCTTGATAAGATACGCCCCGTTTCTCAGCCCCGCAATCATTCTGTTGCCCGAAGTGTCGAGTATTCTCTTTACGCCTTTCGGTATCGCCGACGAGAGTTTCAGATAATAGTCGTCTCCGACCCCGCCGGGAAGCGAACCGCTCATTACCACGACCGACGCCGACTTCGACAACTGACCGACGAGCGAAACGAGTTCCGCTTGTTTTTTTTCGTCGACGTTCTCGCCTCTGTCGTTAATCTCGGTCATCATCGACCTTTTGTCTACTATTTTATAGTTTGTTCTCGCACTACCCTTATTCCATACAAAGGTATTTTTAACTCCTTCGTCGTCAAGAGTATGCACGAACATTTTGCCGTTCTCGTCGAACATAAATCCCGTGGCAAAACTGTCTCCGTCAAGCCTCGCTACGCCTATCGCGACGTTTAAAGCCTTGCCCGAGTACGTTACCACTTTATTTTCTATTCTGTTCAGTCCGCCGAGTTTTAAAGTATCGAGTTCTATCGTGCAATCTATGCACGGATTGGGACATACGGATAATATCATTTTCCACACGCCCCTTTCCGTCTGTCTTTAATTATTATCAAGATTCTTTCTTCCTGTCTGCTATAACTTTTTCCTGAATATTCGTCGGCAATTCCTCGTAGCGTTCGAAAGTAGTCGTGTAACTTCCTCTGCCCTGAGTCATACTGCGAAGTTCGGTAGCGTATTTGAGTATTTCCGCCTGCGGCGCTTCCGCCGTTATTACCGCCTTGCCGTCTACGCTGTCCGTTCCGAGTATTCTGCCTCTTCTCTTGTTCATATCGCCCATAATGTCGCCCATATAGTTGTCGGGAACGGTGATTTGCATTCTCATAACGGGTTCGAGTATGCACGGGGAAGCCTTTTTCATACCGTCCGCGTAAGCGAGTTTCGCAGCCGAAACGAACGCGACTTCCTTACTGTCTACGGGGTGATAACTTCCGTCGAAAAGAGTACATTTGAGATTTACGACGGGATAGCCCGCCAAAACGCCCTCTTTTATCGCCTCGCGAAGTCCTTTATCGACCGCGGGAATAAACTGTTTCGGAACGACGCCGCCGACGACCGCGTCCACGAACTCGTATTCGCCGCCTTCCGCCCCCGGTTCGAATCTTACCTTACAATGTCCGTACTGACCCGCTCCGCCCGATTGTTTCTTGTGTTTTCCCTCGCCTTCCGCGCTCTTTCTTATGGTTTCTCTATACGCGACTTTCGGCTCCGCAAGTACGGCGTCCGTGCCGAATTTCGTCTTTAACTTTTTGCATATTACCGCAAGGTGCGTTTCGCCTACGCCGATCAAAAGCATTTCGCCCGTATCGGGGTTTTTCTCGACCTTGAACGAAGTGTCCTCCTCCTGCAATCTGCGAAGCCCCGAGAAAACCTTGTCTTCGTCGCCCTTTTTAGCCGCTCCGATAGCCATTGCGTACTCTGCGGCGGGCATTTCGACGTCGGGAATGGTTATTTTACCTCCCTCGGCAAGCGTATCGCCCGTGCGAACGTCTCCGAGTTTCGCAAACGCCCCTATGTCGCCCGCAACGACTTCTTCCGTTGCGATTTGCTTTTTCCCTCGTACAAAGTAGAGCGAACTGACCTTTTCGTCCGCTTCCGTCGTCGAATCGACGAGCGTCATACCAGGTTTTACGGTTCCCGAAACAACTTTGAACAGGTTCATTTTTCCGACGAACGGGTCTACCACCGTCTTGAATACTCTGACGACCGTTCTCGCGTTCGGGTCTGCTTTAAGTTCGATTTCCTTGCCGTTTTCCTCGGCTTTTATCGCACCTTTATCCTGCGGACTTACGAGCGTGGATACAATTTTATCCATAAGGTTGAATATGCCTTGATTTTTAAGCGCGCTGCCGCCGAGTACGGTAATGGTCGAACACGCTTTAATGCCGAGTTTTACGCCCCTTTCTATTTCCTCGCCCGTAAGGTCGCCGTCCGCAAAGAATTTATCGAGAAGTTCCTCGTCGTTCTCGGCCGCCGCCTCGCAAAGAGCCTGACGGGCTTCTTCGTAAGCAGATTTCAGATTGTCGGGTATCGGGTGTTCGTTTCTCTCCCAATCGCGAAGTACGCCGTAGGCGACTTTTACGAATCCTTTCATCTTCTCGTCGACCATATTAGGAATAATCATCGGCGCGATTTTGTTGCCGTATTTTTCCTTTATCGCGGCAACTGTTTTAATAAAATTACTGTTATCTTTATCGAGACCGTTGATAAACAATATCGACGGGATTTTATGTTTTAAACAATATTCTATAGCCTTTTCCGTTCCGACGGTTAAAACGCCGCTCGCGCCCGTAACTATTATCGCGTTGTCGGCTGCCGACAAAGCCCTTGCCGATTCGCCCTCGAAATCGAAGAACCCCGGAACGTCTATGAGGTTAAATATTGCGTGTCTGCCCTTTCTGTCCGTATATTCGCATCTCGCGACCGATAGACTTATAGAGATTTTTCTCGCAATCTCCTCGGGATCGTAGTCGCTGACGGTGTTTCCGTCGTCGACTCTGCCCTGTCTGTCTATTACGCCCGCGTTGAATAGAATCGCTTCCGTAAGAGTGGTTTTACCTTCGCCGCTGTGGCCGATTATCGCCACGTTCCTGATTGTGTCTGACATTTTTGTTTTCCTTCCTTTATCTATATATAATACTTCCGAGCCGTCGGAAATGCCTCCGTAAATTTCGAGGAAAAATCGCCCCGAAAAACCGAATTGCAGACGCCCCGCGCCCGAGTTTATTATATTATACACCGAGAAGCAAAGAATTTCAATAGGTAAAATAAAATTTTTTCGGTTTTTTTGAAAATTTTTACAGACGAGACGCGGGG
>CAKQKW010000015.1:0-39897 GCA_934249325.1 uncultured Clostridia bacterium
GATAGACCTGCTTCATTTTCATTACTGGGACAGGCGGTAAATGAAGTTATACAGAAATTAGAACTGTGAGAAGTTAACCAAAGGAGATTATCTTGCAAAAATCCTTTTTGTGCAATCGTTAATGGGTTGCGATTTTTTAAGCCAGAGAAGAACAAAACCCTCGGCGATATACAAAGAAACAACAAAAAGGGTAAACTGCCACGAAAACGGCAATTTACCCCTGTTTTACATAGAAAAAGACGCACGCGTCGGAGTTTTATACGCTCCTTTTGCGTGTGTCCCTATGGTGTACCCGACAGGATTCGAACCTGCAACCGTCAGAATCGGAATCTGAAACTCTATCCAGTTGCGCTACGGGTACGTTTGTTTTTTTCGGTCTTTTCGCCCGAACAGTAAAATTATATATTTTTTTGCGAATTTTTGCAACCGTATCAGCCCCTCTTTTAAAATTATTTGACTTTATTTACCCTTTATATTACAATGTACGCGTAATTTTCGGTGTCGGGAGGCGCGTATGAGTAAAAAAACGGTCGTTGTCGGTATGAGTGGGGGCGTGGATAGTTCGGTCGCCGCTCTTCTTTTGAAACAACAGGGCTATAACGTGGTCGGTCTCTTTATGAAAAATTGGGAAGAGGACGATAAGGACGGCTGCTGTACCGCCGAGGACGATTACGCCGACGTGAGAAGAGTGGCGGGAAAACTCGATATTCCGTACTACGGCGTGAATTTCGCCAAAGAGTATATGGACAGGGTCTTTTCCTACTTCCTCGAAGAGTATAAACGCGGAAGAACGCCCAACCCCGACGTACTGTGCAATCGCGAAATAAAATTCGGACCGTTCAAAAAATACGCCAGGGAACTCGGCGCGGACTATATCGCGACGGGGCATTATTGCGGTATTTCGCACGAAAACGGCGTTCATTATCTATTGAAAGCCAAGGACCAGAACAAGGACCAGACTTATTTTTTAAATCAACTCTCGCAGGAACAGTTGGACGGCGTATTGTTTCCGCTTGCGGATATTCCGAAACCCGAAGTGAGAAAAATTGCCGAAGAATACGACCTCGCTACCGCCGAGAAAAAGGACAGCACGGGCATTTGTTTTATCGGCGAACGCAATTTCAGAAAGTTTTTAATGAATTATATCCCCGCGAAACCGGGCGATATTAAGACCTATGACGGCAGAACGCTCGGCAGGCATTTAGGGCTTATGTATTATACAATAGGTCAGAGACGAGGACTCGATATAGGCGGTCAGGCGGGCGACGCGGGGCGTTGGTTCGTAATCGAAAAGGACCTGAAAAACAATATCTTATACGTTGCTCACGGCGCGGAAGACAAACTTTATTCCAAGGGGTTATACTTAAATTCCTGTAATTGGATACCTTGTCCGCCCGAGAAAAAGACATTTCATTGTACTGCGAAATTTCGCTATCGTCAGGAAGAACAAGGCGTTACCGTCCGCATAGAGGATAGCAGAATTTACGTTGACTTTGACGAAAAACAGAGGGCGATAACCGAAGGTCAGTTTTGCGTGTTTTACGACGGGAATAAGTGTATAGGCGGCGGAATAATAGAAAAAGCGATATTTTAATTGTTGATTATCGTCCATAAATTTGCGGTTTTATCGACTTATAGGCGGTTGTTTTAAAAAACTTGCCGCAAGGCAAATAAAACTGCGACAGTAATATCGCTTTACGGAGTAAAATATAACTTCCGCAAGGAAATATAACTCTTGTTTTTTTCGGGACGTCGAGGGCGCCGTCCCCTACGGCATGAAAAAAACTTGCCGCAAGGCAAGTATAACTGCGATAGCAATATCGCTTTGCGGAGCAAAATCTTATCTTACCGCAAGGAAATATAACTCTCGTTTTTCGGGACGTCGAGGCGCCGTCCCCTACGGCACTAAAAAACTTGTCGCAAGGCAAATACAACTGCCGCAGGCGATTTGCTTGACTTGCTTTCCCCTGTGGGGTAAACTCTCCCGATGAAACGGGTAAATGTCCCCGATGAAACGGGGAAAATGTCGCAAAGCGACAAAAGGGGCGCGTCCGCCGCGTAGGCGAAGGTGGCAGACGAAGTCTGACGAAGAGGGGGCGTCCGCCGCCGAGGTGAAGTGGATTTTACGAGCAAGGCGAGTAAAAGACGAGAGAGGGCTTACTTTTTCATAGATTTAGAAGAATTTTCATTTTTTAATGACCTCTTCCGTCAACTTCGTTGACACCTTCCCCAAAGGGGAAGGCAAGAAAGGTTAGAATGTTCTGTCTGCAATCTCTCCCGTTTCAACGAAGAAATTTACCACCGAAGAAGAAAGCGATTTTTTACTTCTTCGCCAAATCGTTGTTTTTGTCGTTCTTGCCGTTTTTCAACGCCTGCGACTTCAACGTTTCGTGCCGCTTCATAAACGCCTGCATTTTCGCGTTCATCATATATTGCGGCTGCGCGCCGAAATCGGGGTTTTTCAGATTGTACCCGTCGCTTTTTTGCTCGGCTTTCTTCTCTTCCTGCGGCGAGGTCGAAAACGTTTTTCCGCTCGAATTATTCGCCGCGAATTTATCTATAAGATCGAATAAACCTATTTTTTCCATTTTTTTTCTCCAAATTTTTTAATTTTCCCTTGAAAAAGGTCGGATAAATAATTGATTATTTAATAAAAATAGTATATAATTGAAAAGAGTATAGCGACTATTCTGTATATATGATATGTCGCAGAAAACAAAGGTATGCTTTCGAAAGAACTTGTTTTTCCGAACGGCAGCCTGCAAGGAGTTTTTATATGGGCAAAAAGATTGTTTGCTTGATAATCGCGTGCTTTACCGCGCTTACTTTCGTTTCGTGCGGCGTCAAGACTATCGCGAAGGACAACGGAACCGACAATAAGGGCGGTTTCGTCGCAACCACAGATAATTACGTTTATTTTATCAACGGCGTGGAAAGTTATTCCACCGCTTACAAAAACGGCAAGGTTACCAAGGGAGCGTTGATGAGAGTGGCGAAAGATAAATTCGCGACCGACGACGCGGAATATGAAACCGTAGTTTCCAAAATGCTCGTTTCCGATGATAAGAACGCGGGTTTCTATATCTACGGCGACAGCGTTTACTACGCGGTACCCTCTCTCGAAAAGGACAAAAAAGGTAATGCTAAGAGCGATCAACTCAATTTCTTCTCGACCAAACTCGACGCGTCGAAAACCTCGTCCAAAATAGCGAATAAGGATTTCGCTCACGGAGCGACTTTCAGATATATCCAAAGCGGCGAGAACGTTTACCTTGCGGTATATTCGACAAGCCTTTACGTTTACGACGCTAAGACCTGCAAGCAGGTATTCACGACCGAAGATATGAAGGGCAGCGTTTCCGAGGCGGTATTCGACGAAGACAACGCTTCCGAGTATATATATTTCACGTTCAAGCCGGTAGCGGCTTCCAACCTCGACGAGTCGGCGACGACCGAAGAGAATTATCAGGATGTTTACAGAGTAAAAGTCGGCGATAAAGAAGCGACGAAAGTGTTTGAAGGAGTAGGTAAGGCTGTCGCGGGCAGCGAACAAAGCCCCGACGAACTCATCGGACTTACGGCTGACCTTTTAAGACATAAGGACGGGAACCTTTATTTCTCGACGACCACGCTCAACACCGTTATAGGCGGAGGAACGATTTATTACAGTCTTGCGGACAGCGCGGCTAAGGGCGGAGAAACGAAACTTCTCAACGCAACCCCTAAGACGACCGCCGCTTTCGCAGATACCGTTCTTTACCGTATAAAAGAAGGTAAGTTGTACACGTTGTACGTTGACAGCACGCTCGGTCTCGTTCAGTACGATTATTCGAATGCGGGCGACACGAACTCTTCCGACTACGGCGTAAACGTTCTTTCCGACAACGAAAAATTAAAGACGGCGACCCTTTCGTTCATATCGGGCGATTACCTCTACTTCAAAGATTCGGACAGCAACTTCTGCAGGACGAACCTTAAAAACATCGAGAACGGCGAAGAGGCGGAGATTTTCAGAATCAACACCGTCGCTTTGAATAACGATTGGTACAAACCCGAAGTTATAACCGTCGGAGGTAAAGAGTATTTCGTTTGCGTTTACTCTTCGTCCGATTACGGTTCGTATCTGTATTCGATAGATATAGCCGCAGTCGAAACGGCATACAAGGCGGCTAAGACGGCAGGCGGCGACGATTTCAAGGACGCGGATTTCTATTCTTACGATTCCAAGAAAGAAGCGGACAAGGTAAAACTCGGAAAACTTCTCGGCGTAAAAGTCGTGGATAAGACTAAGAAAAAATAATAATTACGTCGGGGTTGTCAACGCGGCAACCCCGTAATTATGTTCTTAGGAATAAACCGACTCGAACGCCATTATAAAACAATACTGCCAAAGCCCCACGGCAAAAAGCGGGAGCAATAAAATCGACAGGAGAAACAAGTGTTACAGGTAAGCGGAGTAAGTCTGCAATTCGGCAGCAGAAAATTATTTGAAGACGTAAACATTAAATTCACGAAAGGAAACTGCTACGGAATAATCGGCGCGAACGGCGCGGGAAAGTCCACTTTTCTGAAACTTTTATCGGGCGAACTCGAAACTCAGAAAGGCGATATAATTCTCGATAAAAACGAGCGTATGTCTGTTTTGAAACAGGATCAGAACGCCTACAACGACGAGACTGTTTTAAGGACGGTGATGCTCGGACACAAGAGACTTGTGGACGTAATGGACGAAAAAGACGCCCTTTACGCGAAAGAGGACTTTTCGGACGAGGACGGCATAAAAGCGGGCGAACTCGAAACGGAGTTTGCCGAACTCGGCGGTTGGGACGCGGAGAGCGACGCGGAAAAACTTTTGAACGCCCTTGAAATTCCGTCCGAGCATTTTCAAATGAAAATGGGCGAACTCGACGGCAAGGAAAAGGTCAAAATATTGCTCGCTCAGGCTCTTTTCGGCAACCCCGACGTGCTTATTTTAGACGAGCCGACGAACAACCTCGATATTAAAACCACCGAATGGCTCGAAAACTTTTTGATAGACTTCGAGAATACCATAATAATAGTCTCGCACAACAGGTACTTTTTAAATAAGGTATGCACCTATATATGCGACGTCGATTTCGGCAAAATCAACGTGTACTTCGGAAACTACGACTTCTGGTACAAGACGAGTCAGTTGATAGCCCGTCAGCAGAGGGAGCAGAACAAGAAAGCCGAACAGAGGGCGAAGGAACTCAAAGAGTTTATCGCTCGGTTCTCCGCGAACGCTTCCAAGTCGAAACAGGCTACTTCGAGAAAGAAGGAACTCGAAAGTCTTACCATTAACGATATTAAAGTGTCGTCGAGAAAGTACCCGTATATCAATTTCAAATACGACAGAGAGATAGGCAACGACATACTTTTCGTCGAAAACCTCACGAAAGAGGGCTACTTCGAAAACCTTACGTTTACGGTCAACAGAGACGAAAAGATAGGAATAGTCGGCAAAAACAGTAAGGCGATAACTATGCTTTACGACATTTTGGCGGGAAAGGAAACGGCGACGAGCGGATACTACAAGTGGGGCAAGACGATAATTCCCACCTATCTTCCGCAGAATAACGACGAATATTTCGTCGGTTGCGACTTGTCGCTCGTAGATTGGCTTTCGAGGTTTTCATACGACCATTACGAGGAATTCGTAAGAGGTTGGCTCGGCAGAATGTTGTTCACGGGCGAAGAATCGCAGAAAAAGGCGAGCGTAATATCGGGCGGCGAAAAGGTCAGATGTATGCTTGCGAAAATGATGTTGGAGGGCGGCAACTTCATGATGCTCGACGAGCCGACAAACCACCTCGATCTCGAATCCATCACATCGCTCAACGACGGTCTCGAAAATTTCAAAGGTTGCCTCTTGATGACGAGTCAGGACAGAGAACTTATGAACACGGTATGCAATCGTATCATCGAGTTGGACGGAACCAAGACTTACGACAGACCCGTAAATTACGACACTTATCTCGAAGAAACGGTAATCAATAAGTAAAAAGCGGTCTATAAGTCGATGAACGAAATGTTTTTAACTAAAAACCGAAATAAATATAAAGGAGTAAAAATATGAAAACAATACTTGTTACGGGCGGCGCCGGTTATATCGGCAGCCATACTACGATCGAACTTATACAAAGCGGATACGACGTCGTAGTCGTAGACAATCTGTATAACAGTAAGGAAGAGGCGGTAAGAAGAGTAGAGCAAATCGTCGGCAAAAAGATTAAGTTCTATAAAGCGGACGTACTCGATAAAGACGCCATGAGAGAGATTTTCAAAAAGCACGATTTCGCGGCGGTTATAAACTTCGCGGGGTATAAAGCGGTCGGAGAATCCGTACAGAAACCCATAGAATATTACGAAAACAACATAAGCGGAATGCTCGCGTTAATCGACGTTATGAGAGAGTTCAACGTTAAGAACCTCGTATTCTCGTCGTCGGCAACCGTTTACGGCAACCCGCATACCGTTCCCATAACGGAGGACTTCCCCCTTTCGACGACCAATCCTTACGGCTCGACGAAACTTTTTATCGAATACATTTTAAAGGACTTGGCGAAAGCCGACCCCGAGTTCAATATCGCGATTTTGCGTTATTTCAACCCGATCGGCGCGCACCCGTCGGGACTTATAGGCGAAGATCCGAACGGTATTCCGAACAATCTTTGCCCGTATATCACCAAGGTTGCAGTTGGCAAACTCAAAGAAGTACACGTTTTCGGAAACGATTATCCGACGAAAGACGGTACGGGCGTAAGAGACTATATTCACGTTGTGGATTTGGCGAGAGGACACGTTCTTGCGGTCAATAAACTTCTCACTAAGTCGGGATTGTTTATAGTCAACCTCGGCACGGGCAGAGGGTACAGCGTTCTCGAAATGATAAAAGCGTTTTCGAAGGCTCTCGGAAAGGAAATTCCTTACGTTATCGACCCGAGAAGACCGGGGGATATACCCGAATGTTACGCAGACCCGACGAAAGCGTACAATCTCATCGGATTTAAGGCTGAAAAGACTTTGGACGATATGAGCAGAGACGCTTTGAACTGGCAGATGAAGAACCCCGACGGCTATCCCGACTAAAATTAAAAGGCAATTATTTGCGACTGATATAAAAGATAAGATATTCGAATGAGTTGACAGCGAGTATCTTATTTTTAATGTTATGTGTGTAAAATGATTTTTCGGGACGCCTTATCTTAAAAATGCAAGCATTTTTAAGAGTTCGGTGAGAGGCGCCGACCCCTACGGTAAGACTTAATAAATGTTCAAATTATAAGAAAAAGATATTTCTTGTTGTGTATTTCAATTTCTAATTGCATTTTAATTTAAATAAGAGTTTGAAATAATAGGCGTATACTACGTTTTGTATACACAATCGTAGGGGACGGCGCCTCGACGTCCCGTTTTCTGTTTTTTACAACCCATTCTCCATAATATATGAAAAAGATTTTTTACAGACTTAAAGAAGTGTTCCTGCCGAGAAATCTGACCTGTTCGTACTGCGGCAGAGAAAGTTTCACGGGAAAGATACTTTGCGAGAAATGCCTTGAAAAACTCGAACCGAATAACGAATACTTCTGCGATCATTGCGGCGACAAAACCGAAATACCGACTACCTTTTGCGACAGATGCAAAGGTCGGCTGTTATCTTTCGACAGGGCGAGGAGCGTTTACGTCTACGGCGAAGTGTCGGGAACGCTTATAAGGAAACTCAAATACGACGGCGAAAAGTATCTCGCGGAAGAGTTTGCTAAAAAGTTGTACGAACTTTATATTTTCTCGGTCACTTACGCCGACGGAATAGTATACGTTCCCGTGACCGCTAAAAAGTTTAAAAGAAGAGGTTACAATCAAAGCGAACTGCTCGCCGAGAACCTGTCGAAACTCAGCGGCGTTCCGCTACTTGACGTACTCGAAAAGACGAAAGAAACGGAAAGTCAAGTCGGCAAATCTCGCTCAGACAGACAGAAAAACCTCGACGGCAGTTTTGCCGTGACGGACAGAAAAGCGGTAAAAGATAAGCGGCTCGTACTCGTTGACGACGTAATGACCACGGGAACGACGGCAAATCTGATAGCGGAAAAGTTGAAGAAAGCGGGAGCGGAAGAGGTGTTCGTTCTGACCGTCGCCACCGCGAATAATCGTCATAAAAACGAAATTCCCGAACAAACCTGAAAAAGTAATGCAAGACCGAGTTCAGACGCAATTAACGAAAAACTTATTCAAGGTATAACTTTTTCAAAAAGAACCGCTCTTGACAAATTCTCGACAATAGTATATAATAAACCGGTATGAACGTTAAACTTAGCAAAAGAGTAAACGGAGTTGCGGCATCGAAAACGCTCGCAATTTCCGCAAAAGCGCAAAAAATGAAAGCCGACGGGGCTTCCGTCGTCAATTTCGGAGTGGGCGAACCCGATTTTTCGACTCCCGATTTCGTCGTCAACGCCGCGATTAAGGCTCTTAACGACGGGAAAACCAAATATACGCCCGTCGCGGGAATCACGCCCCTTCGGGAAGCGGTCGCGAGAGAACTCGAAAAAACTACGGGGCTTAAATATTCGGCGAGCGAAGTAGTTGTCGCAAACGGAGCGAAGCAACCTATTTATAACGTCGTTTCTACGCTTGCGGAAGAGGGCGACGAAGTGATTATTCCGTCGCCTTATTGGGTGACTTATCCCGAAATAGTAAAATATTGCGGAGCGACGAGCGTTTTTGTCGATACTAAGGAAGAAAACGGCTTTAAAATTACCGCCGAGGAACTCGAAAAGGCGATTACGCCGAATACGCGGCTTATTATTCTCAACTCGCCGTGTAATCCCACGGGAGCCGTTTACAAAAAAGAGGAACTCGAAAAAATTGCGGAAGTAGTAAAAAAGCACGACGGAATATTCGTTTTGTCGGACGAAATTTATAAAAATCTCGTATACGACGGCGAAAAACACGTTTCGATAGCCACGATTGACGGAATGAAGGACAGGACGATAATAGTTGACGGCGTGTCGAAGTCCTACGCTATGACGGGTTGGAGGCTCGGTTGGAGCGTCGCCCCCGAAATTATTTCGCAGGCTATGACGAGGGCGCAAAGCCATATAACTTCGTGCGCGAATTCGATTGCGCAGTACGCCGCGTTAGCCGCGCTTACCGACGAAAAGGACACCGAGACGTTTATAGCCGAGATGAACGGGATATTTGAACGCCGGAGAAACCTTGCGGTGAAACTTCTTAGCGAAAACGGGATAAAATACATTAAGCCTCACGGCGCGTTTTATCTGTTTTTGAAGATTTCCGATACTTTCGGTAAAAAGAGTTCGGGCGGCAGAGCGATAAATTCCGCGGAAGAATTTTGCGACGCTCTCATTACCGAAAACGGAGTGGCGACCGTTCCGGGCGAAGCGTTCGGAGCAGGCGAATACGTGAGGATTTCCTACGCTTTGGACGAGGAAAAAATTACCGAGGGAATAAAGAGAATCGCCGAATTTATCAGATTATGCAAATAGTACGCCGAACTCTATAAATCGGCTCGACGGGAGGGAAAAACAATGAAAACGGACATAGAAATAGCGCAAAGTTGCAAGATGAAAGATATAGCGGAAGTCGCGAAGTCTTGCGGTATAGATTTGAAATATTTGGAGCGTTACGGCAATTATAAGGCGAAAATCGACCTCGAATATCTTAAAAATGCCGATAAAAAGGGTAAACTTATACTCGTTACCGCAATTACCCCGACCCCTGCGGGCGAGGGTAAAACCACAACTTCGATAGGTCTTTTGGACGGACTGAGAAGAATAGGCAAAAACGCCGTGGCGGCTCTTCGCGAACCGTCGCTCGGTCCCGTGTTCGGAGTAAAAGGCGGGGCGGCGGGCGGCGGCTACGCTCAGGTTGTTCCCATGGAAGATATAAATTTGCACTTTACGGGCGATTTTCACGCGATTTCTGCGGCGGGCAATCTGCTTGCGGCGATGCTCGACAACCATATTCAGCAGGGCAACGAACTCGGTATCGATCCGAGAAAAATAGTGTGGAAAAGGCTTGTCGATATGAACGACAGGCAACTTCGCTTTATAGTTGACGGACTCGGCGGCAAGGCGAACGGAGTTCCGAGAGAGGACGGTTTCGAGATTACCGTCGCTTCCGAGGTTATGGCGGCGTTTTGTCTCGCTTCCTCGCTTGCGGACTTGAAAAAGCGACTTTCGGCAATGATTGTCGCGTACACCTACGACGATAACCCCGTTACGGCGGGCGATTTGAAGGCGGCGGGGGCTATGACCGCGCTTCTTAAAGACGCGTTGAAGCCGAATCTCGTTCAGACTTTGGAGGGGTCGCCCGTATTCGTTCACGGCGGACCGTTCGCAAATATAGCCCACGGTTGCAATTCGGTTTTAGCGACGAAAGCGGCGATTGCGACTTCGGACTACGTTGTTACGGAAGCGGGTTTCGGAGCAGACCTCGGGGCGGAAAAATTCCTCGACATAAAGTGCAGGGCGGCAGGACTAAAACCCGACGCGGTAGTAGTAGTCGCGACGGTCAGGGCGCTCAAAATGCACGGCGGACTTAAAAAGACCGAGCTTAACGAAGAGAATTTAACGGCTTTAAAGAACGGACTTCCGAATCTTTTAAGACACGTTTCAAATATTAAAAACGTATATAAACTTCCCTGCGTTGTGGCGGTAAATCGTTTCCCGACGGACACAGAAAGGGAAATCGAACTCGTTATAGACGAGTGTAAAAAACTCGGCGTAAACGTAAGGCTTTCCGAAGTATGGGCGAAAGGTGGCGAGGGCGGCGAGGAACTTGCCAAGGAAGTCGTAAGACTTTGCAACGAAGAGAAAGGCGATTTTACGTTCGCCTATCCGCTCGATATAAGCGTAAAAGAGAAGATAGAAGCGGTTGTAAAGAAGATTTACGGCGGCGACGGAGTAACGTTCACGCAAGCCGCCGAAAAGCAGATATTGAAAATCGAGAGTATGGGTTACGGAAATTTACCCGTATGTATGGCGAAAACACAGTACAGTTTTTCGGACGACCCGTTAAAACTCGGCGCGCCGACGGGCTTTACCGTAACGGTCAGAAACGTGAAAGTATCTGCGGGAGCGGGATTTATCGTTGTTCTTACGGGCGATATAATGACGATGCCGGGGCTTCCGAAAAGACCTGCGGCAGAGAATATCGACGTAGACGAAAACGGCAAGATAGTCGGCTTATTCTGAGACTTCTGCAAAGCGATTGACTAAAAACAGATAGATTATTACAAACTTTAAGACGCATATTCGGTATGCAGATATAGCCCCGCCCCGAGCGAAAATTTTTCGCTCGGGGCGGGACTATATTACTGTTTAAAAATAAAAAACTTTTCGAATGTAAACCGAAGTATACATAAATCGGTGAGTATGGCGTTGACAAAATATACGAATAAGAATATAATGATATAAATACGCCGAAAAAGGATGAACTTTTACAGCCTGCGGCTAATACTCTTTCTTTGCGGATTATAACGTATTATATTTTCGTAGTAAAAGGCTTTACCCCGATAAGCCGAGAAACCTCGCCAAGTCCGTCACCGTAGATTAAATTGTGATTTTAAGTATATGTAAAGCTAACTTAACATATCATTTGTTGCAAAAACAAATCAACATAAATATACTGATAATAAACGGAGCAAAAATTATGACGATAGGAGAAAAAATAATTCATTTAAGAATAGCGAACGACATATCGCAGGAAAGACTTGCAAAAATGCTTAGCGTTACGAGACAGTCGGTGTCGAAATGGGAGAGCGACGATTCTCTGCCGCAAATCGACAACGTTATCGAACTGTGTAAGATTTTCAAGGTGACAGCCGACGAACTGTTGAACAGAAAAATCATATTACATAAAAACGCGAAAGTCGTTTTGCCAATCAAAGGCGACGAGCAACTGAAATATTTCGGCACGGACGGTTTCAGGGGCGAGACGAACAAGGAACTTACCGCCGACCACGCCTATAAAATCGGCAGATTTTTGGGCTGGTTTTTCTCGAACCCGAAGTATAACAAGCAAAAGATAGGGTATAAGCCGCGGGTGGTTATCGGCAAAGACACGAGACTTTCGTCTTATATGTTCGAGTATTGCGTTGCGGCGGGGCTTACCGCTTCGGGCGCAGACGTGAAAATGTTGCACGTCACGACCACGCCGAGCGTTTCTTACGTTATACGGCAGGACTGTTTCGACTGCGGCGTAATGATAACCGCTTCGCATAATCCGTTTTACGACAACGGCATAAAAATACTCAACAGCGACGGCGAGAAAATCGACGACGGCATAGCGAAACTTATCGAATACTACATTGACGGCGACCTGAAAAAACTCGATATAAAGAGTAGCGACCTGCCGTTTGCCGAGGGGGAAAACGTGGGGTCGATAGAGGACTACGCGAGCGGCAGAAACAGATATATAGGCTACCTTATATCGCTTGCGAAACATTCCTTCAAAGATTTGAGAATAGGTCTCGATTGTTCTAACGGCGCGTCGTGGATGATAGCTAAGTCGGTGTTTACCGCTCTCGGGGCGCACGTAAGCGTTATTAACGACAGTCCGAACGGAATAAATATCAATAAGGATGCGGGGAGCACGCATATAGAGTATTTGCAGAAACTCGTCGCGGAGAACAGGCTCGACGCGGGCTTTGCGTTCGACGGCGACGCGGACAGGTGCATTGCCGTGGACGAAAAAGGCAATGTTGTGGACGGGGATAAAATCATTTATATTCTCGCGAAGAAAATGAAAAAATCGGGGTCGTTAAAGAACAATACCGTTGTCACGACGATTATGTCGAACAGCGGTTTGACGGCGGCTCTGAAAAAGATAGGAATAAAAAACGTTCAGACGACCGTCGGAGACAGATTCGTGTACGAAAAAATGCAGGAAGAGAACTACGTTTTGGGCGGCGAGCAGTCGGGGCATATCATTATAAAGAAATACGCCACGACGGGCGACGGCATTTTAACCGCGATTATGCTTACCGAACAGATTATCGAAAGTAAAACTTCGCTTTCGGAACTTGCGAAAGACGTGGATTTACTTCCGCAAAAGACTAAAAGCGTAAAGGTCACGGATAAAGCGACGGTTGCGGGCGACGAGTTCGTCCTTGCGAAGTTTAAGGAAATAAACGACGAAATAGGCGAAAACGGCAGGGCGATATTAAGACAGAGCGGAACGGAACCCGTGATAAGAATTATGATAGAAAGCGTCAGCATAGAAAAATGCGACGAATATATCGAAAAAATATACGGAGTAATAAAAAAGAGAGGGTACGTTTGTGAATAAAAACAAATACGATTTAACGGTCGGCGAATTGTTTGAGAACGTGCCGAAAAATCTTCGCGGCGATTTCGATAAGGTTAATTACGCGTGGGAGATTATCCCGAAAATTAAGGAGATTGTCGGCAGAATAATAGAAAACGGCGAGGGGTATACGGTATTGACCGATGGCGTTTTAGTCGGAAAGAACGTGAAAATAGCGGAAACGGCGACGATTATTCCCCCTGTGATAATAGGCGACGACGCGGAAATCCGCCCCGGAGCGTACATAAGGGGTGACGTTTATATAGGCGACGGGTGCGTTGTCGGTAATTCGACCGAACTCAAAAACTGCGTTCTGCTTAGCCGCGTTCAGGTTCCGCATTATAATTACGTCGGAGACTCGATACTCGGTAACTATTCGCATTTAGGGGCGGGAGCGATATGTTCCAATTTCAGAAGCGACGGAAAGAACGTAGTCGTACACGCGGAAAGAGATTACGAAACGAATCTGAGAAAATTCGGAGCGATACTCGGCGACCATGCGGAAGTCGGTTGCGGAAGCGTTTTAAACCCCGGAACGGTGATAGGGAAGCGAACTCAGGTTTATCCGCTTACGATGGCGAGAGGAGTATATCCGAGAGATTCGATAGTGAAGTCCACGAAAAAGGTTGTAAAGAAAAAGCGTAAACGGGGGACTGTATAGAGTATTTTATGGGGACGACCTGAAATAGGAGTTTTGGAATATTTAAAAAACGGAATGATAGTTGTAAAGGAAAAAGTATAATATAAAAATAAAAGGAATAAAGCCCCGCCCCGAGCAAAAAATTTTCGCTCGGGGCGGGGCTTTTGTATGTCGAAATAACGATTTATTTAAGCAATATATCTTGCTTTCAAAAGGCAAAATCAAACAATATATCTTGCTTTCCCCTTTGGGGAGAGAGGATTTTGAGAGCGGAGCGAACAAAAAACGAGAGAGGTCTTTCATTAAAAATCTTGCGAGCATTTAAGTTATTCGCATCACAGACCTCTATCGTCTTGACTTCCATTTCATTCCGTCAAGCCACTTTCCCCAAAGGGGAAAGCAAGAAAAGTTAGAGGGCTTCTGCCACCCCGTTTCATCGGGAGAGTATACTCCAAAGGGGAAAGCGAGTTGAGTGATATTTTGCTTCGCAAGGTGAAATTTATCTACCGATAAGTGAAATCGCTAAAAGCGGTGAAATTTGCCTTGCAGTAGTAAGGGACGACGCCCTATTCTTAAAAATGCAGGCATTTTTAAGAATAGGGCGTCTTGCTTTCATAGTCTTTTTACTTAAAAATAGGAAATATTACGTTATCGGGGCGTATTGACTCATATAAATTTCTTTGTAAAAACCGCCGCTTTCGAGCAGTTCTTCGTGCGTGCCGCGTTCTACTATCTCGCCGCCGTTGACGACTAATATCATATCCGCGTCCGTTATCGTCGATAACCTGTGAGCGATAACGAAACTCGTTCTGCCCTCGGTCAGTTTGTCCATTGTCTTTTGAATGAGTATTTCCGTGCGTGTGTCTACGTTGGATGTCGCTTCGTCCAGAATAAGCAGTTTTCTGTCCGAAAGATAGGCTCTCGCAATCGTCAGAAGTTGCTTTTGCCCTGCCGAAACGTTGGTCGTTTCTTCGTTGATTACCGTGTCATAGCCGTCGGGGAGAGAACGGATAAACCCGTCTATATGCGCTTTTTCGCAGGCTTTTATCACTTCTTCCCTCGTTGCGTTTTCCTTGCCGTAAGCCACGTTGTCGGCGATAGTCCCCGAGAACAGCCAGGTGTCTTGCAATACCATCTGAAACGCCGAACGTAAAACCTCTTTCGGTACGGAATACGCGTCGACGCCGTCGATTAAAATTCTGCCGTCGTCTATATCGTAAAATCTCATAAGCAGATTTACAATCGTCGTTTTACCTCCGCCCGTCGGGCCTACTATCGCCACTTTCTGACCCGCTTTGACCTCGAAGTTGAGGTTTTTTATAAGCGGTTTCGACTTGTCGTAGGAAAAGCATACGTTTTCGAATTTTACGTCGCCTTTAAGATTTTCAAAAGTTCCGTTTTTGTCTTTCGGCATCTCTTCCGTGTCTAAAAATTCGTAAACACGCCTTGCCGAAGCGAAGGTGTTTTGCATCATGGAAATGCCGTTCGCGATAGCCTCCAAAGGACCCGCGAACATCTGAGCGTAAAGTATGACTTTCACTATACTTCCGACCGAAAACGTGCCGTTAATCGTCATATAGCCGCCTATTATGCAGATGATGATATATGCCGCCGCGTTTGTGAGCGTCACCACGGGTTCGATAATCGACGAGGTGTAGTAGGCTTTCACGCTCGCTTTTTTCATATCTTTCGCAAGACTTTTAAGACTCGCGTTCTGCTTCTTTTCGAGGTTGAACGCCTTTACCGTGTCGAAACATGTGAAGTTCTCTTCCGAAAGGGCGTAGATTTTGCCGTTGACCTTTCTTACTTCGTTGTAGTGACTTTCCGCTTTCGCCGAGATAAACGCCGAAATTCCTATCGAAATCGGAATTACGATAAGCACGGCGATTGCCATAACGGGGCTGATTGAAAAGATTATGACAGTAATTATAACGAGTTTGCACAGTCCGCTTATAATCGTCGAGAAAATATTGTGTACGGTGGTACCCATAATCGAGACGTCGTGCATCATTCTCGAAATTATTTCGCCGTTAGGGGTTTTGTCGAGGTATGAAATCGGCAGACCGATAATTTTTTCGGACATTTTCTTTCTGAGCGAGCAGGTGAAGTACCTCGAAACGGTGTTGTTCATAACGAACGCCCTCATCATTTCGCACAGCGACGAAAGTATATACACAAGGCAAAGTATGCCGCAGGTTTTTGCAAACGCGTTCATATCGAGCGAGGCTTTACCGAGCGTAAAGTCGTACAGATTCTGCGTTAAATCTCCTATTATGTTCGGGGAAATCATACCGAGAAGTACGGCTATAAGTTCGATAACGGCGGCAAGAACCAAAAAGCCCGCGATTTTTTTCGTGTCCTTTATTATTCTTAAAAGTACTTTTCCGCTTTTCATTTTCTCACCTCGCCCATCTGCGAAGCGTATATTTCTTTATAAATGTCGCAGGTGTTTATGAGTTCTTCGTGCTTGCCTTCGCCGACGACTTTTCCGTCCGCCATTACGAATATTTTATCCGAACGTATCGCCGTCGAAATTCTCTGCGTGATTATAATCTGAGTTTTGCCTTTCAGTTCCACGCCCATCGCCCGGCGGAGTTTGCTTTCGGTTAAAAAGTCGAGAGCGGAGAAACTGTCGTCGAATATGTAAACGGACGACTTCTTGAATATTGTTCTCGCAATATTGATACGCTGTTTCTGACCGCCCGAGAGGTTCGCTCCCGATTGAGAAAGCCCGTAGTAAAGCCCCTCTTTATGCGAGTTCACGAAGTCTGCCATTCTCGCCGTTTCGAGAGCGTGAAAAACCTCTTCGTCGCTTGCGTTTGTCACCGACATCGTAACGTTGTCTTTTATCGTTCCCTCGAATATCATACTCTTTTGCAGAGCGACCGAAATATTAGACCTTATATCCTCGGGCGTGAGAGTGGCGTAATCGTGGTCGCCGAAGCGAATCGCTCCCGTCGTCGGTTCGTAAAAACCCGTCAATAGTTTGATTAACGTGGTTTTTCCGCTTCCCGTGCCGCCGATAATCGCGACCGTTTCGCCCTCTTTTATACTCATGTTCACGCCCGTTAAGGCGGGGAGTTTTGCGTTCGGGTAGGTGAATGAAACGCCTTCGATTTCAATGTCGCCGCTTATGCGTTTGCCCTCGTTTTCGCTTTCGGGTACGCCCTTTAAAGATAGTACTTCGTTGACCCTTTTCGCCGAAACTTTAAGGTGTGGGAGCCATGCGAAAGTCCAAACGGCGGCGAGCAGTCCGTTCGAGGCTATTCCCACGTACTGAATTATCGCGATTACGTCTCCCGCTTTGAGTATCGCGGGGTTTTGCATTCTTATCGCTCCGACGTACAAAACGGCGACCGTAACGAAATTTAAAAGCAGCATCGACACGGGGGAAATGAAACTCGACAGAACGTTCGCTTTTATCATATTGTCAGCCATGACGTCCGTCGCTTCGGAAATTCTGCCGTGTTCGTATTTTTCCTTGTCGAAAGCCCTTATAACCCTTATTCCCGAGAGCCTTTCTCTGACGAGTTTATTTTGCTTGTCGCAGTATTTGTCGCTCGTTTCCCACAGCGTTCCCATTTTTCGTACGAGGAAAAACACTATGAACGCCACTATCGGAATAACCGAGAGGAGAACGAGGGCAAGCGTAAAATCTTTCAAAAGAGAGAGAATTACGCCGCCGAAGAGCATAACGGGTATGTTTATGACCGCGTACACGAACGAGTTTGCCACGTCTTGCAGATTGAAAACGTCCTCGTTCGCCCTCGTTAAAAGGCTCGAAGTGCCTATCGAGGAAAACTCCTCGAAAGTCAGACTGTTGATTTTCTCGAAAACGTCGTTTCGCATGTCCATGGCGAGGGAGTTCGAGACGACCGCGTTCAATTTTTTGCCGAAGAGAGCGAGAATAAAGGAAACGACGGCTATCGCGAGCATGATAGCGGACAGAACGTAAACCGTCTTGACGTCCGAGTTGCTTATTCCGTCGTTAATGATTCTGCTCATAAGATTCGGCATGGCAAGCGCGCTCGCCGAAGCGACGAGGTATAAAACGCCCGTTAAAGCGAGCGATAATTTGTATTTTTTAAAGTATTTGAATAAAAATTTAAACATAATAGCGTGATTTTCGATATTTCGACTATTACGATATTTGATTAAACGTTCGGACAAACAACCCCTTCGTTTCGTCGGCGTAAACGCCTCCGAGCCACCTCCCCTTGCTCAGGGTAGGCTTTTGATTGCTTGAAAAAATTTCTGTCTCCCCTGCGTAAGGGGAGATGTCGCGGTTTGTCGCGACAAAAGGGTCGTAAAACGAAAATTTTGCCTATCGGTCTGCCTGTCGTTTATTCTTACCAATCTTGTCTGTCGCTTATTTTAATATCGTCGTAAAAATCAAAATATCTTCGTTTGTATTCGTCCGAGGCGGACGGCTTTTTCGGTGATTTCGGCTTTTTCGCCGTCTCGGTCGCCGTTTTCGTCGCCTCTGTTTTTTGTGTTTCGGTGTTTTGTATCTTTTTTTCTTCGCTCATTTCCGTATCCTACGCCTCACTTCGCTACCGAAAGATATACCATAAGTACCGCAATATCCGCAGGGTTTACGCCCGAAATTCTCGAAGCCTGTCCTATGTTTTCGGGGCGTATTCTCTTCAACTTTTCCTGCGCTTCGTTGCGAAGCCCTTTTACTTCGTCGTAATCTATACTTGCCGGTATACGCCTTTCGTCGAGTTTTTTAGCCTTTTCGATTTGTTCGAGACCCTTTTTGAGGTAGCCCTCGTATTTGGCGTCGGTCTCGGCTCTTTCCAGAATGTCGTAAGGGTAGCCGTCGTAAAGTCCGAAATTTTCCTTGATCGCTTTGAGCGGAATGTTTCGCTTAATCATATCTTCGGGCGAAAGAGGAGCGGATACTTCGCCGCCGTAGTTTTCCACGAACTCTTTACATTCTTTTACGGGTATTTTTATCTTCAATTTTTCCTTTAATTCGGCAATCGCCTTGTTTCTCGATAAAAATCTCTCGTATCTGTCGTCTTTTACAAGTCCGATTTTTCTGCCGTACTCGGTAAGCCTCGAATCGGCGTTGTCCTGTCTTAAAAAGATTCTGTACTCGGCTCTCGAAGTCATCATTCTGTACGGTTCGTCCGTTCCCTTCGTCACGAGATCGTCTATAAGTACGCCGATGTACGCCTCGTCTCTTTTCAAGACGAAAGGTTCTTCGCCTCTTAAATAGAGCGAAGCGTTAATACCTGCCATAAGCCCCTGAGCCGCCGCTTCTTCGTAGCCGCTCGTGCCGTTGATTTGTCCTGCGGTATATATGCCTTTTAACTTTTTAAAAGCGAGGGCGGGGGTCAGGTCGAGACTGTCTATACAGTCGTATTCAATGGCGTATCCGTAGCGCATTATTTTACAGTTTTCAAGCCCGATAATCGACCTATACATAGACTTCTGCACGTCGTGGGGCAGAGAAGTGGACATTCCCTGAACGTAGATTTCGTTCGTGTCGTACCCCTCGGGTTCGAGGAAAATCTGATGTCTTTCCTTGTCTTTAAACCTCATTACTTTGGTTTCGATGGAAGGGCAGTATCTCGGCCCCGTAGATAAAATCGTACCGTTGTAGAGAGGCGAACGGTCGAGGTTCGCCTTTATTATGTCGTGCGTTTTTTGGTTGGTGTAGGCTATATAACAAGGTTCTTGTTTTTCGGGAACGCCGTCCGTCATAAACGAGAACGGGTATATTTCCGTCTCGCCTTCCTGAATTTCGAGTTTGGAGTAGTCTATCGAACGCTTATCCACTCTCGCGGGAGTACCCGTTTTAAAACGCCTTACCGAAAACCCGAGGTTTATGAGCGATTTCGTGAGTTCGGTCGCCGCGGCGAAACCCGAGGGTCCGCTGTTTTGCGACCATTCGCCCGCTATTACCTTGCCGTTTAAGTATACGCCCGTCGCGACTACTACCGCGCGGCATTTAAGTATGCTGCCGAACGAGGTCGTAACCCCCGTGACTTCGCCGTTATCGGTGAGAATATCCGTGACTTCGCATTGAATAATCGACAGATTATCGGTATTTTCGAGCGTTTGCTTCATTATCGAATGATAAAGCCTTTTGTCCGACTGCGAACGAAGAGACTGTACCGCCGCGCCTTTGCCGCGGTTCAGCATTTTTATCTGCATGAGCGCTTTGTCGGCGGTAATGCCCATTTCGCCGCCGAGGGCGTCGAGTTCTCTGACGAGATGTCCTTTCGCCGTTCCGCCTATGGACGGGTTGCACGCCATAAAGGCGATATTGTCGAGATTTATTGTCGTGAGCGCGGTTTTTAGTCCCGTCCTCGCGAGCGCGAGCGCGGCTTCGCAGCCTGCGTGTCCCGCGCCGATTACTACGGCGCCATATACGTCGTCTGTATAATATGCTTTCATTATTTTTTAAGAATTAAATTTTTAAGGTCCTTGACTTCGGTCGATATTCTTGAATTTTCTTTCATAAGTTCCGCGATTTTATCCCTTGCGTGAATAACCGTCGTGTGGTCTCTGCCGCCGAGCGACTGCCCTATCGTGACTAACGGAATAGAGAGCAGTTCGGTCATAAGGTACGCGCAGATTTGTCTCGGTTCTACTATTTCTTTGTTTTTCTTTTTACTGACGAGGTCGGAGCGTTGAATTTTGTAGAAGTTGCAGACCGCTTCGATTATGGAATCGGACGTCAACGCCTCTTTTTCTCCGCCCGTCGAAACGCTTTCGTTTATCGCCTCTTTCGCGAGATCTATCGTGATAGGACATTCGTGAAGCATCGAGGCGAAAATTACTTTATTCAGCATTCCTTCGAGCGACCTCACGTCGTTGTCCGAATTTTCCGCGAGGAAAAGGGCTACGTCGAGTGAAAGAATATACTTTCTCATCTCGGCTTTCTTTTGTAAAATTGCGATTTTCGTCTCTATGTCGGGCGGCAGAACCTGCGCCATAAGTCCGCCTTCGAACCTCGTTATGAGCCTGTCGGACAGAAATTCGATTTCTTTCGGGAGGCAGTCTGCGGAGAGTACGATTTGTTTATTCTGAGAATACAATTCGTTGAAAGTGTGGAAAAACTCTTCCTGCGTGGACTGTTTTTTCGCGAGGAACTGCACGTCGTCGATTATGAGTACGTCTACGTTCCTGTATTTATTGCGGAAATTCATACCCCCCTCGGAGTACGCCTTGCCCTGACGGATAGTCGAGATAAGGTCGTTGGTGAACTTTTCGCAAGTCGCGTAAAGCACGTTTTTAAGAGGGTGGTTTTGCTTGATATGATTCGCGATCGCGTGCATGATATGCGTTTTTCCGAGACCCGCGCCGCCGTAAATAAACAACGGGTTATAACTCTCGCTCGGGTTTTCGGCAACCGCTTTCGCCGCCGCGTAGAGATACCTGTTCGACGAGCCTACGACGAACGTATCGAAAGTGTATTTCGGGTTGAGGGGGGTGTAGTCGAGTTCGTCCTGAGCCTGCGGTATTCCCTTGCTCTCGAGGTAGTCCGCGTCTCTGCCCTCGACGTAAAGTTTAATGTCGTTAACGCCCGTATTCGTTGCGGCAAGGGCGTCCCTTATCTTGTCGAGCAGCCTTTTCGCCACTTCCGAAGCGAACAATTCCGACTTCGTCGAAAGCACGAGTTTAGTGCCTACTATGTCGATAGGCTTTAACTGTTCTATGTAAGTGGAGTACGCTATCGTAGATACCGTAACTTTAAGTTGCGCCAGAGCGCGTTGCCATACTATCTCGTAATTTTCCATTTTTTCCTCTCGTTCTTCGGTTAAAAATACTTTACTAATTTAAATATATTATATATAATATACTAAACCGAAAAAAAAATCAAGAGATAAAGTATACTTTCGAATGATAATTAAGAATTTGAAACTCGTCAATTTCCGTAACTACGAAAACGAAACGTTTGAGTTTTCGGACGGAATAAACATAATAAGCGGAGCGAACGCTCAGGGCAAAACGAACTCGGCGGAGGCTATTTTTTACCTCTGTACGGGTTATTCGCCGAAGGCTACGAGGGATAAACAACTCATAAGATACGGCGAAGAAAAGGCGAGCGTCTCGGGAACGGCGTATTCGGCTTTCGGCAAAATCACCGTGGATATCGACTTTTTTTCGGATAAGAACAAGAGTATGCGCATAAACGGCGCGCCCATTGAAAAGGTCGGCGATTTAATCGGCAACGTAAACTCGGTTTTCTTTAACCCTTCGGAACTCAGGCTCGTTCAGAACGCCCCCGAGGACAGAAGGCGTTTTCTGGATATTTCTCTCTCGCAGATGTCGAAAAACTACTTCCGTTCCTTGCAGAAGTATAAAAAAATACTCGTTCAGAGGAACGCCCTTTTAAAAAATCCCGATAAGGATATGGTGTTCGAAACTCTGCCCGTGTGGGACGAAAGTCTCGCCGTATACGGGGCGAAAATTATCGCCGAGCGTAACGAGTACGTCAAAAAACTCGCCCCATACGCCGCCGAAGCCCACTTTGCAATTACGGGTGGCGAAGAGGAAATGAGCGTTTCGGGCGACTATAAATACGAGGGCGACGAGAAGGAAATTTTCGACGCTCTTATTTCCGTTTTCAAAGAGAGAATGGAGAAGGACTATGAACTCGGCTACACCTCGGCGGGTCCGCACAGAGACGATTTGAAGATAAAGGTCGGCGGAACAGACGTCAGGGCTTACGGTTCTCAGGGGCAGCAGAGAACCTGTTCGCTTTCCTTAAAACTCGCCGAAACGGAAATTTTCAAGGACAGATTCGGCGAATATCCCGTACTTATTTTAGACGACGCCATGAGCGAACTTGACGGGAAGAGGCGTAAAAACCTCATGGAGAGGGCGAAGAAAATGCAGACGATTATAACGTGTACCGAACCCGATTGCGTATTCGATTACGAGAAATACAAAAACATCGTAATAAAGGGCGGCAAAATCGTGGAAAGCGGTCTATAAGTCGATTAAACGGCAATAATAACTATCATTACAAGGAGATATAATGAGCGATTGTACTCACGACTGCGAAACGTGCGGTCAGAAATGCGGAAAAGAGGACTTTATGGCAAAGCCTCTGCCGACTACTAAAATCGGCAAAATGATAGCCGTAATGAGCGGCAAAGGAGGGGTCGGCAAATCTATGGTTTGCGACCTTCTCGCGGTAAATACGTTAAGAAGCGGCAGAAAGGTCGCGGTTTTAGACGCCGACGTAACGGGTCCGTCCGTTCCGAGGGCTTTCGGGCTTAAAGAAAAGGCAATGGCAACCGAGGACGGCAAGATTTACCCCGTAGTATCCGAGCAGGGCGTTAAGGTAATGTCTATGAATCTGCTTTTAGACGAGGACGACTCGCCCGTAGTGTGGAGAGGTCCCGTCATAAGCGGAGCGGTCAAGCAGTTTTATACCGACGTCGTTTGGGAGGACGTAGACTATATGTACGTCGATATGCCCCCGGGGACGGGAGACGTACCGCTTACGGTGTTTCAGTCTCTGCCCGTAGACGGTATCGTTATAGTTACAACGCCGCAGGATTTAGTGTCGATGATAGTCGGCAAGGCGGTCAAAATGGCTGAGATGATGAACGTTAAAATTCTCGGAATTATCGAGAATATGAGTTACGTCGAATGTCCCGATTGCGGTAAGAAAATTTATCCATACGGCAAAAGTAAACTCGAAAAAGTCGCCGCGGAATATTCTATTCCCGTACTCGGCAGACTGCCCATAACCCCCGAACTTTCGGAGAAAACGGACGACGGCGAAATAGAGAGCGTCGGGAATTACCTCGCCGACGCCATGAACGTAATTTTTAACGCATAGGATACAGGATAATCGCAGAATATGAAATTTACGGAACTTACGGTATCGACGACGACCGAGGCTCAGGAACTCGTCGCCGATATTATGTGGAACTACACCAACTACGGCGTGGCGATTTCGGACGTCAAAGACGTCGTCGAACTCATAAACGACAGAAAATCGACGTGGGATTATATCGACGACGCCGTTTTGAAAGAACTCAACGACAACGTAACATTAGTCAAGGCTTACGTTCCTGTCGATATTACCGACGAGACGGTTAAAAAAATCAACGCCGACCTCGAAACTCTGAAAAAGAACTGCGAGGGCAATATCTCGGTCGGAAGTTTAGAGACCGTGAAAAGAATAGTTGACGGCGACGACTGGATAGAGATTTGGCGTAAACATTACCGCCCGATAGAACTCGGCAACGTGCTTATTTGCCCCGCATGGATAAAACAAGAACCGAAAGAAGGACAGATTTCGGTTATTATCGACAGCAATATGGCGTTCGGCACGGGCGAACACGAAACCACGTCTATGGTTTTATCGCTTATGCAGGACTACGTTAAAAACGCCGAGACGGTAATCGACGTCGGAACGGGCAGCGGAATACTCGGAATAGCCGCCGCGAAACTCGGCGCGAAAAAGGTGTTTATGACCGATATAGACTACGTTGCCGTGAAGTCCGCCGCTCATAACTGCGAGATTAACGGCGTGTCGGATAAGTGCGAAGTCTGTCTCAACAATCTTTTAGACGACAAAAACGTGGTCGGAGACCTCGTTCTCGCGAACATTACCGCAGACGTGCTTCTGATTCTCGCCGAGGAATTGCCGCAAAGGGTAAAAGGCGGCGGAACGCTTATTATGAGCGGAATTATCAAAAGCAGAGTAGACGAAGTGGTAAAAAAATACACTTCGATAGGCTTTACGCTCGAAAAACGCAGAGACGAGGGCGAATGGATTGCGCTCGTTATGAAAAAGACGGGGAGAAACGCCTTATGAAAGCCGTGGTTTTTACGCTCGGTTGCAAGGTGAACGGTTGCGAAAGCGCGTCGCTTATCGCGGGGCTTAACTCTCTCGGCTACGAGACTTCGTCCGAACTCGGCTACGCCGATTTGTACATAATAAACACCTGCGCCGTGACCGCGGAGGCTGAGAAAAAGTCTCGGCAGACCATAGCGAGGGCGAGAAAATTCAACGAAAACGCTAAGATAATCGTCACGGGTTGCGCCTCTCAGAAAGTCCCGCAGGACTTTTTGAAAAAGAAGGGCGTAACGCTCGTTACGGGAGCGAAGTCCAAGGATAAAATCTTGTCTATGATAGAGAGCGAGGGCGTATTCATCGAGGACAAAGACGAATACTACGAAGAATTTTTGCCCGAAAAAACGGACAGAACGAGAGCCTTTATAAAGGTCGAAGACGGTTGCGACAACTTTTGCAGTTATTGCGTAATCCCTTATTTAAGGGGAAGAGTAAGGTCGAGAAAACCCGAAAACGCGGTTGCGGAAATAATTGCCCTGTCGCCTCTCGAAGCGGTGATTACGGGTATCAATTTATCGGCGTATAACTACAACGGAACGGGGTTTAAAGAACTTATAGACCGACTTTCGGGTGTTGATTGCCGCATAAGGCTCGGCTCTTTGGAGGTCGGAGTGATAACCGAAGAGTTTTTGAACTCGCTTAAAAAACTCAAAGATTTCGCCCCGCATTTTCATTTGTCGTTGCAGTCGGGTTCGACTGCCGTTTTAAAGACGATGAACAGAAAATACACGGCTGAAGAGTTTTTAAGAAAATGCGAACTCATAAGGGACTTCTTTCCCGACGCGGCGATAACAACCGATATAATAGTCGGGTATTCGACTGAGACCGAAGAAAACTTCGAGGAAACGTTAGAAACGGCGAGAAGGGCGAAGTTTGCGGACATACATTGTTTCCCGTACTCGAAGAGGGAAGGCACGGTCGGAGCGAAACTCAAAGAGTTGCCGTCCAAGGTGAAAGACGAACGAATGGAGAGAATACTCGCTTTGAAACGGGAACTCAAAAACAGGTATTTAGACGAGCATATCGGAGCGACGGAAGAGGTCGTACCCGAGGAAGAAGAGGACGGCTATACGGTCGGGTACACGGGCAACTATATAAGGTGTTATATTAAAACGCCCTTCGTCCGCGAGAAAATCAAGGTAAAAATAATCGAAAAATATAAAGACGGCGTTATCGCCGAAGGAGTGTAAAATATGTCGGACTGTTTATTCTGTAAATTTGCGGGCGGAGAAATACCCGTAAACAAAGTATTTGAAAACGAAGATTTCATAATCATAAGAGATATCGAGCCGAAAGCGAAAAATCACTTTCTCGCCATACCGAAAAAACATTTCAAATATCTTGCCGAGATGACGGAAGAAGATACGGCTATGCTCGGGAGAATACTTGCGACCATACCGACCCTTTCGGATATTTTAGAACTCGACGGCGGTTACAGGCTCGTTATCAATCAGGGCGACGACGCGGGACAGAGTGTGCCGCACCTGCACATACATATTTTGTCGGGTCAGAAAATGAACTGGCAGCCGGCGTAATTTTTTTGATTTTAAACAGACCTGTTCTAATCGGCAGGTCTGTTTTGTATTACTATGTCCAAAATGGTATCAAGTAGCTCGTTAGGCAAAACGAACCAACGATCATTATCAAACGGTGGTTCTTTCTTTGTGTTTTTAATACAAAAATATACCTTATCTTGATAATTAAATGCCCCGATTGCGTAACTCGCCGTTTTTTTTATTGTCTTTATGTTTTTTGCGAGGTAAATTTTATCATTGCTGTTCATAACAACATTATACCCCTTTTTAGTTTATAAGTCAACTAAGTTGGGTTAGTATAATAACTCAATATAATCATATAATAACCCAAAAGAGGTAATATGATTATGGATGTGTTGGAAAAGATAGACAAGTTAAGAAAAGAGCGGGGTTGGTCTGTGAATTATCTTGCGATGGAAGCGGAACTTACTCAATCTACGTTGAATAACTTGTATACGAGAAAAACCGAACCGAAGATTTCAACGTTGCGATCGATTTGTAAAGCGTTCGGAATAACGCTTGCGGAATTTTTTAACGACGAAGAGACTGCGGACGATGAACTTATCCGCAGGGTAAGGGGTTTATCGGACGAAAACAAGTCGGCTCTTTTGCAACTTTTGAAAAATATGAAATAGTCAAGACTCATTTTTGATAAGATAATATATTTTGCAATAAATCTTGCTTTCCCCTTTGGGGCAGGCTCTCCCGTTTCGTCGGGAGAGTTCACCCCAGAGGGAAAAGCAAGAAAAGTTAGAAGGCTTCGCCTGCCAATTCTCCGATTTCATCGGGAGAGTTAATCAAAAAGAGAAGAGAAAGTATTTATAAAACGAGCGGAACAACGTAAAACGTCGAAGTTCGTCGAAATTCAAAAGCGGTAAATTTTGACTTTAAAACGCTTGACATACGTTTTTACCTTTGGTATAATAAATACGCTTTTTATCGCTGAGCCTTTGGGCAAAGGAGGGTTGAGGATATGTCTACAATCAGAGTCGGTGAAAACGAGTCGCTTGACAACGCTCTTCGCAGATTTAAGAGAAAGTGTTCGAGAGACGGTATAATCGGTGATTTGCGCCGTAAAGAACACTACGAGAAACCTTCCGTAAGACGTAAAAAGAAGGCTGAACTCGCAAGAAAGAGAAGCGTCAAAAACTAATTAAAACTAAAAAATGATTTTTACACCCGATAGAATTACGATTGATTTTATCGGGTGTTTTTTTATGTTTCCGAGCGGATAGTTGTCTGTTAGGCGAATATCCGCTCGGAATACAAACAGGTTTAAACGGATAAAAAAGTCCGTCTTAAATAATAACATTATATAATATATGATAAAAATATAAGGGAAGGGAGTGAAAAATGGAAACAGCGGCAAAGAGTATAAAATCTGCGGCGAAAGAGGCTAAGAAAAGATTAAAATCGAGATTTTGGGAAGATTACAAAAAAGAACTCGAAAACGGCGTTAAGAAAGCCGAAAGCGAAGGGGTCGCCGCATCGGGCGTTGAAAACTACTTCAAGAAGCGCATAGTCCGCTCGGTGAGAAAGGATAATGCGGAGGACGAGAAGTTTTACGAGGAAGTTAAAGCGATGCTCGACGAAGAGGGGGCGAGACCGTCCGACGCGCTCGACAGACTTATGGATAAAAAGGAATTTTATTCGCTCAAATACGAGGACCGAGAAAGGTATCTTTTTATACTGTCCGAAAAATATTTGTCCTGTTTGGAGCGTTACGACGAAGAGCGGGCGATAGAGAGAAAACTCGGCAGATAAGAAATTCTGTTAAAAGTAAAGTAGAAATAAAAACGTTAAAAACGAAAATTTGAAATATATTATACTGTTTGAGATTGAGTTTGGCGTTGTGTCAAACCCTTTTTCAATTTAAGAAAAATTCTTATTTTGTTGCATAATGCTCTCTGATTTTGTAATTAAAAGTAAAACGGGTATTGACAGGCAGTGTATGCTATGTTACAATAAAATCGGTAAAGGCGGTAATTAGGGGGGTGGTCCGATGGGGTGGATAATGAAAAGGTTTTACGCCAAATAAACATAATTGTTTAGAGAGGTGCTTACAATGAGAAAGCGGATATTTTATATTTTTGTTTTTATTACGTGCTTATTCGCAACGTTCGGTTGTTCGGTCGGTAAATATAATGCAACGTTTTTTGACGATGCCGAAAAGTGGATCAACGCTGAATTTGCCGCGAAAAATTTAATCGGAAACGTTTATTATCCTAACGGAGACGAAGGAGAGTATATTAAAACCGACGACCCGTATCCGAAAAACAGAACTTTCGTTATTCGGGATACCGAACAATTAAAAGAAATATCGGTTTCAAACGCGGAAGAGTTAAAAGTTGATTTTAACAAACAAATGCTTATTGTTTATACATACGGGGCATTAAACCGCAGAAAGTTGGAACTTTCCGATATAAAAAAGAACGGCGATATTTTGCAGATATTTTTTAAGTCCGAAACGAAAACGGGCGTAGGCGATACTTGCATGCCTTATCAAAGGTGGGTAGTCGTCAAACTAAACAAAAGCGATTTTAATTTGGTCGAATTTAAACAAAAGTAAATTATACTTAATTGTAAAATACATGTAGATAATTATAGCCTCCCGCCATCGGGTTAAAACCCGATGGCGGGAGGCTATGTTTAGTTAATCAATTTATACCGCAACTTATGACGGGTTATTCGCTAAGTTTTGCGATATTTCGGATATGTTTTCAAGCGGCTTCGGCGTATCGTTTCCTGCGGTGATACCGTTTCCTGCGGTGTTATCGCTTCCTGCGGTGATACCGTTTCCTGCGGTGTTATCGCTTCCTGCGGTGATGCCGCTTCCTGCGGTGATACCGCTTTCGGCGGCGTTGCCGTTTTCGTTGCCGCTACCGTTTCCTTTATCTTTAAACAACGCTTTTAAAAGTATCGGACAGAGTATCGAAGAGATTACTATGAGCATTACCGTCGCGACGAACGGATCCAAGCCGCCGCTTTCGGCTATCAGCGAGTGCCCCGTGGCGTAAACCGCCAAGGCGACTTCGCCTCTCGCAACCATTCCGCAGCCTATCGTAAGACAGTCTTTATTGTTGAATTTAAACGGCTTCGCTATAACTCCGCAACCTATGATTTTGCCTATTATTCCGAGGGCGACGAAAGTAAGTCCGAACAGAAGATAACCGAGGTTGAAACCCGAAAAGTCCGCCGATATGCCGATATACGAGAAGAAGATGGGGGAGAATATCATATAGCCGCTCACTACGACTTTTCTGTCCACGAACTTCGTGTCCTCGAGACCGCTCAGCATTACGCCCGCCATATACGCGCCCGTAATCGCCGCTATGTGGAATATTTTTTCGGCGCAATAGGCGAACAGAAAGCACATACCGAAAGCGTATATGCTCGTCCTTCTCTTATGCGGGAATTTGTGACATTCCCATCTGAAATAAAGTCTGAGGAGTATTCCGAGACCTATCGAGAATGCGAAGAATCCGACCGCTCTTAAAAGCGTGAGCCATATCTGCGAAGTGTCGCCGCCTTTAAGGCTCGTCACTATGCTGAGAGCGATAATTCCGAAAACGTCGTCTATTACCGCCGCGCTCACTATCGCCTGTCCGACCCTCGAATTGAGTTTTCCCGTCTCTTTAAGCGTTTCGACGGTAATGCCCACGCTTGTCGCCGCGAGAATCGTGCCGATAAAAATTGCGTTCAGAAGTTTATCGTGGGTATATTCGGCGTAGCCGTTCATAAAGAGGAGCGCGCCCGCCGTTCCGAGAGCCATGGGAACCAAAACACCCGACAAGGCGACCACGGTCGCGCATAAACCGCTGTGTTTGAGTTCGGTAAGGTCTGTTTCGAGTCCGCTCGAAAACAAGATAAGTACGACGCCGACCTGACTGAATGCGTTTAAAACCGACATTTCTTCTTTTGTCGGCTTCATTATAAACAGCCTTAAAAGGGCGTTGTCGTCTCTGTGAAAATTACCAAGCAGCCCCAAAATGACGCCTGCGACTACCATTCCGGCAACCTGCGGAAGTCCGAGTTTTCTTGCGAGCAGTCCGAACGACTTCGCAAAAATCAGTATAACCGCAAGATAATAAAAAATATTTACTACTTCCATATCGTCCTCTGTAATTCGTTTTCCGTCTGCGGCAAGCGTCCGCGTCGGAAAGGGAAATGACAGGCTTGATTATACGCCGACGGATAATAAAAGTCAACGAAATTGATAAAAATTAAAAATTTTTAAAATTTTTTCGAAATCAACCGAAAATTATTTCTAAAAATACCTGAAAATTAAAAAAATTTTTTATTTTTTTGATTATAACGCTTGAAAAAAAAATAATTATAGTATATAATGGTATATATAGGTGTTCGTATGCAAAGAAAGTACGGACTTTTTGAGATTTCGAGATTCGAGAGGTGCTATTTATGAGAACGTATCTGGGTAAATTCGTAAACAACGGTGAGGCTCCCGTATTCGTCGCTTCCGTTAAGGAAGAAGGATTCGACGTAACCGAAGAGTTATTGAGAGTCGCGGCGGCGGACGAGGCGAAATACTATTCCGCTCCCGAAGTAAACGACGAACTCGCGGCTATGGACGCAGAGGCGGTAACGCTTCCGCTTTTGGACGGTATGCCCGTTGCGGCTGACGCAGACGATAGACCCAAGTATATTCCGTCTCCCACGTTCGCTCAGAAGATGCTTCGCGCGGACGAGGTGATACAGGACAGATACGACGAACTCAAAAACTACGCTCTTCGTTTCAAGAAGTTGAAGACGAGAATTTCCAAGAAGTTCGACAGTATCAATCAGGGCAGGCTTCAATTCGTCAAACTCTCGGTTGCGGGTAAAACTTTGAAGTTATACCTCAATATGGACATCGATACGACCGACCCGAAATTCCATTGTAAGGATATGAGAGACAAAAAGACTTACGTCACCGTCCCCGTACTCCTCAGAATCAAATCGGGAAGAGCGATGAGATACGCTAAGATTCTTATCGACCAATGCGCGGCTCAGCACGGACTTAAAGAAAATCCGAAATTTATGGAAGTAGACGCTATAGCGATGGTAGAGCAATTCCTTTACGGCGGAGCGGAAGAGGAAGAAGGCGGCGAAGTCGCGGCTACCGAAACGGAAGAATAAGACGGTAGGTCGGTTTAAAATCGCGGGACTTATAGAAGTCGGCTTAAAAAAGGCGATGGCTTTTGTCGGGCGGCGAATAAACGCGATAATCGCGATAAATACGAGATGCGGAAAAGAAACCGTAAGAAAACGGAATGGAATTTTTCGGGAAGCGTAAAAAACAGCGATAAACCGCTTTAAAACAGTTGACAAACAAAAAAAGGTATAGTAAAATAGATTAGCACTCCGCATAAGGGGTGTTAATTTTTTGAGAAGGCGAAAGATATGGCAAAAGGAAACAGAACCAGAATCACTTTGGCATGCACCGAATGCAAGCAGAGAAATTACGACGATTACAAGAATAAGAAGAACGATCCCGACAGAATAGAACTCAGCAAATATTGTCCGTTCTGCAAAAAGCACACCGTACACAAGGAAACGAAGTAATCGTTTTATATATACGCAATCGGAAATCAGCGCAAAAGAGTCCTTTTGCGGGTTTTTGCGTATTTCAGCCGTATGCGAGGTTTTAACGAACCCGCGGCGGTAGCGATACGCCCTTGAAACGAAATTTCCGAACGCAATGCGAGGAGGCAGAGTCATAATGGAAAACAACAAACAGACCGACGTCGCGGCAAGCAATAAGCAAACCGAAGTCGTAAAGAGCGACAAACAGGCTAAGCAGGCGAAACAGTCCAAACAGCCTAAAAAGACCGACCCCAACAAAAAACCGAACGTATTTGTTCGTCTTTGGGGCAAAATAAAGGCGATAGCGTCCGAACTTAAAAAAGTTACCTGGCCGTCTTTTAAGACCGTTATGAAGCAACTCGGTTGCGTTCTCGTAACGGTAATCATCGTGCTTGTAGTTATCCTTTTGATGGATCTCGGACTTCAAGCCCTTCTGAGACTCGCTAAGGGCGAAAGCGAAACGACTGCGATGCTTATCGAAGCCGTAAAAGGAGCGCTCAGATAATGGCTAATTCCGAGACGGCTAACTGGTACGTCATTCATACTTATTCGGGTTACGAGGCTCTCGTTAAGGACACTATCGAAAAACTTATCGAGAACAACAACCTCGCCGATACCATACTCGATATAAAGATTCCGACGGAGGAGACCATCGAAGAGAAAGCCAACGGCAAAAAGAAAATCGTGCAGAGAAAGATTTTGCCTTGTTACGTTTTCGTTAAAATGGTATATTCCAACGATATGTGGTATCTTCTTACCAACACGAGGGGCGTTACGGGTTTCGTAGGTCCTCAGGGTAAGGCGGTGCCTCTTACGGAGGACGAGATAAAGAAAATGCGTCTCGAGGACAAGGTCGAAAGTTTCGATTTTGCCGAGGGCGATAGCGTCCGCATCATAAGCGGACCGTTAGACGGCTTTATAGGGGTTATCGAAACTCTGAACGTAGCCGATCAGAAAGCGAAAGTCAAGGTTTCTATGTTCGGCAGGGAGACCGAAGTCGAACTCGATTTCATACAACTTGACAAAGTCGGCGGAATAGACACCCTTTAAAGTTTTTACTTTGAAGCGCGGCGAAATTTCGCGGACGGGATAAACAGGATAAAGCGGCGAGTCCGTTTTATATAAAGTGGGAGGAACGTTAAATTTTTTCATGGCGTTCTCGTTAATACCACGTTTTTTGGAGGAGAAATATGGCTAAAAAGGTTACTGCAATAGTAAAATTGCAATTACAAGCCGGAAAAGCAACGCCGGGACCCCCGGTAGGTTCTACTCTTGGTCCTTACGGAATCAACATTCCGGGATTCACCAAGGAATTCAACGCAAAGACGGCAAACGAAGTCGGATTGATTATTCCCGTAGTAATCACTATTTATCAAGACCGTTCTTTCACGTTCATCTTAAAGACTCCGCCGGCGCCGGTACTTATTAAGAAGGCGTGCGGAATCGAGACCGCGAGCGCAAAGCCGAACAAGGACAAGGTAGCGAAACTTACCAAGGCTCAGGTTGAGGAAATAGCGAAACAGAAGATGCCCGATCTCAACGCGGCGTCGCTGGAAGCGGCGATGAGCATGATCAAGGGAACCGCTCGCAGCATGGGCGTAACCGTAGAAGAGTAAAGGAAGAGTGGGAGAGAAGGATATTCTCGTTACAACCACAAGGAGGATTCTTAAATAATGAAACACGGAAAGAAATATCTCGATAGCGCGAAGGCATATGACCGCGCTAAACAATACGAAGTCGGCGAGGCGGTGGACGTAGTCCTCGGTAACGCTAAGGCGAAATTCGACGAAACTATCGAACTCCACGTCAGACTCGGCGTAGACCCGAAACAAGCGGATCAGCAGGTCAGAGGCGTAATCGTTCTTCCCAACGGAACGGGTAAAAACGTAAGAGTTCTCGTTCTTGCGAAAGGCGAAAAGGCGGACGCGGCTACTGCTGCGGGCGCAGATTACGTCGGCGCGGAAGAGCTCGTAACCAAGATTCAGAAAGAAAACTGGTTCGAATTCGACACCGTAATTACGACCCCCGATATGATGGGCGTAGTCGGAAGAATAGGTAAACTCTTAGGACCTAAGGGCTTGATGCCCAACCCGAAGTCGGGAACGGTTACTATGGACGTAGCGAAAGCGATTGCGGACGTTAAAGCAGGTAAGGTCGAGTACAGACTTGACAAACAGGCTATTATCCACTGCGCTATCGGAAAGAAGAGTTTCGGAAAAGACAAACTCGTTGAAAACTACAACGCGCTTACGGACGCTATAATCAAGGCGAAACCGGCGGCGGCTAAGGGACAGTACGTAAAGAGCGTAACTCTTACAAGCACTATGGGTCCCGGCGTAAAAGTTGTACCGAAGGGCGTTTAATCGCTTGACAAGCCGCTTTAAAAGCGGTATAATAATCACAGTTAAATAATAAGCCGAAGACAGCAGGTTGTAAAGCGGACACGCTACCCGCCGAGGTACGAACACGAGAGTTGTAATTATTAAGCCCTCGACCGTATTTCGCGCGGTCGGGGGCTGTTTTCAAACAAAAAATAACGGAGGTAAAATAAGTTGTCGGCAAACAAAGAGGCAAAAAAGCAAATTGTAGAAGACATCAAAGCCAAGATTCAAGCCAGCAAGTCTATAATTCTTATCGACTACAAAGGTTTGACCGTGGCAGAAGATACCGCATTCCGTTCGGAAATGAGAAAGTCGAACACCGATTATAAGGTACTTAAAAATACCTTGCTCAAAAAGGCGTTCAACGAACTCGACGTAACCGCGTTCGACAGCGACCTTAACGGTCCTACTGCCGTTGCGTTCGGAGCAGACGAGACGTCGGCGGCAAAAGTTGCTTGCGATATGTGCAAGAACACCAACGACAAAATTTCCGTAAAGAGCGGATACGTAGACGGCGCGTACGTTGACGTAAAGGCGGTAAAGGAACTCGCATCGATTCCTTCGAAAGAAGTACTCGTTGCAAAACTCGCGGGCGCATTGTCCGGAATTGTACGCGGCTTAGCGGTTGCTCTTAACGCTGTCGCAGAAAAGAAAGAGCAGAATGCTTAATAAAAGCGAAAAAAATAATTAAAAAGAGAGGAAATTAAAAATGGCAGATATTGCAAAATTCATCGAAGAAATCAAAGGTATGACCGTTTTGGAACTCAACAGCCTTGTTAAGGCAATCGAAGAAGAGTTCGGCGTAAGCGCAGCGGCTCCCGTAGCGGTTGCAGGCGCAGTAGCGGCTGCTGCTCCGGCAGAAGAAGAAAAGACCGAATTCAACGTAGTATTGAAGGAAGTCGGCGGAAACAAGATTGCCGTTATCAAAGCGGTAAGAGAAATCACCGGACTTGGCTTGGTAGACGCGAAGAACCTTGTCGAAAAAGGCGGCGTAGTAAAGGAAGCGGCTCCGAAGGAAGACGCAGAGAAGATGGTTGCGAAACTCAAAGAAGCAGGCGCAACTGCCGTTATGGAATAATAGCGAGTTATTTAACGAAAAAAGTAGAAAGCGGACAAGAGCTCTTGTCCGCTTTTATCATGGAAAAATTTTTAAAAGAAAAAATGTGGTGTGTGAAAATGGAACGTAATGGCATTGTATGCAGATAAACTGTAGGGGACGGCGCCCTCGACGTCCCGAGAAGGGGTTTCTAGGAGAAGTCTGACGAAGAGGGGCGTCCGCCGCCGAGGCGGAAGGGGCAAATCGCCGACGCGTTTTACTTTTGCGTTTGTATTCCATAATATCGATTCTGTGTGTTTTCGTTGGAGTATTGCGTTAAATCTAAATCTGACGGCTTTTTATAATTAAATTTTTTAACGTTATTCATTTTAAAGAATTTATCAAAAATATTGACACTGTCAAAATATGTAGTTTCAACTTCTAAATTTTTGTTCCCGTTTATATACGAATCTAACTCTATACGCAATAGTTCATCTTTTAGAGGAATATTATTTGTAAAATAGTAGATGCCCGAAACAATCATATCTCTATAATAGGTTTTTACGTGCTTTTTATCGTAAGACTTATCTATAAGTAATTCTTTGCTCGGTTTTATAACATCAAAACTTTCATATTTGGTTTGACAATAACTTATTCCCGACAATTTAAAACTGTAACTAACCGTTCTACTGTCGTCATTTTTTTCCAACTTAATTGTATGAATATCATAAGGGGAAAATCCTATTTGTTTGACAATGCTATCGTCTTTCGTTTCCAATTTAAATAATTCGCTCAATTTTTTAATAGTCTCTTCTGAACCGTCAAGTTTAGAAATAAAATCATGTTCAAAATACATCTCTTGGTTTACATATCTCATAGACGTAAATAAATTGTTGAGAGCGTCTAAATAATCAATCAAATTATCGGGTTTTTCAGCGTTAATCAAACTATCGTAGTATTTATTATCATACTCGAAAGTTGCATAACAGTTGTAATAGTCAACATTTTTATAAACAGGGTTTGTTGTTTCTTGGTCATAATAAATTTCTAATTTGTTGTCGTCACAGAATTTTATGTGCTTAATTGTCTGACTTCGGCTAAGAGAATGACTTATTTTATCAAACAAAATACCATTGGTATCTCCAAATTTTTCTTCTAATATTTTATTATATGCCCCGTCGCCTGTTGTGTTGTAATCTATATATGCCTTAACTCCTACAATTCCGCCGATAACTATACTTCCGCACAAAATAAGAGTAATAATTGTTGTTAAGAGTACTTTTTTTAATTTGGACTTTTTGCGACTGTCGTTAATGTTTTCTTTCATAAAATCTCCTGAAAAGCAGGCTAAGTATAAGCCTTAAAATGATATAATAATATTTGTTTCGTTTTCAACACAACGTTAATAATATTTTACTTCTATATCTGTCAGGTATTTGTATAGTCTATTGAATATTGAAACAAGTCCCGTAAATATAGTCCCCAAAATGATACATACAGTGGCGGCATTTACTAAAAATGCCGGGTTAATGATAAAATTCCAAGATTGCTCATTATACTTCCACAATAAAGGTATAATATACTTTTGAAATGAAAAGAAAGAATTAAAAAACTTGGGAATAAAAACAGGTATCAAAAAGTATCCTAAGGTTAAAGTTATTGTGTGCAATATCCAATGCATACTTAGCTTGATTGCGTTATGCTTCTCGTAATGATTATAGCAGGTTCTCCAAAGTGTTGTTTTGTGGTAGGGGGTAAAAATAAGTGTTTTTAATAATTCATAAATATTTGAAATGAAACAGTAACACGCAACGGCAAATGCTACAAAACCAAGCAAGAGTTGGTCTGAGTTCGGGACGTTCTCTTCTATATAATGCAATTTATCATAAGCAGGATCGCCGTATTTATATATTGTAGAACTCGTATCTTCTTTCAAATCCTTTTCAGATGTTATTAAGTTTAACCTTATAACGTTACCATCTTTATCGAATGTTTCTCTGATAGGCATAAGAAGCGCGAGCGCGACGATGCCGTATAGAGCAACAGAGATTACGAGAAATATTAGTTTTAATTTGTGAAACAAAGAAATTTGGCGTACTTTATTTCTTGCATATATCATTCGTTCGCCGCTGTCTATAATAGGGGTCTTGCTTTCTTTTTCGTTTGCGTTTGTGTTTTCGGTTTCTTCTGTCATGTCGAATGGGTCGTACATAAATTTTTATCCTCCGTTTATTATAAATACATCTTAACATAGAAAATTCTATATGTCAAACATTTTAATATAGAAAATTCTATATAAGGGTATATTTAATAGAAATTTCTATATAATCTCTCTTATGAACAGAGGTTTTAAGGAAATATTAGAAGAGTATTTAAAGGAAAACAATCTTACGCAGACGAAATTTGCAAGCGTAGTCGGCGTAAAACAAAGTCAGGTCAGTGAATGGCTTAAAGGTAAGGCGAAACCCGGATATGATTTGTTAAAACAGATATCCGTATCGTTGAACGTTCCATCCGACTATTGGCTCGGAATAACCGATACCTATTGAATTTTACCCCGTATTGATACTGTTTTCCCTTTTTTGTGTAAATCTTGCGTTATTTTCTGCGTAAATATTTAAATAATTGACAAGTCGGAATATATGTTGTAAAATACAAGGTATGTTATATAATTACGGAAACGGAGGCGATACGATATGATTTGGTGGCTTGGCTTGATTTGCGGTTTAATCGGGTATTTGCTCGGGTCGGTCAGCGTGTCCGTAATTTTATCGGGCGCGATTTTCAGGAGCGACGTCAGAAAGCACGGAAGCGGCAACGCGGGAGCCACGAATATGGCGAGAGTGTACGGCTTGAAAGGCGGTCTTTTCGTCCTTTTGGGCGATATTTTTAAAGCCTTCCTCTCTATGGGGCTTGCATACTTGTTTTGCTGTTTATGGGATAAAACGCCCGACCGCTACGCGAACTATATGAGCGTTGCGGGAGCGGCGTGTCTTATCGGTCACGCATTTCCGATTTTTTTCTCATTCAGAGGCGGTAAGTGCGTTACCGTCGGAGCGGCGGTCGCTTTAATGGTTGATTGGCGAATTTTCTTGCTCGTTATCGCCGTGTTTATAGTCGTATTTATATTCACTCACATAGTGTCTGTAAGTTCGATGTCTGCGGCGTTCGCTCTTCCCGTTCTTTACGGCATTTTCACCGCTTGCGGGATAGCGAATTTTTATATATCGAAACTTGTCGTGAGCATTTTTGCGGCGACGTTTATTATCGTCTTGCATTATAAAAATATCGGCAGACTAATCAAGGGCGAAGAGAAGAAATTTACCTTCAAAAAGAAAGAAAAACAAAGTTCGGAAACGAACGGCGATAATAAATAAAATATTGAGTTTATCGACTTATAGAGGGGTTTATATATGAAAGTAGGCGTATTCGGATGCGGAAGATGGGGTTCGTTTATCGGTTGGTATTTAGCCGAAACGGGCCATCGCGTTATTCAATGGGGCAGAGAAGGCGGCAGGGCTTTTACCGAACTCAAAGAGACGGGCAGAAACGAGTACGTCGAACTGTCCGATAAAATCACGCTTTCGTCCGATTTGAAGTATGCCATAGAGAATTCCGATACGCTCATTATCTCGATAAAGTCGCAGGCTCTTCGCGAGTTTGCAAGCGAAATAAAGGCTTACGGAGCGGACGAAAAGCCCGTCGTGCTTTGTATGAAAGGCTTAGAGGAGAACACGGGTAAAAGGCTTTCGGAAATTATGATTGAAAACGGTTACGACAAATCCAAAGTTGCTGTTTGGGTCGGACCGGGGCATATACAGGAGTTTACGAAAGGCAAGCCGAACTGTATGGTAATCGACGGGTACGACAAGGAACTTATAAGGAGACTTGCGGACGGGTTCAAGAGTAAACTCATACGGTTTTATTACGGCGGCGACGTAATAGGCAGCGAAGTAGGCGCGGCGGCTAAGAACGTTATGGGAATAGCGGCGGGCATACTCGACGGGGGCGGACTCTGTACGCTTAAAGGACCGCTTATGGCTCGCGGGGCGAGAGAGGTCGCTCGGCTTATAAAGGCGATGGGCGGCAACGAATTGTCTGCTTACGGGCTTTGTCATTTAGGGGACTACGAGACCACATTATTCTCGGAATATTCCAACAATAGACAATACGGCGAGGACTTATACAACAAGAAGCCGTTTACGAAGTTAGCTGAGGGAGTATCGACAACCAAGGCGTTGAAACTGCTCGGCGAGAAATACAAGGTGGAACTACCTATAACGAACGCGGTATATAACATAATATACGGACAAAAGGAGCCGCTTGAAGAACTGTTGAAGTTGTTTGAGAGAAAGACTGTAGACGAATTTTAAAAAATAACGTAAAAACGCCTTAAAAGTGTTTACATTTTTTTGAATTTGTTATATAATCTATAAGCAGTTCGGGAAAGGACTGCGAGATAACTGGGTGTAGCGCAGTTTGGTAGCGCGCTTGAATGGGGTTCAAGAGGCCGGAAGTTCAAATCTTCTCACTCA
>CAKQKW010000016.1:0-39773 GCA_934249325.1 uncultured Clostridia bacterium
AATAAAAGATTTAACGTAGTTAACAGAAAGATATTCGCTTAAACTTTTAACGTCGTTTACAGTGATTATTTTATCACGAGCATAGGTGTTACTTTTTATATATTTCCGTTGAAATTTATTGAATAAATTAAACGTTCTTTTAATTTATTTTAAAACCTTATTGCAAAATGCGTCGGAATAGGTTATAATCAATATAAATATAAAATCGGATATTTAGTTTTTATCGGCTAAACGACGGGGAACGCAATATGAGAAGTATGCAACGCGCGATAGAAAAATTTATAAATACAAAAGACCACGGACTTTGCCTTATAGATATGCCCACGGGTTCGGGGAAAACTTATCTTACGGGGAAAATTATAGGCGGGTTTATTCGCGGAGAAATTTTGAAAGACGTCAAAACTATCGTTTATTTAACTCCGCAAAAGAAAAATATAGACGATATCTTTAATGACGTAAAACGTGACTTTGCGGATGATTTGTCTCTTTTCGACGCAAACGTTTTGAGAATATATGCTAACTACGAGAGCGTTTTGGATAAGTTTTCGGAAGTTTACGGTAAAATTCCTCGCGTAATTCAGAACAGGCAGTCTTGCAAAGAATTGAAAAAACGAATAGAACTCTATAAGGACTTATCGGACGGGAATATCCCAAAAGATATATTGGACGGCGCGCTTTCGGAAATAAGAAAACATTACGAGGTCGCGTTCAGAAAAGATTTATCGGAAGAGTTGTCTAAAATTGCAAAAAACAAACGTGAAAAGAAGGCAAAATTAAATAGCGACGAGTACTCATGGATAAAGGAATTATACCCCGCTTGTTTAACGGAAGATAGAAAAGTTTTATTTATGACGGTCGATAAATTCGTATCGGGAAACGACCCTATTATTTCTAATCCGTACCGTT
Organism: uncultured Clostridia bacterium; assembly: GCA_934249325.1. GTDB lineage: Bacteria > Bacillota > Clostridia > Christensenellales > Borkfalkiaceae > UBA10281. The sequence continues at coordinate 907 of CAKQKW010000016.1, forward strand.
TTATATCCCATTCCAAGATAAAAAACGCGTTGATTTTCATAGACGAGTTCGACGCGACCAAAGACGTTTTGCTCAATCAGGAAATACAGAATTGTTCCGATTATAAAATGGACCTCATAAAATTGTTTTCGAGCATATCGAACACTTTGAAAGGTCGCGAGTTTCCCGTGTCGGTGTTTGCGGACTCGTCGGACGAAAACGATAAAACAAGTTCTCTTTATTGTTTTAATAAAATGAAAAAACATTTTGCCGAGGTTGAGGAAAAGTATAACCTTAATTATCTGTTTAAGTTGGATTCTAACGACGACGACAGATATTTTCTGTTCGACGATTATCAACTGCATACGATAACGAACTCGCAAACCGACAAAAATATAATACTTAAAATCGACTCGCGTAAAAAACAAAATACGATTTCGGTTTCCGAGCAAAGCGACGACGGAAAATTTTACCGTACAATCTATTCGATAAAAAACGCTATAAACGTATTTATCGAGTGTTGCGCGAAAATGGCGCAGACTTATATGGTTCATTATAACGACGAGGCAAGGAAAACTCGGCGGGATATGATGGAAATCGATCAGGCGGTCAGCACCATAATCGACTTGTATAATTTAGACTACGTAATGGCTAAAAACGTTACCGCAATGATTGTCGATAACATTTCTATTCCCGTTATAAACAGGGGCAGAGACGTTTTCGACACCGATTTTTATATGAACGGATTCAGATATTACGACTTTAAGGACGATATTTCTCATAACGAATCGACGGCAATGACTATGTGTTATTTAGACAATACGCCCGAAAAATTTATGCTTTCGCTTGCGAGTAAAGCAAGGGTGGTCGGTTTATCCGCTACGGCAAGTATAGAAACCGTTACGGGGAATTATAATATCGAATATTTGCGAGACAGGCTTAACGGCGATTATTACGATTTGCCTGCGGACGATAAAGCGAATATCAGGAACTACATAAAATCGAGATTAAGCAGAAACGACAATATTACGATCTCGAAAGAATGTATAGCCGAAACGCAATCGGACGAATTGAAAGAAATTGTCTCGCAACTTTTCGACGAGAAGAAAAACGTAGATTCGTTTGCCGAAATGTTTTTAAAATATCGGCAGTCGGACAGTCGAGATCCGAATTACAATGTAAAAAGAATCGTCAAGGCGATGAAGTCGGTAAGGACGTTTATTTCCGATAAATATTCTAAAGTCCTGTTGGTTATGACAAACAGGAACGTTGTGGAATACAGCGACTACAACATTTTTTCGGAGGGAGTTATCGGCGCGGTTATATCCGCGTTATGCGAAGAAAAGGGCGTATGCGTCCCTAAATCTCATTATTTAAGCAGCGCGGATTTTTTAGAGAAAAAGGAAAATTATAAAAGGGATATTCAGACGGGAGAGAAAGTAATACTGTTTTCAAGTTATAACACGGCAGGAACGGGGCAGAATCTGCAATACGAAGTGGATGATAAAGAAACGGACATCGACTCTATATACCTTGAATTGCCTACAAACGTACTTGTAAACATTTCGGAACTCAGAGAAGAGGCCGATTTGATAAAATTGATTTATCAATACGAGTCGTTAAAGACGAGCGGCGAAGTTGCGAAAAAAACCGTGTTCGGCAATATAAAATCGGCTTTCAGGCGACTGATGACAACAAATAAAAACGAGCCGTTTGACTTCTATGCGTACAGAGCCGAGTCCATAAACAATCATATAGTAAAAATACTTATTCAAGCGGTAGGCAGAATTTGTCGAACGAAAAACAAGAACGAAAATATAAATATACACGTTGACGAAGAAATATTTAAAAGCGTAGATTTTTCCGTCGCATTTAAAAACGACAGACTATTAAATCCCGAATTTCGGAAAATTGCCGAACTGAACGCAAAAAACGGGCAAAGCAATACGCATATCAATTTAAATAAAGCGTGCGATCGAAACGCCCGAATAAAGACAAGAATAAAAAATATTCTCAACCTGAACAGGACTTCGTGGAGTGAGAGCGACATCGAACAATGGAACGATATGCGTAATTTTGTTTTGAAACACCCGACGATTTCAAAAGAGGAGTTGGAAGAGGAGGTGAAAAAACGCTATTCCGTCAAAGACTTCTATCTGGAAGCGAGAGGTGAAGAAAAGATAGATCACTATCTGTATATCGACGACGAATCGGAGACTAAACAGATTTTGTACGATTATAGCCTTGAAAAGAGAAAAAACGCAATAAAAATAGACGAATACGGTTCAAGATTAACAAGTTTGATCCGAATACCTGCGGTCAGGGACGCTTTTATCGAAAACGGATACGCGACTACCTTTAAAAGTAACGATTGTATGATTTTGCCTGCGGTTTATCAGAGTATATACAAGGGAGCGCTGGGGGAAGTTGCGGGAAGAGCTATTTTAGAGGCAAACGGGGTTAAGTTGTCCGAAATCGACGACGCGACTAAATTTGAAAAGTTTGACTTTTGTTTAGCTTCCGATAAAAACGTATACATAGATTTCAAGAACTGGTCTGAGTACAGTAGAGAATACAGAGATATGTATAGAAGCAAATGTTTGGAGAAGTTAAAGAAAATCGAAGGTAAAAGGGTGTTTATTATAAACGTTGCGGCAGATAATTTTCAGATACACCGCAGTTGTAACGACAAGATAGTTGAAATATCGAGTTTATGTAAACATACTCAGAACGATTTTTTGTTTCAGATAGACCGCAAAGATATGCTCAAAGTAATCGGTATGATAAAGGGGGCGCAATGGTAAAAATTTTTGCAATAGTCTGAAATCGACAGTTCGGGTCGGGTTTGTAGTTCGCTTTTTGCTTATAATATGTGCGAAAAGCAACTGTCCTTAGCCGCGTCGTCCTATAACGATATAAATTTAATGTGCTGCCGTCCAGACGGCGCAACTGCCATCTGCGACTATTTTTTCTCGATTTGAACGGGCAGTTCTATAACTTTGCCGTTAAGAAGATAAAGCGGACTGCTTTTATCGAAATATAACTCCGTTCTGTATGCCGTAAGCGACTGCTTATTTTTCTTAAAACGCTCGTTAATCGACCTATCGCCGTACTTTTCGTCTCCGATGAGCGGAAGTCCGACGTGAGAAAGGTGGGCGCGTATCTGATGCGTTTTACCCGTGACGAGTTCTACTTTAAGTCCCGAAATTCCGTCTTTCGACCACAACGTTTCGTATCCCGTGATTATCTTTTCAGCCCCCGCAACCTTTTCGTCGTATATCTTTACTTCCGATTTTTCAGCGTTTTTTACAAGATATGCGGTAAGTAAGTCCGAGCGTTTTTTCGGTACTCCGTAAACTACGGCGTAATAGTATTTTTTGAATGTTCTGCGTTTAAACCCGTCCGTAAGAGCGGCGTACGCTTCGTCTGTCAAAGCGAAAAGAATAATTCCGTCCGTATTCCTGTCGAGACGGTGAACGTATTTCGCCTGCGGGTAGGTCTTTAAAACGAGCGAGTAAAAATCGTCCGAAGTTATTCCTTTCGGTTTTTCAAAGGCGATGACTCCGTTTTCGTTAAAAATTACCTTGTCGGCGCGGTTGTCTTTCATATTCAGATAAACGGTAATTAAATCGCCTTTTTTTACGGGGCAGTCCTTGTTTACTCTCGCTCCGTTCACCTTAACGTCCTTTTTGCGTATGGTTTTCATCGCGAGCGAGTAGGTCACCGCCCCGTTGTAATAGTTCAGTATTTTTTCGGAAAGTTTACCGTCTTTTTCGATAACGAATTCATTCATAAAATCAACGTAAAAACAAAATATAAAGCGTATGATACGAGCAGGGCGAGAATGAGTTGCCACGCCCAAGAGATAATCGCGTATTTGGCGTTCGTTTCTTTCGCGACTGCGAAAAATGCCGTAATGCACGGCGGACACAGATAGCAAAAGGCCGTCAGAGATATTCCTTGCGGAACGGTGAGAATCAGCCCGTCGGGGAATAATATCGACAGAAGGGAGACTACGCTTTCTTTTGCGAATAGCCCCGAGACGACGGATACCGAGTATTTCCAGTCAAGTCCCATGGGTTTGAACAGAAAAGCCGCTCCTTTGCCGAGATACGCGAGTATGGAATTTTCACATTCGGTAATTTCGAGCAGTTGCAGATTGGGCGATACCGAAAGGGCGAGCCATGCCGCAAGCGTTACCGAGAACACCACCGTCGATAGTTTTATTATAAACTCTTTGAGCGTTTTTAGCAAGGATTTTAACAGCGCGGAGAGTTTCGGCATTTTAAGGTCGGCGAGTTCCGTTATGAGCGACTGCGGTTCGCCTTTTACGAAGAATTTTTTGAGGACCGCAGAGTGGACGGTCGGCAGTATCAATGATAGGAAATATACTACTGTTACTACCGCGAAAGCGTACTTTTTGAACACGAATTTTGCTATATAGAAGTATACGGGCGTTCGCGCCGAACAACTTATAAACGGCAGAGAAAGTACGGCTCGCCTTTTTACGGGCGGGTCGTCTATGCCTTTAGAGCAGGTCGCGGAAAGGGCTGTACAGCCGAAACCGCATGACAGACAATATACGCTTTTGCCGGAAAGTCCGAATTTTCTTAAAAAGCCGTCGGTCGACGCGGAAAGTCTCGACAGATACCCCGACTGATCCAAAAACTCTAAGCACATTGATAAAACGGCTATCTGCGGAATAAACGAGAACACCGCCGCAATTCCGCCGAGTATGCCTTCCGAGACGAGGCGAGCGATAAAAAGGTTCTTTTCATATAGGGCGTAATATATTCGTTTGCCTATAAAATCTGTCAATAATCGACTTATAGCCTCGCTTAACGCCGTTATGGGCGAAAAGTTCCCGAACGCGAGGTAAAAAATCGCGAGCATTGCCGAGGCAAATATCGGTACTGCCGAAAACTTGCCCGTTATTATTTTGTCAAGCGTATAGCCTCTGCTTCGGGGTTGTTTATAGTCGTATTCCGAACCCGTAACGGGCAATACGACGGGTTTATCGGCAAGATATTCCTTTATTTTTCTCGCGTCGGCTTGGAAACAGGCTTCGCCGCAGATTACCTTCGTTCCCGTCGCTTTCCCGAGTTCTTTGGCGTTTAAATTGCCGTTTCTTTTAAGAAAGTCGGCGTATAAGTTGATAAACAGTACAATCGGCTTATTAAAACGCCTGAGTTCCGATACGAGTTTCAGCCCTCTTTTCACTTTGTCCGCCTCGACTACCGCAACTATCGCGTCGTAGTCGTTTTTTGAAAGTGACCTTGCCGCCTCCGCTTCTTCGGCGTCGCAGTTTTTAAGCGAGTATAGACCGGGAACGTCCGAAACGTCGTATTTTTCGCCTCGGTAAACGTAAGAAGCCGTTTTTTCTTCGACGGTCACGCCGTGCCAGTTGCCGACTTTTTCGTTTTTGCCCGTGAGAGTGTTAAAAAGAGTTGTTTTGCCCGCGTTCGGGTTGCCGACGAGAATAATTTTCATATACCGTTCGCCCCCTCGCCGATTTTAACGCTTGCGGCGATTTCCGCTTGCAAATTGTCCGTGACGGATTTACCTAACGCTATTTTTACTCCGTCGCACTCTACAATTACGGCGTTTTTGCCTATTTTCTTGACGATTTTTACTATCGAACCCTCGTGTACGCCGAGTTTGCGGAGTCTCTTGCCGTCCTTATCGGAAAGCGTAATTTTTTTTATAATGTAATAATAAGATACTTGTCCGTCAGTAATAAACATAGTACATCTTATTCGCGAGGTAAAAAAACAATGCGAAAATATTTGACAAAGGCGACGGAAAGGGGTATAATCCGAACTGTAAAAACTCAATATACGCGAGGGGTGCCTGCGGCGGAACCGAAATTTCGTCGCGGCTGAGATTATACCCGTTGAACCTGACAAGGCAATGCTTGTATGGAACTGCGAATATTAAATCGTCTGTGATTTTATGAACTCTTTGCGTGTAATTTCGTAAAGAGTTTTTTAATGCGTTTCGCGGCTGTCAATCGAAAAATTTATATAAGGGTCGCAAACGAAAGGAGAAAAATGGATTATTTAAAACTCACTCATTTATGGGCGTTGTTCGACATTGAAAGTCCCACGCCCAAGCAGATAATGAACGCCATGTACGACGTCGCGTTATATCTCACGATAGCGATAGCGCTTGCTTTGCTTATCGCTTACGTCGTTTTAAGCGTAAGCAAAAAGCCGCTCGACACTTTTAAAAAGGTCGCTTTTTGGCTCGTATGCGTTTATTCCGCAGTTCTTATCGTCGCGTTTTTAACCGTCGGTTTAATGAAAGATAAGGAAGATATCGACTATAAATTCTATCTTTTTATCGGTTTCTTAGCCGTACTTTTACTTACCGTAGTCGTAGGGCAGATACTTAAAAAGAAGTCTGCGACGGCGAGCAAGTATTTCACGATGGCGGCGTTCGCGGTGGTTATCGTTTACGCCCTTATCGTGTTCTGTTCGACCCCGAACGCTATGGAGCCGCACAGCCCCGTCGCGTACTATATTACTTCGCTTGTTCTCGTTCTCGCGATTGCGGCTATCACCGTTTTGGCGGGAAAAGACGAGGGAACGGCAACCGAGTCTAAAAATATCGCTTACGCGGGCGTTTGCCTTGCCCTTTCGTTCGCCCTTTCCTACGTCAGACTTTTCAGAATGCCCGACGGCGGTTCGATAACATTCGCGAGTATGCTTCCGCTTATGTTCTATTCGTACGTATTCGGAGTGAGAAGGGGAGTTTACGTCGGAGTTATTTACGGCGTAATGCAGTTTATTCAGAGTCCTTCCGCGTATCAGCCTATGCAGGTTCTTCTCGATTATCCCATAGCGTTTTCGGCGATAGGTCTTACGGGTATCGCGAAGAAATTCAAGTTCCTTAAAGGCAGTATGGTTGCGGAAATAGTGGTCGGAATTGCCGTTGCGGGTATATTCAGATATATTTCGCACGTTCTTTCGGGGTATTTCGTATACTACAACCCCGATTCGGAATTCGGCGCGTTCGGTTACAGCCTCGTATATAACGTAGTCGTAATAATCGATACCGTTATCGATATAGCGGCGGCGCTTATCGTTCTTTCGTCGAAAGCGGTAAGGAAGAGTATTTCGGAGATCAACCCGAAGCCGCTCGAAGCGTAATAAAAAACAGTCGGAAAAGTACCGTAAAAAAGTCTTCCCTTGCACAGGGGGAGACTTTTTTTAGTCATTATATATAATCTTCACGATATTATACGAAAAGTTGAAATAATCGACTTATACGGCAATTTATTCAATAATCGTAGGGGACGGCGCCTCGACGTCCCGTGAAACGGAAGCGATATTTTACAATCGTAGGTGAATGTGACGCCCCGAAATGTTTTTAAGCCTGCTTTTTATTCTTTCATACGGCGAACGCCGTATGGGGTTAAATCTTTCGGACAAAATAACTTGACATATATCTTTTTTTGGGATATTATAGATAACGTTTGTTTGTGATAAAACCGCGGATAAGCGGAAAATAAGGAGATATTATGGAAAATATCGAACAAAAGAAAACATCGTTTTTCGACAGAAAGTTTCGTATTACCGAAAAAGGTTCGTCGATAAAAACGGAAATAGTCGCAGGTCTTACGACCTTCCTCGCAATGGCGTATATACTCGTCGTCAACTCGGGTATGTTCGCCGATCTCGGCAGCGTATCGTTCGACGCGATGTACGTTACGACCGCCCTTTCAGCGGTTATCGGCACCGTTCTTATCGGACTTTTAGCGAACCTTCCGCTTGCTCAGGCTCCCGGAATGGGTCTTAACGCGTTTTTCGTGTATACCGTATGCGGCGCGCTCGAATTCACCTACGCGAACGCACTCGTTTTCGTTCTTTTGGACGGACTTATCTTCGTGGCTCTCACGCTCACGGGTCTTAGAAAAATAATTTTCGAGGCTATTCCTCCCGTCGTCAAGGCTGCTATTCCCGCAGGTATAGGTCTTTTTATCGCGTTTTTGGGTTTACAGGACGCTAAAATCGTTATCCCCCACGAGACTACGGGCGTAACGCTCGCTTCGTTCAACCTTTTGGGCGGCGCGTCCTGGGGTCAGGTAATGCCGCTCGTCGTCGCGGTTATTTCCATTCTGCTTATCGCGATACTTTCGCAAAAAAAGGTCAAGGGTTCTATTCTTTGGGGTATACTCGGCGGAACCGTCCTTTACTATCTTTTAGGCTTTACCGTATCGGGATTTTACGATAAATTCGGCGAAACTTTCTCGTTCAACCCGTTCAAGCCTTTCGTTGCGTTCGGTAACGAAGCGTTCGGAAAGGTATTTACGCAAGGTTTCGATTTCTCCGCGTATCTCGCGAAAGACGGAACGTCTGTCGGCGGACTCGTCATTCTCTTTATAACGACCGCGCTTGCGTTCTGTATGGTAGATATGTTCGACACGATGGGAACTTTATACGGCGCGTGCCGCGGAGGCAATCTCCTCGAAACGGGTGATAACGGTGAACTCAGGGTTCCGAATATGGACAAAGCGATGCTTGCGGACGCAGTCGCGACCTGTACGGGAGCGGTTCTCGGAACTTCGACGGTAACTACTTTCGTTGAATCTTCGGCGGGCGTTGCCGCAGGCGGTAAAACGGGCTTTTCGTCTCTTATAACCGCGGCTGCGTTTTTAGTCGCCCTCCTCTTCGCTCCGCTCGCGAAACTCATTCCCGCGTGCGCTTACGGCGCGGCTCTCGTTTACGTCGGCGTGCTTATGATAGGCTGCGTGAAAGATATCGACTGGTCGGACGTTTCGGTGTCTGTTCCCGCGTTTATGACGATGGTTATGATGCCGTTCACTTACAACATTTCCTACGGAATAGCGTTCGGTCTTATATCCTACGTCGTAATAAAAGTGTTTACCGGAAAAATCAAGGAAATCAAAGTCGGAACGTGGATTATCGCGGCTTTGTTCCTCGCTATGTTCTTCCTTACTCACTAAAAAATTTCCGCCGCTTGGAAGCGAATTTTATTGACAAATTTTTCGCTTAGGTAGTATAATCTCGGCGAGGTAGAAAAATGTATAAACTCGAGATGCATTTACACGTCAAAGGCACTTCGGATTGCGCCGAGACGGACGAAAAAACCATTGCGGAATTGTATAAAAGTCACGGCTACGACGGAATAGTTTATACTTCGCATTACAATTCGTATCTGGCGGAAGAGTATTTCGGCTCGAAAACCGATTGCAAAAAGTATAACGAAAACTTCGTCGCCCATTATCTTACGCTTAAAAAAGAGTGCGAAAATGTCGGGATAGACGTGTTTTTCGGAATGGAGTCGATGCCCGACTGTGTGTCGTACTTCGAACCCGTTCCCGACAAAGCCGAACTTCTGATATACGGCGTGACGCCCGATTTCGTACTCGGCGGCGGCGAAAAGATATTTAAAACGAGCCACAGGGAATTGTACGAACTGTGCCTTGAAAAGGGTTGGATATTGTCGCAGGCTCACCCGTTCAGGACGAAGATAAACTATCGGAATCCCGAATATTTAAACGGGGTCGAAGCGTTCAACGGACACCCCGGACACTCGAACGACAACGAAAAGGCGTTGGAGTTTGCGAAAAAATACAACCTGATAGAGACGGCGGGCAGCGATTTTCACCGTCCCGAGCATATAGGAACGGGTGTATTTTTAGAACGCAGACCCGAAAACGAAGCCGATTTGGTAAGCGAACTGAAAAAACGTAAGCATAAGTTGTTTACGAAAAACGGCGAAATAATAATCGACTAAACGAGACTTTAAATGAGACGATGGACGGTAAAAAAACCGTTTAATCGACTTATAGAGGGAGTTGTCGGCGAAATATAATCAAAAACAGGCATTAAGCGGCGGGCGGTCGGAGTGAAATTCCGACCGCTCGCATTTTCGTTTTATTTGTGTTGCGAGGTCATATTCTCGTTTTTTTCAAACTTTACTTGACTTCTCGTTTTTTAAGTTACATTCTTTTGCTTTCCCCTTTGGGGCAGGCAAGAATGTCAGACGTTTACAAAGAGGGAGCGTTAGGAGAAAGGTTTTGTCACTCAAAAAAAATAAAAAAGCCTTTTTTTATAATTGACATAAACACCTTATTTATAGTATAATTCATAGGAATGCCGACGCCGCGCGGCGCAAAGCGGGGCGGGGAATACGGTCGACCTGAAACCGAAAGGAGAAAGGCCCGCCGAAATCAACTATTTTTCTACATTTAAAGGAGGGCTTACGATGGCTCATTTACAGGAAGCGGCAGTTAAGCAAATCACAGAGATTTGCGAGAGATATTCCGACGAGAAAACGCCGCTTATGATGATTCTGAGCGATATTCAGAAGGAATACGGTTATATTCCTCTGGAAGTTCAGGAACTTGTATCCGAAAAGACGGGAATAAGCGTCGCCGAAATCTACGGCGTAGTAACGTTTTATTCGTTCTTTTCGCTTATGCCGAAGGGCAAGTACGTTATAGGGTGCTGTCTCGGAACGGCTTGCTACGTCAAGGGCGCGCAGCAGGTTATCGACAAATTCTCGGAACTTCTGAAAATCAAACCGGGCGAAACGAGCGAGGACGGACTTTTCACTCTTGACGCGCTTCGTTGTATCGGCGCTTGCGGTATCGCTCCCGCCGTATCCATTAACGGAAAGGTTTATCCGAAACTTACCGTTGACGCGGTTCCGAAGATTATCGAGGAATACAGATCGGGCGAGGTGAAATGATGATTAAAAACATTGAAGAATTAAAGGTTATATCCGATAAATGCGCCAAATGTATGGACGCTAAGTTCACGGGTTCGGACGGCAGAAGACATATCGTTCTCTGCGGCGGTACGGGCTGCCTTTCTTCCCATTCGGCGGAGATTAAAGCGGAGTTTGAAAGACTTGTCGCTAAAAAAGGACTCGGAGATAAAGTCACGGTCAATCAGGTAGGCTGTTTCGGTTTCTGTTCTCAGGGACCTTTCGTTAAAATTTATCCCGAAGATACTCTTTACAGAATGGTTAAACTCGACGACGTTGCCGAGATAGTCGAAAAGGACATCGAGGGCGGAGAGATCGTCGAAAGGCTCTTATACGTCGACCCTGTTACCGAAAAGAAAATTTCCAAGCAGGACGAAATCACTTTCTATAAAAAGCAGGTTCGTATCGCTCTGCACGGTTGCGGAAGCATTAACCCCGAAAATATCGACGAGGGTTTGGGCGCGGGCGCGTTCCAAGGTCTTGCCAAGGCTTTGCAGATGGACAGAGCCGACGTCATAAAGGACATTCTCGATTCGGGACTTCGCGGCAGAGGAGGCGGCGGTTTCCCCACGGGCAGAAAGTGGCAGTTCGCTTACGCTCAGCCCGACGGCGAGAAGTACGTCGTATGTAACGGCGACGAGGGCGACCCCGGCGCGTTCATGGACAGGTCGATTTTAGAGGGTAACCCCCTTGCGGTAATCGAGGGTATGATGATTGCGGGTTACGCTATCGGCGCGCAGAACGGCTACTTCTATGTAAGAGCGGAATACCCCATTGCGGTCAACAGACTTAAAATAGCGATTAAACAAGCCGAAGACGTAGGTCTTATAGGCGATAACATACTCGGAACGGGCTTCTCGTTCCACGTTCATATCCGTCTCGGAGCGGGCGCGTTCGTCTGCGGCGAAGAGACTGCGCTTTTAAACTCGATAGAGGGACAGAGAGGTATGCCTCGTCCCCGTCCGCCGTTCCCCGCGGTCAAGGGCTTATGGCAATGCCCGACTATCGTCAACAACGTCGAAACGCTCGCCTGCGTTCCCTACATAATGAGAGAAGGCGTCGCGGCGTTTACGAAACACGGCACGGAAAAATCGAAAGGCACGAAAGTTTTCGCGCTTGGCGGCAAAATCAATAACGTAGGACTTGTCGAAGTACCGATGGGAACTACGCTCAGAGAACTTATATACGACATCGGCGGCGGAATACCGCACGGCAAGAAATTTAAAGCCATTCAGACGGGTGGTCCTTCGGGCGGCTGTCTCACGGAAGCCGACCTCGACGCCGAAATCGACTTCGATAACTTAGTCGCGAAAGGCTCGATGATGGGATCGGGCGGCGCGATTGTAATGGACGAGGACAACTGTATGGTTGACGTCGCGAAATTCTATATGGAATTCATTTACGACGAGTCTTGCGGTAAATGTTCGCCCTGCCGTATCGGCACGAAGAGAATGCTCGAACTTCTCACGAAGATTACCGACGGCAAAGCGACTATGGACGATTTGGCGGCGCTCGAAGAACTTTCCGCGAACGTCAGAAGCAACTCGCTCTGCGCTCTCGGACAGACCGCGCCGAACCCGATTCTCTCCACGCTCGCTCACTTTAAAGACGAGTATATCGCGCACATTCAGGACAAAGTTTGTCCGGCTCACGTCTGTAAGCACCTTATGCGTTACTCGATTGACCCGACGAAATGTAAGAAGTGCAGTCTTTGCGCTAAAAAGTGTCCCGTGGACGCTATCAGCGGCGTAGTCGGCAAAGAGCCGTTCGTCATCGATACCCAAAAGTGTATCAAGTGCGGAATGTGTATCGCGTCGTGTAAATTCGGCGCGGTCGAGAAAAAGTAATCGGAGGAATCGCGAATTATGGCAAAAGTTAATATTAAAATAGAAGGCGTACCTTATCAGGTAGAATCGGGTATGACCATACTCGAAGCGGCTAAGGCTTGCGGATACGAGATTCCTTCGCTTTGCGCGTTCAACCACGGAGAGTGTTCCAAAGGCTCGTGTAGAGTATGCCTCGTAGAGGCTACGGGAGCGAGAGGACTCGTCGCCTCGTGCGTATATCCCGTCAACGAGGGAATGGAAATCACCATTTCTTCGCCCAAGGCGGTACAGGCGAGAAGATGCTCGGTCGAACTTCTTCTTTCCAACCACAATAAAAACTGTCAGCAGTGCGACAAGAACGGCAAGTGCGAACTTTTACACGTCGCTCAACTCGTCGGCGCAAGAGACGATATGTACGAGGGGGCAAAGACCGAAGTTACGGTCGATATGCTCACCCCGTCGATAAAGAGAGACACGTCTAAGTGTATTCTTTGCGGAAGATGTATCGAAAGATGCAAAAACGCTCACGGACTTTCGGTACTCGGCTTTGAAAGAAGAGGTTTCAAGACTATCGTCGCCCCCGCAGGCAACAGAAGTTTCGCAAACTCGCCCTGTATTTTGTGCGGACAATGCGTTTCGGTATGTCCCACGGGCGCGCTTATGGAAGTTTCGGAAATCGACAAGGTTGACGCGGCTATGAAAGCGGGCAAATACGTCGTCGTTCAGACCGCTCCCGCGGTAAGGGCGGCTATCGGCGAAGAGTTCGGTATGAAAATCGGAACTCCCGCAACGGGCAAAATGGTTGCGGCTCTCAGAAGGCTCGGCTTCAAAAAAGTATTCGACACCAACTTCGGCGCGGATCTTACCATTATGGAAGAGGCTACCGAACTTCTGTCGAGAGTAACAAACGGCGGCGTTCTTCCGATGATTACTTCCTGCTCGCCCGGCTGGGTAAACTACGCGGAATACTACTACGGCGACCTTCTTCCTCACCTTTCGTCCTGCAAATCGCCTCACGAAATGTTCGGCGCGATTTTAAAGCATTACTACGCCGAAAAGAAGGGTATAAAACCCGAGGATATGTTCGTCGTATCGGTGATGCCGTGTACGGCTAAAAAGTACGAGAAAGAGAGACCCGAACTCGTGACGGACGGACTTAAAGACGTTGACGCCGTTTTAACTACGAGAGAACTCGCTAAACTTATCAAACGTTCGGGAATTTTGTTCGACAGACTTCCCGAAGAAGATTTCGATTACGATATAGTCGGCGACTACACCGGCGCGGGCGTAATATTCGGCGCGACGGGCGGCGTTATGGAAGCGGCGCTTCGTACCGCGGCGTGGAAACTCACGGGCAAGGAACTCGAAAACGTCGAGATTAAGGAAGTGAGAGGTCTCGAAGGAATAAAAGAGGCTTCGTTCAATCTCGGCGGAACGGAAGTTAAAGTTGCCGTCGCTCACGGTATGAAGAACGCGAAAGTACTTCTCGACGAAATAAGAGAGGGCAAGAGTCCTTATCAGTTTATCGAGATAATGGGTTGCCCCGGCGGTTGCGTGGCGGGCGGCGGACAGCCGTACGTTAAGCCGTGTTTCCTTCCGAACGAAGAGGACAACATACTCGACACTTACAGAGATAAGAGAGCGAACGCTTTGTACAGCGAAGACGAGGGCAGACCGCTCAGAGTTTCGCACAAAAATCCGCAGATAATCGACTTATACAAGAACTTCCTCGGCGAGCCGAACTCTCACAAGGCTCACGAACTTCTCCATACGACGTACAGCGCGAAAGAGAGATTCAAGGACTAAAAGAACAGTTAAACCTTTACCGAACTTGCCTATGTGCGATTTAACGCTTTGCGGCAAGTTCGTTCGGTAATCGGTTTAAGCGAATAAAGTTAAACTAAAAAAAGGTCGTGAAAGACGACCGAAAGAAAACCCCCGAGGTTTCGGCAAACTGCCGCAACCTCGGGGACTTTTATAAGTTATATTTTGCTTCGCAAAGTGAAATTTATCTTGCGATAAGTGAAATCGCCGTCGGCGGTGATATTTGTCTGCGACAAGTGTTGTGTAAAACCGTAGGGGACGACGCCCTCGGCGTCCCGAAAAATGGAGTTATATTGCCTGCGGCAGTTGTATTTTGCTTTGCAAAGTTATATTGCTATCGCAGTTATATTTTGCTTCGCAAAGTTGTATTGACTTGCGGTAAGTTTTTTTACTGCCGTAGGGGACGACGCCTCGGCGTCCCGAAAAGCCTGTATATAGGTAATACTTTTATAGAACTCTCAAAAATGCTTGCACTTTTCAAGAACAGGGCGTTTTTTTACAATTTCTCGCTTTCTACGAAATAACGGTAAACCGCCGCAGTCCAACCCATCATCGGCATCGTTTCGTATTCGCTCGTTACCGCTATTTTTCCCGTCAACGCGTCGTACTTTTCCCACAGTCTGCCCGTTTCGTTAAATACCTTTCTCGCTACCGTAACGTATTTGTCCGCAATTCGCTTCGCGTCGCCGTCGAGTCCGATATTTTTAAGTCCCATATACGCAAGACATGTCGCCGCAGGCCACATACACGGATAGTCCCATTGATAAAATAAATTGTCGTCGCGTTTTTCGCAAGCCGAAAGTCCGTATTCGAGTTCGAGTCTCTTTAACGCTTTCAACGCCCCCTCTTTGTCGTTTGATACTCCGAACGCGTAAGGGTAGAGCGAAGCCGCGGATAAAATCACCGAGTGTTTGCCCGTTACGAAATTATAGTCGAGATAAATACAGTCTTTTGTCAGATAGTATTTATTCATAAGTTCTTTTCGCTTTTCGGCGGCATTGTCGAACTCTTCCGCTTCTTCGTCGCGATTTAAAATACGCAGCATTTCTGCGGTCTTTACTTCCATATCGTATAAAATACAATCAAGATCGAGATGCGAAAACTCGTGAGCGGCAATGCGACTCCTCGGCGTTTTGAAACGCATATTGAAATCGAGTCCGCTTTCGGCTATCGCCATAATATCGCCGCCTATCGTGAGTTTTTCTTCCTTTGTTTCGCCCGTCTCGCAAACCCTGCCGTGATGCCATTCGTAATTGCGAATAATGTCGGCTTCGACTCCGTTGTTTCTGTAAGAATTAAGTCCGATTTCGTTCTTGCGTTCCGTTTCCCAAAACTTGTATTCTTTCAGTATTGTTTCGATGTAATCGTCGATAATCGACTTATCGCCCGACTTTTTGTAATAGTCGTATACCATTTTTGTGAAGAACGGCGGTTGGGATCTGTCGGTGATATAGTTCGCGTTCGGCATGAACCCGAGTTCGTTTATGAACTTAGATATGTTGTCGATGTTGTATCTCGCTTGTTCCGAGTACCCGTCGAGCATAAGTCCTATATTTATAAAATAGGTGTCCCAATAGAATATTTCGGTGTAAACGTCCGTCGCGCACGGCGAAACGTAGGGGTGGTCTACTTTCACGTCGCCCGCAAGTTCCTCGGCGGGGTGGAAAGTCTTAGTCCAATTTTTTCTTATGTATAACGATACTTTATCCATAAATGTTATACCTATTTTTTTATTTTTTTCGGCGTTAAAAAATTAACCGATTAAAACCTTTTTGTGCGTTTAATCGACTTATAGCCGACTTTAATACGGTAGACTGTAAAAAGTTATCTTGCCTGCCCCGAAGGGGAAAGCAAGAATGGTTAGAAATTCTGCTCACTTCGTTTACAAATGCAACTCTCTTCATAGAGGAAAGCAAGTGGAAGTTGTTTTTTACTGTAAAAAAGACTACATTTCTATTTTTTCGGTTAGATCTGTAGTCTTTCTTTTTTATTGTCTGCGAATGATTTTGCAATCAATACAACTTGATTTTTTCTTCGATATACGAAACGAGTTCGGATATGGGAAGTCTGATTTGTTCCATCGTGTCTCTGTCTCTCACCGTAACCGTGTTATCGTTAAGAGTATCGAAGTCTATCGTCACGCAGTACGGAGTTCCTATCTCGTCCTGACGGCGATAGCGTTTTCCGATAGAACCCGCGTCGTCGTAAGTACACATAAAGTGACGGCAAAGTTCCCTGTAAATTTCGGTCGCCTTTCCGCCGAGTTCTTTTTTCTGCAAGGGGAGAATCGCGACTTTATAGGCGGCGAGGGCGGGGTGGAAGTGCATAACCACTCTCGTTTCGCCGTTTTCGAGCGTTTCTTCGTCATAAGCCTCGGATAAAACGGCGAGCATAAGTCTGTCCGCTCCGATAGAGTATTCGACGACGTACGGAATATACTTTTCGCCCGTAATCGGATCGACGTAGAGCATACTCTTGCCCGAGTATTCCTGATGGCGGGAAAGGTCGTAGTTCGTCCTGTTGTGAATACCGTTGAGTTCCGACCAGCCGATGGGGAAGAGATACTGAATATCGCACGCGCATTTAGCGTAGTGGGCGAGTTTTTCGTGATCCTTAAATCTCAGATGTTCGGGTTTGAAGTTGAGCGAAGTAAGGAAATCGAACGCCGCTTTCTTGAATTTTTCGTAGTATTCTATATCCGTTCCTTCCTTGCAGAACCATTGATGTTCCATCTGCTCGAATTCAATCGTTCTGAAAATGAAGTTGCCGGGCGTGATTTCGTTTCTGAACGCCTTGCCGATTTGCGCGATTCCGAACGGAACCTTCGCCCTCGTCGAACGCTGGACGTTCTGGAAGTTTACGAACTCGCCCTGAGCCGTTTCGGGACGGAGATAAATTTTATTCTGCGAATCTTCGGTAACGCCTCTCGAAGTCTCGAACATAAGGTTGAAGTTTCTTATCGGCGTCCAGTTGAACTTGCCGCAAATCGGGCATTTGATTTTGTGTTCGTCGATATACGCCTGCATTTCTTCCTGCGACATCGCGTCGACGTCAACCGCGCCTTTCGAGTAGTTTTCGATAAGGTTGTCCGCCCTTTGACGGGTTTTGCACTCTTTGCAGTCCATTTTCGGGTCGGAGAAACTCGCGGTATGACCCGAAGCCTCCCAGACTCTGCTGTTCATAAGTATCGCAGCGTCTACGCCGTAGGAATTTTCGCTCTCCTGAACGAATTTTTTCCACCACGCGCGCTTGATATTGTTCTTTATTTCAACGCCGACCGGACCGTAGTCCCAGGTATTGCCCATTCCGCCGTAAATATCGCTTCCGGGGAAAATAATACCTCTCGCTTTGCATAAGTTTACTATCTTGTCCATAGTAACGGCTCTTTTTTCTTCCATAAAACACCTCTCGGGGAGCATCGGGACAAAATCAACCCCGTACGCCCGTAATTCTTTTTTATTTTATGCTTTTAACGCCTTAAAGTCAAGCGGAGAGGGGAGAAAAATAAAAAAACTATTCAAACCGACCTTTTATATTTGTAAAACGATTGTAAAATGCGGAAGATTGTGCTAAAATATTGTCAAAAAGTAAAACAAAGACGTTATACGGAGACATATATGGAAGCGAAAAATTTTATCGAAGAAATAATAAACGGCGAACTCGAAAGCGGAAAAACCACTTGCGTTCATACGAGGTTTCCGCCCGAACCGAACGGCTATCTGCACATAGGACACGCCAAGTCCCTTTGCCTTAACTTCGGCACGGCGGAAAAATACGGCGGACTTTGCAATCTGTTCTTCGACGATACCAACCCTTCCAAGGAAAAGACCGAATACGTCGAAGCGATAAAAAAGGACATAGAGTGGCTCGGCTTCAAGTGGTATGAAATTCACTACGCGTCCGACTTTTTCGACGTGATATACGAAAAAGCCGTCAAACTCATAAAGGACGGCAAGGCGTTCGTGTGCGATTTGAGCGCGGAAGAAATCAGCAAGACGAGAGGCACGCTCACCGAACCGGGGCAGGAGAGTCCGTACAGAAACAGAAGCGTAGAGGAAAACCTCGCTCTTTTCGAGGGTATGAAAAACGGCGAATTTGCCGACGGCTCCAAAGTTTTAAGGGCTAAAATCGATATGGCTTCGCCGAATATCAATATGAGAGACCCCGTAATTTACAGGGTTTTGAGGGCAACGCACCACAGGACGGGCGACAAGTGGATAATTTACCCCATGTACGATTTCGCTCACCCCATCTGCGATTCCATGCAGGGCGTTACCTATTCGCTTTGCACCCTCGAATTCGAGGATCACAGACCTCTTTATAATTGGGTCGTGGAGAACACGGGAGTAGAGCATAAGCCGAGACAGATAGAGTTTGCGAGACTTAACATCACGAATACCGTAATGAGCAAGCGTTATCTTAAAAAACTCGTCGAGGACAAGGCGGTCACGGGTTGGGACGACCCGAGAATGCCGACCCTTACGGGACTTCGCGCGAGAGGCGTTCCCGCAGAGGCTTTAAAGAATTTCTGCGAGGCGATAGGCGTATGCAAGGCTAATTCGGAAATCGAAGTCGGCTATTTCGAGCATTTCATAAGAGATTATCTCAACGTAAACGCCGAGAGGGCTATGGCTGTTTTCGAGCCTGTCAAGGTTACTCTGACCAACTTCCCGGAGGCTTCGGAAGAGGAGAACTTTGAAATCAACCCGAACGACGAGTCGGCGGGAACGAGAAAAATTACTATATCGAAGCATATTTACATCGACTCCGAAGACTTTTCGTTGAACCCGCCGCCAAAGTATTTCAGACTTAAAAAAGACGGCTACGTCAGACTCAAAAACGCGTATATAATTCATTGCGACGACGTAAAATTAAGAGAGGACGGAAGCGTGGAGGAACTCCTTTGCAGTTACGTTCCCGAGTCGAGAAGCGGTAACGATACGAGCGGCATCAAGGTGAAAGGCGTTATCCATTGGGTGAACGCTGAAACCGCGGTAGACGCCGAAATCAGAAAATACGACTATCTTTTGAAAGACGCCGAATACCCCGGGCAGGACTTCTCGGAGCGTATGAATTACGACAGCGTTCACGTTTACAACGGAAAAGCCGAGCCGTATCTCGCCGAAGTCGCAAGCGGAACTTCTTTCCAACTCATGCGTAAGGGCTACTATAAGAAAGTCGTAGAGGACGGAAAACTCGTTTTGTCGGAAATTGTTTCCCTTAAAGACGGTTTTGTTATAAAAAAGTGATTGACAAATCGTAATTTAGGGTATATAATAATATTTAAGGAAAAGTAGGAGACGTTTTTATGTACTTTGTAGTTGACGGTCTTTTGATAGGGCTGTTCGTTCTCGTTCTCTATACGAGCATAAGACGGGGTTTGTCCGGACATTTCGTGTTCGGGATATTGAGAACGCTCATAGGTATCGCCGCAGGCGGCGCTACCGTTTTCGGCGTGTATATGCTTATGACCCACTTCTCCTGGCTCGATTATATGGCTGACGGAGTGGTTAAATTCTTCGGCGAAATCAGATTTACGCTCGGCGGCGTGCTTACGAACGATACGTACAGGCTCGTCTGCGGCATAATCGCATTCGTACCTTTCGCGTTGATATTCTTTATCGTCGGCTATCTTATCGGAACGAAACTTATCTGCGGACTTATTATTCTTATCTTCTATCCGCTGAGAAAACTCAGAAGAAACAGCAAGATATTCAGATTTTTGGATAACATCTTAGGAATAACGATAAACCTTGCGTTGTACGCGGCTGTTGTTTTGGGAGTGTTCGCGGGCGTATACGTCTTTAACTACGAGAAAAAGGACGTTACAGCAGACGACGGAAGTACGAAAACCGAGTACGTTCTCAGAGACGACGTCTCCGACCTCTCTATGGTTAAAGACGACAAGATTATGTCGAGAACCATTCACAACCTCACCGCTCCTATGTTGAACGGACTCAACGAGAGTTTCACCGCCGCGCCGTTAGGTTCTTATCTTTACGAACATAACCCGATATTCCTTATAAATAACGGTTATGTTTACGATATGATTTACAACGCCGCAATCAAAAAATAAAAATTCTTTTTCCGCGTCTCTTTTCGGGTCGCGGAATTTTTTTATAATTTTCACGTTGAAACGCTTGATTTCTTCAAAGCGACGGGGTATAATATTAGCAGTTGAATGATTAAAGTGCTAACAGTCAACTGAAATATTTGCTAAAAGAGGCGATTAAAATGAAAAGTTTTAAAACGGAATCGAAAAGAGTGCTTGATTTAATGATTAACTCCATCTACACTCACAAGGAGATATTTTTAAGGGAGTTATTGTCGAATTGCAGCGACGCTATCGACAAATTATATTATAAGGGTTTAAAAGAAGGGCTTTCGGGTCTTACGAGAAACGATTTTTATATCAAAATTACCGCGGATAAAGAAAACGGCGTATTGAAAATCACCGATAACGGTATCGGTATGACCGCGAAAGAACTCGAAGAGAACTTAGGAACAATCGCGAAGAGCGGTTCGTTCGATTTCAAGGCGGCGAACGCGGACGCCAAAGAAAAAGACGACGTAAACGTAATAGGTCAGTTCGGCGTAGGTTTCTATTCGGCGTTTATGGTTGCGGATAAGGTCGAGGTTTATTCCAAGGCTTTCGGCTCGGACGAGGCTAACGTGTGGACGAGTAACGGAGCCGAGGGCTATGATATCAAACCTTGCGAAAAAGCCGACAGAGGTACGGAAATCGTACTTCATTTAAAGAAGGACACCGACGACGACAAATTCAGCAAATTCCTCGAAGAATACGAGATAAGAAGTCTCGTAAAGAAATATTCCGACTATATCCGTTACCCCATTAAAATGGACGTGACGAAGTACAAGGAACTTACCGAAGAGGAGAGAAAAGAGGGCAAACAAGCCGAATCTTACAAGGAAGAGACTACGCTTAACTCGATGATTCCTATATGGAAGAAAAACAAAAACGAGGTCACGAAAGAGGAGTACGATTCTTTCTATAAGGACAACTTCTTCGACTACGACGACCCGCTTAAATATATTACGGTAGATACCGAAGGCGCGGTGAGTTATAAGGCTCTTTTGTATATTCCGTCGAGGGTTCCTTACGATTATTACAGCAAGAACTACGAAAAAGGGCTTAAACTTTACACGGACGGCGTGCTTATAACCGATAAATGCGCCGAACTTTTGCCCGACTATTTCAGTTTCGTGAAAGGTCTCGTGGACAGCGAACTCACGCTTAATATTTCGAGGGAGACTATTCAGCAGAGCAGACAGATTTCGCTTATCGAATCGAATATCGAAAAGAAAATCAAGAAAGAACTTCTCGATATGCAGAAAAACGACCGCGAAACCTATGATAAATTCTTCAAGAATTTCGGGCTTCAACTCAAATACGGTCTGTACAGCGGTTGGGGTATGAATAAAGACGTTTTACAGGATTTGATAATGTTCAAGTCGGTAAAACTCGGCAAATACGTTACTTTAAAAGAGTATGTAGACGGTTTCGGCGCGGAGCAGAAATACATTTATTACGGTACCGCCAAGACCGAAGCGGCTGTCAAGGCTCTGCCGCAGAGTGAAAAAATACTCGACCTCGGCTACGATATTCTCTGTTTTGCGGACGACGTGGACGAGTTTGCGGTCAAGATGCTCGGAAAATACGAGGAGAAGGAGTTTAAGAACATTCTCGACGAGGACATAGGCGTTTCCGAGGCGGACGAGAAGAAGAACGAGGGCGAAAAAGAACTTTTGGGAGCGATAAACGAGGCTCTCGGCGGTAAAGTGTCGAAAGTTAAAATCTCCTCGGTACTGAAATCTCACCCCGTATGTCTTTCTTCCGAAGGCAACGTTTCCATCGAAATGGAAAAAGTGCTTTCGCAGATGCCGGGCGCGGAAAACGGAATGGGGGCTAAGGCGAACAAGGTTCTCGAAATCAACGCCGACCACCCGATATACGCAAAGATAAAGGCGGCATACGAAGCGGACAAGGAGTCGGTAAAGGCGTACGCAGACATACTTTATCAGACTGCAAGACTTGTTGCAGGACTTCCCGTAGAGGACGCGACGGCTCTCACGGACGAGTTGTTCGGACTTTTGGCAAAATAACGAAATACGCAACAAGGTTGTAACGCAGAACTTACCGATAAATCTTGCTTTTCCCGAGGAGGGGAAAGCAAGATTACGCGTTTTAATAAAAAGAGAAAAAGCGCGATAATCGACTTATACGCTGACTTATTGTATTCTATTTTTCGGTAAAATCGGTTGCAAAAGCCGTTTATCTATTCTTGCTTTTCCGTTTTTACAAGGCGAAGCCGTCTAATTATTCTTGCTTTCCTCTTTGGCGAGAGGGGCATATCCGAATACTTTATAAGCGTCGAAATAATAGCGAAAAATGAAAAAGAGTTTTAAAACAAAAATTTATTTTTCCCGTTTCCTGATTATTCTTCTGAGCATCTTCGCTCAGGCAATCGGAATGTGGATAGTTCTATACTGGTTGGGGCAGAAAGCCTCAACCGCTTTCGCTGTGTCCGTTTACGCATTGACCGCGCTTTTAATAATGTTTATAGTCAATAAGGATCAGTCCGCTTGCTATAAACTGCCTTGGGTTATTCTCATTTTAGTATTTCCTTACGGCGGAATAATGTGTTATTTCACGTTCGGCAACCGTAAAATGAGTAAACGCGAAATGAGGAAGTATCGCTCGATTTACGACGAAAGGCACGACGCCCATTATCGGCAGGACGAAGTTTTAAAGGAACTTAAAGTCGACGGCGGCAAGGGCATAGGCATCGTAAAGTATTTAAGACACGCTACCTCGCTTCCCGTTTACGATAATTCGAGGGCTACGTACCTTAAAAACGGCGAGACTTTTTTCGAGAGTTTAAAAGACGAACTGCGAGTTGCAGAAAAGTATATTTTCCTCGAATATTTCATTATCGACGAGGGTATAGTTTGGGACGAAATTCACGATATATTGAAACAAAAAGTCGCCGAAGGTGTCAAGGTATACGTTATGTACGACGACGTCGGCTGTATGTCGAAAATCCCCGCGAATTTCAACAGAGCGCTTATGAAAGACGGTATCGACGCGAGGAAATTCCACAAGTTCATACCGATAGTATCGGTCAGTCACAATAACCGCGATCACAGGAAAATAGCGGTAATCGACGGTAGAGTCGGGTTTATGGGCGGTACGAACCTCGCAGACGAATACGCGAATATAACCAAACCTTACGGGAGATGGCTTGACTGTTCGGTAAAAATCGAAGGGCAGGCTACGGACAGTCTCGTCAGGCTTTTCATTCAACTTTTCAATATGACCGCAGGTAAAAACCTTGACGAAAAAGACTATATCGTCGAGGAACACGAGCAGTTTTCGGACGGATATATGTACCCGTTCGGCGACTCGCCCGCCCCTATCACTTACGAGCATATCGGCGAGAACGTGTACCTCGATATAATAAACCGTTCGGACGAATATCTGTATATCGAAACGCCCTATCTGATAGTCGATAATAATATAACGGACGCTTTGAAAAACGCCGCTCGAAGAGGGGTTGACGTAAGGATAATCATTCCCGACGTACCCGACAAAAAGGCGATATACGCCTTAACTAAAAGTTCGTGCCTGTCGCTAATGTCGCAGGGCGTTAAAATTTACACTTACAGAGGCGGTTTTATCCACTCTAAATGTTTCCTGTCCGACGGCGATACGGCGGTTATAGGAACGGTAAATCTCGATTTCAGATCGCTCGTTCACCATTTCGAGTGTGCGACGGTATTTTATAAAAGTTCGCTGATAAACGACTTATACGCGGACTTTCACTATCTGTTTGACGTAGAATGTGATCTGAGAAACGAAAAAACGCTTCAACTTAAATGGTATGAAAGACTGATAAAATCGGTCATGGCGTTTTTCGCCCCCTTAATGTGATTGAGACTCTGCAAGAGTAAAATAAAAACTAAATTTGCAGCGGTTAAACTTTTCGTTTGACAAATTTAAATAAGAGGAAAAACTATATTTTTTGTTCGGTAGATACTATTGAAAAAGTTATTCGGGACGTCGAGGCGCCGTCCCCTACGGCAACTTTTAATAACTTGTTTGTCCTGTTTAAAGAATTATTTAGACCTGCTTTCATTAAGAAAAAGTAAAAATGAAATTTTTACGGCAGATATCGTTAAAACTTCGTAGGGGACGGCGCCCCGACGTCCCGAAACCGAGAAGTAATATTGCAACGAAGATTTCCGATTTGCTCGGACGACTTTTTATAACCTCTTTAGCGTTATTACGTTGACAATTTTATCGGTTTATGCTATATTAAGGCTGAAAGAATTGCAGGTTCTACGGAGAATATAATGCTCGAACTCAAAAACGTTTCTTTCGTTGCGGAAAACGGCAATGAGAGAAAAGAAATTTTAAAAGATATAAGCCTTAAACTGAACGAGAAATTTATCGCTTTCACGGGTCCCAACGGCGGAGGTAAGTCCACGCTTGCCAAAATCATTATGGGCATATTGAAGCCGACGAGCGGCAAAATTTACCTCGACGGAGTCGATATTACCGATACGTCCATTACCGACAGGGCGAAAAAAGGCATTTCTTTCGCCTTTCAGCAACCCGTGAAATTTAAAGGCATTACCGTGACCGATTTAATCGAAATCGCAAGCGGCAAAAAACTGAGCGTGAGCGAAATTTGCAAGTATTTGTCCGAAGTCGGGCTTTGCGCGAGAGACTATGTAAACAGGGAAGTCAACGCGAGCCTTTCGGGCGGCGAACTCAAACGCATAGAAATCGCGGTTACGCTCGCAAGGGGCAGTAAATTCACGATATTCGACGAACCCGAGGCGGGAATAGACCTTTGGAGTTTTAACAGTCTCATATCGGTGTTTGAAAAACTTGCCGAGGACCACAGCGAGTCGATTTTAATCATTTCGCATCAGGAAAGAATACTGAATATCGCAGACAGAATAATCGTTATCGCGGACGGAAAGGTCGCGAGAGACGGCTCGAAAGAAGAGATTTTGCCGAGCATATTGTCGGCTTCGTCCGCTTGTTCGATACTCGGAAACAAGGCTAAGGAGGCGTAAGAGTTATGGAACTTAACGGACTTGACAGAGACCTTCTTAAAGAGATAGCGGGCATAGAAGCGGTGCCGACGGGGGCGTACAACGTCAGAAGAAACGGCAAACTTGCGGGCAGAAATACTACCGCAAACATAGATATAGTAACGAAAACGGACAAACCGGGCATAGATATAATCATAAAGTCTGAAACGAAAGGCGAGAGGGTGGATATTCCCGTAATTCTCACCGAAACGGGACTTGACGACCTCGTGTACAACGATTTTTACGTCGAGGACGGCGCGGACGTCGTGATAGTCGCAGGTTGCGGAATACACAACGCAGGCGGTCTTAAAAGCGAACACGACGGAATACACGCTTTCCATATCGGCAAAAACGCCAAAGTGCTTTATATCGAAAAGCATTACGGCGAAGGCGAGGGGACGGGCGAGAGAATACTCAACCCGACCACGCTTATAGAGATAGCCGAGGGCGGCTCTATGACTATGGAAACGGCTCAGATTAAGGGCGTAGATTCGGCGATAAGAAAGACGGACGCCGTTTTGAGCGACGGCGCGACGCTCATTATCCGCGAAAAGATAATGACTCACGGCAAACAGTACGCGGAAACGAATTTCCACGTCGCGTTGAACGGTAAGGACAGCGGCGCGAGGGTGATTTCGAGGTCGATAGCGAAAGACGATTCGCATCAGAAGTATATATCGTGTATCGACGGAAACAATCTCTGTTCGGGGCATACCGAGTGCGACGCTATAATAATGGATAACGGCGCGGTGACGGCGAAGCCCGAACTGAACGCGAACAATATCGAAGCGAGACTCATTCACGAAGCGGCGATAGGAAAGATTGCGGGCGAGCAACTTATCAAGTTGATGTCCTTAGGACTTACGGAAAAAGAAGCCGAAGAAAAAATAGTAAACGGCTTTTTGAAATAAAAAAACAAAAGGAGACAAAATTATGGCAAAGAAAACAAAGGTAAGAAGAGTAATGACCGCCAACGATAAAGCGACGCTTATGACCGCGCTTATGTATATCGTACTCGGCGCGTTGTTTATTATTTTCCGTACTCAACTCATCACGTGGCTTATGATAGTCGCAGGCGTCGTTCTTATTGCGGCGGGCGTATGGGAGATCGCCAAGAAAGATCTTGTAACCGGTGTCGTACTCATTGCGGTCGGCGTGCTGTTTCTTCTCGGACTTATCGAGGCTATTACGGGCATAGTTCTTCTTATACTCGGCGTGGTTCTCGTAGCGAAGGGCATTCTGGATCTTGTCAACGCGTTCAAAGCGTCCAGAGTATCCGTTCTTTCGGTTGTGGCTGCCGTTATCACGATAGCGATCGGCGTATTGCTTATAGTTGCGAAGTGGCAACTTGTCGACTGGGTACTTATCGTTGTCGGCGCGATAATGATAGTAGACGGAATTCTTATTTTCTTCGGTAAGAAACTTATCTGATAGCCGAAAGGCAATAAAAGCCGAAAAAACAAAGGCAAAACGTAGAAATAAAAGTGTGTTTAAAGGCGGTCGCGAATTTCGCGACCGCCTTTAAAATTCTAACGTTTTTTATTGATTCAGTATTCGGACAGCCCGAATAAAAAGTCTGCCGATACGTCGTATAACCTGCATATAAAAATTATCTGCTCGTAGTTCAATTCAAATATTCCGTTTTCAAACCGACTGTATTGCTGTTGGGTCATGCTTAATTTCTCCGCAACTTCTTTTTGCGTATACCCCGCAGTTTTACGGCTCTCTTTCAGCCTTTTTCCGAACTCTTCTTTTACCATATAACTATAATAGTGTATTTTTCGCTTTTATGACTTGACATACATCACAAAGTGGTGTATTATGATAGCGTATATTGAGATTATAACCAAAATATACGAAAAAATTATCGTGTCGGACGAGAATAACTTGTCGGGCATAGAAGGAGAAGGGTATGAAAAAGGTTATTTTAATTGTTTTATCGATTTTAACATGCTTTTGCATGGCAATCGGGCTTACCGCCTGTAAAAAAGACGGGCAGTCGACAACCCCGACCATTGAAATAGGTTCAGAAGGCTATTGGTATATAAACGGAACGAAAACCGATTATAAAGCCAACGGAGAACAGGGAGAACAGGGAGAGAAAGGAGAAAAAGGCGATAAGGGTGATAAGGGAGACAAAGGCGACTCGGGCGAGCAAGGCGAAAAGGGAGAACAAGGAGAGAAAGGCGACAAGGGCGATAAGGGTGACAAAGGAGACTCGGGTGAAAAAGGAGAACAGGGCGAAAAAGGTTCCGACGGAATAAACGGTTCGAACGGCATTGACGGCAAATCGCCCGTAATCACGATAGGCGAAAACGGAAATTGGTTTATCGACGGCGTGGACACAAACGTTAAGGCTCAGGGTGAAAAGGGAGATAAAGGCGACGCGGGCGAAAACGGCTCGGGCGGAAAAGACGGACAAAACGGAAAATCGGCTTACGAAATATATAAAGAAAAGTACGGCTACGAGGGTACGGAAGAACAATGGCTCGACGACCTCGTAAACGGCAGACTTGCATTGAAAGAAAAATATATTGTCACGTTCGATTCGGACGGCGGCAGCGAGATAAAAAGTCAGGAAGTTACGGACGGCAAAAAAGCGAGCGAACCCGACGTGCCGACTAAAACGGGATATACGTTCGGCGGTTGGTTCGTCAAGACGACCGAGTGGAATTTCCTCGCCTACACCGTTACCGAAAACGTAACGTTAAAGGCGAAATGGATAGCCAACGAATACACTTTAAAATTCAACTCAAACGGCGGTAACGAAATAGCGGATATGGTCGTAACGTACGACGGCAACTATACCATGCCCGAGCCGACAAAAGAAAATTACGTTTTCCTCGGTTGGAAAGAGGGCGAGACCGTTTACGAGCAATCGGGCAAATGGCAAAAGACGAGCGGAGCGACTTTAACCGCCGAGTGGGTAATAGCGAAAAGCACGATTACGTTTGAAACGAACGGCGGCAGCGTCGTAGCCCCTATGACCATAAACTACGGAGAAAACTACACTCTTCCGACGAGTACGAGAGAAAACTACGCCCTTGTCGGTTGGTTCTTGGGCGAAAAGAAATTTGAAAGCGGAACGCCGCTGACGGGAGATATTACCCTTTCGGCAAGATGGCAGGGCGTAACCGACACGTTCGAGTACACAGAAGAAACCGGCGAAATAACCTTGACGAAATTTAAAGGCGGAGTAACCGATGTGATTATTCCAGCAAACATAAACGGCGTGGCGGTTACGAAACTTGCGGACGGAATATTCAGAAACAATACAAAGATTACTTCGGTAACTTTCGACGGCAGTTTTGAAAACTACGACGCTAAATTATTCCAAGGTTGTACTTCTCTCAGAAGTCTTGTAATTTCGGGCGCATACGATAAGAAGTTGTATTACCTTTTCGGCGATAACATAGACGATATACCCGAAAGTTTCATAGAAATAAGTTTTGCTGCAAACAGTGCTTACGCTGACGGAACAATGTTTAAGAACAAGGTGGCAAATCATATTGTAACGTACGTTATCCCCGACGGAACAACAGAAATAAAAAGAGAGCAGTTTAACGGGTATTACTCTATGCAGGCTGTATCTATACCCAACAGCGTAACAAGCATAGGAGAAAGTGCGTTCAGAGGTTGTAGCGGACTTACAAGCGTAACAATACCCGACGGCGTAACAAGTATAGGGGGTTGGGCATTCGAAAGTTGTAGCGGACTCACAAATATAATTATACCCGATGGTGTAACAATTATAGGGGGTTGGGTGTTCAATGCTTGTACAAAACTTACAAGCATAATTATACCCGATAATGTGACAAATATAAGATATAGGGCGTTCAGCAATTGTAGCGGACTCACAAACATAAATATACCCGATAGTGTAACAAGCATAGAAGGTGATGCATTTCATTATTGCTACAACCTTACAGACGTAACAATGGGCACCGGTATAACAAGTATAAAAAGTAACGCATTTGAGGGGTGTAACAGAATTACAAATATTTATACAACCGATTTAGCGGCGTGGTGTAAGATTTCGGGTTTACATAATCTTATGGGGTATGGTTCAAGCAATAAAAACCTTTATCTGAATGGTAGTATAGTAACAGACCTTACTATTCCCGACGGTGCGGTAAATATAGAATCTTATGCATTCTATAATTGTAGAGGACTTACAAGCATAAAAATACCTGATAGCGTAACAAGTATAGGATCTTGTGCGTTCTATAATTGTAGCGGACTTACAAGCATAAAAATACCTGATAGCGTGACATATATGGGAAGCAGTGTGTTCAGTGGTTGCGATAACTTAATCGAAAAGTCAAATGGTATTTATTATGTTGATAAATGGGTAATAGGTGTTGTTAATAAATCTATTACAACGGCAATTATTAAGGAAGGAACAAGAGGAATTGCAAGTTGCTCATTTGGAAGCCCAATGCATGAAAATAATTATTGTAGAAATCTCACAACTGTAAAAATCCCCCAAAGTGTAGTATCTATATGTTCCTATTCATTTTCATTCTGTTATATCCTTACAGACATAACAATACCCGACGGCGTGACAAGTATAGGAAGTTTTGCGTTTCAGGGTTGTAGTGGACTTACAAGTATAACTATACCTGACAGCGTGACAAGTATAGGGTATTGGGCGTTCGAAGGTTGTAGCAATCTTACGAGTGTGATAATAGGGAGCGGTGTGACAAGTATAGGAGAATCTGCATTCGAAAGAAGCGGACTTAAAACAGTATTTTACAAAGGAACGGCAGAACAATGGAATCAAATTTCAATCGACTATCCTAATCGCGGTTTAAGTACAACACGTTATTATTACAGTGAAACCGAGCCGAGTTTAAACGGAAACGGTACGGCTTACGACGGAAATTATTGGCATTACGGTTCGGACGGTAA
This sequence comes from uncultured Clostridia bacterium, assembly GCA_934249325.1. Lineage (GTDB taxonomy): Bacteria > Bacillota > Clostridia > Christensenellales > Borkfalkiaceae > UBA10281. Next base: position 31,308 of record CAKQKW010000016.1, read on the forward strand.
AACGCCGCTGATATGGAAAAAAGAAATATAAAATAAATTTTACGGAGAATAAAATAATGACTAATACGGTCAGATTGAATAAACGTTTAAATGCACTCAATTTTAACAGTCGGGTTAATACGTTTATACAACTTATGAAAAAAGCTGCTTTCTCACGCCTTGAAGCGTACGATATTTGCCACCAAGAATTCGTAAAAGCGATTAAAAGCGATAGTTTTGATTACGATAACTTGGCGTTGAATTTATATGCGTTTCTCGCGAGTTACGGCATGGTATGCAGAGGAAACGTTATGCTTCAACATAATTATAAGTATCTCATAGAAGCGGTAAAAGTCATTTGCGATAAAAAATACAGTAAGCTTCTCGATATTGACGTTCTTACCGTACCCACCCAAGATTATATAAGTCTTGTTTTAGATTTAAAAGAAGAACTTGCAAAGAAGTTAAAGGTAGTTGCCGACAAACACGATACGTTATTAAGCAAGATAATGCTCGGCTCGTTAGGTTGCGTTATCGCATACGACTTTTACGTATGCAAAAGTCTCGGGAAATTGCATATTTGCAAAAAGTTTTCCAAACGCGGACTGAACGAATTACTGACGTTTATCAAAAGTCATGATATAGAAATCAGAAAATTGCAGAGCAAATATAACGCTTTAAACTATTCCGTTATGAAATTCACAGACTGCGTGTTATGGCGACCATAAAGTAAGAAATTAAAAAAATTTCATATAGCGGTTATTATAAAATATATTGTAAAATTATAAAAATGGGAACTGTTCTGTTCGGGCAGTTCCTTTTTTTACGCGTTTTATTTACAATTTCTACGTTTTTTCGCTTTTTATGAAATCTAACTATATCTTGCTTTCCACTTTGGGGAGAGTGGCTTTTGCAAGCAACGCGAGCAAAAGACGAGAGAGGTCTTGCATTAGAAGTTTTACGATTGTTATCTATTGTTTACGTTAGCAACCTCTATCGTCAACTTCGTTGACACTTTCCCCAAAGGGGAAAGCAAGACAAATAGTGAAGTAAGACTGTATAGAGAATAAAGCAAGGCGAATAGAGAGAAAAACAAGATAAATAAACGGGAAAGTAAGAATGGTTAGAGTTTTTGTCCGTAAAAGCCACTTTGCATCGGCGGCGGACGCTCTTCTCCCGTTTCGTCGGGGAAATTTACTAAGGGGAATGCAAGTAAAAAAGTTGTTTATAAAAGCGATTTGCGGTATTCCGTCGGGGTCTGTCCGCTTTTTGCTTTAAATAGAGTCGAAAAATAGTTTTTATTGCAAAAAGATAGTTTTTCCGCTATCTCGTTCATCGGCATACCGCTTTCGATAAGTTTTTTCGCTTCTTCGATTTTCAGTTCGTTGAACGCTTCCATTATCGTCTTGCCCGTCTCCTTTTTGAACGCCGTCTTTATATACGATTTCGAGAAATACAACGCTTCCGATACGTCGTCGAGAGTTATTCGCTCGTATACGTTTTTAGCAAGATACGAGTATATGTTCGAGGTTACCTTCTTTGATTCCGTTGTTGCCGTTTCTTCCGAAAATTGCGAGATAATCGACTTATCGACGGGTTTTATACATTCTATTATGAAAAGTTCGAGTATTTCTTTAACGCTTTGTTCGGTAAACGCGCTTACGTCGTCTTTCGGTTCGGGCAGTTTTACGAGCGAGGCGGTTTTGTTGGAAATAAAAAATTCGTCCGCAAGTTTTCCGAGCCTTACGAGCAGATTCCTTGCAAAAGGCGTGAGCGTGATAAGTTGTTCGCAAAACAGCGAAATGGAGTTCTCCTTTACCGAAAATACCGCGTAGAACATTCTCACGCCCTTTTGTCTCGACGAAATGACGTATTCGGTATAAGGCGCGATAAACAGGCAGTCGCCGTCCTGCAAAACGAACGTTCTGTTTTTCATTTCGATAAACAGTTCGCCTTTTTCGCAGTAGAGGAGCGAAAACGCAGGGTATTTTATTCGGCTCTGCTGACTTTCGAGCGGCGTATACCAACTCGCGCCGAACAGGTTATGAACGGAGACTATTCTTCTTAAATGCCTCGCATTGTCGAAAACGTTATTTTCCATATCTATATATTACGCCAAAACGGAAAAAAAATCAAGTCATTGATTTGACAAAAGGAATAAGCGGTGGTAAAATAAAAGTATGTACAGAGAGTTGAGAGACAATAAGACGGGCGAAAAAACGCCTTTTAAAACGAGTCTGAATTGCGAAAGATACGCGGGCGGTATGAGATTTAAGTTCGACTGCGAGAACTCGAAGAAGTTTTCCGCATACTCGGAGGACAACGAGCCGATATTCCGCGGCGACGTCGTGGAACTTTTTATATGTACGGGCGGCGACAGAAACGAATACTACGAAATAGAAGTCGCTCCGAACGGTACGGTATTTTTCGCTTCGATTACTTACGATAACGGAGCGTTTTCCGCGAAAATGCTCGACAAGGCGTTCGAGGCAGACGTTACGGACTACAAAAACGGCTATTCGGTGGAGATCAGGATTCCCGACGAGGCGATAGGCGTAAAAGAAAATGTCGAAGTGGTTTTTAACGCGTACAGAATAGAGACGGAGGGGGGAACGCCCGAGAAGAATCTTCTTGCGTTGAACCCGACTATGTGCGGCTGTTTCCACAGACCCGAATATTTTATACCGTTTAACGAGGACTGACCGGCGAAGCGACTGCGTTTTGGCAAGGAATGTATTGTTCTTGGTTGATATGTTTGCCTTAGAGACTCGAAAAAAAATTTAAAAATTTTTGTAAAACACCGTGCAAAATGCTTGCAATGTTGAAAGAAATTTGATATAGTATATAAGCATTGAGTGGCACGGGAGCATAGCTCAGTTGGGAGAGCATCTGCCTTACAAGCAGGGGGTCATAGGTTCGAGCCCTATTGTTCCCACCAATGCGGGAATGGCTCAGTGGTAGAGCGTTACCTTGCCAAGGTAAACGTCGCGAGTTCGAATCTCGTTTCCCGCTCCATAAAAAAAGAACAGGTTTGATACCTGTTCTTTTTTTATGGAGCGGGAAACGAGGAAATGACCGAACTCGCAGAGTTCGGCGCCCGAGAAACGAAGTTTCGAGGAAGTCTGCCGAGGTATTCCGCCAAACAAAAATAAAACGACAAGAAGAGTGAAAGGTGGAAACGGCAGTATCTCGTTTATCATAACAAAATGAAACGGCAGTATCTCGTTTCCTCGATATAAGTTGTCAAGTTTTATGTTTGTCTTTTTTCGGGACGTCGTGGGCGCCGTCCCCTACGACAACACTTGATAGGGAGATGGGCTGTTATGATTACTTTTTCTGGACGCTTTTTCCTAAAAATGCAGGCATTTTAAGAGTTTTTTGGGACGCCGTCCCCTACGGCAACACTTGATAGGGAGATGGACTGTTATGATTACTTTTTCTGGACGCTTTTTCCTAAAAATGCAAGCATTTTAAGAGTTTTTTTGAGCGCCGTCCCCTACGTTGATTCTTTAAAATCTTTACTTTTTTACTCTTTTTTAATAAAAATCTTTACTTTTCGACCATTTCAAGTCGTAACAAGTAAAGATTTATTATAACGTTCAGTTTCAGATGACAACTTTTCCGTTGACGTAGGACTCGAAATATTCTTTGCGTCCGAACGCCTTAATCAGTTCGTTAAGCCCCGCCGTCTTAAATATATTTCCGTTATAAAACTTTTTCAGACAGGAAAACGCCTTGTTTTTTCCTGTCGTTTTTTCAAGTTCGCAGAACATTATAAGACTTTTCCCGTAGGCTATCGCAACGTATTCGTTCTGACTTTTAAACTCGTCGAGTTTCCTTGACATCACCGTGTTCGCCGAACCGTTTAAAACCTTATTTACCTCGAAAAACGACTTATAGAGGGCTTTTGCGTTCACAATCATCTCTTCCGCCTGTTTTTCCATGCCGTTTTCCGAGAGGTAAAGATAGGTCGAATATTCGCAAAGACCTTCGTCTATGTAAGCGTCCTCAACCTCGTTTACGCCGACCGCCGAATGCCACCATTGATGCGCCGTTTCGTGTACGGTCGCAAGCAGTAAAGTTTCTTCGTCGAGGTCGTCCGACAGCATCGTAAGCCCCGAATATTCCATTCCGCCTGCGGCGAAATCGGTTTCTGCCGTCGAAAAAGTTTTATGCGGGTATTTCCCGAATTTGTCGCAGAAAAACTCGAAACAACTCTTTACCGTTTCTATGTTTTTATTGTTCTCTGCCTGAGAATAGTAGTATAAATCGACGTCGCTGCATTTTTCCGACGAAACGTTGTATTTGTCGGAAAGTACGAACGCAAAATCTCTGCCGCCGCTAAGCGAATAGGAATAAGTCGTTCTGTCGCCGTCAATCAGCGTTTTTTCGGGGAAACCCGAAGCCGCTACGACGAATTTCGACGGAACGGATATTTCGGCGTAATAGTTGCTCACGTCGGCAAAGTACGGGTCGCCGAAAGGATTGTAACCGCATTTATAGAACCCGTCCGACTGCATTTTGCACAAAACTGGGTAAGAATCGCCGAGGTTCACGACGTTTTCGGTCTTGCCGAGCCTTAATTTCGCTTGCGGAATGGCGGTCGAAAAACCGAGCGTTATCTCCGCGACTTCGTTCGGGAATAAATCGCCCGTAATTACCTCTAACGACAGTTCGTCGTCGGAGAGATTGTACGCGGCGGCTTTTCCGTTGTACAGACACTCGGTAATCTTTATTCCGCCGAACGAGTCCTCGCTTAAATAACCGTTGTCGTAGGTCTTGCGTAAGGCTCGGTTTTTCTCGTTGTAGGCGTTCGCCGAGAGGTTGAACGGAACGGCTTTTACCGCCTCGTTTGTCGCGTTTACGAACTTATAGACGGCTTTTCCCGTTATAATCGAGTTTTCGTCGTCGTAGGAAAGAGTGAGTTTTACGGACTGTCTTTCCTCAGGTTTTTTACAGGACGAAAGGGCGGACAAGACCCCGAAAAGCATTAAAGAAACGATAAATAAAGAAACGGCTTTCGATATTCTGTACATAAAAAAGCCCTCCCGTACATTGTACGGAAAGGCCTCCGATAATATTACTATTATTTTTCCGCAAGAAGCAGATAGGTCTCGGGGTCGATCTTTTTACCGTTTTCGACTACCTCGAAGTGGAGGTGAGCCCCGTCCTTGTATTCCTGACGATTGTTGTCCGACACTGCGCCGATAACGTCGCCTTTTTCAACTTTCTGACCCTCGGCGAGATTTTCAGCCGCTTCAATCGAGTTGTAAACCGATTTAAGTCCGTTGCCGTGGTCGATAGTCACGGTAGTGCCTTGGAGATAGGAAGTCGTAATGCTTTCGATAACTCCGTCGTAGACGGCGAGTACTTCCGTTCCCGCTTCCGCGGAGAAGTCGATACCCATGTGACCCGTGTAAACGCCGAGCGTTTTATTGAAAACTACGGTAGAAGAGGTGTAGTTTTTGGATACGGTCGAGTTCGTCACGGGGAGCGAAAATACTATTTTCGTGTCCGTAGGCTTTTCGCTTTCGGGTTCTTTTTCCGAATCGCTCGGCTTAGGCTGTTCGCTGTCAGGCTTTTTTTCGGACTCTGACGGCAAAGTCGATTCCGTCGCGGGGTTCGGGTTTACGGAATTTCCCGCCTGATCGGACGGCTTGTTCGTGATAAGCACGATTGCTATGACCGTAGCGATGATTATAAGGGACGCCCCTATAACGAGGTAGTAGAGATTTCGTTTTACGAAACTAAGTAACGAGTTGTTTTTCTTTTCCGACATTTTTATTATTCCTCCGATTTTTTTAGCGGCGGCGTCGTTTTCCGCCTGTGGTTTTGATTATCGACCGCCTTTCGGCGTTTTATACGGCGTTTTGAAAAAAATTTAAAAACTTCCGAAATTGAGCGGCGAAGCGATATAGATTTTGCCGTCGCGCTTTGAGACGTGCAGATTTACCCTTTGACCTTTAATCACGATATTGCCTTTGATTTTCGGCGAGTAATAGTAATTATTTTCAAAAAATTCGCCTTTTTCGTCAAAAACGAGGTCTGCTTTCAGCCTTTTAAGTACTTTCGGCAAATCGGCTTCATCGAGTTCGCAACTTTCGCCGCGTTTTTCGCCGAGAAATACCGAATAGCGGACTGCGTTTTCGTCGAGGCGTCGGATAGCCGCGTTAGACGAAGCCGAATACAGATAAAATACGTGATTTTTGCCCTCTTTGAATTCCGTACCGCCGTTTGCGAGCAAGGCGACGGCTAGGACTAAAAAGCAGAGCATAGCTAAGACGGTTTTTTTCATACGGGGAATTATCGACAGAGAATCGAAAATTATACGGGAAAGACCGTAAAAAACATAAAAAATACTGCGTCCCGAACCGTGAGAGGTTCGGAACGCAGTATTTCCGTTGCAAAATTATCGAAATTTTATTATTTTACCGAGCCTTTCGAGCCTATTCTCGAAAAAAGCCTTATTCTCTCGGTAAATATCGGCGTATTCTCGATTGTCCGCGCGGAAAACATTCCGTCGCCTAAGTTAATCGACGAGGCGATTTCGTTTCCGACAATGCTCAGAGCCACGTCTTTGTATTTTTGCGCCGTCTCTTCGCTTTCAAACTTAAATTCGAGATTTTTCTTCGGGTAATCGGCGACAATAAGTCCGATGGGAAGAAGTCCGCTTCCCACGCACGCGTCGTAAATTTCTTTGGGCGCGAAGTTGTAGTTTTCGAGTTTATCGAGGTAGAAGAATATGCCTTTTATATGATTGTCGATCGCGAATTTAATCGTGTCGAGAAGGTTATCGGAAAGCATTACCGCGGAAATACCGCCGTAATAGTCGCTCGAAGCCGCAAATTCGCTGACTTTTTTGTATTTCCTCACGGGGAATTTCATTTTATATTTTGTAAAGAGGACTTTCGCGAGGTCCGCTATATAGAACACGTTTGAAAGGTCGATGAGCCTTTTATAATCCTCGTCGGAAAGTTCGATTTTGAGTTCATCGGAAACGAAGTCGATAACGGCTTTTCCGTCCTCGAACTTGTTTCTGATGCTTTCCGCAAGTCGGATAAATATATCCTCGGTACTCGTCGCCCTGTAAAAACTGTTTTTCGGCGCGGCGAGGTGAATATCGTATTTTTTAAATCTCGAATTAAGCCCGTCGATGAGTGAGGAAGCGAACTCGTTGCGAAGTTTTCTGTAAAAATAGAGTTCGAGGTCGAACGGCTTCGCGTTTTTATGGGGAACGCCGACCGAAAGCATTTTGCGGACGACGCCGTCGCTGCCTATACATTCGGTTTCCGCGCCCGTGTAGTAGGGCTTTTTCAGTATTTTTTCAGCCTTGTAAATTTCTTTCGCGGCGGATAAAGAGGCGTAGTCCACGACCCCGATAATGGGCATACCGTTTTTTGCGAGTCTGTACGCGGCAAGCGCGGGGGTAGTGTCGAAGCAGGAGAAAGTAGTCCTGCAAACTACGTTGATATTGGCGTCCATGCCGTAATCTTCCGCGTATTCTTCGTTTTTCGCAAGTGTTTTAAGGGCGTTAAGCCTTTTAAAACGACTTTTACTCTTAAGTTTTTCGACTAATTGTTCGTCTTGCATAATTATTTTCCTATTATATATTGCCCGACTATTGTAATATATTTGCGAAATTTTGTCAAGCATGCCGGACAAGAATAATACAAACCATGGTCTGACGGCGTATTTTTGACAAATACTGCGTTCTGCTTGCGGCTTATACGTCAAGTATTAACCCGCTTACGCGACTTGTCTTAGCCTAAAAATACGTCGTTTTGGCAAGATTTGTATTGTTTTTGCTCGGCATAAAATAAAACAATCCGAAAAAAATCGAAAATTTCGGGAAATTTCGGAAAAAATCAGCATTTTTTTTGTAAAAACCCTTGAAATTATTTTTAAATATGGTATAATACATATAAGCGGCAAGATCGCAATAACAAAATGATTGGAGGAAATCATGAACAAAAGTGAATTTATCAGGGCTTACGCCGACGAACTCGGCATTACAATGAAAGACGCTGAAAGAAATTTCAACGCGTTAGTAACCACTTTAACGAACGAACTTAAGAAGGGAGAGAGCATTCACATTTCGGGTTTCGCGTCCTTTGAAATTAAGGATAAAGCGGCGAGAGAAGGCGTAAATCCGTCTACGGGAGAGAAAGTACAGATCAAAGCGTGCAAAGCGCCGAACGTAAAGTTCAGCAAAACTTTCAAAGACGAATTCAACAAATAATTCGGAAACGTACGAGCGGATACGCTCAAAATAAGGGACTGCGTAACAACGCGGTCCTTTTTTATGTCTGTTATTAAATTTGCTGTTTTACGGTACGCCTTTTCTTAAAAATACAAGCATCTTTAAGAGTCCTTTGGGTCACCGTCCTCTACGATTTCGCTTTGCAATAATAAAAAATAAAACAATTACGGGACGTCGGGGCGCCGTCCCCTACGATTTCGCTTTGCAATAATGAAAACTAAAATAAT
>CAKQKW010000017.1:0-32731 GCA_934249325.1 uncultured Clostridia bacterium
CGTCGAGGGCGAATTTGCCGCAAAGCATTAAAAAGACGGCTTAGAGGCGGGGTTGGCTCAAATTTCTATCGGCTACAGTCTAACGGCGTATTTTTAGGCTAAGACAAGGCGCATAAGCGGGTTAATACTTGACGTATAAGCCGCGAGCAGAACGAAGTATTAGTCAAAATACGCCGTTAGACCATGGTTTGTATTATTTTTGGTCGGCATAGAGCAATGAATATATGTTTAACTGCCTGCTTCTTAGTCAATAATATAAATCATTATGAAAAACTTGTTTGAAAGAATAATTGAAATCGTCGCCGACGCCGATTTCGGCGTAATGTATCCGTCTTTGATTCCGCTCGCCGTAACCGCGATATATTTTATCATGTACGTTATCGGTTTGTTTTGGCATAGAATAAAGAGGCTTGACAAAACGCCCTTTTTAGGCGTTTCCCTTGCGGCGTATTCGATTACGCTTGTAAAGGTGACGAGCGACTTGTTGTACAATCGCGTGTCGGACGATTTTATTTTGTCGTGTTTCGGCGGACTTGTATTCGTCGCCGTATCTTTCGGGTTGTACGCCTTGCTTGTAGTTCAGTACAACTCGAAAATTAAACTGAATCGCAAGGAAAAACGACTTATAGACCGACTTTCTTCTTTTTCGGACGAACCCGAGGACTCGGAGATAATCAAAAACGCGTTCGATTTCAACGATAAGAAGACGGTAGAATTTCTGCCCGTGTTCAAACGCGACTACGGCGAGGGGAGTAAAGAGTATTCGCTCAATTACGGCGAGGTGCTGTCGTATATCGAAAACGCGAGACGATACGAACTTACGAACGACGAAAACGCTTTACTCGATAGTCTCCAGCGGGATATAGGGAAATATTCCGCTTCGGGAATAACATGCTCGGAGAGAATCGATTTTTCAGACCGACTTATGAAACTCGTGAAGATAATTTCAAAATATTCACCCGACGGGTTTTCAAATATTGAAAAAGAAATATAGTATTTTAAACTGCGTTAATTGCTCTTTATGAAATTTTTTACTTATCGTTTTTTACGGGACGTCGAGGCGCCGTCCCCTACGATTGTTTGCGGGGCATTGAGGCGCTGTCCCCTACGATTTTTTACGGGACGTCGAGGCGCCGTCCCCTACGATTTATTGCGGGACGTCGAGACGCCGTCCCCTACGATTTATTGCGGGACGTCGAGGCGTTGCCCCGACGATTTTTTACGGGAAGTCGAGGCGCCGTCCTCTACGATTTTTTTACGGGACGTCGAGGCGCCGTCCTGTATGTTTTTTTTATAAATCTAACCTTGCGATTTTTCGTTCAATAATAGAAGAAGGATGTAAAAAGATAAAAAAGGTTAGTTAAAACAATTAGAAGACATATTAAGCTTTGCCGTAGGGGACGGCGCCTCGACGTCCCGAAAGGTTTTTAAAAAGATAGTCCCTTTCTTAAGAATATGTTTAATATTATATGCGCATATATGCAACTTGCGACATATCGTTGACTTATTTCTCATTATCAAATATAATATTTGCGATACTTTTAAACAGAGAGGTTTAAGCCGAAATGAAAAAAATTATAGTCGCTTCGGGAAACAAAGGCAAACTCAGAGAAATTTCAGAAATTCTGAAAGGAAAATACGAGGTTATTCCCATGAACGAAGCGGGGTTTACGGGCGACATAGTCGAGGACGGTTCGACTTTCTACGAAAACGCTTTAAAAAAGGCTAAAACGGTTTCCGAGGCTTTGGGCGAGGACGCTCTCGCCGACGACAGCGGTCTTTGCGTAAACGCTTTGGGCGGCAAACCGGGGATTTATTCGGCGAGGTATTCGGGCGAACACGGCAACGACGCCTTAAACAGAAAAAAACTGCTCGAAGAAATGAGCGGCGTAGAGGACAGAACGGCAAAATTCGTCGCGGCGATAGTCGTATACAAAAAGGACGGAATGATTATCAGGGGCGACGGCGAGACTTTCGGGAAAATCGCTTACAAAGAAGAGGGGAACGGCGGTTTCGGCTACGACCCGATATTTATATCCGACGATTTAGGTAAGAGTTTCGGGCTTGCAACCGACGATGAAAAAAATTTCGTTAGCCACAGAAAACGCGCGTTAATCGACTTAGAGAGGCACTTATGAAAAAAATTGTCGTTATATCCGACACTCACAGAAACAAACAAGCCCTTGCAAAACTTGCGGATATAATGTTTGAAAGCGACTACGTTTTTCACCTCGGCGATTGCTACGACGACTTCATGGATTACGCCTATGCGTTAAAGGAAAAAGCCTTTCAGGTACACGGAAACTGCGATTGGGGAAGCGATACGGAAATCGTAACCGAGATTGAGGGGCATAAAATACTCGCAACCCACGGTCACGAGTACGGCGTGAAACAAACCCGCGACAAGTTGTACCGCAGGGCGAAAGAACTCGGTTGCGACCTCGTGTTCTATGGACATACGCACGTTGCGGAAATAGAAACCGTAAAGGGCATAACTTTTATAAACCCCGGCTGTATGACTCCATATTCGCCTAAGAAGTCGTTTGCATACGTGGTTATAAACGGCGAAAAGGTCACGGCGATTATAAACGATAAACTTTTAAATTGAGCGTGAAAATTCTTGCTTTTAGAACGAAAAAAGAGTACAATATACAAACGTAGCCGATTCAGTCGGCTAAGACGTAAACGGAGACAATAATCAAATCGTATGGCAAACGGTAAATTCGGCAAGGCGATGCAGTACGTCTGGCCGATGCTTTTAGGGGCTCTTTTAGCAATAAATTACACGCTTTTCGTCGTTCCGAACGACTTTGCGCCGTCGGGAGTAAACGGAATAGCGGTCATGATACAATATGCGATAAAGAAAACGGATTTTATGGCGTATATGTCGCTTATTATCAACGTTCCTTTATGTATTTTCGCGTATTTCAAAATAGACAAGGACTTTGCGTTGAAAACGTTTTGTTTCACGTTGGTCTATTCGGGGATATACTTTGTTCTCAACAACGAAGGACTTCCCGTTACAAAGTGGATTGACCCGATAAGATATAAAACCGAAGGTAAAAACACTATTTTCCCTGCTATTATCGCAGGACTTATAATGGGCGTTTGTATCGGTTTTTCAGTGAAAAACAATTCTTCGACGGGCGGTACGGATATAATTGCGAAATACGTCAGCAAAATAAAACCGACGCTCAACTTTTTTTACGTTACGTTCGCTTTGAACTCCGCGGTTGCGATTGCGAGTATTTTCGTATTTAAAAAAGACGGAGGCATATTGAACTACGAACCCGTTTGTCTGTGCGTAATATATTCGTTTATATCAAGTTTCGTCGGCAACAGGATAATAGCAGGTCTTAAACTTGCGTGTAAATTCACGATTGTTACCGAAAATTGCAACGAAATAGAATACGAAATAACGCATACGCTCAAACATTCGGCTACGAGACTTCACGGCGTGGGAATTTACAATCACCACGATAAAGAAGTTCTGATTTGCATAATCAACAGACATCAGGTCGCCGATTTCGAGAAGATAATCAAAAAATATCCCGGTACGTTCGTTTACGTCGAAACGGTCGATCAAACCATAGGAAATTTCAAGAGGGTTAAATAATGGAATATGATTTCATAGTAACTGCGGCGGGCAGAGTAAACATTATCGGCGAACATATCGACTATTGCGGCGGTAAGGTTTTCCCCGCGGCGTTGTCGCTGAAAAATACTGTTTACGTTAAGGCGAACGGCACCGACAAAATCAATTTAAGTTGGACGACGACCGATTTCAAGGTTTCGCTCGATATAAACCAACTCGAAAAATACGCCGATTTAAAATACGGAAATTATCAGGCGGGATGTGCCCTTATTTGGAAGAACGCGGGGCATAAGTTGCTCGGTTGCGATATGTTGCAGGACTGTAAAGTGCCGTTCGGCAGCGGGCTATCTTCAAGTGCGGCGATAGAGGTTTCCACCCTTGCGGCGTTGGCGACTATTGCAGGCGAGAAAATCGATAAAAAAGAGATTGCTTTGCTCGCTCAGAAAGCCGAAAGAGAATACGCTAAGGTAAATTGCGGAATTATGGATCAATACGCCTCGGCGAACGGACTTAAAGACCACGCGATTTTGCTCGATTGTAAGAAGATAGAACACGAATACGTACCTTTTAAACTCGGCGAAAATACGCTCGTGATAACGAATTGCAACAAGCCGCATAACCTTGTCGAGAGTAAATACAACGAAAGACGAGCGGAGACCGAAGATGCTCTCGAAAAATTGCAGACCGTTTTAAAAGTCGATTGTCTTGCGGAAATTACGCCCGAGCAGTTCGAAGAATACAAAGGGCTTCTATGCGGCAAGGTAAAAGATAGAGCGAAACACGTTATTTATGAATGCGACAGAGTACATAAAGCGGTTACCGCAATGAAAAACGGACATATCGAGGAACTTGGCAGACTGTTAAACGCTTCGCACGAATCGTTGAAAACGCTGTACGAAGTGACGGGAAAAGAACTTGACGCTTTGGCTGATGCGGCGCAGAATTTCGACGGCTGTTTAGGTAGCAGAATGACGGGCGCGGGATTCGGCGGTTGTACGATATCCATAGTAAAAAAGGATAAAGTAGAAGAGTTCAAAAAGAAAGTCGGGGAATCGTACAGGAAAGCGATAGGGTATGACTGTGCGTTTTACGATGCGGAAATATCCGACGGAATAACCGTGAAAAAAGCGTAATCAAACGATAAAAAGCCGCCTATAAGTCGATAAAACGGTAAAATTATAAGACAAAAAAGTGGCGGCGAGAAAATGCGGACGTGGCGAAATGGCAGACGCGATGGACTTAGGATCCATTGAGCAATCGTGCAAGTTCAAGTCTTGTCGTCCGCACCATAAAAAAAGGAAGGGTACCCCTTCCTTTTTTTATGGTGCAAAATTATATAGAGTATAGATTTATAATTTCCTTGCCGTTTTTCTTTGCGTATTTAAAGCCTTTTATCGCTCCGCCTGTGGTGCGTTTTTCGTCAACGTAACAAACGAGCGTTTCGCTGTTGTCAATCATTTTTTGGATGCTTACCGTGATTTGCTTTTTGAAATAAAGGTCTTCAATTTCATACATAACGGTTTCAACGTCGCGATATGGAGCAAAACCGAAGTCTTTATCTTTTTCGATTGTATGGTAACTCGTAATTATTACTTCTATTTTGATATTAGGGTGTCGTACTCTCGCTCGCCTGCAAGCGTCTATCGCAAGAGCGTCAAATGCTCCGTGCGTTCCCATCAGAAATTTATCGTAGCCCTCGTTTATAAGTTTTTCGATAACTTCGTCTAATTCATTTCCGATATTTCCATAAACGAATCTATGCCCCAAAAAACACGCCGTAGCCATAATTTATAGCCCCCGAATATTTGCGACGATAAAAAAATGCCGCTCTCAAACGAGAACGACAAGTGCAGAACATACCGACCGCTTGAGCGCCAACCCTGTTCACAACATAATAAGCACACTGAAAAAGAATGTCCATTTTTGTAAACAGCGGCGGTTTGATTCCACCATTGTTTGTATGGGCAAATCTTTGTCAGTATAAACTGCTTTTAGTATTTATTATTTATTATGTTGTTTTTTTTGACCAAGATATTAAATTTTCTTAGTTCAGAGTTGGCTATTACATTCTACTATATTTTAATAAATTTGTCAAATTTTTACGGCAGAAAATTGCTGAGCCTTGCTTAATTTTTTATTTGATATAATACGGGCGGGGTTAAAATATAAAACTTATTTGAATTACAGAACGAAATTTGCATTGTGTTGCTTAAAAAAATATTTCGTTAATCGACTTATAGGCTTATTTTTGTATTAAAAAGCCGCCGAGGCGAGTTTTCGCCTCGGCGGTAAATTTTTTTAAAAAATATTAAAATCGGCTTTATAAAGTGTGGTGTATTTCGTCCTTACGATGGATATGGTCCCATTTTATTGTTATATACATTACTACCGAAATAACAGTCGCGATTATCCAACCGATAGGCCACGAAAGCCAAACGCCCGTTACGCCGAGCGCGGTGCGCGAAAGAATTTCTGCAAGAAAAACTCTTAACGCAAGGTCAGTAAAGGTGGCAAACATAAACTTTTTCATCATTCCCGCGCCGCGAAGAATACCGTCGGAAACGAGTTTCGTGGCGACTGCGAAGTAGAACGGCGATACTATGCGAAGGAACATTATGCCCGTATCCATAGATAATCCCGTAGGCTCTTCGAGGAATATGTAAATGAGCCATTTCCCTGCAAATACGTAGAGGAGAACAATCGGCAGGCACAATGCCCATACGAGTTTGAGTCCTGCAAAGAACCCCGCTTTTATACGGTCGAATTTCGCCGCGCCGAGATTCTGAGCGGTAAAGTTGGAAACTCCGTTTCCGAGAGTGGTAAGCGAAGTGGTAACCATGTTGTTGAGTTTAACAGCGGCGGAATAACCTGCCATAACTGCGGGTCCGAACGAGTTTATTACGCTTTGAATGACGATATTTCCGACCGATATGAAACTCTGCTGAAAAATACTCGGGATAGCGATAACGGAAAATTTTTCGAGGTGTCTCCATGAAAAGATTTTGCTTTTTTCCTTTTTCACGCTGCTGTTTTCGGTGTTTTCTATCGCGTTAGCTTCTATTTTTTCGAGTTTAATAAACACAACCACAATCGCTAAGACGCAACTTATTCCCTGACAAATAAACGTAGCCCACGCGACGCCCGCGACGCCCATTTTAAAAGCCGTAACGAAAAGTATGTCCGCGCCGATATTTGACAGAGACGAGCAGGCGAGGAATATAAAAGGGGTTTTCGAATCGCCGAGCGCAGAGAAAATCCCTGTCGCAACGTTATACAGAAACACGAAAGGCAGTCCGTATATATAAATATCGAGGTATAGTTTCGAGTCGGCGAAAACTTCTTCGGGAGTTTTGATAAGTCGCAATAGTCCGTCGCAGAAAACAACGCCGACGACCATAAGGAGGGTACAGACCGCAACGCTCGCGATAAGAGATGTGTATACCGCGGTTTTTAAATCGTTGTACCGTTTCGCCCCGAAAAACTGAGCCGCTATAACCGAACAGCCTATATTGCATCCAAACGCGAAAGCAATGAAAATCAGCGTTATTTCGTAACTGTTTCCGACTGCGGCAAGCGCGTTGTCGCTTATAAATTTGCCCGCGACGAAACTGTCGGCTATGTTGTAGAGTTGTTGGAAGATAATACTTCCGAACAACGGGAGGCAGAATTTATACAGCGCTTCGGAAGGCTTTCCGACGGTCAAATCCTTATTCATTTCTATTTACTCCTGTTTTTTGTTTTTCTTTTTGCATATACCCTTGACTTTTTACAACGCGAATAGTATACTCTCTTTGCAGGTATATGTAAAATACTTATTTAGTATGGTTGCCATATCAAAATCGAATAACCGGCAGGTGAAAAATGTATATCAACTACGATTATTATCATATGTTTTATTATGTTGCGAAATACGGAAGCGTGACGCAGGCGGCAAGGGTTTTATTTTGCAATCAACCGAATCTTACCCGAGCGATAAAAACGCTTGAAGGGGAACTCGGTTGTTCTCTTTTTATTCGTAACAATCGCGGGGTGAAGTTGACGCCCGAGGGTAGTCGTCTTTATGAACGCGTGCGCGTTGCGTTTGATAGTATCGAGGCGGGCGAGACGGAAATAATCGAGAGCAGAAATCTCAAAACGGGATCGGTTTACGTTGCGACGAGCGAAGTCGCTCTGCATTGCGTACTTCTTCCGGCTCTTAAAGAATACAGAACGCTTTACCCGGGGATAAGGGTTAAAATCAGCAACCATTCCACGCCGCAGGCTATCGACGCGATAAAAAACGGAATTGCGGATATTGCGGTAGTAACTACGCCGACCGTGCCGTCCGCAACGCTCGAAGAAATCGCCGTCAGTAAATTTCGCGAAGTTGCGGTATGCAGTATGGAATTTTCGGAAGTCCATGGCAAAAAAATAAGTTTTGCGGAGTTGCTCGGATACCCCGTAATCTCTCTCGGAAAGCAAACGAAGTCGTTTGAACTTTATTCGGAATTTTTCGCGAACGTCGGACTTCGTTTTCGTCCAGAAATAGAAGCGGCTACGGCGGATCAGATTATGCCGATGGTAAGGGCGGGGCTTGGAATAGGTTTTGTTCCCGAAGAATTTTTGGAAAACGCTTCCGACGTAACGGTTATAAAGACCGAAAAGCCTCTTCCCGAAAGGGAAATTAGAATAGTAAAAAGACGCGACCAGCCGCTCAGTATCGCCGCGAAAGAGTTGGAAAGACTGATTATCAGCCGATAAAACGACGAAGAAAAAACATAATATATTATAAATAATCGACTTATAGGCGAATTTTTTGTTGTAAATCATTGACATGAGAAAAATTTAGTGGTAAAATTTAAATATCCTACCAAAATGGTAGAGTTTTATTTGTCGGAGGGTGAATTAACATGGCTAAAATATATAATTCGATAAGCGAACTCGTAGGGCATACGCCTGTCGTCGAACTGAAAAACATTGAAAAGAAATTCGGACTTAAAGGGAAGATTTTTGCGAAACTCGAATATTTCAACCCTGCTGGAAGCGTAAAAGACAGGGTCGCGCTCAATATGATTTTGAATGCCGAAAGAGACGGAAAGATTTCAAAAGGCGGAGTTTTAATCGAGCCGACTTCGGGGAATACGGGTATAGGAATTGCGGCGATCGGCGTTCCGAGAGGGTACAGAGTAATAATAGTAATGCCCGAAACGATGTCGGTAGAAAGACGGAAACTCATAAAGGCGTACGGCGCGGAAATAGTTTTATCCGACGGAAGTAAAGGAATGAAAGGGGCGATAGAAAAAGCCGAGGAACTTGCGAAGGAGACGGGCGGAACTATAATGGGACAGTTTGTAAACCCGTCGAACCCCGAGGCGCATTATAAAACCACAGGCGTAGAGATATACGAAGATATGGACGGCGCGGTAGATTATTTCGTTGCGGGAGTCGGAACGGGCGGAACGATTACGGGAGTCGGGAAATATTTGAAAGAAAAGAAATCGGACGTGAAAGTAGTCGCTGTGGAACCTTATTCTTCACCCGTTATATCCGAAGGGCGCGCGGGAAAGCACGGAATACAGGGGATAGGCGCGGGCTTTATTCCCGAAACTCTCGACGTATCCGTCATAGACGAGGTTATTGCGGTTAAGGACGAGGACGCTTTCAATTTAGGGAAAACGGTAAGCGGAGCGGAAGGATTTCTTGTCGGAATATCTTCGGGAGCGGCTTTATGGGCTGCGACAGAGGTTGCGAAGAGAGAAGAAAGCAAAGGAAAAAATATAGTCGTAATACTGCCGGACAGCGGAGATAGATATTTGTCAACGACTATGTTTGATTGATAAAAGAGAGGGCTATAAGTCGATTAAACGGCGAAAAAGGAGATAATAACGTGTTAATATCGACGAGAGGAAGATATGCGGTGAGAATACTTGCGGACGTAGCGAAGTACGGATGCGGAGGAGTAGTTCCTTTAAAAGAAATAGCGGTTCGGCAGGATATATCGCTTAAATATATCGAGCGGATAATGTCGTCGCTTAAAGAAGCAAATTTAGTCGAGAGCGTACACGGAACTCTCGGCGGGTATAAACTTACGAAAGAACCCGAGAAATACAACCTGTGGGAAATACTTGTGGCGGCGGAAGGCGATCTTGCGCCCGTTGCGTGTTTACAAAGCGGCAGCGAGCCGTGCAAGCGCAGCGAGGAGTGTAAAACGGTCCGTATATGGAGCGAATACTACGAAGTGACGAAGAGGTTT
Source organism: uncultured Clostridia bacterium (assembly GCA_934249325.1). Taxonomy (GTDB): domain Bacteria; phylum Bacillota; class Clostridia; order Christensenellales; family Borkfalkiaceae; genus UBA10281. The sequence continues at coordinate 9,828 of CAKQKW010000017.1, forward strand.
TTCGAGAACGTAATTCTGACCGAAGTAACGTAGCGAAATCGTGTAAAAAAATATAAAAAAAGTGTGTAAAAACATTTGACAAAGCGAAAAAAAAATAGTATTATAAACGGGCAATATCGGTTAGGTTGCGCGGCAAGCGCGGCTTGATTGGTATTAAAAAGCGGACATGGCGGAATTGGCAGACGCATAAGACTAAGGATCTTATGAGGCATTTCTCGTGCAGGTTCAAGTCCTGTTGTCCGCACCAAACGAAAAGGGAGAGGTAAAGCCTCTCCCTTTTCGTTTGGTTACGGGACAAAAAACAGGACTTGAACGGGTGGGAAGTCGCATTGTAGCGCGCGGCAAAACTTGAAGAAAGAACAATGCGACCAAACAGCCGATGAAACGGCTGTTTGCCACCCCGTCCGCGAAAGCGAGCATTGCAAAGATGGAATGGGCAAAATTATTTGCAAAGAATGTGCAAGAAGAAAAGTGAAAGCGAGCGGAACAGGGTCCTGTTGTCCGCACCGCGAGCCTCGGGATGAGTACGCGTCGGCTTGCCGACGTCGGTCACATTCCGCTTGCGGAATCTTGCCGAGTGGTTCCCGTTTACGGGAAACGGCAACGTCCTGTTGTCCGCATTTGTTTTAGTATGGGAAGTCGCATTGTGGCGTGCGGTAAAACTCAAGGAAAGAACAATGCGACCAAACAGCCGATGAAACGGCTGTTTGCCACCCCGTCCGCGAAAGCGAGCATTGCAAAGATGGAATGGACAAAATTATTTGCAAAGAATGTGCAAGAAGAAAAGTGAAAGCGAGCGGAACAGGGTTCTGTTGTCCGCACCGCGAGCCTCGGGACGAGTACGCGTCGGCTTGCCGACGTCGGTCACATTCCGCTTGCGGAATCTTGCCGAGTGGTTCCCGTTCACGGGAAACGGCAAAATCCTGTTGTCCGCATTTGTTTTAGTATGGGGAGTCGCATTGTAGCGCGCGGCAAAACTCGAAGAAAGAACAATGCGACCAAATTCTTAAAAAATTTATTGACAGAATATGGATTCCGTGTTAAAATCCATATAATAATAAATGAGAGGTAAAAGTTATGATTACGCACGTCGTTATGTGGAAATTCAAGTCGGGAGAGGAGAAGAAAGCGAATGAGTTTTTAAGCAAACTTCAAGAACTGAAAAACGTAATTCCGCAGATCGTAGAAATGGAAGTCGGTAAAAACGTAAACGAAAAAAACGATTTCGACGCGGCTCTTATATTGAAGGTCAGAACTCTTGCCGACCTCGAGATTTATAAAAATCATCCCGAGCATTTAAAGGTTTCGTCGTTATGTAAAGAGATAAGGACGGATAGAAAAGCGGTCGATTTTGTAAATTTTGCGCCTTTAAAGCCATAATTTGAGCAGATTAGCGTATGTCAAACGAAAAATAAAATAGCGAAACGGAAACGGAGACGGCGTACACCTCTCCGTTTTTAATATTGTCTTATAAAATTTTTTTAAACGCCGTTTTTTTAGATTGACAGCCTGAACGAAAAAGAGTATTATTGAGTTGTCCCGAATGGCGGATGTTTTATAGAGGATAAAAACGATGTTTAAAGACTTATTAGATAGAATTTCCCGTCCTATAGATTTGACGAAGGGAACGCCCTGGAAGGTGCTTTTAAAGTACGGCGCGCCGATAATTCTTTCCTACCTGCTGCAACAGGTGTACGTTTTAACGGACGCGATAATCTGCGGGCAGGTTTTAAGCGCGGGCGAGGTCGCGGGCGTAAACGATACGTTCGCTCTCACCTTTTTATTTTTGCAATTTGCTTTCGGTTGTACGGCGGGCTTCGGCGTTCTTACCGCTAAATACGTCGGCGAAAAAAACAATGAAAGATTGAAAAGTTCGCTTTCCGCCCAGATAGTTCTCACCGCGGCAATTTCGGTTGTCCTTTCTTTAATCGCGGTGCTTTTATTGCCGCTTTTGTTGAAAATGATAAACGTTGCGCCCGTAAACGAGGAAGTGTACGGGGCGGCTTACGACTACTGTTTAGTAATTTTTATCGGAATATTCACGCAAATGGGCTATAATTTTGCGTGCGGAATATTAAGAGCCTACGGAGATTCGGTTACGCCGCTTATTTTTCTCGTCGTATCGACGGTACTTAACGTGGGACTTGACGTATTGTTTTTAACCGCGTTTAAAATGGGCGTTACGGGAGCGGCTCTCGCGACGGTTATCACTCAATTTTTAAGTATGATAGGCTGTTTCGCCTATACGTTCGCAAGATATAAGGAAATACGCCTTAAACTAAGCGATTTCAAAAAGGGTGTCAAGGATATTCTGCCCAACTTAAAACAGGGCTTACCTTTGGGGCTTCAATTTTCGGTACTCGCTATCGGAATAGTGATAATGCAGGGCGTAGTCGTTAATTTCGACGTTGACGCCAACGGAATAATGGCGGCGAACGCCCCCGCTCAGAACGGTTACGGGGCGGGGAGTAAACTGTTTAACGTTCTCGCTTCGTTCTATAACGGACTCGGTTCGGCGATACTCGTTTTCGTCGCTCAGAACTACGGAAAAGGCGATTACGACAACATAAGAAAAGGCTGTTTGCAGGCTCTCGTAATGGTCGTCGTCATTCACGCGGCGTGCGTTCTGATTGCGGGATTGTGCTGTATAAACGGGGCGTATCAATATCTGTTTATGAGTGCCGATAAGGTGTCCGCAGAGTCGATAAGGTACGGCAACGTATTCGTTTTCGTCGACGTGGCGAACTTTACGATACTCGGTTTCCTTCTCGTCGTGAGAAGCGCGGCTCAGGGAATATGCAAAAGCGGCTACGTACTCGGAGCGGGAATAATGGAACTTATCGCGAGATCTCTAATATGTATGTTTTTGCCGCCGCTTATAAACGGCGGAGCGATTACTTCGTCTGCATCGCTCGGAGCGTATTTCGCAACGTGTTACGGCGACCCGGGAGCGTGGCTTTTCGCGAGTACTTTGCTTCTCATACCGTTTATCAGATACATATTAAAAAAGAAGTACAAAAAGGAAACGGTAGAATAATAGATTTTTCACAGTTGCAGGACTGCAAAAGTCTATCGGGGCGTCGAGGGCGACGTCCCCTACGGCAAAACTTTATCAATCTTTTAGTTGGCAAAAATGTTGTTTAAATTTTTTTTGACCCATTTTTAACAATCGGTTGAAACAATCGATATATGCGGTATTTTTCTCTGTAATTGTAGGGGACGGCGCCCTCGACGTCCCGATAGACTTAAACCGTAAAACGGTATAATCATAAAAGTAAGATGCCTGACGCTTTTATTCGGGTATCTTATTTTTTTACGCTCTCTTTTTATGTTGTCTTTTTTTCTTGACATTGAAAAAATATAATGCTACAATACTTCAAAAATGAACTATTCAAATATGAAGGAGTGCGTTTATGTTTTTAAACGTTGAATCGGCAAAGATGGTTTTATCGGCTTATAGCGTGGTTTGTAAGCCTTTATGTAAGGAATTCGGACTGCCTCAGACGGCGTTCGATATACTTATGTTTCTCGGCAACAACCCGAAATATAAGACTGCGGGCGAGATTGTAGAGGTAAGGCGTATAAAGGCGAATCTCGTTTCCGTGAACGTGGACAGACTTGTCAACGAGGGGTATCTGATAAGGAAACCGATAGAGGGAGACCGAAGGAAAACCGAACTCGTATGTACGGAAAAATCACAACGAATCATAACTCGCGGTCGCGAGGTTCAGAAGGCGTTTTTTGAAAAAATGTTTGAAAATATAGACGACGAAACGCGTAAAGCAATGAATACCGCTTCGGAAATCATAAGAAACAATCTGAAAAAAATCGCGGAGGAGGAAGACAAGAAATGAAAATATTTCTGACCGTTCTCGTCACTTTTTTCGCGGGCATGGGAGCGGGACTCGGCACGGGTTTCGCGGGAATGAGCGCGGCGGCTGTCATAAGTCCTATGCTTATTACCTTTTTAGGGGTCGATCCCTATATGGCTGTCGGAATCGCGTTGTCGTCCGACGTGTTGGCGAGCGGAGTTTCTGCGATTACTTACCACAAAAATAAGAATCTCGATATTAAAAACGGTGTTATAATGATGGTCAGCGTGATTGTTTTTACTATGGTCGGAAGTTACGTCGCAAGTCTCGTTCCGTCAACGACGATGGGCGGTTTTTCTGTTTTTATGACTTTGCTTCTCGGCGTGAAGTTTATAGTACGCCCCGTTATGACGACGAAAGAGAAAATGGAGCAGACTTCCGTAAAAAAACGAGTGATACAGTCGATTGTATGCGGCGTATTGATAGGTTTTATTTGCGGTTTTATCGGAGCGGGCGGCGGTATGATGATGCTTCTGATACTGACGAGCGTTATGGGGTATGAATTAAAGACCGCCGTCGGAACGAGCGTGTTCATTATGACTTTCACCGCCCTTACGGGAGCGGTTTCGCACTTCGTTATAGGCGGAATGCCCGACCTGTTGATTTTGGGTTTATGCGTGTCGTTTACTCTTACATGGGCTCAGATTGCCGCCATATTTGCGAATAAAGCCGAACCTAAGACCTTGAATCGAGCGACGGGCGTTGTTCTCGTCGTTCTCGGGCTTGTAATAACGGGTTTCAACCTTTTCGGGTGAGCGGTAATTTCAATTAAATAACGATAATCGAAGGGCGCGTCGGGGCGTCCTTTTATTTTTCTGGAAATATCGGCGAATTAAAGTCTTTGCGTATTCTTAAGTTGCGGGCATATCGGTCGCGATAAGCAATAAATGGCGTAAAAAAATAAAAAAACGCTTTAAATCGCTTTTTCTGCGGTGTATAATTTTTAAGGTGAATAATATATTGAAAGAATTTGCAAAAATCATTTGCGAAAACGAATATACGATAAGCGAAGAGGGGCTTGTCGCATTTTCTGTTGAAATCGTTTCTTCTGAAAACGCGACGGTAAGACTTGTCGCCGACGGGGCGAAAGCAAACATTTTGAATTGCGAGGGGAAAAATTATCTCGGTAAAAGATTCGTAAAATTCGTAAAAATCGAGAAAAACAGGACTAAAAGGTTTTGGATAACGGCGAGTTCTTCGGGCGAGTGCCGATTGTCTTTAAAGGACGAAAGAGGCGAAACGATAGCCGAAAAAACGGTTTATATTCGTTCCGACGGCAAACGTTGCGACGACCCGTTCAAAGACCCCGAAACTATGAACAGGCTGTTTTGGCTGAATTCGGATAAGGCGATAGACCATACGGTTACTAAGCCTTTCGACAAAGTTTCCGTCTGCGGCGACGAGATCGCAATTACGGGCAGAAAAATCACCTTAAAAAACGGTTTTCCGAGCAGAATCAAGAGTTGTTTTAACGAGAGCGTGAAAATGACCGACGTATATACCGATATACTTTCCCGTCCCGTCTCGTTCAAGGTCGGCGACGAGAAATTTTGTTATAAATGCCCCGAAAAGAGTATTTTCGACGATTTTGTCGAGGAGAGAAACGAGGGCGAAAGCGATAATTTTAAGATTTATACGGTTACGAAAGTCGAGTTCGACGGGTTTATAGAAGTAAAAAACGTTATAGAATGTTTAAACGATACGGAAATTTCCGATATAACGCTTGAAATTCCCTTTAACGAGGAAAAGACGAAATACTTGACGGGTTTAGGCAAAAAAGGCGGATATTTCGACGGAAAACTCGATTGGAAATGGGACGAAAACAAAAATCAGGACGGTTTTTGGTGCGGGAATACCGACGGCGGGCTGAAAGTTAAGTTAAAAGGCGAAAACTATCGCAAGCCGCTCGTAAACATTTATTACAATCGCAGAAAACTCAATAAGCCCGAGAGTTGGGATAACGACGGTAAAGGCGGCATTAAATACGAAAAGGGCGTGTTTACGGCGTATTCGGGCGAAAGAACGGCTAAAAAGGGCGATAAATTTACGTTCGACATAGAGTTTATCGTAACGCCGCTCAAAGAAATCGACCTTAAAAAGCAATTTTCTATTCGTATATTTCACAAGATGTACGACAGCGATAAATGGCTCGGACAGGCTGAAAAAGGCGGGGCGAACGTTATAAACGTTCACCACGGCAACGACCTCAACCCGTACATAAATTATCCGTTCGCGGAAATCGGGGCGTTGAAAAAATTTGCCGACGAAGCCCATAAATCGGGTATTAGGGTTAAGCCTTATTACACGATACGCGAACTTAGCGTTTATTCGCCCGAGTTTACGGCTTTTCGTGACCTCGACTATGAGATAATCGCGAAAAACGAGCATAACGCCGAAACGAATTTTTGGCAAAAAGAAGCCGCCGAATGGGTAGAAAAGAATATCGGCGACGACGTTATATGTGCGTGGCGGCAACCTCTCAAAGGCATAAAATACAAGGATAAATTCGATGCGTCGGTAATTACCGAGGGGCAGTCGAGACTGTGCAATTTTTATATCGAGGGTCTCGATTATCTCGTGAAAAAAGCCGACGTAGACGGCATTTACATGGACGACGTCGCGTATGACAGAAACACAATGAAGAGGGTGAGAAAAGTTCTCGACCGAAAAGAGAACGCTCTCGTCGACTTCCATCAGTGGAATCACGCTCTCGCGGCGGACGGAAACACCGCGACGATGTATATGGAATTGTACCCTTACGTTGATAAATGTTGGATAGGCGAGGGGTTCGATTACGACGGAACGCTCGATTATTATCTTACCGAAGTCAGCGGTATTCCCTACGGGGTAATGAGCGAAATGATGGACGCGGGCAATAAATACCGAGGTCTTTTGTTCGGAATGACGAACAGACTCGGTTGGGAAACTAACCCCGAAAGCCCGACGGAAATTTGGAGACTTTTCGACAGATTTGACCTCGGAAATTCCGAAATGGTCGGTTGGTGGGATAGTAGAAACGCGGTTAAAACGGGCAACCCGAGGGTACCCGCTACCGAATATATCGTCGGAAACAGGCGGTTTATTGCGATTGCGAACTTCTCGGATAAAGACGAAAAAGTCGAGTTGAAAGTCGCGGATAAGGAAATTAAGGAGTTTTACGCTCCGTCAATCAAAGATTTTCAGGACGAAAATACCTACGACAACGCTTTTGTATTAAAGGGCGGCAAAGGTTTGTTTTTAGAATTAAAGGAAAACTGAGAGATAATGTGGATTAAACAGAGCAAAGAAGCGGAAAACGGCGGACTTCCGTCGTTCATAAGAACTTTCGGGTCGAAAAAGGAACTCGGACATGCCGAACTCGCGATAACCGCGACGGGTATTTTTTCGGCGAAAATCAACGGCAACGAAATACCCGATTTATTTATGCCGGGGTGGACGAATTACAATAAGTATATCAATCTTTGCGTTTACGACATTACGGACTTCCTTGCGAGAGATAACACGATTGAAGTTACCGTCGCCAACGGTTGGTACAGAGGCAAATTGGGCTGTTGTACGAAAACCGACGTTTACGGCGACGAACTGAGACTTTTCGCCCGCGTTAAACTTTGCTATAAGGACGGCGAAGAAGAGACAATCGAGACCGACGAAAAGTGGTTTACTACCGTTTCGGAAGTCGTTTCCGCAGACTTTTTCGACGGCGAGACAATCGACGCGAGAAGATTGAAAAATATCGAAAAACCCCGCTATAAGGCGATTAAAGCCGATTTTTCGGCGGCAATGAGCGAATATTCATACGAGGCGGCGAGGGTAAAAGAGATTATTTCCCCGAAAACGATATACGAAAGCGACGGGGTTATAAGATACGATTTCGGCAAAAATTTCGCAGGCAATATAAGGTTTAAAGCCAAGGGGAACGAGGGCGATAAAATCGTCGTAAAATACGCCGAAGTATTAAACTCCGACGGTTCGCTTTATACCGAAAATTTACGTCGGGCGAAGTGTACGGACGAGTTGATATTGTCCGATAAGGAGTACCTTTTCGACCCGAAATTCACCTATCACGGTTTCAGATACGCCGAGATAAGAAAGAGTAAAACTGCGAAAATTTCCGAACTTAAAGGGCTGCTCGTAACGCAGGATATAGATTATTACGGCAGTTTCGAGTGTTCGGACGAGGTTATAAACGGCGTTTACGCAATGGCGAAAAACGGGCAGAAGAGCAACTTCATAAGTATTCCGACCGATTGTCCGCAAAGAGACGAAAGAGTGGGTTGGACGGGCGACGCCGAAGTGTTCTGCAATTCCGCTATGTTTAACGCCGATTGCGAAAAGTTTTTCAGAAACTATCTGAAACTTGTCCGTACCGATATTCTTCCCGACGGCAAAATTCCGTCTTTCGCCCCTTTCCACGTTCCCGTTTCGCTGACTACGGCGGGCGTTCCCGGTTGGGCGGACTGCGTTTCGGTAATTCCGTATTTCCATTATCTGCATTACAGGGATAAGGAAGTCGTGAAAGAGAATATCGCCGCGGCTGAAACGTGGGTGAATTATTACCTCAAAAATAGCGAAAACTATCTCGTGAACATACGAAACGAGTTCGGCGATTGGCTTTCGGTAGACAATAAAACGGATAAAAACGTAATAAATCAATGCTTTTTCGGGTATTCGTCCCTGCTTCTTTCCAAGATGTGTAAAATCGTCGGAGACGAAGAGAAGAGGAAGAAATACGCCGAGGTATACGAGCGGACAAAGACCGCTTTTTTAGAGCATTATTATAAATACGGAAAGGTTGAGAGCGACACCGAGACGGCGTACGCCCTTGCTTATTCGGTAGGTTTTCTGACCGCCGAAGAAATAAAAAAACGGTTGCCCGAAGCGGTTAGAGAAGCGGGCTGTCTGACTACGGGTTTTATAGGAATAAGGTTTATTCTACCCACGCTCTGCGATATAGGGGAGTCGGAACTCGCCTACGAACTCATAGCGAAAAAAGACTATCCGTCGTGGGGCTATATGCTTGAAAACGGGGCGACGACGGTGTGGGAACGTTGGAACGGCTACACTAAGGAAAACGGCTTCGAGGACCCCGAAATGAACTCTTTTAATCATTACAGCCTCGGTTCCTGCGTGGAATGGCTCTATTCTTACGTTCTCGGAATTAAACTCGCCGAAGATACCGACGAAGTAACGATAAAGCCGACGATTTCGAATAAACTTGCTTTCGCGAAAGGCGGAACGAGGGTAAAGGGCGGCAAAATTTCCGTTTGTTGGGAACGTAAGGGGAACTCAATAACGTTGAAAGTCGCCGCAGACGACGGCGTAAAATACCGCGTGAATACCGATGGGTATAAGATACTTTCGGAAGAAAAAAACGGCAATAATATAAAGTTGGTAATAGAATAAAAAAACGCCGCCGCGAAACCAAAGCGGCGGGTTCAGTTGGGGTTTTTATCGGCTATAAAAAATTAATCTGTCTGACGGAACGAATTTCTGTATTCCGCAGGCGAGACCTTGAACTTGTTTTTGAATTTCTGAGCGAAAAAGGACGAGTTGTCGTATCCGACGCTCGACGACACGGTGATTACCGATAGGTCGGTGGTCGATAGCAGTTTCGCGGCGTAAGAAAGCCTTAAATCGGCGACGTACTCGATAATAGTCTTGCCGACGTACTTTTTGAAGAGTTTTATAAAGTGCGAGTGAGAGTAGGAACTAAGCCCTATGATGTCGTTCACACGCATCGAAAAGACGGTCGGGTCCTGTAACTTTTGCAGGAAAGTGAGAATGTCTTTCGGCACGAATTTTTCCGAAGTGTTTTCAACGTAAACGCCGAGCAGATACATGACGATTGAGGTTAAAATGGCGTTGCGGCTTTCTTTCGCGTCGAGACATTCGGCTTTGTTGAGCCTGTCGTGCAACTCGTTGAACGATTCCATAGACAGTTTTATTTTAATGGGTTTCGTCTGTTCGCTGAGTTGCGAATAAAGGTCGGGACTTAAAAGACCCGTGAGTTCCTTCATAAGTTCGAGCGAAACGCATACGTCTCTTCGCCTTATCGGGAGGTCGGAAGTCTGTTTATGCACGTGGTTGGGACCGAGCAGTAAAAAGACCCCCGGAGTGGAATAGAACGCTTCGCCGTTGACGAGGTTTACGCCCGTTCCGTCGGTGGTGGCGGTAAATTCCCAGTCGCTGTGACGGTGAATTACCGTGTCTTCTTTCCACAAAAAAGTGTTGATTTCGTCAGGCTGTAATTTAGGGATAAGTTTTTTGACTTTTCGCCTGTCCATATTGTCAATATATTGAGATAAGTCCATAGCAACATTATAACTTCGACTTCTCGATTTGTCAACGATAGAACGAAAATAATAAAAAAACAACGGGTTACGATAAATAAGCGATTGAATGTCGATATACGAGATGATAAAATAATAATGCTCAGAATGTGAGATGGCGGATTGTTCGCAACTCGCGTCGGGCAAGGGGTATACCCCTTTTCTCTGCGGAACGCAGAGAAATACTCTTAAAGGCAAAAAGATTTGCGGAAACCGCAAATCAAAAAATAAAAAAGGAGAAAAGAATATGATGAAACTTCTTAAAAAACTGACGGCTGTGACGATGGCAGTCGCCGCAACGTTGACTATGGCTGTGTCCTGCGGAGGAGGCGACGGCGGAAACTCGACTCAGAATCCGACGAGCGAATCCACGAAGCAGCCTACGAGCGAAGAACTCGCGACGAAAACCACGCTCAACGTGGCGGTATTCAACGCGGGTCTCGGAACCGTTTATTTCGACGAAATGGCGAAAGACTTCGAGGAATACGTCAAAGATAAAGAATACGAACCCGGTACGGGCAAGAAGGGCGTTCGGGTAGTTCCGTATAAAGAAAAAGAGAAACTTAAACCCGGCACGCTCGACACGTCGATGCTTACGAGCGAGAACGTGCTTTACTTCCTCGATCAGGGTAACTACGCGAAATACGCGGGCGGCAACTTCCTTGCCGAAATTACCGAAACGGTAAACGAGAAATATCTCGACGAAGACGGCAACATCGCGAAAGACACGGGAAAGTCGGCTACTCAGTCCATTAAGGATATGATGATAGACGGCTACTCGGAGTGCTTCGACTATAACGGCACGGGCAAATACTACGCTATTCCGTTTTGGATTTCCGTCCCCGGAATCGTTTACGACGCGGAACTTTTCGATAAGAAAGAGTATTATTTCCTCGCAAACGGTCAGATCGGCGGCAAACAGGCTGATATAGACGCGGGCAGATGCTCTGCGGGACCCGACGGAGAAATGGGAACTGCCGACGACGGACTTCCTGCGACTTGGAACGAGTTTGTAAGCCTTATGAACCAAATGGTAACTGACAACGTAACCCCGTTTACGTGGGACGCTTCGCACGAATATCAGCGTTCGGGCGTATTCACGCAGATTTGGGCTAACTACGAAGGATATAACGACTTCATGCTCAACTATACGTTCAGCGGTACCGATTCCGAATTCGGCGAAATCACCGAAGACAATTATCAGAAACTTGCGGGACAGCAGGGAAGAAAGGCGGCTATAAAGGCGTTCTACGACATAGCGAAAGACACAGGTTTCTATTCTAGCAAAGCGGTTGCGGGTAACGACCATCTCGGCGCTCAGGAAGAGTATATCACGAGTACTCCCGACAAACGCCCCATAGCGATGTTCATGGAACAGAGTTATTGGGAAAGCGAGGCTCGTTCGGTATTTAGCAGTCTTTACGACGAAGGTAACGACAATTACGAATACGGCAAACACGATTACAGATTCATGCCCATTCCGAACTTCACGGGAGTTAATGGTATAGCGAATCAGACGAATATCGGCAAAGATAAGAGAGTAATCGTCGGCAGAGGAGCGGACAACTATATCTGTATTTCCGCGAGAAACAAAAACGCGAACTACGACGTACAGGTAGAAGTCGCGAAAGACTTTATCAAGTTCATTCAACAGAGAGAACAACTCATAAACTTCACGAAGAACACGGGTTGTTTCAGATCGTTCAAGTATACTCCGACTGCTACGGAAGCGGCGGGTTACACCAAATACGTTCAGAGTATCTCGAAGTATATAGCGGAAGGAGCGAAACTCACGAGTAACCTTCCTCTCGCGGCTAAGCGTAGAGCGAACGAGGCTCTCTTCGACGAAAGCAACAACGCGTTCGCGTTCGTAGTATCTACTCCGACGGGTAAACTTTACGATCCGTTCTCTTACTTCAAATACGAGTCCAACAAAGATAAGACCGTAGATGAATGTTTTAGCGAATTCAAGACTTCGTTCAACAGTCAATTCACGATTTAACAGGAAATAATGAAAGGAAACAGAATGTCCGTCGCAAGCCGCATAAGGTGGTTTTTCTACGGACTGAAAATTAAAATCTTCGGCGGCGAACGCCGAAACAAAGAGCCGAAGCCCCGCAATAAAAAAGCGGGGCAGAGCCTCTTTTTGTTCTTTTTTATGCTTCTTCCCGTATTGCAGTTCCTTGTGTTTTACGTCGGGGTCAATATCAACTCGATAGCCCTTGCGTTCACGAAATACGAGGGCGAAACGGCGAAGTTTGCGTTGTTTGAGAACTTCGACAGAGTAATACAGGCGATTTTCGTAACGGGAGATCTGAAACTTGCGGTCAAAAACTCGACTATACAGTTTCTGACGGGGCTTTTAATCGGTATGCCGTTACAGGTTTTAGTCGCTTACGTCGTATTCAAAAAGACTCCGCTTTCGGGATTTTATAAAATAATGCTCTTTATGCCGAACATTTTATCGAGTCTCGTATTCGTAATCTGCGTAAGAGTACTTTTATATGACGGTTTGCCGTCGATTTTCCCGAATTTTAAGGTAACGCAGTACGACTCTTCGAGTTTCTACGCCGTACTTATTTTCGGGCTGTGGATGAACTTTGCGGGCGGACTCGTAATTTACCTGTCGGCGATGTGCGGCATATCGAAAGACGTTCTCGAATACGGCGAACTCGAAAATATGTCCTCGCTTAAAGAGTTTTGGTACATTATTCTGCCGTCTATATTTCCGACGGTCGTAACGTATATAGTCGTTGCCATCGCGGGCTTTTTCACTAACTACGGACATTTCTACTCGTTCTACGGTTCTTCGGGAACAGGTCAGAAACCGTATGATACGTTGGGATATAACTTCTTCGTAAAGGTAAGCGATTCCAGAGATCCGAAAAACGATTACACGTTTGCAGCGGCGGGCGGCGTAATGTTTACGCTTATAGTCGCCCCGTTGACCCTCCTTACCAAGTATTTGCTTGAAAAATTCGGACCGAGCGAGGATTGATTATGAAGAGACGATATAAAAATTCAAAAATCAAACATAAAATGGACGCGTTTCAGATCGTGCTGTACGTTATAGTCTCGGTTTACGTTTTGTCTATGATATTCGTTCTCGGTTTCGGACTTTTAAACTCGTTCAAAGCCGCGAGGGACTATCAGAACAATCTGTTCGGACTTCCGCGTTACAAACTCGACCGCAACAACAGGCAGATTTGGGGTTGGCGATTCGACAACTATCCGATAGCGTTTAAAATGTTCAGGGCTCCCGTCATGGAAAACGGAAACGTTCGCGACGCCCTCGTAATGGAAATGTTCTTAAATTCGCTTATTTACGCCGTCGGACTTACGGTATTTACCATGGCGACGGAAATAATAATGGCATACGCCATAGCGAAATACGATTTCAGACTGAAAAAATTCTTCTACGGAGTCGCGGTGGTCGTAATGCTTATTCCGATTATCGGCTCGCTCGCTTCTGAGGTAAAGTTTGCCGAAGCGTTGCATTTAAAGGATAGTTTTTTAGGCGTTTTCATAATGAAGTGTAAATTTACGGGAATATACTTTCTCGTTTTTTACGCGGCTTTTAAAAGCGTTTCGTGGACTTACGCCGAAGCGGCTCAGATAGACGGAGCGTCGCATCTCCGCGTATTCCTGGAAGTAATGTTGCCGCTCGTCAAGACGACGGTTTCGGCGGTATTCGTTCTTCTGTTCATAGAATATTGGAACGACTATTACGTTCCTATGATATTTATGCCGAATAAACCTACGCTTTCCTACGGCTTATTCAGAATACAGTCGTCAACCGACCAGATAGACCTTGTTATCGACGGGGTAAGGCAAAGTCTTACGACTCCGAGAAAACTCGCGGCGTGTTTTATGGCGTGCGTACCGATACTTGTAGTGTTTATCGTATTCAGAGAGAAGATAATGGGAAACGTAACGATGGGCGGTATCAAAGGGTGAAGCCGCGTTGCGGCAGCGATATTGCCTGCGGCAGTTAGATTTGCCTTTTGGCAAGTGATATTTTGCGTTGCAAAGTGATATTGCCTGCGGCAGTGATATTTTGCTTCGCAAAGTTATGTTTATCCTACGGTAAGCGTTTGAGTGAAGCCGTAGGGGACGACGCCTCGGCGTCCCGCATTGCGGCAGTTATATTGCCTGCGGCAGTGATATTTGCCTGACGTCAAGTTATATTACAAAACAATGAAATCTCTAACAAAATCTTATATGACAGAGAGGTTATAAAAATGGTGAACAAACTAAGCAAACTCTTTACGATTTTCGCATTGTCGATCGCAAGCGTTTTCGCTTTCTCCTTTTCTATCGTCTCTATGGCGAAAACTTCGCCTGCAATAGAAATTGAAATCGACTACGGCGAATACGACCCGAGATATTTGCCCGAGGGACTTGTCGGCGAGTCGTACCCCGTATTTCCGTGCGAAGCGACTTACGGCGACGAAATTCTTACGGACGTAGACGCTTTCGTTTACGCTCCCGACGGGTACGTTCTTCCCGTTATAGGCGGTATGTTTAAAACCGCCGCGGCGGGTAAGTATACGATCGAATACGTTGCGAAAAAGGCTGACGAAGTAGGCAGGAAAAGCATAACCGTGACCGTTACGGAAGACGAAAGGGCTTTAACCTATGCGTTCAGCGGCGAAATCGTTACATCGGCTTATACGGGAACGAGCGTTTTCGTTTACGACGGAATCGCAGGCGGCGGTATAGGCGACGTCTCGGTTACTACGAAAGTTCTTTCGTGCGATACCGAAATTGCTCTTTCGGAAGCGAACGGCGGTTATTATTTCACCCCCGAAAAGGCGGGCGAAT
Organism: uncultured Clostridia bacterium; assembly: GCA_934249325.1. Lineage (GTDB taxonomy): Bacteria > Bacillota > Clostridia > Christensenellales > Borkfalkiaceae > UBA10281. The sequence continues at coordinate 24,853 of CAKQKW010000017.1, forward strand.
ATACGGTAAACGTAGTATTATCCGACTTTGTCGGCAGAAAAGTACCGTTTAACAAGACCGTAACCGTTACGGATTCCGAGACCCCGATTTTAAACGCTCCCTCGCTTCCTCGTTCGGTTGCTGTCGGAGGAACGATAAAGTTCCCGACTGCGGACGGCGTTTTATACAGCGGCGACGAAAAGACTTATTTCCCCGTAAGCGTGTACTTTAACGGCGTTAAGGTCGGCAAGGAAATGGAAATTACCGCTTCTGCGGCGGGAACGTTCGAGGTTAAATACGTTTGCGAAAACGGAACCGCGAAAGCCGAGTACGCTACGACGATAGAGGTAGTTGCGGAAAAGGATATTTTCGTCGAAAACCACCTCGCGTTGAATAATCTCGCATCCGTTTCGGCTTCGGGAGATATGGAATATATCTTAAAGACGCTTGAAAACGGCAAAAATGCGTCGCTTTACTTCGATACGGCTATTCCCGAAACCGCTCTCGCCATCGAAATGAAAGACGTGGCGAAAAATTACGGTTCGGCGAAAATAACGTTTACCGACTCCAAAAAAGCCGAGCAGAAAATCGAAATTCCCGTCAAGAAATTCGGCGAGTTGTTTCACGCCGAATACGACGTTTCCAAAAAGGCGATAGTAAATCAGAGCGGAGAAGTCATATACGAAATCGGTTACTATGCAAACGGTAAGAAGTTCGAAGGTTTCGACAGCGGAAAAGCCTATATCGGAATTAAACTTATCGACGTTTCGGACGAGTCGCGAATCACCCTTTTCAAGATAGGAGCGAGGAGAATTACTTCGAGAAAACTCAACAATACCGTGGAGTATCTGACAAGTCCCGACTATCGTTCGGTTCTTACTACCTACGCGGGATATAAGGTAGAAACCGAAGTGGTAACGGCTTACGATTTATTCGGTTCGTCCGTTCCCGTTAAGTTTACCGTCACGGGACCCGACAAAAAAGTCATTCTCACGGGTTCGGCGGATAAACGGTACGAATTTTTTACCGAGCGGTACGGCAGGTACAGAATAGAGTATCAGGCTGACGGAGCCGACGCGATTATGACTACCGTTTATTGTTACGATATAGTGCCGCCCGAAATCAAAGTGGGCAAACTTCCCGCAAGCGTGAAGGTCGGAACGACTTTAACTCTTCCCGAAGCGGAATATTCGGACAACTACACGAGTACCGATAAACTTTTATCCTACGTCTACGTTCTCTACGGCAACAACCGCAAAGAACTCATAAAGGACGGCTCGTACACTTTCAAAACGGCGGGCGAATATACGATAAGATACGCCGTTTACGACGAATATCAGAACTACACGGTAGCGGAATTTACCGTTATCGCAAGATAAGGAGGGCAGTAAGATGAAAAAATCTATTACTTCCGTAGTTGCCGCCCTCGTCCTTTCGGCAATGCTTATACTGAGCGGTTGCGGCAGCGAAATCGCTCCGACGAAAGGCGGAAACGCGGCGACGGAAAACGCGAAAACTTTATCGGCGGAAACTCCGAAAACGTTGAGCGAAGTAAAGACGGTAGGCGGCGAAGCGGTCGCTTTCCCCGATACGGATATAACGCTTATTAAAGGCAAAAAGTCCGCCTATAAGGTCGTTATCGGCAAAAACGCGACGAGAACGGAGAAGTACGCCGCCGAGGAACTCGTATACTTTTTAAACGAGTCCACGGGCTGTAAACTCCCGATTATAACCGACGAGAACCTTGACGAAAACGGCAAATATCTTTCGGTCGGCGACACCGAACTTTTAACCGCGGCGAACTTGCAACCGTCGTATGCCGAACTCGGCGAAAACGGCGTTTCAGTGTATACGAGAAACGGAAACGTATATATGGCGGGAGCCGCGGAATACGGCACTCTTTTCTCGGTTTACAGATTTTTGTACTATCAGATAAATTATAAGGCTTACGCTTACGACGAAGTCGATTTCGATTATTTCAACGAACTCAGACTCAAAAACTTCGACTATAAATATCGTCCCGCTCTCGGAACGGTTACAGCCGAAGACGGCGAGATGAGCGGAAGAGGCAAGACGAAAGAGGCTTTGAGAATGTATATCTACGCTTCCAAAAACGGCGGATATAATCTTGACGGCAATCTCTATAACGGACTGTGGTGTCATACGACGGCATACCTCGCTTCGCCGAGTCTGTATAAAGACTTATGGAAAAACGGGCAACTTTGTTATTCTAATCCGAAGTCTGCCGAAGTCGTTGCGGACAGCCTCATATCGAACTACGTGGACAGTTCGACGGGACCGTACCTTATGGTCGGTGGCGAGGACTCCACGGGTTCTTGCGACTGCGACACTTGCAAAGAATACGAAAAAACTTACGGCGGCGCGGGCGGCGTTTACGCAAGATTTTTAAATATTGTCGCCGAAAAGGTTGAAAATCACCTTAAATCTAAGGGTATAACGAAGAAAATCACTCTCGTAGGTCTTTTCTACTACGCGTACAAAGAACCGCCCGTAAAACTCGAAAACGGCAAGTATGTACCCGTAAACAAAGAGTCCGTACCGAGAAGCGGTCAGGTTTCGGTCGGCGTAATGTATACGCCTATCGGCATGTGCTACACCCACCCGCTCGGCGACGATACCTGCGAGACGAATCAGGTATACACGGAATATATAAAAGGTTGGGCGGCTATCACCGATCACCTTATGATGTATTCTTACGGAACGAACTTTCAGTCGTATAAACTTCATTTCAACAATTGGTCTCACGAGGGCGACTCTTTCAGACTTTACTCGAAACTCGGAATGACTTATTACTTCGAGCAGGCTTGTATGCAGAACGGAATTTCGCCGATGTCGTCTATGAGAGTATACGTAAGAAGCAGACTCGCATGGAACCCTTACTACGACACGCAGGATCTAATCGACGAATTTATAAATCATTACTACGGAGCAGGTTCTGAGAGCGTCGGCGAGTATTTCTCGGCGGTTATGGAAAACTACGAAAGATTGTATACCGTTGAAAATAACGAATGTCTCGGAATTTACTACACATTGTCGAGAACGAACCTGTGGACGAGAACAATGATTAAAGACTATCAGAGTTATCTCGAAACGGCGACTTACGCGATAGAAATGGTGGGCGGCGACAAAGCGTCGGCTTACGCCGAAAGGGTATTCAGAGAATATTACCTTTGGAAAGACAACGAACTCAGATTCTATCAGTCGTACTTAAGCGGCGACGACCTTGCGGCGACGAAGGCTCTCGTAGAGTACGGCAGACAAAAATACAACGTGACGAGGGATAGCGAAGCATGATGAAGAAAGCAGCATTATTATTGACGATTTTAACGGTAATTTTCGCGGCGTGTTTTTCGCTTGCAGGCTGTTTCGGCGGCGACGATAACTCGACGGGCGGCTCGACCGACTCTACGCCGAACCCGACTTCGGAATCGACTACCGTTGTAGAAACGGGCGACAAGGAAGCCGAGATTAAGTACAATATCGTTTTGTCCGAAACGGAAATCGAACTCGACGTAGGCGAGAGCAGAATTCTCAAAGCGTCTTACGGCAATAAAGCGGTAAAATTCGAGAGTTCGGACAATGCGGTCGCGACCGTCGACCAAAGCGGCAATATTACGGCGAAAGCGTTGGGAACGGCTTATATAACCGTTTCTGCGGAAGACAAATACAAAATTTGCAAAGTAACGGTAGTAAAAACCGAGTGGACGGTAGTTATCGACGGCGAAAACGCTATAACCGCGAAGGCACCTTTCAATAAGGAATACACCGCGGCCATATACAAAAACGGCGATAAATATTACTCGGTCGTAGATTGGACGGCAACGGACGGAGCGGTACTCACCGTAGACGGAAACACCGTCAGAATATATATCGAGGGTACGGGCGTTTACACTCTTACCGCAACGTATAAAGGAGTTTCGGCTTCGATAACTATTACCGTAATTACGGAATAAGGGGTAAAATATGAGAAAATCAATACTGTGTTTATTGTTGGTTTTCGTTCTCGGGTTCGCGCTTATAGGCACTTCCTGTAAGGACTCGGGAGAAGACGAATCGACAAGCGGAAGTCAGATAGAATCCATAACGGGCGGCGAAAGCGAAAGTTATTCCAAGCCCGATTCGGATAAGACTTCCGAGAGTACCGACGATGGAAAACTTACCGTCAAGGATAAGTCCAAGACTCTTTTCGTCGGTGAGACTTACGAAATAAAACCGACGAGCGAAGGCGAATTTACCTATTCGTCAACCGACGAAGAAGTCGCCGTCGTGTCCGATAGCGGCGTGGTTACGGCGATTTCGGACGGCGTGGCGTTCATAGAGGTGTCGGACGGTAAGACGACCGCAAACGTTAAAATCAGTGTTATAAGGTCGGTCGAGTATATCCGTCTCGGGGCGACCGAAGTCGGCTTTGTCAAAGGCGGAGAAAGAACGGTTAAAGCCGAGGTGATAAAAAACGGCGAAGCGACTGACGACGAAGTAACGTTTTCTTGCGAAAGCGAAGCGGTGAAACTCGTTAAAAAGGGCAAATCGGTTACGATTTCGGCTTCGGCGGCGGGCTATTATACCGTAATTGTTTCCTGCGGCGAAATGCAGGCGACTATAACCGTAAAGGTCGTAAGCGAAAACGCGAAATTGCTTGCGACTACCGAATCGACGATTGAAAATTGCGTTACCTTAAAATGGAACGCGGTAGAAAACGCCGACGGTTACGAGTTTATGGTAAACGGCGGCGGGTGGTCGGTCGCAAACGGAAGTTCGGTCGACGTAACCTCTTACACGCAAGATCTGAAATACGGCGAAACGGCAGTTTTCGCGGTAAGAGCGGTCGCTAAGAGCAATTACGATTATTTCGACGGACTTCCCGAAAGAATTATCTTCTCGCACGACTATGCGGAAACGGTAATCGAGCCGTATACCTGCGTTAAGGCGGGCAAAGTAAAATATACCTGTAACGACTGCGGCAAAAATTACGAGCAGGACGAAGTATACGCCGAGCATAAAATCAAAAACGGCGCGTGCGAGGTTTGCGGAAAAATCATTACCGAAAAAATAAGGTATATTTACGACGAAATAAACGAGTGTTATTACGTAGGCGGCGCGGACGCGGGCTTCGATTCGGAAGAGGTTTACATTCTCGCCGAATACGACGACGGCAAGAACGGCAGGCACCCCGTCAAATACTTCGGTATAAGTGCTTTCGCATTTAACGAGATAATAAAGAAGGTCGTTATTCCCGCAAGCATAACCGAGTTTAAGGACAAACGCGGCGAGTATAACAATATTAACAAGAACGGCGAAATGCTTTCGTCTCCGTTCAGAGGACTTACGTTCGACGCGTGTACCAACCTCGAATTTGTTTCCATGGAAGGAATAACCTATCTTCCCGCAATCGACAGCCGCGTCATCTGCGACGAAAACGGTAACTTTGTGAGAAACGGCGGCGAAGAGAATATGACCGAGGAAGAAAAGGCGAAAGGTTATACCGCTAAGTTGGCGGACTACGGTCACGACACGTTCAGAGATTGTTATAATCTTACGACGCTTATCGTCGGCGACGGATTCTACAACGAAGGCAGAAGTTTCATGAATTGGTTGTACACTCCGAGCGGCTTTGTCGGTCAGACTGATATTTACGTCAACGGCGAAGTCAAAACGCTTGCGACCGACTCCTATCCGATAGGAACCCCCTCGGGCGCGAACAACAACCTGTTGACGGGCGACGTGTTCCATTACGAAGAAAATTCGACGAGATGCTTCACTTGGCATTACGACGACAACGGCAATTTCGTCTCGAACGGCAAGCACGAGTACAACAGAAGCGGCGTATGTAAAAAATGTTACGCGTTAAACGACGCGGGCGTTAAATACGGTTACTACGCGGCGGACGATTGCTATTACGTAGGCGACAACAGAATTATCGACCAAGCCGAAGTCGAAATTCTTTCCGAATACGACGACGGTATACACGGTCTTAAACCCGTTACTTTCGTTCGGAACGAGGCGTTCTTGAACAATCAGATTATAAGAAAAGTAATTCTTCCCGAAAGCGTTACGACGCTCGACGGCGGCGTGTTCCAAGGTTGCTCGAACCTCGAATACGTTTCTATGACGGGCATAAGCGATATGGCGTTCAAGCAAATCGAGAGACCTTACGGAAAAGTTACGACCAACAACAACTTCCTTAACTGTTTCTCGTTGAAAGCGGTTATCGTCGGTAAAGACTTCAATCTTTACGCAGATTCCGAAGACGCTCAACAGTTTATAGGAGTCGGCGACGAAATAACGGTTTGCGTTGATATTTTCGTCGACGCGAAGAAGTCGGTGAGCGACGTAAACTGCGGACCGAGTCCGAAAAACAACATTCTTACGGGCAGAATTTATTATAAGGGCGACCTTAAACGCTGCGGCGAATGGACTATCGACGCCGACGAGAATATCGTTACTTCCGAAAAGGTCGAACACGACTATGAAAACGGAATTTGTAAGAATTGCGGCGACTACGAGACTTACGGCGTAAATTATCTCTTCGACGAAGCGAAAAACGTATATTATATCGCGAGTTATACGGGTAAGAACCCCGAAATGAAGGTACTCGGCAAGTATAACGACGGCGAACACGGCGTAAAACCCGTCGGCTACGTTAAGAACTCGGCTTTCATGGATAACAGCGTAATAACGAAAGTCGTATTCCCCGAAAGCGTAAAGAGACTTGAAGGCAGCGTTTTCCAAGGCTGTTTGAACCTCGAATACGTATCTATGACGGGAGTCGAAGAACTCACGCTCGAAAACCTCTCGAACAGCGGAATTTACGGCGACGAAGTATTTTCGACAAACAACTTCCTTAACTGCGGAAAACTCAAAGTAGTTATTGTCGGCAAGAAATTCAGGATAACGAATAACCATTTCATAAGAACCGACAACAGTCTTCCCGCGGGACTTGCGGATATTTATATGAGCGGCACGAAAGCCGAATGCGAGTTCATTTATAGTCCTGCGGACAGAAACGAACACCTTTCGGGCGTCGTGTACTATCAGGGCGATTTAAGTCGTTGTCAGGAATGGAAGATCAACGAAGACGGTACTATTTCGACTTCGGCGAAATCTCATAATTACGTCGACGATAAATGCGTCAACTGCGGAGACTACGAAACTCACGGCGTATCCTATCTTTACAATGAAAGTAAAGGCGTATATTACGTGTCGGGTTATATCGGTTCGTCTGCGGAAGTAACGATACTTGCGAAATACGACGACGGAACGCACGGCGAAAAAGACGTAAAATACGTAGAATTTGAAGCGTTTAAGGATAACGTTGCTATAACGAAAGTAATACTTCCGTCGAGCGTGGACAGTTTGGAGGGCAGCGCGTTCCTCGGCTGTGCCAACCTCGAATACGTTTCAATGACGGGTGTTAAAACAATGAATTGGGCTTCGGTTTACAACAATCAGAACGGCGACAACAACTTCCGTAATTGTAACAAATTAAAGTACGTTATAGTCGGTAGCGAATTTAGAACGAACTGCGGACAGTTCAACTCGGAAGGAGTACCTAACCCGACTATATTAGAGATTTTCGTAAACGGGGCGGCGGGAAAACCGAACCTTGAAGGGAATAACGCGCTTTGGACGGGCAACGTTTACTATAAAGTTGACGATACGGCGACCGTAAAATGTATGCAGTGGAAGTTCGGCGAAAATGGCGAAATCGTCAAAGGAGCAAGCAGTCACGATTACGTTGACGGTAAATGTTCTATCTGCGGAGCGTATAACACGATGGGCGTAGCGTATGGCTATGATAGCGATAATAACGCGTATTACGTAGCGGACAACAGGTCGCTCAATCTTTCCGAAGTTACAATACTTGAAAAATACAATGACG
>CAKQKW010000018.1:0-30282 GCA_934249325.1 uncultured Clostridia bacterium
AATAAAAGATTTAACGTAGTTAACAGAAAGATATTCGCTTAAACTTTTAACGTCGTTTACAGTGATTATTTTATCACAAGCATAGGTGTTACATTTGAAATACATAAGAAAATCTCCTTAAATTTTTTTGCCCTTCGTCGAAAGGAAACGCGCCATAGGGCAAAATAGATTTAAGAAGAATTACTATTTTACTTGGGAGAATCAAGGGAAAAAAGGATTTTAGGTGAAATAAAAAGCCGTATCAAGCAAGAAACAACTAAAAAGTTTTTTATTCTTGATGCTCCCGCATATAGTAGAGGAAGAGAGTTTGTTTTAACGCAATGGCGAGGAACGTATTTGGCTTGCCAAATACCGACTTAATAAGTCGCCTCGTTAGGGAACGGGTTTCCCTAAGACCCTTTTAAAAAAACGAACGAAAAAACATATAAGCAGTTTGTAAAACGGAAAATTTTAAGGAATATACTAAAAAGTAATTGAATAGAATGATTGACCATCATAGGGCAAGAAAAGTTGTTAAAAACGGTTAAAGTCGTTGAAGCGTAAAATGTTTCGGCGGCTTTTTTATACCCATAATCAGAACGAGGAGAAGTAGAAATGAATTATTACAATTTTTATCGTCCGCCGTAAAACGGAATTTATAGAGCAAATAAAAAAATTATGGGAGGTAATATTATAGGAAACAGAACGAGACCGTTCGCCTACACGTTTAGGGCGAACGAAAACGAGCCGTTCAGTCCGTTTTCATACGTTATACGGTAGAAATACACAGTAATGCCTACGGAAGAATATATGGCGGCGTTTTGTCTTACGACCGCATTTTCGGTTTTAAAATTTTTCGCGGAGGCAGATAAATAGAATGAAAAAAAGAAAAATAAAAAAATATGAAAAAGGCAATCAAAACGCTTGCAAAAAAAGCGATAAACGTGTAAAATATATGGAGTTGAAGAACGTGAGACGACTTGCGTTCGGAAATACGTTGGGGTGTCGCCAAGCGGTAAGGCTATGGACTCTGACTCCATCATCCGGGAGTTCGAATCTCTCCACCCCAGCCAAGTGTTATAAATAAAACAGTCATACGTTATGTATGGCTGTTTTATTTATGCCCTCGTGGAGGGCAAAGTGTTTAATAAACAAAAAACGACAGACTTACGCAGTCTGTCGTTTCTATTGTTTTATACTTTTAAAAGTTGTTATTTACACCTTAACGGGCGATAATCGGCTTATAGGACGACTTTTGCGGACTATTTGTCTTTCTTCGCCTTGTCTTCGTCGGGTACTCGGAATATCGATAACGATATGAACGACCTCGTCTTTCTGAATATCGTCGATATGATTATCATCGCTTCGAGCGGTATTCCGAGGAAAAATAACGGCCATACGTTGTAGTCGAGCATGGTAAGATATATCGCCGTTATAAGTCCCCAGATCAAAACCGACAGGGTGACGGCGTTCAGCCATTTATAATTCGCGTGAGCCTTGTTGTATTTGTGTATGATGACCGCTGACGGCGGAACCGCCCAAACGTAAATCTGCCAGAATTTGTAGTTTTTGATAATCATAAGGGCGACATAGATAACGACGGCAATCGTTATTACCGATAAAACCGACAAACACAGCATCGCTATGTCGTTTGTTCTGTCTTCATGAGTCTTCTCTTTCGTCTTGTCGATGACCTTTTCTACGGCGTTTTCACGCAGCAAATCGTCCACCGTGATAGAGAATAATTCCGCAATCTCCGCAAGCGCGGTAACGTCGGGTACGGACGAGCCGTTCTCCCATTTGGAGACCGTCTTGTCGGAGTAGGACAGAGCCTCGCCGAGTTCCGATTGCTTCATTCCTTTGCTCAATCTCAATTCTTTTATATTTTTCGATATATTTTTCTCGATTTCGCTAAGCATATTTATATCATAACCCAAAACCCCGATAAAGTCAAGTTATTTTCGTCAATTCTCCGAATCGGAGAGTGGCGTTCCGCAACGCGGAGAGGTATTCCCCGCGTTTTTATACCGAAAAATCCGCTCAAACGCTTGCAAAATTTTTTCGGGTACAATACAATATTCCCGTAATCGTGGGTCGATAGCCGATAATACGTCGTTATATCGCACCCGATTCAAATAAAATAAAAAGAATAGAAACACAGGAGATCACAAAATGAAGAAAAAAATTCTGAATCTGCTTCTCGTTCTGATTCTCGCGGCGACGACCGTTATGTTCGTCGGCTGTTCGGCAAGCGGCGGGGTAGACTCTTCTTTAACTCCGGGCGTGGTAACGGGCGAAGATACCGTAGTTACCGACCTTAAATATAAACCCGAAGTTTACGAAGCGAATATCGCCGTATACGGAGCGATAGGTAAATTGTCCGAGTACCAGACTTACAGTCTCGAAGGGCATGGTAAGTCCGTAGCCAACAAGGGCTTTATCGTCTACGAACAGGTCACGGGAGGAACGGGCATTAAGCACGGCGACGAGTTCTATACTTCCTCGACCTCCGATTCGACTTTCGTTCACGTTATGCACGAAGCGTTCGCAAAGGGCGACAACGTAGTGTACAGAAAAGACGGCGGAGCAATGAAAAACACCGAAAAGAGCGTCTATAAGTCGGTTTACGGTGTTACGCCCGACAAATTGCTCAGCGGTCAGATATTCAACGACGACACGATTAAGTACGCCGAACTCGTTTCCTCGGCTGACGGAGTATATACATATAAGGTAGTTCTCGACGGCAACGCGGCGAACGCCGTTCTCTCTTATCAGATGAAGGAGTTTGGCGGTTTAAGCGGTCTTCCTACTTTCACGGGCGACACCATTTTCAACCTCGATATAGCCGAGGACTTCGCTCCGATAAGATACTCGTATACGAGCAAGTATAAGGTATCGACGAGTTTCCTCGGCGAAATAGACTGCGAAGAAAATTATTCGGTCGAATTCTCGGGATATAACGAGGAAAACGAAATTCCCGATACGAACAAGTTCAACGCGGCTATGAACAGCGAACCGTCTACGGTAACTCCGAGCGAGACCGTCAAAGGCGACGAAAACAAAGAGAAGATTGTTGACGCGCTTTTAAATTCGGATATAGAAAACGGCGTGACTCTTCGCGGCGAGATTATTTACAACGGAATGAAATTACCCGTTAAACTCGATTTGAGAGCGAACGTAAACGACATTTTAGCGGGAAAAATCGACCTTCGTACCGCTGTCGACGCGAGATTGTCTATTTCTTCTCTCGGCGACGACCTGTCGGTGATTTATCACGACGGAAAGGTTTATATGTCGGCGCTCGGACTTAAAGTCGCGTTCGACCTTCCCGAAAGCGGACTTGAAAGTCTCGGAGGAATGCTCTCGACCGTAGATTTGTCGGGTATGGTAAACGTTACCGTTGACGGCGATTATTATACCGTAACGCTCAGCGAGACGATTGAGACGATAGTTAAACAAATTCTCGTCGAATACGGACTTGCCGGCGACGGCGTTGACGAAGCGTTTAACCTCGGTCTGACTCTTTACATACCTAACGACAGGGTAGGCGTAATCGAAGGCAATCTCGTAACCGATACCATAAACGCAGGACTTAAACTCAATCTTTCGGACGAAGAATTTATTCTTCCCGACCTTACGGAATACGTTAGCGAACTCAAAACGGGCTTCGACCTTTCGGTAAAAGTCGGAATGTTCACGATAAACGGAAGTCTGTACGCGACCTACGATGCGACCGAGACCGATCCGCTTAAAGCGTTGAGAGCCGAAGCGGTAGTCACTCTCGACGACACCTTGAAACAACTTCTCGGCATGGCGGGAATGATGACTTCGGATCTACCCGCATGGTTCGGTAAAATCGGTACTGCCGATACGATCAACGTTATATACGAGAATCGCAAAATGGCTCTTATGACGGTTGAAAAGGGCGAGCCGACCTTCGTTATGGAAATACCTTTGGGGGTCTCTGCGACCGAGACTTATTCGGGAGTCGGCGACACCATATCTTCTACCTTTGAACTTCTTTCGCAGTTATTCACGGTGAACGCGAACGCCGAAGGGGTGGTGATAAGACTTAACCCCGATATGCTTGCGTTCGTACAGGAATTTCTTTGGGCGCCCCTCACCGAGACCTTTATCGAACTTGCGGGACCCATGGGAATGTTTATCCCCGCAATGCTCGGAACGTATAACCCGCTCGCGGACCTCGGAATTTCCGTAACGACGAACGATAGCGGAGTAACGGTACTTGCCGTATATATCGACGTTTACGAACTCGACGGTATGGAATCGGTCTACGCCGACTGGAAAGAATACGAAATACAGAGACTTCTCGAAATCGCTCTTCCGCTTTGCGTATCCGAAAGCGTCGGCGAATACGAGTATAAATGGAATTTAGACGGTCTTTTGGCGGATAACGCCGAGGCTATGACCGTAGTAAACGCCATATCCGAACTCGCCGCGGTTGAAATTTCCGACGAATACCTCGCGAAACTCGGAGCGGCGAAAGCGGCTTACGACGCTCTTTCCGAAAATGCGAAAAAACTCGTCTACAACGCGGAAGGCGGCGAAGTGTTTGAAACTTACAAGGCGAACTACGATAAATATAAGAAGGCTGTCGACGATTTAGCGGTCGAATGCGTAAAAGAGGACGGTAAAATCACCGCGTATAACGGTTTTAACGCGGCTCAAATCGAATACTTTAAAACGGCTTATGCAAGCGCGTACGCGACCTTTATAGAGAAGAGAACGGCGAGCGAAGCGACGGCTGCCGAAACGCTTAAAACTGCGGTAGAGGCTCTCGAAACCGTAGATTTCGCGACGATGACCGACGATGAACTTTACGAATATTTCTGCAAAATAGAGACTTTGAACGACAACGCGGCGAAATTGATTGCCGAGTCCGTAGGCGACGAAACGAGAGAGAAACTCGCAACGTTCACAATAGCGGCGGTCAAGGCTTACGTCACGAGGTTTGCGACTCTTGCCGAAAATGCGGTAAACGAATTGAAATACACCGTTGGAACGGTTGACGAAATGAATGCTTTGTACGCAAAATACGAAAGTTTCTACGAGACTTACGGTTCGGCTTTCTCGGAAAGCGTTCTGAAAGCGGAGATGGATAAAGTCGATGATAAATTTCAGGCGAAATGCACTTTCGTATCGCTTTACCTCGGGAACGGATACGGTTTCAGAAAGAATGCCGTAACGACGATAGAAACCGCGATTGACGACATTGTGAATAACGCGTCGTACAGCGACGAAGAGAAGCAAACGATTGTCATAGGAATAGACGCGCTTCTTGAAAACACGGACGAGACGGCGGTAAGAAATCTCGAAGCGTACAACTCGTTCAAGGAAGCGTTCGTGACAACTCAAGGCTAAAAAGCGTTCGGGCTTGGACGGCGAAAGATAAAATTCGGGCGTTTAAGCGGACTTTAAACGTTGGAAAACCAAAACTAAAAAGCCGCGGCAAAAGCGAAAACTTTTGCCGCGGCTTTTAAAATTTGTTGTCGATTGTTTAAAGTCTATCACATTATTAAAAATGCGAATAATCGACTTATAGAGCGGTTTATTGGTTTAAATCGGCAACTTGCTTTCCCCTTGGGGTGAACTCTCCCGATGAAACGGGAGAGGAGGCTGACGAAAAGATCGATTTACTCGTGAATTTTTTATTTGCAAGACCTCTATCGTCTTTTGTTTGCTTCGCTCGCAAAGTTTCTTCACATAGGCGGCGTAGCCGCCGATAGAGGTCAAAAAATATAAAGCAAATAAAAGTAATGATTTATTATCCGCTTCTGTCTCGGCTCGCCGTTGCTCGCCGATAGAGGTCAAAAACGGAATTTAAAACTTAAAAAATCAGTAGTCTTTTCTTCCGAGAAGATAATCGACGGTAACGTCGAAAAGGTCGGCTATCCTTATTAAAGTATCGAAATCACATTCGCGTTCGCCGTTTTCCCAGTAACAGACAAGCCTTGTGGAGATATTCAGTTTTAAGGCGAGATCAGACCTCGAAAGCCCCGAATCATTCCTTAATTCTTTCAGCCTTTCCGGGAACAGTATCATAAAATTTCCTCTCTAAAAATTGTCGCATTATACTACTTATAGAACATTTTGTTCCAAAATACTTGACATAGAACAAATTGTTCTTGTATAATGATATACGGAACAAAATGTTCCTCGCGTATGTTTTTTCTGACAAGAACGAGAAAAAATTTTCAAAACGCCATAAAGATTTTAAGGAGATAGGTAAAATGAAAAACAAAGCGTTAAACAAACTTCTCATTGCGATTTTAGTAGTTGCAATGTCATTTTCGACCTTGCTTGCCGTAACTTCGTGTTTCGACAGCGGAAGTACGAGCAATTCAAGCGGGGCGACCACGGAAAGCGACGGCGGTTCGGGTAATTCCGAAAATTCGGATAGCGACGGTTCGTCAGAAATTTCCGTCGGGGGTGAACTTAAAAAGATCGAGATAATGACCGATATTGCGGCGGGCGTTCCCGAGAAAAGTACGGTTACGATCAGCGTGACGACCACCCCGAAAAAGCCCGACACGGCTATCGAAAAGCCTTACGACGCGAAAAATCTTCAAGTTTTCGTCAAGATAGGCGACTCAATCGAGTATATCGGCAACGCTTCCGAGAAGAAAATTACATATAAAATAACCGAAGACACGCCGCCCGCGTTCTATGCGAAATATTGCTTGCACGACGATAAACATACCGACCTTTTCGGCGATATTTCTTCCGACGAAGTGACGGTCAACGTATGCGAAAGGCTTATCACCAACGCGACCGAACTCGTATCTTTAAAAGATCAGACGGGTACTTTCGCCCTCGGCAAAGATATAGACCTTTCGGCGTTCGATAACTGGACTCCCGTCGATAACTTCAACGGTACGTTGGACGGCGCAAACTTCAAAATCACGGGTCTTAAAATCAACGCCTTGAACAAACAGCATATCGGTCTTTTCTCCAAGACGAGCGGAACGTTCAGAAATCTTACGGTCGTAGCCGATTCCGTGACCGCCACGGGAGATTCTTCTTACGCGGGCATACTTGCGGGCGAAGCGAGCGGTACGGTCGAAAACGTGACCGTCGAAGGCTCGGTAAATCTTCCCACTTACGATAAAGTCGGCGGAATGGTCGGATATTTAAGCGGAAAGGTTAAAGACTGCGTAAATAAAGCCGAGGTTCTCGGCAGAAACTACGTCGGCGGTTTGGGGGGCGAATGTGCGGCTTTGGCGAGCAGCGATTATTCGGGTTCTGGAAACTACGGGAAGATTACGGGTTCGGATAGCGTCGGCGGTTTAGCGGGCAAACTCTCCGCTGCTAACGGCGATTACGTTGTCGAACTTTTCAAAAATAATGCCGAAATAAACGGGGCTTATAAGGTCGGCGGCGTAGTCGGTCGGTTAGAAGGCAACGTTAAATTCTCAATATGCGAGAACCATGGAAAAATACTTGCAACGGGCGACGAAGTGGGCGGAATAGTCGGCTCTTCGACAGGTAGTCACGAAATTTCCGTTTGTAAAAACTTTGCGGATATAACGGGACAATTCTGGGTCGGCGGTATCATAGGGTACGCTCAAAACGTCGATATACTTGCGACCGACACCGAAAACAATAATAAAGTAACGGGCGTTGCGGGCGTCGGCGGTATTGCCGGCAGAGCGAGAGTAGTGACGGGTGCGACGAACAGCGGCGAAATTGTTGCGACGGGCTATATGCTCGAAGGCTCTGTTAAAAAGGCTTACGTCGGCGGCATTGCGGGGTATTGCAGAGGGGCGATAGACTGTACTAATAATTCCGATATTACCGTAAAAACGGGCGGTATAGAAGTCGGCGGAATTGCAGGTAGAGTTGATCTTGTTGGTTCTTATTGGCATTATTTAAAGGACAACGTCAACAATGGAGAAATTATCGGCGGCGATTCGGTTGGCGGGATATTTGGCGGAGTGTCTGTGAGCGAGGGAACGGAAGGACATTATTACATAGAGCATAACGTAAATAACGCGGTAATAACAGGTGAAAATGACGTTGGAGGTATTGTCGGCGTTGCAGTAGGCGGGTCGTATTCGTTCGGCATGAGTTACAAATACAGATATATTCGCTTTGAATATAACGAAAACAAAGCGGCGATAGTGGCGACGGGTAAAGTTGCGGGAATATCAGCGAGTTGTACCCACGTTGTGACCGACGAAGCGATAGTAAACACTAATAAAACGACTTACGGAAATATTTTCGGACAGAACTAATAAAAAAGTCCATAAAAGGAAACGGGAAAACCTGTTTTCTTTTGGTATTTTAATCGGCTAAAAAACGAGGAAAAAAAATGGGAAACAGAAAAAAATTGTTGATTGTAATTTTCGCGATAATTCTTACGCTTGCCGTAGGAATGCTCACGGGCTGTATGACTGACGACGGCGACAGTTCGAACGCGCCGTCGTCTATCAATAGACCCGACGAGTCGGTATCGTCGAGCGTTTCCGAAAATACGCCCGAAACGAGCGGAAATACCGAGAACACCGAGAACACCGAAAATACGGGAAAGAAAAACTATGATATGTCAAAGGTTGTCTTTCAGGATAAAACCGTTACTTACGACGGAAAATCTCATACAATCACGGCGACGAATCTTCCGAACGGCGTTTCCGTCGCTTATGAGAACGGCGAGCATACCGACGCGGGTACGTACGTAATCACGGCGAAATTCAGCGGCGATACGGATAATTATAATCTTATTCCCGATAAAACAGCCGTTTTAACGATAGACAAAGCGAATATAAACACAGATAACGTTATATTTATGGATAAAACGGTGGAATACGACGGGGAAAGTCACGGTTTAACGGCTCAGAATCTCCCTTCGGAACTCAGCGAATCGGATATTTCTTATTTATGTTATAAGGACGGAAGTCTTGTTGACGAAGCGGTCGAAGCGGGAGTTTACACCGTATTTTTGGTTTTTAAACCGTCGCAAAACTACAATGCTTTACCGAATATGAAAGCCACCCTTACAATCACTCGTACAAGTTATGAAGAGGAATACCGTCGGTACGGCGAACTCGGCAAGACAATCGACCTTATAAATTCTGAGGAAATTTCGACTGTTTCAGGCGGAAAGCAGGTATTTAAAAGCGACCTGTTTTATAATAAAATATATCGCGAAGAAATCGGCAATCAAAACGGAAAAGGGACAAGTTATTCAGAGATTGTCGAAGCGTTAGAAGATTACAGTAGGTCTTATTCGTTGAAGGTTTCCTATGGAGCAAGAAAAGATAAAAACGGAAAATTTATGGCAAATAAATTTCCGACAATAAACGTTGGGGCGAGCAGTTCTTATAAAAGGAAAAGCAAATCGGAAACGGATCAGTATTCGTATATATATTCTTACGTTATGAACGGTTACCGCGTAGACATTCAAGGATATACCGACCCGACAAAGTTCTACGATATTATTTCCGACGAACTTTTACGAGACGCCTTGGCGATAAGAAACGGAACGTTAACGCCGCAGGCTTTCGTTAAAATGTGGGGTACTCACGTCATTATGTCCGCGATTTACGGCGAAAAGGTGGACGTCGTTTATAACGCAGTGAAAGAATCAAGCGGGAACAGCGAGGAGTGGAAGAATAAACTCGACGCATCGTTTGAAAAACGGTTTAAAAAAAGTGGTTTAACCGCAGAAGGTTCTTACGAAAATAGCGATATCAAAACGAAAACAGAAGAAAAAATTACTTCTGATTTAAGTATAAAGGTTATTTCGAAAAAACTTCTCTCGTCAACGAGCCTTGACGACTTCTCGTCATCATACGCAAAATGGATAGAAGACCACGTTGACGGTGAGGATTACACGATTTTTACAGACCTTCCGGACGGGAGTTTGTATTGTATATGGTACCTTTTGGGTGAAAACTATCGGGACGTTATCGATATAATGGACGATTATATGTATGATAGTTGTTCGAAATTATATGAGGAGAAAGTATCTGCGATAAATTCTCTGATGCTTAACGACGATATAGAATTTGATAAAAACACAGGACTGCTTACCCTTGATCTTTCCGATTATCAGGAAAGGGGAACTATAAGAGATTTCGGCGGAACCTCTTTTAACGGAATTTACAACATTACGCCGTATTTTAACGGAATACCCGTAAAAAGTATAAAAGTAAAGGGCGCGTATAAGACAAAGAATTCCAAAGGGCAAAATATAACCTCGCTTATCGATTCTTTTGCTCTCGATTTCGATAAAGATTGGGAGAACGTTATCGATATAACTCTCGAAAACGTCGGAATAATAACGCCTGCCGATATAAGTTTTATCGACCTTTCGGGTGTGACGAAAAAAGTAAAACTTTCCATAAATTACATCGGCGAAAATGCGATTCACGCCAATAAAGGAATCGGAAGAGCGACGATTATAGCAAACGATTTAACAATAAAATCGTCAGACCCCGATGCAAATCTCGAAATAAAGGGTTGCGACGGAATTAACGGGGCGACCGACGGAGCGGACGGCGGAAACGGCGGCTCGGCGATCGGAGCCGACAACATAACGATCGACACGGCGGGAACGCTTGTTGCGATAAGCGGAAACGGCGGTAACGGTTGTAAAGGGGCAGACGGCGCGGTCGGCAACGACGGCTTGGCGAATAACGATGTTGAAGGTCGGGGTTATCGCGGCGGTGACGGTCAGAATGGCGGCAACGGCGGAGATAGCAATAGCGTTTTAATAGCGAACTCCAATATCTATATTAAAAACGGAACCGTAACTATTCTAAGCGGCAACGGCGGAAACGGGGGTGAAGGCGGACGCGGCGGTAACGGCGGACGCGGCGGAAACGGAAACACGCAGGAGAAAGGTCGCGGCGGTACGGGCGGTAACGGCGGAAAAGGCGGCGACGGCGGACATTCCGCTCACTCTGTCAGATGCTCAAAAATCTCTATTTCATCAAGTAGTTCGCTAAGCATAACGACGGGAATAAGCGGCGACGGTGGCAACGGCGGCGACGGCGGCAACGGCGGTAACGGTGGAGACGAAGGGGCTCTCTTTGCTATCGCGGGGCATGGCGGACACGGCGGAAACGGTGGCAACGGCGGAGACGTTTATCGACTGAGTTTCATTTTATGGGGCGATGTTGACGGCGTTTATACCTGTAATAAAACCGCTAATTCTCCTATTGTCGGAAATGAAGGTTTAGCCGGCGGAGCGGGAAACGGCGGCTGTAACAATGCAGGCACAGCCGGAAATTCGGGAAATAAGGGAAAACTCGGTGAAAAAGGCGGGTATAAAGACGACGACGTGAACAACGATACGAGCAACAAAGATCAGAACGATAACAATAAACAAGGCTCGTCGTTCGATAACGATGAAGATGAGATAGTATAATAGTTGAGTCGATAAAACAAAAGAAATAACAAGATTTGGAGTAAGTAATATGAGCGGAAATCAAAATGAGTTCAGAGGACGCAAAATCGCATTCATTGTCGTAAACCTTATTTGTATTTTGTTGATCGTTATAGCGGTCGCCATTATTAACTTTAAGGATATGAAAAACGACAGCGGCGAAAGTAAGGGCGAGAGTCAAAGCGTTTCTACGACCGTAAGCGATTCTACTTCGGATATAGAGTCGGCGATAAGCGGAACGGAAAGCGTAGAACAGTCGGTCGGCGGTTCGGAAGAGTCGTCGGACGGCGAAAGTTTTTCCGAAACGGGAGAATCTACGGGCGACGAAAGTCTTTCCGAAACGGGAGAATCGGCAGGCGACGAAAGTTCCGCTTCCGAATCGGAAGAATCTACGGGCGGCGAAAGTCTTTCCGAATCGGAAGAATCGACAGGCAGCTCGTCGGGCGGCGGTGGTACAGGCGGCGGGACGGGCGGTTCGTCTGAAAGCGAGTCCGAAAGCGAAAGCGTAGGCGAATCTGAGAGCGAATCGGAAAGCGATAGTGAGACGGGTAGCGAATCGACGGGAGATTCGGAAAGCGGAAACGTTGTCGAAGACGGCGATCTTGCCGATTTAAGTCTTTATACTTTCCGTCGCGAAAACGGAAAAGTTTATCTTACGGGATATAAAGGAACGGGAAAGAGACTTGAAACGCCTGCGAACTACCACGGCGAAAGTTACGATATTTATAAGGACGCGTTCAAGGATATGGGCTTTATCGCTACCATAAAAATCGCCGACTGCGTTAAAAAAATCGGCGAAAACGCGTTTTACGGTTGTAAGTCGCTCGTGAGCGTAACGCTTGGAACTTCTCTTACGGAAATAGCGGACAACGCGTTTGAAAACTGCATTAAAATCGGTGAAGTGGTAAACAATAGCGGCTTAACTATCTCTGCGGGCGATTCTGCGTATAGCGGAGTTGCCGAAAACGCTTTGACGGTTCATACGGGCGAGAGCGAAATAATAGAAAAAGACGGTTTGTTATTCATATTCGGTGATAAATCTTTGAGCGGTATACCTATACCGGACGGCGTCTACACATTACTCGGGTATATCGGCGACGAAAGCGAAATTACGCTTAAATCATACGAAGACGTAGGGATAGTTCAATACACTATTTACTGCAATGCATTCAGAGGGATGGAGAATCTGACGGGTATAAATATTGAAACGTTTGAAACGGGAATTTCGGAGATGCCATATGTAGCACCGATTTATTTGTTTCACAGGTATGCGTTTGAAGATTGTCCGAACTTTAACAAGGTAAATATTGATAATATTGCCATTTGGTGTAGTATATCATTTTACAAGGACATTCTTAACGACGCTTATGTGTCAAACCCGTTGATGTATGCTCACAATTTATATTTGAACAACGAACTTGTAACCGATTTGGTTATTCCCGAAGGCGTACAGAATTTAACGTGTTCGTTTATAGGTTGTCTTAGTATAAGAACTGTTAAAATTGTTGGAAGACCATTTGCTTTACTTCCGTTTCAACACTGCGAAAGACTTTATGAAATATACGGGAGTAATTCGGGCGTGATTTCAAATAGTCAACTTTCAGTTTATGGTATAGGTTCCGCCGTGTCGGTACATACTTCGGAGACGAGTAAAAAAGTCGCCCGCGGAGACTTTGAATTTATAAAGGGCGACGATGGAGTGAATTATCTTGTCGGATATACGGGAGACGCGGAAGAGATAACACTTCCCGAGAATTTCGACGGAGAAGATTACGCGGTATTCAATCATACTTTTGCGAATAAAGTTAAGATAAGAAAATTGACGGTATCTGACGGCGTGAGTAAAATAGGAATTGCCGCGTTCCAAGGATGCAGGTCGCTTAAAGAAATTGACTTCGGTAACAGGGTTAAAGAGATAGGCGGTTTTGCATTCCACGGTTGCGAGTCGCTTGAAAAAATCGATTTCGGTAACGGAATCGAGGAGATAGGAATGGCAGCGTTCAACGGTTGTCGTTCGCTTAAAAAGCTTATCATTCCCGACAGCGTGAAAAAAATAGAGGAGAAAGCCTTTATGGCTTGCGATGGTATTTTTACGGTCACTATCGGGACGGGACTGACTAAGATAGCGGAAGATGCGTTCGACCAATGTTATAGACTTGTGGAAGTAATGAACAATAGCGAAATAACGGTTGTAGGCTGTAAAGGCTATACGTTGATGGTTCATAGCGGCGAAAGTCGCATTGAAGAAGTTGGAGAGTATCTGTTTATCAAACCGTTTAACGGTAATAATTCGCTTTTCCTTGTCGGCTATAAAGGGCAAGATTCGGCGATTGAACTTCCGCTGTATAACGGAGGATATTTGTATTCGATATATACGTATGCTTTTTGTGGTAATGAAAACATAACGAGTATAAAGATACCGAGCAGCGTATATAAGATACGTTCTGCTGCGTTTGCGGAATGTAAAAATCTTACCGATATAACGTTCGACGGAACTAAAGGCGAATGGAACGCTATAAGTAAAGACGAAAAGTGGGACTACGGGACGGGGAATTACACTGTCCATTGTACAGACGGGGATATTGAAAAGACTTAAAAAGTCTTTGCATATTTACAACTTTAAAGTGGCGTATCGCTATCATAAAGCGGGCTATAAGTCGATTATTTGCGTTTTTAGCGGTTGATTGCTTATTGTTGAATATGTTGAATATGTTAAAAGCCGCGGCAAAAGCGTTAAACTTTTGCCGCGGCTTTTAAATTTGTTATTGTAAATTCGTTTTAATGTAAATATTTTCTTGTCTTCCCATTTGGGGTGAATTTACAATTTCCCTTGCCGCATGACAAATCTCCGTTATGCGGGACGTCGAGGCGCCGTCCCCTACGACTGTAAAACAACTTGCCGCAAGGCAAATCTCACTGCTGTTGGCGATTTCACTTATCGCAGATAAATTTCACTTTGCGAAGCAAAATATAACTCTTTTGCCGTCCCGTTTTGTTTTTTATACGTTACGATTGTCGGAATAAAATGCCGTATAAGTTGATTACTTTAATCTTTTGTACAGTATTGATAAATTGGCAAAGTCTCCCCTGAGCAAGGGGAGATGTCGCGACTTGTCGTGACAAAAGGGTTGTAAAACGTAAATTCTTAGATTGTATCATTCAAGTATGCGTACAAACGACCCCTTCGTCTCGACTCTGTAAACTTCCGCCTGACACCTTCGCCTCGGCGGCGGACGCCCCCTTTTTGTCGCTTTGCGACGTATTCCCCGTTTCATCGGGGAAGTTCACCTTGCGCAGGGTAGGCTTTTCTATTTGCCTTAAATTTGAAAAGTTCAGTCCGCTTTCGGGGGTTTCTCCGCTTTGCTGTCGAAAAGTAGTTTTATCGCTTGGTATACGTGCTTTACGGGAATTATCTCCGCTTTGCTCGCGAATTTTTCTACCGAGTGATAATTCTTGTACGGAATTATAATTTTCTTAAATCCGAGTTTTATCGCGTTGTCGACTCGTTTGTCCGCCTGCGTCACCGCTCGGACTTCGCCCGTAAGCCCTATCTCGCCGAACGCGCATACGTCGCCCGATATCGGCTCGTTTTTGTACGAACTCGCAAGAGCCAACGCTACCGCAAGGTCGCTTGCAGGTTCGGTGAGTTTTATTCCGCCCATTACCGTGACGTATACGTCCTGCGTGTAAAATGGTATGTACGCCCTCTTTTCGAGTACCGCCAGAATAAGCGCGGTGCGGTTGTAGTCTAAGCCGAGCGGCATTCTTCGGGGCATTCCGAACACCGTTTTCGAAAGTAAGGTCTGAATTTCAACGGGCATACAACGGTTGCCCGATACCGACGGAGTTACGATGCTTCCCGCTTCCTTGCCTCTTTCTTCCGAAACGAAAATTCCGTTGTAGTCCTTTACGCCCTTTATTCCGTCCGACATCATCTCGAATACGCCCACTTCCTGCGCCGACCCGAAACGGTTTTTTACCGCGCGGAGCAGTTTGTAGTTGTCCTGCGGTTGTCCCTCGAAGTATAACACGGTGTCCATAATGTGTTCTAAGACCTTGGGTCCCGCAATCGCGCCCTCTTTCGTGACGTGTCCTACGATAAATACCGTCGTATTCGTCGACTTCGCGAATCGCATAAGCCTCGAAGCGCATTCTTTCACCTGCCCGACCGAACCCGACGAGCCGCTCAGTTCCTCGGTGTATACCGCCTGAATAGAGTCCACTATTAAAAAGTCGTAACTCTCGGCTTCGGCTAAAATATTGTCGAGACAGGTCTCGTTCATTATCATAAGCGAGTCGGATTTTACGTTCAGTCTCGAACAACGAAGTTTTACCTGCGCCTGACTTTCTTCCGCCGAGGCGTAGAGTACCTTGTATTTTTCCGATAACGTGCAGGCGACTTGCGTCATAATCGTCGATTTTCCTATTCCCGGGTCGCCGCCGATAAGTACGAGCGAGGAGGGGACTATGCCTCCGCCCAACACCGTGTCGAGTTCGTCTATTCCCGAACTTATTCTGACGAGTTTTTCGTGTTCTATATCCGAAAGTTTCACGGGTTTTTGATAGGTCGGTCTTTTTTCCGATTTTACGACCGTTACCGTCTCTTCGATTTCTTCGTTTATCGTGCCGAATTTTCCGCAGGTCGGGCATCTGCCGAGCCATACGGGAGAAACCGCTCCGCATTCCTGACAAACGTATTTCGTGTTCGTTTTATTCTTCGCCATAATCTTCTTTCCTCGTAAGGCAATACGCCGAGACGGCGATTCCCTCTTCTCTTCCTACTATTCCTATTCCCTCGAGCGTAGTGCAGGTTATTCCTACTTTTTCCACGTCGAGTTCTAACGCTTTCGCCAAATTCTCTCTGATTTTATCGACGTACTTTGCGAGTTTCGGTTTTTGCGCTTGAATTACCGCAGTTACGTTAATCAACTTATAGCCCCGCTTTTTGAGTAAATCGACCACGTTTTCGAGTAGTAACATACTCGATATGCCCCTGTATTTCGGGTCGGCGTCGGGGAAGTGTCTGCCTATGTCCCCGAGGCTTGCGGAGGAGAGCATCGCGTCCATAATAGCGTGGGTCAATACGTCCGCGTCGCTGTGTCCGAGCAGCCCTTTGTCGTGCGGGATTTCCACGCCGCCGAGTATCAGTTTGCGATTCGGCGTCAAAAGGTGCAAATCGAACCCGACTCCGCAGGTAATTCCGGTGCCGAGCGAAAAATCTTCGGCGTATGTTAGTTTCTTGTTTTTTATATCGCCATCTATCACGCGGCATTTGCCTATATATTTGGAATAAACGCCCGAATCGTCGGTAAATTCGTCGCTTTCCGTAATCATCGAGTACGCCTTTTTAATCTGCGAGGTCATAAAGCCTTGCGGCGTCTGAACGGCGTAAACGTTTTTACGGGTAGACGACAGGATATATTCGCCCTCTTCGTCCTCGGCTGTTTTACATATCGTGTCCACGGTTTTTACGACCGTTATCGCCGAACCGTACTTCTTCGCCGTTTCGATACAGTCCTCGATTATCCGTTTCGTTACGAACGGTCTCGCTCCGTCGTGAATTAAAACGACGTCGCCTTTTACCTCTTTAAGCCCGTTTTTTACAGACTCCGTTCTCGTCGCCCCTCCAAGGGTAAAACGGGCGTTAATCGACCTATACAGGCACTTTTGCTTGAATATACCCATATCTTTCGCCGAACTTACGACGATTATTTCGTCGATTTTATCGGTCTCGGAGAAAGTCGTAAGAACCCTTTCAAACGGAGTGATTCCGCCCGAGTCCTTTAAAAGTTTATTGTAGCCGAAGCCTGCCCGTTCGCCGCTGCCGGCGCATAGTATAATCGCGCTTGTCATAAAGTCCTCCGTTAAAATCGCTTAAACGCTATATCATTATATATTATCGGTCGGTACGTCAGTTTAAAATCTCGTAAAGGGTAGCGGCTTCGTCTTTTTTTACCGTCTCTTTAAGATTGAGGACTTTAAACTTTAGCGCCCCCTCGCCGAAAGCGATTTCCACCTCGTCGCCGACTTTTAGCGAGTAAGACGGTTTGACGGACTTGCCGTTTACCGAAACCCTGCCGCCCGAACACGCTTCGTTTGCCACGCTTCTGCGTTTTAAAATCCTCGAAACCTTTAAAAATTTATCTATTCTCATAAAATCACCTGTAAAAAATAGTCGAAAAATAAATTTTTCTCATAATTTTCATTTTTTTCGTTCAAATCCCTTGACAAGATTGACCTTTGAAACTATAATAATATAATGCTATAATTTCCATAATAGCGTCTTTCTACGCCTTTTTCGGGAAAAATCGTTCGATTTTGCTCCGATAAATCACGCGTAAAACGGCGTTGCCGTCGGGTTTTTCGGCATTTTTCGCCCCCGATTTCGCGCTGCCTACGCTATTATACACTATTTCGGAAATTAAATCAAGGTGTTTTACAAAAAAATAAACCAAAGGAGTGTATTTAATGACACGCAATTTACCGTTAGTCAAATTCGGAAACGTCGAGAGAAGAACTTTCTCCAAGATAAAAGAAGTGCAGCCGATGCCTTATCTTATCGAGATTCAGAGAGATTCTTACAGAAGTTTCATCGAAGAGGGTATAAGCGAAGTATTCGAGGACTTCTCCCCGATTACCGACTATTCCGACCGTTTCGAACTTTACTTCCTCGACCATTCTCTTTCCGATAAACCCAAATACGACGAAAAGGAATGCCGCGACAGAGACGCAACCTACGCCGTACCGCTCAAAGTAAAGGTAAGGCTTGTAAACAAGGTTACGGGCGAAGTTCTCGATCAGGACGTGTTCATGGGCGAGCTTCCCAAGATGACGGCGAACGGTTCGTTCATCATCAACGGCGCGGAAAGGGTAATCGTATCCCAACTCGTTCGTTCACCGGGCGTATACAACGGTTTTGAGTTTTCCAAGACGGGCAGAAAAATGTTCGGAACTACCATTATCCCGAACAGGGGCGCGTGGATAGAGTTCGAGCAGGACGCGGACAACACTCTTTGGGTTAAAGTAGACAGAACGCGTAAACTCACCGCCACCGTTCTTCTCCGCGCTCTCGGTTTCGGAACGGACGAGAGCATAAAGGCGATTTTCGAGGACGATCCGATGATTGCCGCAACTATGGAAAAGGACGTCGCGAAGTCGGAAGGGGAAGGTCTTTTCGAACTTTACAGAAGGCTTCGCCCCGGCGAAGTACCCACCGAAGAAGCGGTAAGACAGCATCTTAAAAATCTTTTCTTCGACCCGAGAAGATACGACTGCGCGAGAGTCGGCAGATATAAATTCAACAAGAGACTTAACATGGGCGTAAGGCTTCCCGGTCTTACCGCTTACGAAGATATAGTGAACGAGGACGGCGAACTTCTCGTAAAGAAAGGGGACGTAATCACTCACGAGCAGGCGAAACTCGTTCAGAACAGCGGCATAAACGTCGTTTACGTTCTGACCGACGACGGCATAAAGCACAAGATTATCGCGAACAACGCGGTAGACTTCGAGGCTGTCGCAGGCGTATCGCCGAGACCTTTCGGACTTATCGAAAATATTTACTATCCTAACTTCGTGTTCGCCAAAGAACTTGCGGAAGCGGTTAAAGACGATACCGTCGAGAACGTTGCGGAAAGGTATATCGACAGAATCAATCCTCTTTTCTACGTCGAGGAGAGCAAGACCGCCGAAGACGAAATGAAGCCCGAAGAGAAAAAGAACGCGGAGAAGAGAAGAGAACTCCGCAGAAGATTCGTATTCGCGTGCAGAGCGTTCTTCGATATTCTGGAAAACGGCGTTCCCGAAAAACTCACGAGCGAGCAGAAGAAGAATATCAAGCCGCTTATCGACAAACTCAACCACAAGCATATAACGACCGACGATATTATCGCGGCTATTTCGTTGAACCTCGACTTAAACTACGGCATCGGATCTGTTGACAACATCGACCACCTCGGCAACCGTAGGGTGAGATCGGTAGGCGAACTTTTACAGAACCAGTTCAGAATAGGTATCAACAGACTCGAAAGAGTAATAAAAGAAAGAATGTCCACGCAGGACCCGAAAGACATTACGCCGAGCGGACTCGTAAACGTAAGACCCGTTTCGAGCGCGATTAAGGAATTCTTCGGTTCTTCGCAACTTTCTCAGTTTATGGATCAGACCAACCCGATCGCGGAACTTACGCACAAGAGAAAACTCTCGGCGTTGGGACCGGGCGGACTTAACAGAGAGAGAGCGACGTTCGAAGTTCGTGACGTACACTATACGCACTACGGCAGAATGTGTCCGATAGAGACCCCCGAAGGACAGAACATAGGTCTTATCACGTCTTTGTCGGCTTACGCGAAAGTAAACGAGTACGGCTTTATCGAGTCGGCTTACAGAAAAATAGACAAGGCCACGGGCAAGGCTACCGACCACGTCGATTACCTTACCGCGGACGAAGAGGACGCTTTCGTAGTCGCGCAGGCTAACGAGCCGCTCGACGAAGAGGGACGCTTTATAAACGAGCGTGTGGCGTGCAGAAGAAGAGACGAAATAACCGAACTCCCGAGAGAAGAAATCGACTATATGGACGTTTCGCCCAAGCAACTCGTCTCGGTCGCTACCGCGCTTATTCCCTTCCTTGAAAACTGCGATACGAACCGTGCATTGATGGGTTCCAACATGCAGCGTCAGGCAGTTCCCCTTTTAAAACCCGAAACTCCTATCGTAGGAACGGGCATCGAGGCTAAGATCGCTTACGACTCGGGCGTTATGATTATCGCCGAAAAAGCGGGCGTAGTCAAAGCCGTTTCGGGCAGCGAAATAGTCGTAAACGAAAACGACGGAACCACGGGCGGATTCGACAGAGTATACACGCTTAAAAAATTCCAGCGTTCCAACCAAGGAACCTGTCTGAATCAGAAGCCGATAGTTAAAGTGGGAGACATAGTCGAAAAGGGCGCTATCCTTGCGGACGGACCCGCGACGTGCGACGGCGAACTCGCGCTCGGCAGAAACATTCTCATCGGCTTTATGACGTGGGAAGGTTATAACTACGAGGACGCTATTCTCCTTTCGGAGAAACTCGTTCAGAACGATATATTCACTTCTATTCACATAGAAGAACACGAGATAGAGTGCAGAGAGACCAAACTCGGCAACGAAGAAATCACGAGAGATATCCCGAATATCGGCGACGACGCGTTGAAAGACCTCGACGAAGAGGGTATTATCCGTATCGGAGCGGAAGTTACGAGCGGCGATATTCTCGTAGGTAAAGTATCGCCAAAGGGCGAGACCGAACTCACTCCCGAAGAGAGACTTCTGAGGGCTATTTTCGGCGAGAAAGCGAGAGAAGTAAAAGATACTTCGCTCAGAGTTCCGCACGGCGAAGGCGGTATAGTAGTAGACGTCAAGAAGTTCACGAAAGCCAACAAGGACGAACTTTCCCCCGGCGTTACCGAACTTATAAGGGTATATATCGCTCAGAAGAGAAAGATTTCCGTCGGCGACAAGATGGCGGGACGTTACGGAAACAAGGGCGTTATTTCGAGAATACTTCCCGAAGCGGATATGCCTTTCCTCGCGGACGGCACGCCCCTTCAGATAGTTCTTAACCCCCTCGGCGTTCCTTCCCGAATGAACATCGGACAGGTACTCGAAGTACACCTTTCGCTCGTATGTAAACAACTCGGCTGGAAGATCGCGACGCCCGTATTCGACGGCGCGTCCGAGAAAGAAATCAAGGATCTTCTCGAAGAAAACCACTTCGTCAATCCTTACGGCGAAGTTGACGGAAAGATACAACTTTACGACGGCAGAACGGGCGAACCGTTCGAACATAGGGTAACCGTCGGTTACATGTACATGATAAAACTTCACCACCTCGTAGACGATAAGATTCACGCGCGTTCGGTCGGACCTTACTCGGTCGTAACTCAGCAACCGCTCGGCGGTAAAGCGCAGTTCGGCGGACAGAGATTCGGAGAAATGGAAGTCTGGGCTTTGGAAGCCTACGGCGCGTCGCATATTCTTCAGGAAATTCTCACCGTTAAATCGGACGACGTAGTGGGCAGGGTCAAGACTTACGAATCGATCGTAAAGGGCAGCGACATTTCCGAACCGGGTATTCCCGAGTCGTTTAAAGTTATGCTCAAAGAACTTCAGAGTCTTGCGCTCGATATGAAAGTTCTTACCGAAAATCACGAAGAAATCAACCTTAAAGACCTCACCGAGGACGCAGACGACGTCAACGTCAACGTCAGAGAGAAAGAGAACGTCGATTACGTCGATATCGGTCTCAACAAGAAAGAAGAGGCTCGCGAAGAGGACGACGAAGTCGGTTCTATATTCGACGACTATGAGGACGACGATTCGTTCACGGAGGACGACGGCTTCAAGTCGAGCGACTTGTTCGACGACTTCGACGATCTGGACGACATCGACGCAGACACGGACGAAGACGACAATTAAACGGGAGGCGTAGGAAAATATGTTTGAACTCAACAATTTCAATTCTTTGCAGATAGGCGTTGCATCTCCCGAGAAGATCAGAGAGTGGTCGTACGGCGAAGTAACCCGTCCCGAGACGATAAATTACAGAACGCAGAAACCCGAAAGAGACGGTCTTTACTGCGAGAGAATTTTCGGACCTACCAAGGACTGGGAATGTCACTGCGGCAAATACAAAAGAATAAGATATAAAGGCATCATCTGCGAAAAGTGCGGCGTAGAAGTCACGAGAGCGAAGGTGAGAAGAGAGCGTATGGGTCATATCGAACTCGCCGCTCCCGTCTCGCACATCTGGTACTTCAAGGGCGTTCCTTCGAGAATAGGTCTTATGGTGGATATTCCGCCAAAGCAACTCGAACAGGTTATATATTTCGCCTGCTACGTAGTCCTCGACCCCGGTACTACCGACCTTCAATATAAACAGGTTATAAACGACAGGGAATACAGAGAGGCTTGCGATAAATTCGGCGAAAAGAGTTTTAAAGTCGGTATGGGCGCGGAGTCCATCAAGGAACTTTTAATGGCCATCGACCTCGACAAAGAGAGCGAGGAACTCAAAAAGACTATCACGGAAAATCCCGAAAGTCAGAAGAGCGCGAAGGCTATCAAGAGGCTCGACATCGTGGAAGCGTTCAGAAAGAGCGGCAGTCGCCCCGAATGGATGATTCTCGACGTCGTACCCGTTATTCCGCCCGAACTTCGTCCTATGATTCAGCTCGACGGCGGAAGATTCGCGACGAGCGATTTAAACGACTTATACAGACGAGTCATCAACAGAAACAACCGTCTTAAAAAACTTATGGAATTCGGCGCGCCCGAAATTATCATAAGAAACGAAAAGAGAATGTTACAGGACGCGGTTGACGCCCTTATCGACAACGGCAGAAGAGGAAAAGCGGTATCGGGAGTAGGCAACAGAGACCTTAAATCCCTTTCGGCGATTCTCCGCGGTAAGCAGGGTCGTTTCCGTCAGAACCTCCTCGGTAAGCGTGTAGACTATTCCGGTCGTTCGGTTATCGTCGTAGGTCCCGAACTCAAACTCTATCAGTGCGGACTTCCCAAAGAAATGGCGATCGAACTCTTCAAACCGTTCGTTATGAAAAAACTCGTCGAACTCAATATATGTCATAATATAAAGAGTGCGAAGAGAACGGTCGAGAGAATGAAGCCGTGCGTATGGGATATACTCGAGGGCGTTATCAAAGACCACCCCGTTCTTTTAAACCGCGCGCCGACGCTTCACAGATTATCCATTCAGGCGTTCGAGCCTGTCCTTATAGAGGGAAGAGCAATCAAACTTCACCCGCTCGTCTGCGGCGCGTTCAACGCCGACTTCGACGGAGACCAGATGGCTGTTCACGTTCCTCTTTCGATAGAGGCGCAGGCGGAAGCGAGATTTTTGATGCTCGCCTCCAACAACATTCTGAAACTTTCCGACGGTAAACCCGTTATGTCTCCTTCTCAGGATATGGTTTTAGGCTGCTATTACCTTACCATTACGAGAAAGGAAGAAGGAAAATATTACGACGAGAGAGAAACCGAATACGTCCTTAAAGACGA
Organism: uncultured Clostridia bacterium; assembly: GCA_934249325.1. Lineage (GTDB taxonomy): Bacteria > Bacillota > Clostridia > Christensenellales > Borkfalkiaceae > UBA10281. The sequence continues at coordinate 23,450 of CAKQKW010000018.1, forward strand.
CGGCTTCTTCTACGACGAAAAGAACATTAAGTTCATTCCGTCCGATATAGTAAAAGAAGAGAGATGCGTAGTCGTAAAAGCCGATAAAGACGGAGTTTACGGTAAATGCGAAAGAGCGATTAAAGAAATCGTCGTATCGTGTAAACTCACGAAAGAAGGAGACCCGGAAGAAAACGCAGTTGCGGTAAATTACTATGAACCCGACGTTTATTCTTCGCCCGACGAAGCCCTTATGGCGTATCAGACCAAGCAACTTTGGTGTCAGGACGAAATTTACGTCAGAAAAGAGGTTATTCTTCCCGACGGAAAGAAATATTCGGGCATAATCAAGACTACCGCAGGCAGAATTATCTTCAACGCGGGTATTCCGCAGGATATTACGGGCGCGAAGTTTACCGTTAGAAATCCCGAAGATCCCGACAGTTATCTGCAATACGTAATCAACTTCCTCGTAGGTAAGAGCCAACTCAAAAAGATAGTTGACGCTTGCTTCAAATCGAGAGGTTCGGTCTGCGCGGCAGACACGCTCGACTATATCAAGTCGCTCGGTTACAGATACTCGACTATCGCCGCTATCACTACTTCGGTTTTCGATATGCAGGTTCCGGACGACAAGAACGAAATCATCAAAAACGCGAGCGAACAGGTTATCGCTATCGAAAAGAAGTTCAACAGAGGTATTCTGACCGATGACGAACGTTATAAAGCGGTAGTAGATATATGGACGAAAGCGACGGCGGACGTATCGCAGGTTCTCCAGCTTACCCTTCGTAAGTTCAACCCGATATGGATGATGGCAGACTCGGGCGCGCGTGGTTCTATCGACCAGATAAAGCAGCTTGCGGGAATGCGTGGTCTTATGACCAACCCGAACGGCAAAATCATAGAGATACCCGTTAAATCGTGCTTCCGTGAAGGTCTTACCGTTCTCGAATACTTCATTTCTTCGCACGGCGGTCGTAAAGGTCTTGCCGATACGGCGTTAAAGACGGCTGACTCGGGATATCTTACGAGACGTCTCGTAGACGTATCGCACAACGTAATCATCAGAGAAGACGATTGCGGCGACGTCAAGGGCATGGAAATCGAGGCTATCAAGGGAATAAAAGGCGAGATTATCGAAAGTCTGGAAGACAGAATCAACGGCAGATTCACTCCCGTTGACATTCTCGACCCCAAGACGGGCGACGTACTTGTTAAAGCCAATGAAATGATTACCGAGGACGACGCGAAGAAGATTTGCGCCGCGGGGATAGAAAAAGTCACGATAAGAAGCGTATTTACTTGTAAATCCAAGTACGGCGTATGCGCTAAATGTTACGGAAAGAACATGAGTAACTCGCTTCCCGTACAGATCGGCGAGGCGGTCGGTATTATCGCCGCTCAGTCCATCGGCGAACCCGGTACGCAGCTTACGATGAGAACGTTCCACACGGGCGGTATAGCGTCCACGGGCGATATTACTCAAGGTTTGCCGAGAGTAGAGGAACTTTTCGAGGCGAGAAAACCGAAGGGCGAAGCGATTGTCTGCGAACACAGCGGTACGGTCAGCATCGTTGAAAAAGACGGTATTCGTCACGTTATGGTCAAGTCCCCCGAGGACGGCTCGGTTAAAGATTACGGCATACCGTTCAGCGCGGATCTGAGAGTTAAGTCGGGCGACGTCGTAGAACCCGGTTCGGTTCTTACCGGCGGTTCGGTCAACCCCCAGACTATTTTGAAGACTAAGGGCTTCAAATCGGTACAGGACTATATTTTGAGAGAAGTACAGTCGGTATACCGCAGCCAAGGCGTTGACATTAACGATAAGCACGTTGAAATTATCGTAAATCAGATGCTGAGAAAGGTCAGAATACTTTCGAGCGGAGACACGGGCTTCCTTCCGGGCGAATGCGTGGATATGCTTGTTTTAGACGAAGAGAACAGCAAGGTACTCGAAAACGGCGGAGTTCCCGCTATCGCGAAGAGAATACTTCTCGGAATCACGAAAGCGGCTCTTGCAACCGAATCGTTCCTTTCTGCGGCTTCCTTCCAGGAGACTTCCAAAGTTCTTACGGACGCGGCTATTCACAACAAGATCGACCCGCTTATGGGACTTAAAGAGAACGTTATTATCGGTAAACTTATTCCCGCAGGTACGGGCGTGAAAGACTACAAAAATCTTTCTCCGCAGTACAACTCGGTAAGAGGAACGGCGGACGCCGCAGATACGGAAAGCGACGAAGAAGTCGGCTGATAAGTCGATTAACGGCGATTTTCGTTAGTCAACGGATAGTAAAAGAGCAATTATTAAGTAATTGCGAACGATAAAAAATACGAGAGCCGAAGGCGTAAGCCTTCGGCTCTTTCGCTGTTTAATCCAACATATCCTTGCTTTCCCCTGTGGGGAGAGTGGATTTTACGAGCAAAGCGAGTAAAAGACGAGAGAGGTCTTATTCTTAAAAAAACGCGAGTGTTTTCGTTTTATCATTACCGACCTCTATCGTCTTGACTTCCATTTCATTCCGTCAAGCCACTCTCCCCACGGAGCGTGCCCCTTTTGTCGCTTTGCGACATTTTCCCCGTTTCATCGGGGACATTTACCCCAAAGGGGAAAGCAAGATTTTAAGATAATACCAAAAATCGACCGCCGTATGCGATTACGCGGCAGTCGATAACTAAAAAGTGTGGAACTTTTGAGACAGCGTTTTTGTATTTTTTCTCTAAAATAAAAAATGCGTCAACCGAAGTCGACGCATAAAAACGCAAACTCCTTCGTTGTCACGCGAATACAATATAATCGTTGGAAAACAATTTAAAGTACGGAAGTTGCATTTTTAACAATTACACTTCTTTAAATTGTTCTCATAAAAAGGAGATTATATATATACCCAAAATACGATTATATATTAAATTCACGTGACAAAAACAGTATATCACTTAAAGACATTTTTTTCAAGTATTTTTTACAAATAGAATTATATTTTGCTTTGCAAAGTTATATTTGCCTTGCAGCGTCCCGAAAAACGCTTGCAATATTAAGAACAGACATTCCGCAAAAACGCTGACTTTAATATAAAAATTATAAATATCTCAATTTTAAAAATGTAATAATTACAGCGGTACCCATACGGTTGACAAAATTGCTTGCAGAATAGTATTATAAGGTGTATGAATAACGAATTGAAAAAAGAAAAGCCGAGTTTCGGCTATGAAAAAATGCCGTACAGATATGTTGCCTATTATCGTGACGGCAAATGGTGCGACGGCGAGTTGACTACCGACGAAAAGGTAGTTTTAAACGAAAGCGCGGGCGTATTGCAGTACGCTCAGACTTGTTTCGAGGGTATGAAAGCCTTTAAAACGAAAGACGGAAGCATAGTAGTTTTTCGCCCCGATATGAACGCCGAAAGAATGCGCGATTCGGCTATGGGGCTTGAAATGCCGCCTTTTCCGAAAGACAGGTTTTTAGAAGCCGTAAAACAGGTAGTAACGGCGAACAAAGAGTACGTTCCCGAATACGGTAGCGGGGCGGCGTTGTATTTAAGACCCGTTATGTTCGGTACGAACGCTGTTTTAGGCGTTAAGCCTTGCGAAGAATATCAGTTCAGACTGTTTGCTTCACCCGTCGGTCCGTATTTTAAAGGCGGCGTAAAACCGTTGAAACTCAGAGTCAGCGAATACGACAGGGCTGCTCCGAGAGGTACGGGAAACATAAAAGCGGGGCTGAATTACGCTATGAGTATGCGTGCGATAACCGAGGCTCACCGCGAGGGGTATTCCGAGAACGTATATCTCGACCCCGCCACGAGAACGAAAATCGAGGAGACGGGCGGAGCTAACGTTATATTTGTAACGAAAGAGGGAACGCTCGTAACTCCGAAATCGAACAGCATATTGCCGTCGATTACGAGAAAGTCGCTGTTATACGTTGCGGAGCATTATCTCGGAATGAATGTCGAACACAGGGAAGTATATTTGTCCGAACTTAAAGACTTTATCGAATGCGGGCTATGCGGAACGGCGGCTGTAATCGCACCCGTTGCGAGTATAGCGACCGAAAGCGGAACGATAGAATTTCCGTCGGGCGAAGAAAAAGCGGGGGAATATCTTACGAAGTTAAGAGAAACGCTTGTAAAAATTCAAAGCGGCGATATAGAATCGCCGCAAGGTTGGCTCGTCCGTATAGATTAAAAAGTTGCGATAATATTTAGCAAGCCCCTGTCGGCGACATCGTCGCCGACAGGGGCTTGTATTTACTCAGATAATAATCAAAAGTTAGTCTATAAGTCGATTATCGGGCGAAAATTATCAGTATCAGATTATTTTTTTCAAAAATCCCACTGCGGAATAAAACTCTCGCTCGCCGAACCGAGTTCCTGAGCATAGTATTCCGTTATTCCGAGCGATAACAATTTTTCGTAAACTCTGTCGTATTCGCCCTTCGTGATACGCCTTTGCAGTTCGGGGTATTTATCTGCGTTCCCGAACGGCGTGTATTGAGCCATTAAGGATATATACGCCCCGTTTTCTTTGTTTTCCGCAAACCATTCGAGTAGTTTTTTGCTGTCGGGTACGCCGAGCGGCATTATCATGTGCCTTACTATTACGCCCGACTTCATCATTCCATCTTCTCCGAATACCGTCTTTTTCGATTGCATCATAAACCTAATCGCTTTTGAAGCCGTCTCGAAATAATCTCGTCTCCCCGTGTATCTCTCGGATAAATCGGGTGAGTAAAATTTCAGGTCGGGGAGATAAATGTCCGCGTATAAGTCGATTATCCGCAAAGTTTCGAGGGTTTCGTAAGAATGAGTGTTGTAAACAACGGGTATTTTCGGACGGTAAATTTCAAACGCTTCCGCTAATTTTCTCACGAAATGCGTGGGCGTTACGAGGTTTATATTGCTCGCGCCCATATCTTCGAGTCGCTTGAAAATATCGACGAGTTCTCTCGGGCTGACTTCCTTTCCGCGTTCGGAACGGGACAGCGAGTAGTTCTGACAAAATACGCAGCGAAGCGAACAGCCCGTGAAAAATATCGTTCCCGAACCGTTTACGCCGCTTATCGGCGGTTCCTCGTATTTGTGCAGATAGTATTTCGCTATCCGCATTTCGTTTTTTTCTCCGCACGCGCCCTTTTGAATATCTCTGTCCGTAAGGCAATTTTTCGGACAAAGTCCGCAGTAGGTCTTCATATTTCAGATTATATCATTACGCAAAGAATTTGACAAGCGAATAGTTTTGATATATAATAATGTCGACCACATACAATGACCACAAATATATTGAAGAGGTTTTTAGTATGAACAAATTTTTCACAAGCGAAAGCGTTACCGAAGGGCATCCCGATAAAATCTGCGATCAGATTTCGGACGCCGTTTTAGACGCTATTTTAGCAAACGACCCCATGGCGAGAGTTGCGTGCGAGACTTCGGCGACGACCGGTCTCGTTCTTGTTATGGGCGAAATTTCTACCGAGTGTTACGTCGACATTCAGCATATCGTGAGAGAGACCATTCGCGAAATCGGCTACGACAGGGCGAAATACGGATTCGATTGCGATACCTGCGCCGTGCTTACGAGTATTCACGAGCAGAGCGCGGACATTGCTCTCGGGGTTGACGATTCCGTGGAACACAGAGAAACGGGCGACGAGGCGGACAAGTTCGGCGCGGGCGACCAAGGTATGATGTTCGGCTACGCCACGAACGAGACGGAAGAGTATATGCCTATGGCGATTACTCTCGCACATAAATTGACCCGTAAACTCACCGAGGTCAGAAAGAGCGGTTTGCTTCCCTATCTTCGCCCCGACGGGAAGAGTCAGGTCACCGTCGAATACGAGGACGGCAAGGTCAAGAGAATAGATACCGTGGTCGTTTCCACTCAGCACAGCGAGCAGGTTTCGACCGAGCAACTGAGAAAAGAAGTTAAAAAATACGTTATCGAGGCGAGCTTGCCGACGGAACTTATCGACGAAAACACGAAGTATTATATCAACCCGACGGGCAGGTTTGAAATCGGCGGACCGCACGGAGACAGCGGGCTTACGGGCAGAAAGATTATCGTAGACACCTACGGCGGAAGTTGTCCGCACGGCGGCGGGGCGTTCTCGGGCAAAGACCCGACGAAGGTTGACAGAAGCGCGGCGTACATGGCGAGATATATTTGTAAGAATATCGTTGCGGCGGGACTTGCCGACGAATGTACTCTGGAAGTCGCATACGCGATCGGCGTTGCGAGACCCGTTTCGCTATTCGTGAACACCAAAGGCACGGGAAAACTTCCCGACGATAAGATAGCGGATATTATCGAGAAAGAATTTGATATGAGACCCGCTTCGATAATCAAGACTCTTGATCTTCGCAGACCGATTTACAAAGCGACTGCGGCTTACGGGCATTTCGGCAGACCCGAGTTCCCGTGGGAGAGGCTTGACAGAGTAGCCGACCTTAAAAAATATCTGAACAAATAAAACTAAACGAAACTATAAAAAAGATACCCGAGCAAAGTCGGGTATCTTTTTATGTTATTATTACTACTTTGTCGGGACGTCGGGGCGCCGTCCCCTACGGCAATATATAGAAAATCGCTTTATTTAATAAAAGGAATTTTCCAACTATGTTTATTGCTTGCAGATTGATTAAAATTTCACAAGTGATAGACGTATCAATCTGTAGGCGTTTTATTTCGATGATTGTAGGGGGCGGCACCTCGACGTCCCGTCATTGTTTTCGTCTGGATTATTATAAAGCGACACCGTATGGGACGGCGCCTCGACGTCCCGTCATTGTTTTCGTCTGGATTATTATAAAGCGACACCGTATGGGACGGCGCCTCGACGTCCCGTC
>CAKQKW010000019.1:0-28197 GCA_934249325.1 uncultured Clostridia bacterium
TGTTTATAGTTCATATATTTCTCCCTGGTGTTTTTGTTTTGTGCTTAAAACCATTATACCATAGATTTATATGAACTCCTTTTTTTTCGCTTAGGTGTTGCACTTAGTAGTATAATTCACCCTCTCTTGTATACGATGAGCGTCGATTACGAAGGAGAGACTTCAACGCGTGAAGATAACGTAAAATTTACAAAAGAGGGTTGCCTTGTTAATATATCGGTTAATGGAAGCCTTATGACCGATTATTTTAGCGGGGATGAAGCAAAAACTCAGAGAGTGACTTATGAATTGATTTACTCTGCTTTGGTTGATAGCTTTGGTAAGTTTACATACGACGCATCTTTAAATAAGTATGTAGCGTCTGCCGAAATAACCGTAAATTATGCGGTATCAATCAGCGAAAAAACTGTAAACGAAACCGTAGTTATGAGCAATACAAAGGTAACGTTGGATGCGGATGGAAACGTCACGAATATTGAATTTGATTTTTCGGATTGCGTTGAGCAGGAGGGCGGCAATATCGTTGCGAGCGGAAAGAGAACAATGGAACTTAAAGATTACGGAACGACAGTTATAACCGCCGAAGAGATAGAAGCGGCGCAAAGAGCGAACGTGTAAATCTAACGTTGTTTTACAAATAAAATTTACGGGGCTGAAAGACGTTTCGTAAATTTTTTTGTTTTTTCCGAAAAATCTATCGCAAACGTTTGACTTTATGTTTTAAACGTGGTATCATATTTTGGCAAAGCAGAAGTTACCCTTCTCGCCGCAAGATACGTTAAAGCGGCGCATAATTCTTTTTTCTCCGTGTTTTCGGGGAAATTATGTAGTATGTAACGAGGTAGTTTTGCGACTGCCCCGTTTTTTTACGGGTTGCCCTACGGGTAGATATTTTATCAGGGAAAGAGGTAAACGATTATTAAAGACCAGGTTCAAATCAACGAAGACATCAGAGACCGCGAAGTTCGTCTGATAGGAAGCGACGGAACGCAACTCGGCATCGTGAGCATATCGGAAGCGTTAAGGCTTGCCGAAGAACAGAATCTTGACCTCGTCAAGATTGCTGCGAATGCTACCGCGCCGGTGTGCAAAATTATGGACTACGGCAAGTACAGATTCGAGACGCTCAAAAAGCAGAAAGAAGCCAAGAAAAATCAGAAAGTGGTTGAACTTAAAGAGATATGGCTTTCTATGACTATCGACGTCGGCGATCTCAACGTTAAAGCCCGTCAGGCTCAGAAGTTTCTGACGAGCGGAAACAAAGTTAAGGTTTCGATAAGAATGAGAGGCAGACAGAACGCGCATTCATCCTTGGGCGTGGACGTCATGAACAGATTTTACGATCTCGTGAAAGACGTTTCCGTTATGGAGAAAAGGCCGCTTTTGGAAGGCAGGAATATACTTATGATTCTTGCGCCCTTGAAGTCTAATTAAAATAAACAATAAAACGGAGGAATAGATTATGCCAAAAATGAAATCGCATAGCGGCGCGAAAAAACGTTTCAGACTCACCGCTACGGGAAAAGTTAAGAGATACAGCCAGAATAAAAGCCATATCCTTAGCAAAAAATCCACTAAGAGAAAGAGAAGATTAAGAACCGGAACTTACGTTTCGAGTACTCAGGAAAAGACCGTAAAGGGACTTATTCCTTACAAAAAGTAATAGAGGAGAGGACGAGATATGCGTATTAAAAGAGGTGTAAACGCCGTAAAAAAGCGTAGAAAGATAATGAAACTTTCCAAAGGATACTTTGGAGCGAAGAGCAAACTTTACAGAGTTGCGAGACAGGCGGTTATGAAGTCGCTTTCTTACGCTTACGTCGGAAGAAAGCACAAGAAGAGAGATTTCCGCAAACTTTGGATCGCAAGAATCAACGCTGCTTGCCGTCTCAACGGAATGTCTTACAGCACGTTTATGCACGGTCTTAAACTTGCCGACGTCAACCTTAACAGAAAGGTTCTTGCCGACATTGCGGTAAACGACGCCGCGGCATTCACCGCGCTTACCGAAACGGCAAAGGCAAAACTCGCAAAGTAAGCAGTTTATTTTGTTATTAAGCGGACCGCGCCGTAATTCGTAAAAACGAAGTACGGCGCGGCTTTTCAAGTATATGAAAGACCTTATAACTTCCAGAAACAACAAAGCGGTGAAAGAACTTTCGTCGCTCAAAGAAAAAAAATACCGCGACGAACGCGGAACGTATATAGTCGAGGGCTTTAAAATGGTTCGCGAGGCTTATGCCGCGGGGAAGAAAGTCGCTCGGCTTATCGGCACGGAAGAAGGACTTGAAGAACTCGGAAAATCGGGCGTAAATATTGATTTAAGCGAGGCGATAGCGGTTACGGAAGACGTTCTAAAGTACGTCAGCGACTGCAAAACTCCGCAAGGTGTAATAGCCGAACTGAAAAAAGAGGATTTTGGCAAGAGAAAGCCCGAGGGCGTGTGCGCGCTTCTCGACGGAATTTCCGACCCCGGCAATATGGGTACAATAGAGCGAACCTGCGCGGCGGTCGGGGTAAACGACGTTTACCTTCTGAATTGTTGCGACCCGTACTCGCCGAAAGCGGTTCGTTCGTCTATGAGCGGAGTATACTCGCTCAGATTGCATTTTATAACGGCGGACGATTTAGGCGAAGTGTTTGACGGAGTGAAGATTATATCGTGCGATATGAACGGCAAAAACGTTTTCGGGTACGCTGCGGACGACGATTTTTGTTTAGCGGTCGGCAACGAGGCGAACGGGCTTAGCGAAGAGGTGAAAAAAATCTCTTCGGAGTTCGTAAAACTGCCGATGACGGACAAAATCGAAAGTCTTAATGCGGGCGTTGCTTTTTCGGTAGCGCTTTACGAGTTGACAAAAGGAAAAAGCGGAAAATAATCGAATAAAAAGGAGAAAATTATGTCAGGACATAGTAAATGGGCGAATATTAAGAATAAAAAGGCTAAAACGGACGCCGTAAAGGGTAAAATTTTCACCAAAATCGGCAGAGAAATAGCGGTTGCGGCGAAGGGAAATCCCGACCCGTACACCAACAGCAAACTCGCGGACGTAATCGCAAAGGCGAAAGCGGCGAATATGCCTAACGATAATATTAAAAGAAGTATCGCGAAAGCGGCGGGCGAACTCAATAACGTCAACTACGAAAACCTCACTTACGAGGGTTACGGCGTAGGCGGCAGCGCGGTGATGGTTGCGACTTTGACGGACAACAAAAACAGAACGGGCGGCGACGTGAGACATATTTTCTCGAAATTCGGCGGGAATATGGGTACTTCCGGTTCGGTCTCGTATATGTTTGCGAATAAGGGCGTTATAGTAATCGAAAGAACGGTAGATTTGGACGAGGACACTATGATGGAAGTTGCGTTGGAAGCGGGAGCGGAAGACGTGATAACCTGCGACGATTCCTACGAAATAAGGACTGCGCCGTCCGATTTCTCGGCGGTCAGAAAATACCTCGAAGACAAGGGGTATACATTTATCGAAGCGGAAACGATGATGATACCGAACGATAAGGTTACTTTGGACGAGCATCAACTCGAAACGTTTGAGAAAATGCTTGAAGCGTTCGAGGACAACGACGACGTACAGGACGTATATCACAACGTAGACCTTCCCGAAGAGGAAGAAGAGGACTGATTTTCTTTTTTTGGGGTTGCAGTAAATAGCGTTTATTGCTATTTTTCTTGCTTTCCCCTTTGGGGAAAGTGGCTTGACGAAATGAAATGAAAGTCAAGACGATAGAGGTTTTTAATGCGATCGAAAATTACGTTTGTAACAGCATTAAAAGCAGGACCTCTCCCGTCGGCAAATCCGCCGATAGGGGATAAAAACGCAAAGCGTGATATTAGCCGTCGAAATATTTATTATTTTAAATTCATCTCGGCTGTATAAAAAGTCTTAAACGTGGCAAAGTAATATTGTCAACAAAATCAAAATTCGATATTTGAGTAAAATCATCGAGGCGAATTTTTGAAATAAAAAGGTTTTGTTGTTTAGATATGGCAATGCTTTCGGGAGTAAGACGTGAATTATAACGGCTTCGCTTTTGGAAGCGAAGCCGAGCGGGTTGCAAGCGAATCGCTTGCAACCTTTTATATTGTCCGAATTTATAAACTTGCGAAGATATCGCAGGGTTTGAAATCCGAATAAACTTTTAAAATGCTTGCATAAAAAACGGCATAACAATAAATTACCCGTAGGGGACGGCGCCCTCGACGTCCCGTCTGCCTTAAAATGTAAAATTTTTTAAGATAAAGGCACCTTGAAAAGTGTAATATTTAGTGACAAAATACCTAAAAACAGGTTATCTGTTAATTTTTGCGGATATCCTTTTTTTTACAGCCCCTTTCTCTGTAAATATATTGTTATTTATATCCGAATGGTTTATCTCTGTGAAAATTTCACTTTTTTGTTATTTATTTAACATATCCGAATAATAATAAGGTTGTATCATTATTAAAAATGATATTTTTATTGTCAGTCGGTATATTCTTCGGTATGGGCTTCGCGTTAAAAATCGTACCGACCGAGAGGTGAATTATATATGAGTAAGTTCGGTAAGGTTTTCGTTTGCTTTATTATGGCGTTCGCCATGATATTGATTCAGACTTCCTGCTCGGGCGGCTTCTTCGTTCACGACAGTTCGTCCGATTCTACGGGAAATTCAGAGACCACAAGCGAGTCTACGGTTCAAAATCCGTCCAACGAATCTACGGTGAAGATTAACTTCAATATCGACTATTCCGAAGTCGATCTCGAAAAGTCCGAGTCGGCGAAAGTGGTCGAAAAAATCAGACCGTCCGTAATCGAAGTGCATTGCGTGACGAAAACGGGTACGAGTAGCGGCAGCGGAGTAATTCTTAGTTTTGCCGATACCGATAATGACGGCGAAAACGACGTCGCTTTGGTCGTTACCTGCCACCACGTTATAGAGGGCGCGACTTCTATAACCGCGAAGTCGATTTTCGGCGATAAATACGAATTGAAGGTTGAGGGGTCCGACCCTGTTTCCGATATAGGTATTCTTCTTATGAAAAAGGGCGTGGACGGAGACTTTTCAAAGCTTACCAAAGCCGATATGTATCCCGCAAGCGACAAGTTGATAGTCGGTTCGGACGTATTCGCAATAGGAAATCCGCTCGGGTACCTTGGCGGAACGGTGACGAAAGGCGTAATAAGCGCTCTCAACAGAGATGTTACGGTCGAGGATAAGAAAATGACGCTTATTCAGACGGACGCGGCTATAAACGGCGGCAACTCGGGCGGCGGACTTTTCGACGCGGCTACGGGGGCTCTTATCGGAATAGTAAACGCAGGTTATGCGTCGTCTGCGGCTCAGGGGCTTTCGTTCGCGATACCTTGCGGAACGGTCAAGTATATAATCGACCAACTTCAAGACCACGGCTATATCGAGGGCAACTACGAGTTCGGAGCGACTTTCACGACTCAGTTATTCGGTTCCAGGTTCAGCCCCGAGACTTACGTCATAATCAAGGAACTCGACATTTACGGATCGTTTGCAAAGGGCGGACTCGAAGTCGGAGACGTTATCTTTAAAATTACCATAGGCGATAAATCCTTCGACGCGAGCAACTACGACAGAGACACGCTTACAAATCTTACGAACTTTCTTGAAAACGGCAATTACAGCATAGGCGATACCGTCACGGTAAATTATGCGAGAGACGTGTCGAATACGGGCAAATACGAAAAAGGCTCGGTTACGTTCAAGATAGCGCAGTACCGCTATGGCGTAATTTAATTAAAATAAACAAAAATCAAAAAAAACGAACGTAAAACCGCGTTCGTTTTTTTATTTGCTTGACAGTTGACCTTATTTAATATACAATGTCATTATGGTTATTTTGGGCATTGACCCGGGGCTTGCGACTATGGGCTTCGGGGTCATCGAGAGCGAAAAGGGAAATAGTAAAGTCGTGGACTACGGGGTAGTGCTTACTCCGAAAACGGAAAGTTTGCCCGTGAGACTTGCCCTTTTGGAAGAGGGCGTTAAGAAACTTGCGGAAAAATACAAGCCCGACGAAATCGCGCTCGAAGAATTGTTTTTCAATAACAACATAACGACGGGTATAAACGTGGCTCAGGCGAGGGGGGTAATACTTCTGACCTGCGTTAAGAGTTGCGGGAGACTGTACGAATACACGCCGTTGCAAATCAAGCAGGCGTTGACGGGGTACGGCAGAGCGGACAAGCACCAAATGCAAATGATGGTCAAGACGTTTTTAAGACTTGAAAAGATACCGAGACCGGACGACGCGGCGGACGCGTTGGCGGTAGCGTTGACGCACGCTCAGACGAACAGGTTAAGGTCTCCGTTCTCGATTAAGTAAAGGTGTAACGCCGAGAGACCTCTTCCACCGCAAGCGGTCCCCCTTCCCCAAAGTGGAAGGCAAGAATAGTTAGATTTTTACGGCAAGCGGTTTCCATTCTCCAAAACGGAAGGCAAGAGTAGTCAGAATTGCGGCGAGTTGTTTCATAGTCATAGGGGACAGCACCCTCAATGTAAGTTTATTTACAATCGTAGGGGACGGCGCCTCGACGTCCCGCAAATGCTTAATTATTCTTATCAGGCATAGCGAATAGTAACAAGGAAATAAAATGATAGCGTATTTAAAAGGTAAAGTAATAGATATTTTCGACAGCGGCGTAGTCCTCGAAAACGGCGGCATAGGTTACGAACTTCTGTGTACGTCCGCTCTTTTCGGCAAACTCACCGCAAATAAAGAGGGCGGAGCGTATACCTACCTTCAGGTCAGAGAGGACGGACTTTCGTTGTTCGGTTTCGACACCAAAGAGGAAAAAGGAACCTTCCTCAAACTTATCGCAGTTTCTGGCGTAGGTCCTAAAATGGCTATGGGTATTCTGTCGGGTATGAGCGTGGGCGACCTTGCGACCGCAATCGCGACGAACGATATAAAATCACTTTCCAAGGTCAAAGGTCTCGGCAAAAAAACCGCGGAACGTATTATTCTCGAACTCCGCGAAAGCGTTTCCAAAGGCGATCTCGCCGTTTCTTCCGACGTCGGGGGCGTAGTTGCGGCGAATGCGTTCACTCCCGAGGACGAGGACGCTATGGCTGTTCTTGTAAGTCTCGGTTTTTCGAGCGTTCAATGCAGAAAGGCGATTTCGGACGCGAAAAACAGCGGCGCGAAAACGATACAGGAAATCATTTCGGGCGCGTTGCAGATAATGGGCAAGTGAGAAAATAGGTAAAATATAATGTTCGATGAAGAAGAAAGTCTGATAGTCAGCACAAAAACAGAATACGACGAAGTCGAAAACGTATTAAGACCGAAGTCAATGGAAGGATACGTCGGACAGGAAAAGGCGAAAACCAACCTGTCCGTATTTATGCAGTCGGCAAAACTTCGGGGCGAGCCGCTCGACCACGTTTTGTTGTACGGTCCTCCGGGACTCGGAAAAACCACCCTCGCGCATATAATCGCCGCGGAAATGGGCGTTCAGATAAAGGTTACTTCGGGTCCGTCGATAGAGAAATCTGGCGATCTGGCGGCGATACTCACCAACTTAAACGAGGGCGACGTACTGTTTATCGACGAAATTCACAGGCTTAATCACAACGTTGAAGAGATTTTATATCCCGCCATGGAAGATTTTTCGCTCGACTTTATAATCGGCAAAGGTCCGTCGGCGAGATCGGTGCAGATACCGCTCAAAAAGTTTACGCTCGTCGGAGCGACTACGAGGGCGGGAATGTTAAGTTCGCCTCTCCGCGACAGGTTCGGAGTTATTCTCCGTCTCGAAATGTACACCGTGGAAGAACTTGCGGAAATAGTACGTCGGTCGGCTGCGACGCTCGGCACGCCCGTTTCCGAAGACGCGTCGATTGAAATCGCGAGACGAAGCAGAGGTACGCCGAGAATAGTCAACAGGCTTTTAAAGAGAGTCAGGGACTTTTCTATCGTAATGAACCACTCGGAAATTACATACGACGACGCTCGTCACGCCCTCGAAAGGTTGGAAATAGACGATTTGGGGCTTGACAACATAGATATACGCTTGCTCACTTCTATGATGGATAAATTCGGCGGAGGCCCCGTCGGTCTCGATACGATAGCCGCGACCATAAACGAAGATTCAAACACGATAGAGGACGTATACGAGCCGTATTTGTTGCAACTCGGGTTTATTCAGAGAAGTCCGAGGGGCAGAATGTTGACGGCAAAGGCTTACGAGCATCTCGGCAAGCCGCTTCCGAAAAAATATAAAGAACAGGTTTCTTTTTTCGACGACGAACAGAATTGATTGCCGCAAAACAGCGGCTATTAGAGGTTTTTGCCGCAAAACAGCGGCTATAAGAGGTTTTTGACGCGAAAATGCTTAAAACAAGCGATTTTTATTACGATTTACCCGAAGAACTCATAGCGCAGACTCCCGTCGAGCCGAGAGATTCTTCGAGACTACTGGTATATAACAGACAGACGGACGAGGTTTGTCACAGGCATTTCAGAGATATAGGCGACTATCTGAAAGCGGGCGACTTGCTCGTCATAAACACGACGAAAGTATATCCTGCAAGGATATATTCCTACACGAAAAACGGCGGCAAGGTCGAAATATTGCTTTTAAAAAGGCTTAATCTTACCGATTGGGAATGTCTCGTCAAACCGGGGAAAAAGTGCAAAGAAGGCGTAGTTCTGACCGTGAACGAGGAACTTTCGCTCGAAATTTTATCCCGAACGGACGACGGCGGCAGAATTATACGCTTTAAATTCGACGGGGTTTTCGAGGATATATTGTCGAGGGTCGGGGAAATGCCGTTGCCTCCGTACATTCACGAAAAACTCAAAGACAAGGATCGTTATCAGACGGTGTATTGCAAGCAGGAAGGTTCGGCGGCGGCTCCCACGGCGGGGCTGCATTTTACGCTCAGACTTATGGATGAATTAAAGGCTAAGGGCGTCGAGTTCGCCGAGGTTCAGTTGAACGTAGGTCTCGGGACGTTCAGACCCGTAAAAGTCGAAAATATCACCGAACATAAGATGCATACCGAGTTCTATAAAATCGACGAGGAGAACGCCGAGAAGATAAACAAGGCGAAAAAAGAGGGAAGAAGAGTAATCGCGGTAGGAACCACGAGCGTGAGAACTCTCGAAAGCGCGGCGGACGAAAACGGGTTTGTTTCGGCGACTTCGGGCGATACGAGCATATTTATTTATCCGCCGTACAAATTCAAGTGCGTCGACGCTCTCGTCACGAATTTCCACCTGCCCGAAAGTACGCTCGTGATGCTTGTGGCTTCGCTGACTTCGAGAGAAAAAATACTCGAACTTTACAATCTTGCCGTGAACGAGAAATACAGATTTTTCTCGTTCGGCGACGCTATGATGATTATTTAAAACACAACGGAGTAAATCTTTTAAATGGAAAAATTTTACTTTGAAACTATAAAACAGGATCCCGAAACGGGGGCGAGAGCGGGAATATTCCATACTCCCCACGGCAATATAGAAACCCCCGTATATATGCCCGTCGGAACGCAGGCGACCGTAAAAGGCGTTTTCCCGAGAGACCTCAAAGAAGCGGGGTCGCAGATTATTCTCGCGAATACTTATCACCTTTATATGCGACCGGGAGACGAAATAGTCAGGGCTGCGGGCGGACTTCATAAGTTTATGAACTGGGACAAGCCCATTTTGACGGACAGCGGCGGTTTTCAGGTGTTTTCGCTCGCGAAACTCAACAATATAAAGGACGACGGAGTGACTTTCAGTTCCTCTGTGGATGGCAGTAAACACTTCATTACTCCCGAAAGAGCGATAGATATAGAGAACAATCTCGGCGCGGATATCATAATGGCGTTCGACCAATGCAGCGAGTACGGCGCGGACTATAAGTCGAGCGATAAGGCGATGAAACGCACTTTATCGTGGCTTGACAGGTGCTACAATCACCATAAAAATCCCGAGCAGGCGTTGTTCCCGATAGTGCAGGGCAACGTGTTCAAAGACCTCAGGGCAACCTCTTTGAAGGAGACTATTCCCTACGCGAAATACGGTATCGGGATAGGCGGACTTTCCGTCGGCGAACCGAAAGAATTGATGTACGAAGTTATGGACTCGATGCTTCCGAATTATCCCGTAAACATACCGAGGTATCTTATGGGCGTAGGAAGTCCCGACTGTCTCGTCGAGGGCGTAATGAGGGGTATAGATATGTTCGACTGCGTTCTAGCTACGAGAATAGCGAGAAACGGCACGGCGATGACCTCGCAGGGAAAAATCGTCGTAAGGAACGGCAAATACAAGGAAGATTTTACGCCGCTCGACCCCGAATGCGATTGCTATTGTTGTAAAAATTACACGAAAGCCTACCTTCGTCACATGGTAAACGTAAACGAAATGATGGGAGGAATGCTTTTAAGTTTACACAACATAACCTATCTTCACAAGTTGATGAAAGGAATAAGGAACTCTATACTCGGCGGTTATTTCAAAGATTTCCGCAAGGAGTTCTACAAGAAATACGAGAATAAAGAAATTTAAAGACTTTTATCTTGCCGTCCCCTTCGGGGAAGGTGTCGCTTGCGACAGAAGGGGACAATAAATCGCTGCTTTGTTTGGATTTGCATTTTCTATCCCCTATCGGCTTGACTTCCATTTCATTCCGTCAATCCACTTCCAACCTCTTTTGTTGCTTCGCAACATTTCCTCCGCTTCAACGGAGGAATTTACCCCCGAAGGAGGAGGCAAATAACGAGTTTTCCATGATTCAACGGAGGAATTTACCCCCGAAGGAGGAAGCGATTGCCTCGAAATACTCGTTCGTCGGTGGAAATTACTTGCGGCAATTTTATTTACAGTCGTAGGGGACGGCGCCCCGACGTCCCGAAGATCATAACATCGGACGGAGTCGTAGGGGACGGCGTCTCGACGTCCCGAATAACGGAAACGAAAAAATCGTATAGTATGGCGGAATTTGCCTTGCATCAAGTCGATTTACGATCGCAATTAAATAAAAATAACGTGAAAATTGTGAAAATGACAAAATTTTTCGATTATTTTTATAAATGACTTGATTTAAAGCCGAAAAAAATATACAATAAAGAAAAAACGCGATAAACGCGGATAGCCGAGAGAAAATGAAATCTCTTTCGGCTAAGCAGGAGAGAGAAATGTTTTCTATTTTTAATCTGTTGAGCAGCGCCGGCGCGTCGGGTGACACGACCACGACGAACGGTAAAGGCTGGATAATGTGGATCATTATCGGCGTAGTCCTCGTAGGTATGCTTGTTATGAACTTTTTCAGCAATAAAAAGAGACGCGAGCAGATGGAAGCCGAAAAGGAAAAGAGAAACGCCATCCGCCCCGGCTTTAAGGTAATGACGATAGGCGGTATAGTCGGAACGGTCGTAGCGGTTGACGACGACGCCAACACTTTCGTATTGCAGACGGGAACGGACGAAGTTCCGAACTACATCAAGTTCGATAAAGTCGCAATTTACAGTTCCGAAGACCCGAACGCTACCGTAGAATCGGAAGAAGAAGCGACGGAAAAGGGCGAAGAGGCTAAAAAAGCCGAAGAAGATTTCTCGGATTCGGCGGAAGCGAACGCAGAAACCCCCGAAACCCCCGCGGAAGTCGAAAAGGCGACCGACGAAGCGGTAAAGGAAGAAGCGGAAGAGAAGAAAGAAGACGGTAATTCGTCCGACAATATCTGAAAATCAGAATAAATAAACAGACCTTCGCATAGAAAGTAATGCGGAGGTTTTTTTATGAAAAAAATACAATCGGACGGAATGCTTTGGCAAATTATAAAAGGCGTTATTACGACGGTTGCCATAACGCTCGTGTGCGTACTCGTGTTCGCGTTCGTTTTAAGCGTTACGAATTTAGGCGACGGAGTAATAAAACCCGTCAATCAATTCATTAAACTTTTGTCGATTTTCGGCGGCGCGATGTTCTCGATAAAAGGCGAAAAAGGGTTCGTTAAAGGACTTATAACGGGACTTATCTCGACCGTTGCTTCTTTTTTGATATTCGGGCTTATAGGCGGCGGGCTTAATTTCGGACTCGGTCTTTTGATAGATTTCGTCTGCGGCGGAGTGATGGGCGGTTTGTCGGGCGCGATTGCCGTAAACGTGAAAAAATAATCCTCGAGAGAAGTTAAAGCCGAATTAAATCGGAGTTAAACCTCGGGCGGTTTGCTTTTATTTGGTAAAAAATTAAAAAAATACTCATTTTGTCGCTAAAATTATTGACTTATATTCCTTTAAAGTATATAATTATGTGGTATTCTTGTCCGAATAGTACGCGGCTGCACAGCCCCGATACAATCGGACGGCAACGTGCTAATCACATAAGGTAAACAGGAGGCAATAATGAGTAAGGCTAAATCAATAGTGATTCTTACCGTTTTAGCGATACTTATTGCGTTCTTCGGAGTGGCGAGTTTCGTTACTTTCCCGATCGGAAAGTACGACTATAAGTCCATTTTCGGGGCAATCAGCAAGGGTATCGATCTCGAGGGCGGCTACTATGCCGTTTTAACGCCCGCCGAGGGCGAATCCGCGTCTGCGGAAGACATCGACGCCGTTATCGAAACGCTCAGAAAGAGACTTGACGACAACGGATACACCGAAGCGACCATCGAAAGACAGGACAGCGGTCTCAGAGTTGAAATACCCAACGTAGACGACCCCGACAGTTTGATGAAACTTATCGGCGATCAGGGCGAACTTCAATTCAGAGATTCCAAAGGCGACGTAAAACTTACGGGCGACCACATAAAAAACGCTCAGGCGGGATACGATCAGGACGGAAACGCGATAGTTCAACTCGAGTTTACGAGCGAGGGTTCCGACCTTTTCGCGGCGGCTACGAAAGCGATTGCCGCTAAGGAAAACGGAGTAGATAACAAACTTTCCATCTACCTCGGCGATACGCTCGTTTCTTCTCCGACGGTTGAAAGTCAGATAGTAAGCGCTACCGCGCAGATAACGGGTATCGGCGATTACGACACCGCGAAAACAATGGCTTCGGTCATAAAGAGCGGTTCGCTTCGCGTTCAGTTTAAGATAAGCGAATCCAAGCCGATAAGCGCGTCCATGGGCGAAAACGTTCTCGGAAAAGCGATGATGGCTGCGGGCATAGGTCTTCTCATAATTTTCGTAATAATGATGTTTATGTACAGAGGAATGGGCGGCGCGGCTTCTATCGCGCTTATGATATACGTTCTTTTGTACGTAGGCATACTCGCTATATTCCCCGGCGTACAACTTACTTTCCCCGGTATTGCGGGTATCATACTTTCGATAGGTATGGCGGTTGACGCGAACGTAGTTATATTCGAGAGAATTAAGGACGAATACGCTTCGAACGATATGAAGACTATCGAGTCGGCGGTAAAAGGCGGCTACAAACGCGCGGTCGTAACGGTTCTGGACTCCAACGTAACGACTTTGATGGCTGCGGCTGTTCTTTGGATATTCTGTTCGGGAGCAATCAAAGGCTTCGCGATCACGTTGTTCCTCGGTACCGCTATTTCGCTCGTTACTTCTATATTCGTAACGAGATGGATAATGTATCTTTTCAAACCCTTCGGCGGCGAAGCGGAAGGCGTTGCGAAACTTTACAATCTTAGAAGGGGTAACGACTGATGAATAAATTGAAGAATAAAAATTTGAAGATAGTACAGAAATTCGTTATTTTCCTTGTTATAGCCTTTTTGGTAATCGCCGCGGGCGCGGCAATGATGATTGTCAAGGGCATGAACCTCGGCGTAGAGTTTAAAGGCGGTATGACCATCAGCGTAGAAGTTGAAGGCGTTTCGATAAGCAACGAAAAAGAATTTGAAGACGAAGTAAATACGCTTCTTAAAAACGGGGTTACGATTAACGGCGAGACCGTAAAGTTCAACCCGTCGGGTACCGTTCAGAAATCGGGCGATAACGAGTACGAATTCAGAGTTGACAGAGACGCAGTCGGCTCGACGAGCGGCAAAATCGACCTCAGCAATATGGAAGCGACCATGACAACCGCGCAACAGGAGGCCTACAGAAAGCAGGACGGAGATTTCGCGAAGGCTATTCAGACTAAAGTTTCGGAATACGTTACGAGCAAAAATCCGCAGGCGACCAACGTTACGATAACGGTAAAGCCGTCCACAATGGGTAACGACGTTATGAAAGCGACGCTCAGAAACGCTATAATAGCGGTTTCGGTCGCGGTTGTGGTAATACTTGCGTATATCGCGATAAGGTTCACTTTAATTTCGGGCGTTGCGGCGGTTCTCGCGCTTTTGCACGACGTACTCGTAATGACCGCGCTCACAACTATTTTCCAAATACCCGTAAACTCGACTTTCATTGCGGCTGTAATAACCATTATCGGTTATTCGATAAACGCGACGATAGTAATATTCGACCGTATCAGAGAACTCGAAAGGACCCCGTCGGCTCCGCTTGACGACAAGGATCTTGCGAACAAGGCGATTGCAAATACGTTGACCCGTTCGCTTCTCACCACGCTTACGACTTTGGTAATGATAGTGAGCCTTGCGATTTTCGGAAACTCGACGATAAGAGAATTTGCGTTGCCGATAATCTTCGGACTTATCGCGGGAACGTATTCGTCGGTTCTTCTCTCGGCTTCGACCTGGGTATATCTCAGAAAGTTGTTTAAGCAGAGCAACAAGAGACCGACTGTAAAAGTTAAGAAAATAGAAAATACCGCGACGGAAGCGGAAGGAATTTAAAATCTGAAAGAGACGGGCGGACAAGTTTCCGCCCGTTTTTAATTTCTCGGTACACTATAATGATAAAGAAGAGAAACGCGCCGAAAGGCTATGACAATTTAATAAAAGAAATATCGGCTCGTTTCGACGCGTCGGAAAGGTTTTCCGCGCTGCTCGTATCGAGAGGCGTAACTGACCTCGAAAAAGCGGAAGCGTTCCTTTATCCGAACAAAAAACATCTTCACGACCCGTTTTTATTGGACGGTATGAAAGAGGCGACCGAAAGACTTCTGGCGGCTAAAAATAACGGCGAAACGGTCGTTATTTACGGCGATTACGACGCGGACGGAATATCCGCCGTCACCGTGCTTTACAAGGGGTTGAAAGATTTCGGCATAAACGCTTACGCAGTAATTCCCGAGCGTGAAAACGGCTACGGACTAACCGAAGGCGTTTTGGAAAGTGTTTTGGACGAGTATTGCCCCGATTTAATCGTAACGGTAGACTGCGGCATATCCTCTCACGACGAGATTGAAAACCTTAAAGACTTAGGCGTTGACGTAATAGTCACCGACCACCACGAACTTCCCGAAGTTATCCCCGAGTGTACCGTTATAAATTGCAAGAAAAAAGGGAATTATCCGTTTGACGGACTTTGCGGCGCGGGCGTCGCGTATAAACTCGTGAGGGCTTTAACGGGCGAGAACGCCGATAAATATCTCGATATCGTTACCGTCGCTACAATAGCGGACAGTATGCCTATTACGGACGAAAACAGGGTAATCGTTTCCGAAGGACTTAAACTTATAAAATCGGGCAGATGTTCAAAGGCGATCAGGGCGTTAATCGACGTCGGAGGTTTGAAAGAAATAACCTCGACGTCGCTCGCTTACGGCATTGCCCCGAGGGTGAACGCGGCGGGCAGAATGGGCGACGCTTATTCGGCTCTTGCGGCGTTTATGTCCGAAGATAACTATGAAATCAAACTTCTTGCCGCTAAGTTGAACGACTATAACGTAAAAAGGCAGTCTGAATGCGAAGCCCTCTATGAGGAAGCGAAGAAAAAGATAAAGGACAAGCCGTATTCCGCAAGGGTAATAATGCTCGCCGATAAAAACTGGCGATCGGGCGTTATAGGAATCGTTGCGGCGAGGCTTGCCGAAGAGTATTCGAGACCGACTATTCTGTTCTGCGAAAAAGACGGCGTTTTGAGAGGGAGCGCGAGGTCGGTCGACGGCATAAACCTTTATAAGGCGATTTCGACCGCGGCAGACCTTACCGAAACTTTCGGCGGTCACTCGCAGGCTGCGGGCGTGAGTGTAAAAAAGGAAAATATAGGGGAGTTCGAGCGCAGAGTCAACGATTATCTCGTTGAAAATTACGATTCGTCGGCGTTTTATAAGGATATAACGGTAGACGGTTACGCTGACGAAAAATTCGACATCTCGTTCGCGAGGGAACTCGAAAGGCTCGAACCTTGCGGAACGGGCAACCCGAAACCGCTGTTCGCGGTCGAGTTCTGCGAAGCGGGAGCGACCCCCATAAAATACGGCTCGTCGCACGTTTCATTTTCCGTATCGAGCCTCGATTACCTCTACTTCGGCGGTTACGACGATTTGAGGCTTCTGAACGCGCCTAACAAGAAAACTGCGATATTCGAGCCGAATATATCCGAGTTTAACGGCAGAACGACTTTAAAGGGTTATATAAGGGGAGTTTACACCTCTTTCGACGACGGAGAAGAAGCGAAAATAGCGTTGTTTGAAAATCAACTGAGAGCCGACGAAGAGAGTACGAATTATATCGAGATAAACTCGGCGACCGCTCAGAAAATGATTGACGAGGCGATAAAAGAGGTCTACGGAACGTTATTCGTCGTAGACGATTTATCCGTTGCGGCGAAATATACGGGGCTCGATAAGTTCGACGAGTGCGTGCTTAAAAAGACTACGAAAGGCAATTTAAACACCGTTTGCTACGGCTTTATCCCGAGCGAAATCGGCGACTACGAAAGGGTTGTATTTTTGGATAAACCCCTCTATATGCCGATTATCGAGGCAAAAACCTATGTAAATACCGAGTATAGGGGCTTTGATTTTACAAGGGTTACGACGGACAGAAATACGCTTATCGGAATATATCTGAAATTGAAGGAATTGCATTGCGGCTTCGCTTCGGCTTTGGACGCGATGAGAAAAACGTCGTTTAACGCGACAAGAGAAGAAGTTTCGTTCGCGATAAGGGTTTTCTACGAACTGAAACTTTTGACTTATAAAGGCGGTCGCTTTTTCGTCGAGAGCGGGAAAAAATGCGACCTCAATCAATCGAAAATTTACGTCAGGGTAAAAGAATGTACGACGAAATACTGAAAAGCATAGCGAAATATCCTGTAAGCGAGCAGGAAGTATTAAGCAAAGCGTTTTATTACGCAAAAAAGGCGCACGAAGGTCAGAAACGCGCTTCGGGCGAAGAATATTTTACGCACCCTGTGGCGGTTGCGCAGATTCTCATCGACCTCGGTATGGATTATCATAGCGTGGCGGCTTCCTTTTTGCATGACGTAATCGAAGATACGCCCGTTTCCGAGGGCGATATAAAGGAAGAATTCGGCGAGGAAATTCTCGAACTCGTCGTAGGAGTCACGAAACTCGACAAAATCGAATTTAAGAGTCAGGAAGAGGAGCAGGCGGAAAATTTCAAGAAAATATTCGTCTCGATGGCTAAGGATATAAGGGTTATCATTATCAAGTTAGCCGACAGACTTCACAATATGCGTTCGCTCAACTTCCTCTCGCACGAACGGCAACTCAGAATGGCTCGCGAAACGCTCGATATTTACGCGCCGCTTGCCGGCAGACTCGGTATTTCGCAAATCAAATGCGAACTCGAAGATCTGTGTCTTAAATACCTCGATCCCGACGCTTACGAGTTTTTATCTGTCAATATCAACAGCGAAATAAGCGAAAGACAGGAGTTCGTCAACTACGCCGTAAACGAGATAAAGAAAATTTTAGCCGAATCGGAAATCGAGGGTGAGGTTTTCGGCAGGACGAAGCATTTTTACAGCATTTATAAAAAAATGAAGCGTCAAAACAAGACGCTCGACCAGATTTACGACCTTACAGCCGTAAGAATAATCGTCGATACGATAGATCAATGTTACGAACTTCTCGGCAAAATTCATAAGCAGTGGAAGCCTATCCCCGGCAGAATCAAGGACTATATCGCGATGCCGAAAGAGAATATGTACCAAAGTCTGCACACCACGGTCGTTACGGACATAGGCAAGATATTCGAAATTCAGATCAGAACGAAAGAGATGAACCGCACAGCCGAATACGGTATCGCGGCGCATTGGAAATATAAAGAAAACAAAGAAAATACCGACGCTTTCGACAAGAGGCTGAGTTGGATCAGAGAAGTTATGGAATGGCAGGGCGGGCTTAACAACTCGACCGAATTCCTCGAAAGTTTAAAGGGCGACGTCTACAACAGCGAGGTGCTTGTTTTCACCCCCAAAGGCGAGGTTATAAGCCTTGTGAAGGACGCAACGCCTATCGACTACGCGTACAGAATTCATACCGAAGTCGGAAACAAGTGCGTAGGCGCGAAAGTAAACGGCAAAATGGTTCCGCTCAACACTACTTTGCACGTCGGCGACGTAGTCGAGATAATTACTTCCAAGCTTTCGAAAGGTCCGTCGTGGGACTGGCTCAGAATAGCGAAATCGTCGGGCGCAAAAGCAAAAATCAAGGCGTTCTATAAAAAGGCGATGCAAGTCGACAACGAGAAACTCGGTCGGAGTATGCTGGAAGCGGAGGCAAAAAACAGAGGCTACGTTTTCGGCGAACTTTTGAACCCCGTCAGTTTCGAGAGGGTCAGCGGGAGACTTTCCGTTTCAACTCCCGAGGAAATGTACGCGGCGGTCGGTTGCGGAGCAATCGGCGTAAATCAGGTTCTTTTAAAACTTATCGACTTTTATAAAAAGGAACTTCCGAAGCCTGAAAAAATCGCCGAGAGCAAGGTTAAAAAGGCTTCCGAAAACGTCGGCGGCGTAAAGATAAAGGGTATGGACGGACTTCTCGTGAGATTTGCGGGCTGTTGTAATCCCGTTCCGGGCGACGAAATAGTCGGTTTCGTATCGAGGGGCAGAGGCGTTACGGTTCATCGCAAGGACTGTCCGAATATGAAAAACGAAGACCCCGAGAGACTGCTCGAAGCCGAATGGACGAACGACAGCGGTTCTTACAGCGTGTCCGTAAAAGTTACGGGCGGCGAGGACGCTCCGATACTCGTATGCGTGTCGAACGCTTGTACCGAACTCGGACTTATGATAGTCTCGGTAAACGGAAGAATAGACGGCAAAAACCATCAGTCGATTGTCGATTTCACCATTAAACTGAACAGGAAAGGTGACCTCGACCAACTCATAAACAAAGTAAAACAAAATCCCTGCATAGCGGATATTTACAGGACGGTAACGTGATAAAAATAATAAAAAAAGTAGTAGGTCCGCTCGACGCGAATTGCTATACGATAATAGACGATGAAACGAAAGATTGCTTGATAATCGACCCCGGCGCGGACTTTTCGAGTGCGTTCAACCTTGCGACGGTCAAAAATCTGTCTGTTAAAGGGGTGCTTTTAACGCACGGGCATTTCGACCACGCCGCGAGCGGATATCTCGCGAAAGAGAAGGGAATAAAGGTCTATATTTCGGAGGGCGACGCCTATATGCTGTCCTCTCGGGATAACCTCGCTTCGAGGTTCGGACTTTCGTACCCGTTTTATAACGCCGACGAAACTTTCGGAAACGGCGAACTGCAACTCGGCAGTATAAAAGTCAAAACGATATTGACCCCGGGGCATACGAAAGGTTCGGCGTGTTTTATAATCGACGGCAAACTTTTCTCGGGCGACACCCTTTTCAAAGATGACTTCGGCAACTATAATTTCCCGACGGGAAGTCTTGCCGATTTGGAAAACTCGCTTAAAAACGTACTGTTCAAACTTGACGGCGATTACGTCGTTTACACGGGTCACGGCGACAAAACCACCCTTAACGCGGAAAGGAAGAATAATTACATAAATGAATATCAGGACTGACGCAGAGTGGCTCGAGGCGGAATTTATCGAAGAAAGCAAATTTTTCAGGATAAGCGAACGGGATATAGAAGTCACGCATACCGCAAGGCAGGACAACGGAGTTTTTTTAAACGAACTTACCGTTGACGGGAAAAAGTACGAATATAGCGACGCTCACGCCTACTCGAACGAGTTGGAACGCAAGCGGTATTTCAGAAGATACGCGAAACTTTCGCTTTACAGGGCGTTATCCGATTATTCGGGCGAGAAACTCGAATGGGGAGCGTTGACGGGGATAAGACCCGTGAAATTTGCGTATTCCGAGGGCGAAAACTGGCGTGAAACGATGAAAAACGAGATGTTCGTTTCGGATAACAAAATCGAAATGGTCGCCCGCATAATGGAAATGCAAAGGGGAATATACAAGATAAAAGAGGGCAACGCCGACTTTTTCGTGGGTATTCCGTTTTGTCCGTCGAGATGTCTGTATTGTTCATTCGTCTCTAATGAAATCGGAAAAGAAAAACAGTTGGACGGTTACGTCGAAGCCCTTTGCAAAGAAATAGAGGCGACTAAAAAACACGTTAAAAATCTCCGTTCGGTATACGTCGGAGGCGGAACTCCCGTGTCGTTGCCGCTCGATAAGTTGGATAAAATACTTACGGCGATAGGAAAACCCGAGACCGAGTATACGGTCGAAGCGGGCAGACCCGACTGTATAACCGAGGAGACTTTAAAACTTCTTAAAAAACACGGCGTTACGAGAATTTGCGTAAATCCGCAGACTTTTAACGACAAAACGCTTAAAATAATAGGCAGAAAACACACCGCCGAGGATATAATCGAAAAATACGGACTTGCGAAAAAATACGGGTTCGACGTGAATATGGATTTGATCGCGGGGCTTCCCGACGAGTCGTTCGAGGACTTCAAACGCAGTATAGACGCGGCCGTTTCGCTTTCGCCCGACAACATCACCGTACATACGTTGTCCTTGAAAAAGGGAAGCATTTTAAAGGAAAAAGTCGATAGACTTCCCGAGGGCGAAATCGACAAAATGATAAATTACTCAGCCTATAAGTTGATTAACGAGGGTTACAAGCCGTATTATATGTACAGACAGAAGTATATGGCGGGTAATTTGGAGAACACGGGTTACGCGAAAAAAGGCAAGGCTTGCGTGTACAATATCGACGTTATGGAAGAGATTGCGGACAACCCCGCGTGCGGCGCGAACGCGGTATCGAAGAGGTTTTTCCCGAGCGAGGACAGGATTACGAGATACGGTTCGCCAAAGGACATAGCGACCTATATCGCAAAAATAGACAAGATAATTTCCGACAAAGAGGAATTTTTCGGATAATCGGAGAAAAAGGCTTAAAAACGTTTGCTTTTTTTGCTTATATATGATAATATTGTAACGTGCTTGCGACGCAGTAATGCGAATACTCGACGCTTTGGCTTCGCCGCATAGCGAATAATTTCCATTCAGGAGGATAAACAATATGGAAAAAGAAAAGAAATCGGCAATTATCGAAGAGTTCAAGAGACACGACGGCGACACGGGTTCCGCGGAAGTTCAGATCGCCCTTTTGACTGAGAGAATCAATCACTTGAACGAGCATCTTAAACTCAACAACAACGATAAACATTCTCGTCGCGGACTTCTCAAAATGGTAGGTCGCAGAAAGGGAATGCTCGATTATCTTAAATCTGTGGACATCGAAAAGTACAGAGAGATAATAGCGAAACTCGGTCTCAGAAAGTAAGACCAAAGCAGGGAGTATGCCATACTCCCTTTTTTGCTATTTAGCGTTTCCGATACGGGTATGCCGTACGGGACGGTCGCCTTAACTGTCACACGTATCGAGATGAGCCGTAGGGCAGTTGTCTCGGCTATCTCAATCGAGTTGAGCCGTAGGGGACGGCGACCACACAGAACTCTTAAAAATGCTTGCATTTTTAAGAAAAGGCGTCCCGCATAAACGTCGGAATTTTCGAGAAACGCCTTATTCGTCCATAGCGACCCCGAATCGTCGGGGTCAAAAAACGTAAGCGTCGTTCCGAAAAACGGAACGTTCCTTGAACTTGCGATGAGTTTGTCGCGGGTTATAAAATCAGAGAAAGGAGAACAAAATGTTAGAAAATCACAAAGTTTTCAAAACTACGATAGGCGGCAGAGAAGTCAGCGTTGACGTCGGCAAGTACGCTCAGCAGGCTAACGGCTCGTGTATCGTAAGATGCGGAGAAACGGTTGTAATGGTAAACGTTACCATGGCGACCGAACCGAGACCGGGAATGGATTTCTTCCCCCTTTCGGTAGACTATGAAGAGAAGATGTATTCGGTCGGAAAAATTCCGGGCGGATTCAAAAAGAGAGAGGGAAGAGCGAGCGATAAGGCGATTTTGGTATCGAGACTTATCGACAGACCTATAAGACCTCTTTTCCCGAAGGGACTTTTCAACGACGTAACTGTCGTCGCTACCGCCCTTTCGGTAGATCCCGACATCGCTCCCGAACCGCTCGCAATGCTCGGCAGTTCGATCGCGATAAGCATTTCGGATATTCCGTGGGCAGGACCTACGGGATCGGTAGTAGTCGGAATGGTTGACGGCAAGTACGTTATCAACCCGACGGTTGCTCAGAAAGAGAAGAGCGTTCTCGCCCTTAACCTCGCAGGCACGAAAGACGCCATAATGATGGTCGAAGCGGGCGCGAAAGAGGTAGACGACGAAGTAATGGTCGGAGCGATTCTTTTCGGACACGAAGAAATCAAAAAGCAATGCGCGTTCATCGAAGGCATCGTGGCCGAGTGCGGCAAGAAGAAACTCGAAATGGAACTCTATCACGTCCCCGAGGATCTCGACGCGGCTGTAAGAGCGTACGCGAGCGAAAAACTCGACTATGCTTTGGACACCTTCGACAGATTTGAAAGACAGGCTCGTCAGGACGAGGTAGAAAGAGACGTTCTCGAACACTTCGCGGACGCTTATCCCGATATGGCGAGAGAACTCAAAGATTCTCTCTATTACATCACGAAAGAAAAGGTAAGAGCGAAGATAACCAACCTCGGCGTAAGACCCGACGGAAGAAGCCTTACCGAAATCAGACCTATCTGGTGCGAACACGGAATACTTCCGAGAGTACACGGCAGCGGCGTATTCACGAGAGGTATGACGCAGGTTATGACCACCTGTACTTTGGGAACTATCTCCGAAGTTCAGAAACTCGAAGGTCTCGACAACGAAGAATACAAGAGATATATTCACCATTACAATATGCCCGGTTACGCTTCGGGCGAGGCTAAGCCTTTAAGAAGCCCCGGTAGAAGAGAAATCGGACACGGGGCGCTCGCTGAAAGGGCTTTGGAGCCCGTTATTCCGTCCGAGGACGAATTCCCGTACGCTATAAGGCTCGTTTCCGAAGTTTTGTCGTCCAACGGCTCGACTTCTCAGGCTTCGGTCTGCGGCTCGACCCTCGCTCTTATGGACGCGGGCGTTCCCATCAAGGCTCCCGTAGCGGGCATTGCAATGGGTCTTATCAAAGATACCGAGAGCGGCAAAATCAGCGTTCTTTCGGATATTCAGGGCTTAGAGGACTTCCTCGGCGATATGGACTTCAAGGTAGCGGGTACCGCTAAGGGTATCACGGCTATCCAGATGGACATAAAGATTAAGGGTATCAGCGAAGAAATTTTGAGAAAGGCGATCAAGCAGGCTAACGAGGGCAGACATTTCATACTCGGCAAAATGCTCGAATGTATTCCCGCTCCGAACCCGAATCTTTCCAAGTATGCTCCCAAGATTATTTCGTTCAATATCGACACCGATAAAATCAAAGACGTCATCGGCAGCGGCGGAAAGACTATTAACAAGATTATCGACGAGACGGGCGTTAAGATCGACATCGACGATAACGGTAAGGTTTGCATAGCGACCTACGGCGAAGACCTCTCGATGGCGGAAAAAGCCAAAGCGATGGTTATGTCGATAGCGAGAGATCCCGAAGTCGGCGATATGTTTATTTCGACGGTTGTAAGAATACTTCCGAAGGTCGGCGCATTCTGCGAACTCGCTCCCGGAAAAGACGGTATGATTCATATTTCCAAGATGAGCGATAAGAGGATCAATTCCGTTGACGAAGTTCTCGCGATAGGCGACGCCGTAAAAGTCGAGATTATCAAAATCGGCGAAAAGGGTATCGACCTTAAACTTCTTGAAAAAATCGAACAAGAATAATATTTGTTAAAATTACAATAGGGCTGCCGTTTACAACAGGATATTCGTCCCGTTTAAGGGCAGCCTTATTTGTATGCGGAGAGTAGTATGAGTTTTATTGACGTAGTTCTTATAACCGTCATAGGAATAATCGAAGGCATAACCGAATGGCTTCCCGTATCGAGTACGGGACACATGATGATTTTCGAGCATTTCTTTACCCGTTTTTTCAGCGCGGACTTTAAGGTCGTTTTTGAAAACGGCTTCAAGGATATGTTCGACTATCTCATTCAACTCGGCGCGATAATAGCGGTCGTGGTCGTGTTCTGGAAAAAGATATTCCCGTTCGGGACGGAAAAACGCGAAGTCAACGAAAACGGCGCGACTGTTTTAAAAACGAAAGTGGTGTCGAAACCCGAAATATGGAAAATGTGGCTCAAAGTCGTGGTCGCCTGCGTTCCCGCTTTCGCCGCCCTTATAATCGATAAACTCTTCGACAATATCGATAGTACTACCGAAATAATTATCGTGGGTTCCACGCTTATTATTTACGGTATAGTGTTCATAGTCGTCGAATATTTACATAAAAACAAAGAACCGAAGGTCAATTCCGTCGGCGAAATTTCCTATCTGAACGCCTTTTTAATCGGTTGTTTTCAGGTTCTGGCGGCTGTTCCCGGTACTTCCCGTTCGGGTATTACCATTATCGGAGCGTTGATTTTAGGGCTTTCGAGACCTACCGCCGCGGAATTTACTTTCTTCCTCGCGATACCGACGATGGTCGGAGCGAGCGGCTATAAAATACTTAAATTCCTTAAAAACGGTTTCACGTTCGGCGCGACAGAAGTCGCGGCGCTCGCCCTCGGAATGGTCGTTGCGTTCGTCGTTTCGCTCGCCGTCATCAAGTTCCTTATGAATTTCGTGAGGAAACACGACTTCAAGCCGTTCGGCTATTACAGAATAGTTCTCGGAATACTTGTAATAGTACTTTGCTTAGCCGTTCCGGCGTAATAACACAAAAAAAACGGGGCTTATAATATGGATAAAAAACTACTTACTATACAGGATATTTCCTGCGTCGGACAATGTTCGCTGACCGTCGCAATGCCTGTTATTTCGGCTTGCAAAATCGAGACTTGTATTCTCCCTTCTGCCGTTTTATCGACTCATACGGGGGGATTTACGGGTTATACTTTCAGAGATTTAACGAAAGACATACCGCTTATCGCGGCTCACTGGAAGAAAGAGGGAATATCTTTCGACGCGCTTTACACCGGCTATCTCGGAAGCGTGGAACAGATAAAATACGTTGAAGAAATAGCGGACACGCTTTTAAAAAAAGACGCTCCGCTTATCGTCGACCCCGCTTGCGCGGACAACGGTTTATTGTACCCCGGGTTCGAGCCGAGTTTTATAGGCGAGATGAAATCGCTCGTCGCGGAAGCGGATATCGCGCTCCCAAACATCACCGAGGCGAGTATGCTCGTCGGCGCGGAGTACAGAAGGAAGTACGACGAGAAATATATCGACGATTTGACCGATAAAATCCTCGCGCTCGGAACTAAGGCAGTCGTACTCACGGGCGTAGGCTACGACGACGAAAGTACGGGCGTGTTCGTTAAAACCGAGGACGGAACGAAATATTACTATCGCCATAAGAAAATCGCCGGCGGCTATCACGGCACGGGCGATATTTACGCGTCGGCGTTTTGCGGAATGTATATGAACGGAAAAAGCATAGAGGAATCCGCGAGAATCGCCGCCGACTTCACCGTCAAAGCGATAGAAAATACCGTCGGAGACGAAAGTCACCGTTACGGCGTAAAATTCGAGAAATCGCTTGGTTTTTTAATCGATTCTCTTGATTGATAAATATTTGACACTTCGGGTCGAAGTGTGCTAAAATAGATAAAAAGAAACGCAAAAGAGGAAACTTAATGGATAAATATCACGTACTTTATAACCCTAAAGCAGGCAACGGAACAGGAGAGACCGAGACCAAAAAAATCGAAACGTATTTAAAGGACGCGGAGATTGTGTATTACGACGTTACGGCAGTCGACGAAAAAACGATTGTTTCGAAAATACCGACCGAAGAGAAAATAGTAATTTCGGGCGGCGACGGAACGCTTAATCGCTTCGTGAACGAGGCGGCAGACGAGGCTTTACGTCACGAAGTGTACTATTTTGCGACCGGTAGCGGCAACGACTTTATTCACGACCTCGGGGGAAATAAAGGCGACGCTCCGATACTTATAAACAAGTACATAGAGGACTTGCCCGAGGTTACCGTAAACGGCAAGTCGTACAAGTTCATAAACGGCGTGGGATACGGCATAGACGGCTATTGTTGCGAAGTCGGAGATAAACTCAGAGAGACGAGCGATAAGCCCGTAAATTACGCTTCGATAGCGATAAAAGGACTTTTGTTCCACTTTAAG
Organism: uncultured Clostridia bacterium; assembly: GCA_934249325.1. GTDB lineage: Bacteria > Bacillota > Clostridia > Christensenellales > Borkfalkiaceae > UBA10281. Next base: position 26,465 of record CAKQKW010000019.1, read on the forward strand.
CCGAGAAACGCCGAAATCGAAGTGGACGGCAAGAAATATACGTTTAAAAAAGTATGGCTTGCTCCGACCATGCACGGCAGATTTTACGGCGGCGGTATGAATATCACGCCCGAGCAGGACAGATTGAAAAAGACGACCGAAACGTGCGGAGTATTGTACGGTTCGGGAAAACTCAAAACGCTTATGGTGTTTCCGTCTATTTTCAAGGGCGAACACGTAAAGCATACCGAAATGTTTGCTCCGCTCGAAGGCAACAAAATAACCGTAAAGTTCGATAAGCCTACGGCTGTACAGGTTGACGGCGAGACGATTTTGGGAGTGACGGAGTACAGCGTGCTTTCGAGAGCGGCAGTAAAGGCTGCCGAAGTCGAAGAAAACGTCGGCTAATTCGGAAAATTGTAAAATTTTTCTGAATATTTTTAAAAACCCCTTGAAAAATTTTCCGATTTGTTATAGAATATAATTGAACAAGGGGAACGAAAGATTTTGCGGACAAAAGATACGCGGAATTTCGATTCGCCTAAAAAAACGGAGGGACGTTTTATGATTAAACTTATTTATGGACCTAAGGGTTTCGGCAAGACAAAGATTATTATGGACGACGTTGACGCGGCGGCAAAACAGGCGAAAGGCAACGTTGTGTTTATTACCGACAAAAAGATTTGTTCGGTAAGCATCGATCTTAACGTAAGATGCGTTTATACGGAAGAGTACGGCATAAATTCCGCCGATTCTTTCACCGGCTTCATCATGGGACTTATTGCGGGCAACAGCGATATAGAGTACATTTTTATCGACGGGGTATTGAGAATAGCGAACTGCGGACTTGGCGATTTAGAGCCTCTTTTCGCAGATTTGAAGAACTACAACGACGTAAAGGTTGAAATGACTGTAAGCGCGGAGAAGAAAGACCTTCCGAAATTTATGCTCGAACACGTTTAAGAGAACGGAATAAAACGTAGAGTAAACATATTTAAAAAGAAACAACAAAAAAACAAGCGGCGGCTGAAACGGGTTTCAGCCGCCGCTTCTTCAATTTTACGAAAAACCTACCTTGTTTAGGGTAAGTTTTCCCGATAAAATGGGTAAAGGAATTGCCGTCACCTTCGGGAAGGTGGCAAATCGAGCGGTTATCCGCGAGATTTGACGGAAGGGGGCAATAATTTTGAGTGAAACTCTGAAAAGCCTATCTTGTGTGGGGTAAATTTTCCCGATAAAAGTGGTAAAGAAATTGCCGTCACCTTCGGGGAAGGTGGCTAATCGAGCGGTTGTCCGCGAGATTTGACGGAAGGGGACAATAATTTTGAATGAAGCCGTAGGGGACGACGCCTCGGCGTCCCGCGAAACTGAAGTGGTATTTTACTTCGTAAAGTCTATCTGCCGATAAGTTGTATCGTCTGCGACGGTCGTATCTGCCTTTCGGCGACGGGGTTTAAGTGATTATGCTCGAAAAAACTAACAAAATTCTCGTTCCAAATTTTGTTACCCCTTGCTACGAACCACCGAGCGGTGTTCCTCATCTCACCCCTGCGCACAAAAAATATCCGCAACCATAAAAGGTGTGGGCAGGGGTGGAGTGCGAGAGGCAAGCCTCTCGGCGACGGTGTATAAGCGAAATTGCTCGAAAAAACAAAAAACGTTTTCGTTTTTAATTTCGTTACCCCTTGCTACGAACCACCGAGCGGTGTTCCTCATCTCACCCCTGCGCACAAAAAATATCCGCAACCATAAAA
>CAKQKW010000020.1:0-28050 GCA_934249325.1 uncultured Clostridia bacterium
AAATTTTTGTTTTGCCAACCAATCACCTCTATACCGTTCTCATTTTCATCCGCAGGCATATATATTCCTTTGAGTTTCCCGGTTATCGTTCGGCGATAAGTTATTTCCGCGCCGCAGTGCGGACAAATTATTTTCTTTTGCCACAACCGAAATTTGCCGTATTCCACCTTTCCGCTACAAAGCCCGCAATAGTACCATGTAAATCTGTTCTTTTTCTGCATTTTTTTGATAAACCTCCTTACGTTCGAGCAATCAACCCGAACATTTGTTCGTATTGTATTTTAACATATTTTATATATAACTTCAACCAGTTCACTTCCATATTTATGGCAGTGAACAAACTATTTTTGGCAATAAAAAAACGCAAAGGTTTTACCCTCTGCGCTCCTCTTTTTTAATAGTTTTCTTTTATTGCATTTACGAAATCGTTGAATCTTTTTACAACTTCTTCAGGCTCGGTTATTTTGACTTTCCCGAGCGTTCCCGTTACCCACAAGAAAAACGGTTTACTCGGCTGAATCGTCACCGTGGCTTTGTATGTACCCGAATGCCCTTTAATTTCAACCTTTTCGCCGAATTTATCGAATATACTCGTTATCATTTCGTCGTCGAAAGTAAGCGTTACGTTTTTCGTTTCGCCGCTATACATAGAAAACACTATTTTTCTGTATCTTTCGGAATCGAAATCCGAGTATTCCGAATGAAATTCCCTCTCGTTCGACTCGATCTCCACCGAATCGATTTTGTCCAGCCGATACGTTACCGGTTCGGAATGCCCGTTATTAAAACTCAAAAGATAATAATTATCTTTATCCCAGACCATAGCGAGCGGATTTGAAACATATCTCTTTCCGTTTTTACGATAAACTTTATCGTGCTTCGCGTTGTAATCGAAATACTTGAACGAAATCTGCTTGTTTTCGTTTATCGCCCGTTCGATTTTGTCTATGTTATATAAAATTGACGCGTTACCCTTTTTATCGTCGGAAAACGAAACGACGCTTTTGCGAATATTTTCCGCCTGATGATTTCCAAGCGTTCCGCACAGTTTTTCGGTTATGTCTTTTTTTCGTTTATCCGTAAGTTTAGAAGATTTCACCACGTCGGTAAGCATAACGATTTCGGCAATGTCGAACGGCCTGTTCACGACGTAATAATAATGGTATCTTTTCTTATACGACAATACTTCATATCCGTAATCGTTAAGCGTTTTTATGTCTTCGGCTACCACTTTTCTGATTACGGATATACCCTTTTCTTTTAACGCCGCTATGATTTCATCGGTATTCATAGCGTGTTCTTCGTCAGTATATTTACACAGAATATCCCATAAAATAAGTAATTTTATCTTATTCGATTCCATTTTTAACTTTTATTTTTTTAAAAGATTTTTTATCGTTTCAACAACCAGACTCGAACAAAGTTCTATGCCTTTTTCGTTTAAATGAATAAGGTCGTCGTCTCGGATAATTTCTTCCTTCACGGGGTAAACAAGCCCGTATAAGTCGTTTATCGCTATGTTTTTTGCTTTCAACAACGGAACGATTGCTGCGTTCAATCTCGCTATATCTTCGCTCGTCTGATAGGGATAATTATTCCTCACGGGCGTGGTCGTCGCAAAAATAACGTTCGGCGTAATTTTTAAGAGTATATCCGCTATGCGGAGCATGTTTTTGCAGTATTCTTCGGTTGAAGTAAACTGTCCGTCGCCGAAAAGGTTCGAAACGTCCCACAGTCCGTTGTTCCAATGAATCACGTCGCTCCCTGCGATTTGGTCTTTATAATCGAAAAGCATACGAAGCGTATATTTTGCAAACCTGCAATTATCCTGCGGTTGAAAAACTTCTACGCCGTCCATTTCCAATGTTTCGGCAACTTTTTTACCGTAACCGATTTGGCGAATAGAATCTCCTAATAGCGTTACTTTCTTCATACTTATTTCCTCTCTAATTTTATTCCTACAACGTATGTCGCTCCCTTAAATGCGTACGGACCGTCTCCGTCGCCGCTCGCACAAAAAAGGTAAAGCGGCTCGCCGTTTTCGTCGAATAAAAGCGACGGGCGCTCCAAATTGCACTGCGTGGATTTTTTGCCGTTCTTCCACACGAGATTTCTCGAATATACTTTCGGATCGTCGGGAATTTCGAAATGAATGCAATCGTCGCTTTCGGCGTAGAATCCCGCGCCCCATTCGCCCGTTATTCCGCTGTCGCCGTTTTTGGAATCGTCCTTTGCCAGCATGCAGAATTTTTTGTGGTTCTCGTCGTACCACAAAAACGGGTCTTCCATATGCTTGTTTGTATCCGCGAATTCGAGAATCGGGGTTTCGGTAAGCCTTTCGAACTTTCCGTCGGGCTTATCAGCAACGGCGATGCCCAACTGCAAGGGTTTTCCGAACGCTCTTCTCGATTTGTATATCATATAAGTTTTGCCGCTCGGGAGAATCACGACGGACGGATTTGTCGTTATCGTACAGTCCCAATGCGAGCAATCGCGCGGCTCTAAAAGCGGTTCGTCACGGCGGACAAATTCGCCCTTGATATCGTCCGCAACGGCAACGCCTATGCGCTTTCTGTTCCATGTCTCCAAGGCATAATGTTCGTCTATAAGTCGATAATCGCTCGGAATGTCGCCCCCATACGTTGTCCCCATATAGTAGAGATAGTACTTTCCGTTCCAATATTTTATACAGGTATTGTGAGTGTTCATTCCGTCAAAAAACTGCCTGCCCCTGCGCGGCAGAACCTCACCGTCAAACTTGAATTCCCCGTCGGGGCTATCCGCTTTGAATCGGCAGATCTCGCTGTTGAAAACCCAGTTCCAACCGAAGCCTATTTCCTCTTTCCATCGCGACGCGAACATGTAATATTTCCCGTTCGCCTTTATCACCGAGGAATCCCAGACGTAATACCCGTCGTCTTTAAGTGCGACATGCGCCTTGCCCGTCTTATAATTAAAATTGCTCATTGTTCCTATAAAATAATATTTTTTTGTTTACTTGCTCATAATCAAAACTAAATTTTTTAAAAAGCAATTCAAACTTTCCGCTTGCGATTTCAAATGTTTTAAATCGCGTTGAGCCATACGGATATTCTGCTTCTCTCTTCAAGCCATCGCTTTCCGCATGACGCATAGTCGGTCAGCAACACCTCTCCTTCTTGCGTTTTCAAAATTAGCCTTACGCTTTCGTATTCCTGCGTCGGTCTTTTTTCAAAGATAAATTCGCCGCTATTTTTAATCGGGGTAAACTTCCCCGTTATCGTTGCGTTCTCTTTGTTTTCGTCTCGGGATAAAACAAGCCCGCCGTACTTATAAGCCGTTTTGCCGTTCAGTCGGACTTCGGTCAGTTTCGGATTGAGCGATACGAGAATTTTATCTCCGTTTTTCCATTCTCGGTTTATCGCGTTATACCCGACGCCCGCAAAAATCGCTTCTCCGTTTACCGTTATCGTCGCGTTTTCGCTCCAAGACGGTATTCTGAAAACCAATTCCGATTTAAAAGGCTTATCGGCGAGAACGGTTATTTCCGCTAGTCCGTATTTTATACCGCTTCCCTTTACGCAAAAAGTCAGACCGCAATCGTCGGCATTTATTTCGCCGTCTATATATTCGTTGAATACGTAACCTCGCTCCGTTTTTTCGACGGCGATTAAAGGAAGCAATGCTATTCCCCCCGCCCCTATGCAACCGCAACAACCGTAATAGCCGCCGTCGGAAAACTTCTTATAACCGCCTATTCCCACGCCCCTCTTCTGATTTACGAGCGGACTGTAACTGTCAAACGGAAGACCCTCTATAAAAGCGTTCTCTTCGCGGCAATACTGTTTATTTCCCTTGTAATTAAGACTGCCGTATAAGGCGTTGTACGCGGATTTCTCGATTTCGTCGGCATATTTCGCGTTCATAGTAAGTCGTAAAAGCCGTTCGTTTAAACGCATATACGTTACCGTAACGCACGTTTCCTGCATAATCGTTCCGTCTTCGACTTCCTGCGTTTGCTTAACGGCAGAATTATCGAACAATTCGTGAGTGCAACCGCAACAACCGATAATCGTAACGTCGCTTTCTCTTACGCTGTCCATAAACTTTTCCACGACGTCGAAATACTCTTTTTTACCCGTCACTTCGTAATACGCCAATACGCCCTCGAAAAACGAGGTCATTTCATACGCTTTCACCTCGGGGAACGTATAAGGATATTTCCCTTCGTTTACGAGGTCGATTAAGTTGCCCGTTACGCAACCGCCCGTGGAAACGATATATTCGGCAAAGTCGAGATAATCCTTTTTGCCCGTCAATTTATACAAGGCGACGATAGGCTCTAAGATAGTACACGAATTCAGCCCGCCGTAAATATGACTCGTTTTCGTTATGGGTTTTTTATCCGCTCCTATTTTTGAAACGATATAGTCGGCGTGTCCGACAAGGGCGTCTAATACGACTTTCTTCAACTTCTCGTCTTTACATATATCGTAAAAATAGAGACAGCCGACCAAAACGTACTTGCGACACCACATATCCCAACCGTTAAACTCGGATTCGGGCGTATAGGTAGTTATTCTGCCCGACTCGTCCTGATAAGTCAATAATTTTTTTACCGTTTTTTCCAAAACCGAGTAAAGATTTTCGTCGGGCAAATACTTATACGCAAGACACGCCCCACGCATCATTTTACCGAAATACTCGCCTCGCCAACCGTTCCCTTCGGAATCTTCTTTCGTCAGAAATACGTTTACGAATTTATCCCAAAGTTTTTCGTCCTTTAACTGTTTTTCGATTATAAACAAAACGTTGTCGTTTTCCGTTCCGTTGAATTTTTCGAAGCCGTTTTTAAGATATTCTGTTTTATACATTTAGTCCACCGTAAAGTCTGTGATATTTTTCCTTAATTGCCGATAAAGATAACAAATACCCGCGTATAAGTCGATTATCGCCGTATTTTTTAAATCAATACAAATCGGACGATTTACTTTCTCTTATTTCGTTTCCGTCAAAAACAAACGTTTTAAACTCGAAATCGGTAAATTTAATCTTAGTTTTACGCCCCGAAATCCGCAATTCGGTTTCCGAATTACCGCGATAACCGTTATAGAGTCTTATAAGATATTTGCCGTCGTTTAACCTCTTGAAAGCCGAAATAACAACGTTCGGATTGCTTAAAACGACCGCATCGCTCTTGTTGTCTCCGTTTCCGTGCGGGAAGAAAGACAAAGCGTAATGCTTTTGATTAAACTCGTTCGCAAACCTCTCGCACTCCGCCATATTATTTACCATAATTCTAAACGAAAAATCATGCGAACCCTGCTCTACATTTTCAACGTATCTCGTCTCGTCGGGAATGAGCGAATGAGAATCGTCCGTCGGATGAGCGCAATAAGCCGAACCGTTAAGTAGCGTAAGATACAGGTTATCGCCCTCTTTCGACGAACTGTGAACGCCCGAGTTATTGTAAACCACGAGGGCTTTTTCACCAAAGTTTACGCCTGCGTATCTGTTACTCGGATATTCGTAACCGTTGGCGAGATATTCCTCTACTCCGAACGCCATCTGTGCGAAATATTTATCGCCTTTCACGGGTACAGCAAGTTTAAGAGCCTTATACGTTTCGTTCCACAAAACGTGAATATTCACGTCGGCATACGGTTCGTCTTTGTAAATTTTATAGTTTACGACCGCGTGACTTTCGCCGAGCGAAAACAGCGATTGAACTTCGGTTAAAAGTTCGCCCTTCTCTACGACCGTAACGCTTTCGAGATTTTCAAAAACGCCGCTTTTCGACAGGTCGGGAAGCATTTGCTTATACTCGCTTTCGGTATAAACCCATTTATCTTCGGGTAAATTATCGTATAATACGGGGCTTTCGCCGAGTTTTCTTATTCTCCAACCCCACGGGTCGCCGTTGTCGTTTAAAACGTAAAGTCCGAACGCGTTTCCGCTTAAATACTCTTTGCCTCCGACTTTAAACGAGGTCATTAAGCCTGTTTTTCTGTCTATTTTTACGGTTTTCACGCTGTCGGTTACGATTATTTCCTTGCCGTCGTCCTTTACCGTCTTGACTTTCGGCACTATTGTTTTGTTTATGCCGTAAGAAGCGACGCCGAACGCGGGAACGGAAACTTGCAATAACAGTCTTTTTCTCCTGTCCATATTTATCAGACTTTCTTCTTTGATAATTTGGAAAGGAACGTCGTCGCCTTTTAAATCGTATACCCTTAACCTGTACATTTCGGTGTCAGAAAACAGCGAATCTTCGATAAAAAATTCGGCTTCCACATACCCGTTATACTCATACGGATAGGGATTGAACACGACGATATTGTCGTCGCGAGGAACGACTTTCGGCAAACGTTTCGCCATAGCGGCGAACGCCCCGAACATTTCTTCTTTCAAGTCCTCTATCGCTCGATGAGCCTTTCTTATCGAAGAAAGCGTACCCGTTTTTATCGCCGTGCCGCTTAAAACGTCGTGAAATTCTATCTGACAAAGCGTTTTTTCGGCTTTTTTGAAAACTTCTTTATCATATCTGAAATCGGTCGAAAGTTCCGCGACCGAACACGTTTTCTCGGCGATATATAACGTATTTTCGAGTTCGTCGTGAGCCTGTTTGATACCGCTTACCGAAGAATAGGTTTTCGTAAAGCAAACGAGTTGTTTATCGTAAACCGTCGCAGGGCTGACCGCCGCGAAATAGTTTTCGAGCGTGGTGTGAAGAATCTTCCATTCGCCCTTTTTCTCGGCTTGAAGTTCCGCTATATCTTCGAGGTCTTTCATGCTCGAAACGCCGCCGTGATTGCCGACTCCCCAAAGAATTAAAATATCGTCTTGGTCGTCGTAGTATTTTTCCTTGCGGATAATATTTTCTTTCGCGTGACCGTATTGCGAGCAATAAATCGTGTCGTCCTCAAATCTCAACGCTTTGACCGTACTCCCGTCGTAACCTTTCCATAAAAACGGACCGTGTGGCAAATCTTCCTTTTCGAGGGGGTGAAGCCACGGCATCGGGCGGCAGAATACGTAAGAATCGTAACCGCATTTTTTCAATATCTGCGGTAGCCCCTTAGTGTGACCGAAACTATCGAAATTTAAAGCCGTAGTCGGGCGGGCGTTGAATTTTTCAGAAAAATATTCCCTGCCCGTCGTTATCTGTCTTATAAAAGATTCGCCCGAAGGAACGAGACAATCGGGCTGAACGTACCACCCGCCGATTATCATCCATTTGCCCTTTCGGACAAGTTCCTGAATTTTGCCGAACAACTCTTTGTCGTATTTCTCGATATATTCGTAAAGCAGTACTTCGTTATGACAAAATATGAAGTCGTATTTTTCGGCAAGATTAACCGCGCTGTAAAAAGTTGCGAGAGCCGCGCTCGCTCCCTCGTTCCAATCCCATTGCCAAACGGGATCGAGATGCGAATTGCATACTAAATGTAGAGTTTTCATATCATTTTATTCCTGTTAATCGACTTATAGGCGGACTTATAAGATTTTATCGTGACAAACGGTTATCTCGTCCGTCGCTTTAACCGTAAGTATCTCGTTCGCTCCGATCGTTATTTCTTTTACCATATCTTTAACGGTCAGATTAAAGGTTTTTCCCGAATTTTCGGGGTTGAAAAATCTCATTTCGTACCCGCCGTTTTCAATCTTTCTTAAAACCGAGGTAACTATCGGTTTATCGGTTCTGATTACGGGGTACTCCCCGCCGCCGCCCGTCGGGAATACGTTTAAGGCGTACGGTTTTTCGTTAAAAGCCTGAGCCTCGCATGCGATACTGCCGAGCGAACCGCGAACGATACGAAATTCGTACTCGTATCTTCCGTTCTCGATTCTTTTCAGATATCTGTCCTTAGGATAGAGTTCTCTGTCGCAAATCGGGTGAATACAATAGCCCGCTCCGCGAAGAAGAGTTATATTTATAAATCCGTCCTCGAACTTGCCCGCGTAAACGCAATCGTTGAGTACGGCGTAATAATCGCTTTCGGTTTTCACTCCGCACCATTTATGAAAACTCGCCTCTCTTTTTATCGGTTTATTTTCAACGACGTACGGTCCGTCGCCGACGGGTAAACCCTTCGGGGCGGGAATTTTAAGCCTTACGAGTTTATTTTTGTCTCCGTACTCGACGATAACCTTCAAATCGACGAAATTTTCGCGTTTATAGAATTTATATTCGATAACGGCGTCGGTTTTGCTTTCCGTATAAAGTCTTTCGATAACCGTCATTACCTCGCCGTCCTCTATCGTGTGAACGGGGCTTATTTCTCCGTCGATACCGCAAAACGCCGCCCCTTCTTTCGCCGTCATTTCTCTGAATTTTACGGGGCTTTTCCCGAGTTCCGCAAGTTCCGCGTCGCTCATGCCCCACGGGTCGGCGGTGTCGTCGTACATTTCGAGACCGACCTCTCCGCAAAGAACGCTTTTTTCTATCAACTTTTTCAAATCGTACTTCGCGGGCGAACGTTTTATCACGGGCGTTTTTTCAACTCTCACCGAAAAACGCGTTAAGCCGAGCGGTTTCAGTTTACCGATAAACGCGATTCTCTTTCGCCAATCGAGATTGAGCGTAGACCTTTCCTTTATCGTCTGACATTCGATTTCTTCTCCGTTTAAATAAACGCGGGGAACGTATTTATATTCTTCGCTCCAATTCTGATCGGCGAGCGAAAACTCCGCTTCTACGGGCGTAGTGACTTCATAGGGCAGGTAATTGAATACGAATACGGGAAATTCGCCGTTTTCGGCGGGCTTATCGCTCATAGCGAGGTGTAAAAAGGCGTCCGAGCGATAGTCTTTGATTATCCTCGAAGCCATCGCGAGCATTTCCGTTCCGTCCTGTTCGCCGTCGTCTATGACTGTACCGGGCAGAATATCGTGAAACTCCGACAGAAGAATTTTCTTTTCTGCGATTTTCAGTTGCCCTAAATCGACTTTAAGCCCCGCCATTTCTGCGAGAGCGAGCATTTTTTCGGTCGCGTAAAAGAGGTTTTCGGTCTTTCTGTGCAAAGTTTTAAGCCTCGACATCGAGGAATAACACCCCGGCATACACGGGACGAGCGAAGTTCTGACTTCGCCGCCTACGCGGATATTGTCTTCAAACAGTTTTTCGGGCGAACTATGCAAAAACTTAACGCCGTCTATTTGTAAATTTTTAATGTCTTCGAGGTCTTTTCTCGACGGTCCGCCGCCGTGATTTCCGACTCCCCATAAAACGTAATCCACTTCTTCTTTCGCGGAGTTTTTCGAGGCTTCCCCCGAACCCAACATACCCGTTTCGCCGCCGCGAACGTAGTCGCTTATTTTTATAACGGCTTTCCCGAGTTGTGAGTTGTACGAGGAACTGTAAGACACGACTATACTGCTCCCGTCGGGGGCTATCCAATCGAAAAATCTCGACGGGTATTTAAACTGAGTTTGTCCGTTCGGTCTGCACACGAGCATACCTTTATACCCGCACTTTTTCAGTATCTGAACAAGTCCGATACTACACCCGAACGCGTCGTAATTCGTCGCCACGGTAGGCGTTACCCCGAATTTTTCCGAGAAGTATTTTCTGCCGACTTCTATCTGTCTGACGATACTTTCGCCCGACGGCAACATACAGTCGGGTTGAAGATACCACCCGCCCGCAATCACCCATTTGCCCTTTTTTACGAGTAGTTTGATTTTTTCAAAAAGGTCGGGGGCTTTTTTCTCTATATCCTCGTATAAAAGCGACTCGTTATGACAGAAAATATAATCGAAATCGTCGGCTAAATTAACCGCGCTTTTAAAAGTCGCTATGGTCGCGGATATGCCCTCGTCCCACGTCCATTGCCAAACGGGGTCTATATGCGCGTTGCAGATAAGATGGATTGTTCTCATTGATTTTTCCTTTTAAGTAATTTACAGAGTAGGAACTCTATTACAAATTAAACGTATATTACAGCATAACAAGCGTTTCCCTTGTTTATTCAGGAAAACGCTTGATTATACCGTTTTTTCGCGTTAAAAACGCAATAAATTCGTATTATTCAGCCCAAATGCCCGTCGCGTAGAAGTCAAATTGATATTCCGCAAAAGCGTCATTTTCCCAAATCCACCACGTCATTAAGAGAATGCTCGGCGTTATAGTATCGCTCTGCTCTTTCCACGAGTCAACGTTCAACGTTACAAAAGTTGAATCGTCTAAGCCCGCAACTTTGACGGATACAATCCATTTCTTCGTGGCGGACGCATCTTCGGCTTTCGCTACTTTCATAACGTACCAAACGTCCGCTTTAACGGTATTTCCCCCGTTTGAGGACACGATAGGTATTATATTCTTCGAGTTTACCGCTTCGCCTGTAATCTTGAAAGCAAAACGATATTCCGCGTAATTCGAGTCAGAACTTATGTTATACTGCGACCCCAAAGAAATTCCGTCTCCCGTTTTAAGACCCGTTACGCCGTAAACGTTTTCCGAGCCGAACGTATAGGCTGCCTTTGCGGCGGAATCGATAAGCGAAGAATCCTGAACTTTCGTCATTCCGCTAAACGCTCTTTCGGAATCGAGTTCGCCGTACAACTCGGTCACTTCTAAGCCGAAATCATTGCCGCTTACCGATTTGAACTGCATAAACACGTTAGCATGCGCTTTTCCGTTAATTGTCGGACTGCTGTTATCTCCGACTTTCCAAGTATCAATGTTAATCTGAGTGTAATCGTTCTGACCAAACTCTTTTATAAACAAATTCCAACCAAGTGTCTTTCTTTCAAGTTTGACAACGCTCCATACGTTTGCTTCGACCGCGGGCTTTATAATATTACTGCCGCCGTCGAGGAAAGCAATTTCATCGGTGGCTTTAACTCCGAAGTAAACGTTTTTATAGATAGCCTGTTCGCCGATTGAATCTACGGAAACTCCGTCAGCGCCGATAACCGTTCCCGAAACAACGTTATTATATACGTATTTTTTATCGCCGAAGAACGTTTCCGCTGCGTTGTAATCTTTCAGATAACCGAGATTGAGTTTATCCATTCCGTCGAACGGACTTTCGGTTATAATCGTTTCTTTTGCGTAGAATTCAGATATTTCAACATCGAACTTCTCAGCGTTTGTGGCGAAGTATAAGAATCCTGTGAATTCCGCTTTACCGTTAAAATCTTTATAAGCTCCCGCTCTCCACGCCGCTACGTTCATACTCTTCCATTCGGTCTCGTTCGGCTGTTTCACATAGAAATCCCAACCGCCTAAACTGTCTGTACGAGCAGTAGTTTTCACTACGTACCAAACGCCTTTGGCAAGCGGCGTTTGCGTCGCCTCAGCCATAACTACGTCCTGCGAAACCCTTAAAGCGAAGTAGTACTCCTTGAAGTAACCCGTACTCGTAATACCGACGCCATAACCATAACCTATCGAATTGCCGCTACTAAGTCCGTTTGCAACGTATTCCGTACCGCCGAAAAGCGAATTTTCGGAAACGGAAACTTTCGTCGAGTCGTAGAAAGTCGTTTTCGTCTTTACTAAACCGTCGAACGGATTTACAACGGTTCCGCAACCACATTCGTAGCCGTCTTCGGTCGCCGTCTGATAGTCGTGATTGTGAGTTTTTTCGTTTATTTTCGCCCCGCAGTCCTTACAGAGATTGTACTGCTTCATATCTGTGAGGTCGTAATGGGTTTCTCCGTCGGAAGTATGAGCGGCTTCGTCTACTTTCTCGCCGCATACGCAGAGTTTCCAATGGCTTCCCTCGTCGCTTCCGTAATTATCGTCTTTCGCGGCGTGCGTATGCTCGGTCTCGTTCATTCTCTCTCCGCACTCCGTGCAAAGGTTGTACTCCTTCATATTTACGACGTCGTAATGAGTGATGCCGTCCGAAATATGCGTGTGCGAGATAATCGCCTGAACGTTAGTCACCATAAATTCGCCTTGTAAGTGATAAATCTTAAAGAGTACGGCTTTCATATCGCTCATTTCGCGTTCAAAGTCTACGTGATGCCATAAGCCGTCCGCTTTAAAGAAAGTATCGCCGTAAGCCGTTTTCGTCTCGTTCGTATAATCAGATCCGTGCTTATATTCGAGAAAACTCTTCATTCCGTAAGATTTATCTTTTACGTCACTGAGCGAAAAACATTTTTCCGTATTACTATCGATAAGTCTGTAATCGAAAGAAAGTTTCGCTATGTTGCCGCTTACCGCGATTCTGAATTCGGAAAATCCGTAGTTGTTCGCACTGTCTTCGTCTTCCGAAATCGCGTTTGCCTTGGTGAAGTACAATGCGGTAATCTTCTCGCCGTCCTTCGTCGTCGTTACGTAGTTAGGCTCGGTTTGGTCGTAAACCTTAATCTTGTTGCTATCGCCTTCTAAGTGAACGAGGTCTTTAATAAGGTCGTCGCTTGTCGGAGCGGTAGTCTTTACCGCGTCATCGGCAAAGGTCGAACATTTCGCTCCGCTCGGCAACGTTTTACCGTCCGATAATGCCGCTTTGCTCGTATCGACAGAACTCTTTATATCTATGTATTTCGCCGAAAAGTCTCTGTCCGCGTTTATTTTCGCCACGAGCGAATTATACTGCTCGGTAGTGTCTACCTTTATCGGGAATTTCTCCGTTCCGAGCCAATCGTAACTACTAAGTCCGAGCATTTTTTCGGAATAATCTTCGCCCGAGTACAGCATAGATAAATTCGCTATGTTATAGAAATCGTTTACCGAGTTTTCGTTGACAGCCGTCTGTCTTTCAACGCTGTCGCCGTTTTTGATATACGCCGCGGCGGTATAATCCAACTCGCGATTTGCTTCCAACATTTCTACGACGCAACCGTTAAAATACCAATTCGAGGCGTCGTCGCTGAGTCTGTACCCTTTCGAAAGGACGACAGGAATTTCTATTTTCTGAGCCATTCCGTAATAATTGCCGTCCGTCACTTTGTCCGTGAGTTGTTTCGGAGCGATTACGAAACCCATTTCAACGTTGTCGTTACCCTTAACGTAGTTATAAATTTCGTCGCTCGCCTTTAAAATCCAACGCAAACCGCCGTCTTCGTTGAGTTTCAACGAGACTTTATCGACAATTTCAAAAGTTCCGTCCTGAGGACAAGTCGCTTCTTCCGCTTTCGCTTTTTCGGGGAATCCCGCCGCCGCAAAACACGACGCCAAGGCGAAAACCGCAAGAATTAAAACCATTATTTTGTTCTTAATTTTACTCATAATTTTTGTACCCCTTTAAGTTAAATCCCATGTTCTGTCAATTCCGTCGTGGTCGTAATCGGTCTCCGACGAACTCGTTGTGATGACGTCTTCCCCGAAATAAATCAAGTAAACGTCGGGTTTGCTGTAATTTCTCATAAATTCCTCCTAAAAATTTTAAAATCCAACGGTGTAATCACCGATTAGTTTCCATTTCGCTTTCAAGGTAATATCTTCCGTGACGACGTCGTTCTCGAAGTCCCACTTTTTGTCGCCGAAATACCACCCCTCGAATTCGTATTGCTTTTCCAAAGTCGCTTTTACGGGTATTACTTCGGTCAACTTCGAGCCTGCTTTTACCGTGACGGCTTCAACAGCCGAGCCGCCGTCCGAATCGAAAACGACTCTCGCGGTCTTTTCGGGTTTTTTCGCGAAGAGTCCCGTAGCGTATACGTCGAAAGAAATATCCCAATTACCGGGCGTATACAAAGCAATCGCCCCGTAAAGATAGGCTACGCCGTTATACCTCTGATGATTTCCGAGTCTCCATTGGTCGCCGACTATAACCTGTCTGTACTTATCGTCCGACTCGTAGGCAAGTTTTATAAACAAATTCCAACCGCCGTAAGTCGCCGCGTCGTTTTTCGTAAACTTGACGATATACCAATTATACTCTTCGAGTATCACGTCGCCGCCGCCCGTGCATATATAAGCCCTTTCGGTGACTTTTATAGCGAAGTAATATTCGGCATATTCGCCGTTATAGTCCATTCCGTAAGACCCGCCTATGTTGTTGAACGCCACGGCTGTCGAATTGGTCGTGATATCGCTCAGTTTGTATACGTTTTCTCCCAAAAATTTATCGGTCTGCAACTCCGCGGAGTCGATAAGTACGCTATCCGCGACTTTATCCATATCTTTGAAAGGATATTCCGTCGGGGGATCTATGGCGAACATACTCGTCGCGTAAACGTCGAAAGACGAACCGTATTCGCTCGTAAACACGAAAAAGCAGTTTACATACGCCTTACCGTTATAAGCGGAATGATTGCCGAGTCGCCACTCGAACGAGTAATCGAGTTTAACGTAATCGGTACCGCCTGCGGGCTTAACGTAAATATTCCACCCGCCGTAAGTCGCCTGCGGATTTTTCAGAATTTTTACGACGTACCACTTGTTCGCTTCGAGCAGATAATTTCTGCTCTCTTTGAATCTGACGGCTTCCGTCGCTTTGACCGCGAAGTAGTATTCGCCCTTAACGCCCTCGTAGTCGAGATATATGCCCGACTTGCCGATCGTATCGTCGTCCGCTTGCACTCCGCCACGCTTGTAAACGCGAGCCGAACCGAATTCGAGCGAAGCGACTTCTGCGTTTTCAAACATATTTCCGACGTCCATAGAACCCCAAGAAGCGACTTCTTTGTCGAAAAAGGCTCTCCATTCGCCGTACAGCGTTTCAACTTTCTTAACTTCCGCAGAAATCTCGGCTTTTTCGTCGCTCGTCAAAAGTCCGAGCATTTCATAGGTTTTGTAAATATCGTCCCAATCTTCCGCGGAAGCGTCTCCCTTTTCGGGCAGTTCTTCGGCGTACACCTTTACCGCGTCGAGAACGCTGTTTGTGTAAAGACCCGTCGCCGTCGCGTTCCAGGAAAGCGTTTCCATCGACGAAACGTTGTTTAAAATCAAGAGGTCGGAAAGGTTTTTCGGAGCGGAATCTTTATCGGGATAACGCTCGATTTTGACGATCGAGTATTCGCCGTCTATTTCGTCCGAAACCATTAAAACGCAACCGTCCGAGCAGGATATATTCTTGAAATAATACCACTTATCCTGTTCGAGAAGGAACGAACCGCTTGAATTGACGAAACCCGCCGAGCCGTTCCCGCCGCCTATTTTCAATGCGAAATAAACCTCTTTAAACCTCGAATAGTCGAACGCAACGCCGAATTTCTCGCCCTGAACGATTTTGTTTTCCGAAACGTAAGCGGGCTTTTCTCCCGCGGCTTCGCTCGATTTCACGCTTCCCTTCGTAGTCTTTTCGCTGAGCAGATATTCCCACTCGGCGTTTAAAAAAACGGTTTTTATCTCGTTCAGTTTGTTTGCGTTTTCTACGCCGATTTTATTCTTTTCGTCTTCGGCGAGCGTGTCGTACGCCTCGAAAAGTTCGGGCAAAGAACACGCTTCCGCAACGGTCATAGCGGAAATTTCGTCGGGTAAATTTTTAATCGTTTCTTCTATAAATTCCGCTTTTCCGATCGCTCCGCTCTCGACGGACGAAACCTCTATCGACTTAACGTCTTGCACGCCGTTTAATTCGGCGGAAGCGAACACAGTCGCCTTTTTGCCGCCCTCGTTCGCCTTAACGACGAATTCCCCGTCCTTTTCGGTCGCCGTAAAACTTGCCGCGTCCTCGCTCTCTATCGACCACGAAACTTTCGCTTCGACCAACTTGTTTTTTCTGTAAACGGTCGCAGATACGGTAACGCTATCGCCCTTTTCCATCAGAATTTCGTCGAAATTCGTCTTTATCACGGGAGCCGCCGTCGATTTCTTTACGGTTATTTCGCATAAAGCGGTTAAATCGCCCAAGGTCGCGGAAACAGTCGTTTTACCCTCTTTTATCGCCGAAACGAGTCCGTCGTTTACGGTTGCGACCGTCGGGTCGCTTGATTTCCAAACCACTTCGCCCTCTACGTTGTAAAGACTGACGGTAAGTTCGCGTTCGTCGCCCGCCTCTATTTCGAGAACGGCGTCGCTCAGAATAATCTGCGGTTTCTCGTCGTCCGTCGGGAAATAGTCGCCGCCGCTCGTATCGACGGTATCGGAAGAAGTCGATTCTTCGTCGCCGCCTTTACAGGAAACGAGGAAAGCCGTCGTAAAAAGCAGGCATACAGCCGCAAGCAAAATCAATAAACGATTAAATTTTCTCATCTTTCCCCTCCTTATAAAATGCCCCACGATTCGTATATCGAATTGAGATTTGCCGAAGTCTCGTAGTCTCTGTCGTACTTGAAGTAGTCCGCGTCGGTCTTGAACGCCCTTCTCAGTTCCATGAGTTCGCCTTTCTGATAAGAGTCGGCGAAAAGCGTGCATAACGCGTATCTCGGGAAAAGAGATTCGAGAAGAATATGCTCTTTAAGCGTAGCGTATTTTTCGGGTTCGGTATATCTTATTTTCGATATAGCGTCGTAAGCCTTGTCTATAAGGGTCAAATACCCTTCGAATTGCTTTTTCGTCCAATACGAAGAATTCGATATTCCCTCGTAAATATATCCTTTTATTTCGGACGGATATTTCTGATACAGCGTGTTCAAATGCAGGCGGATATCGTTATACATTTCGTACATGTATTCGCCGCCGTCGCCGTAATAATATTTGAAAAACTTTTCGGTGATTTCCTGCGAATCGAGGTTTACGTTTATAGCGAGTTTCGCGGAAACGTATTCTTTGAGTTTTGAAAACGCCGTCTGTTCGTTTATGTTCATCTGTCCTTGGTCGAAGATATAAACCGCCCCGTTTTCCTTGCCGAATCTGTAAGTCTCGGCGACGGTGTCCCAACTGTTGAACGGATAGAAATAGTTTTTGAAGTTGGTCTGATATATCCACAAACCCACGTTGTCGCAAACGACTTTCCACGCTTTCATTATTTCGGCGTATCTCGTATTTTCCTCGTCGTAGAACGAACGACTGAAATTCGCCCCTATGGGAGCGTACACAACGCCTACGTTTTTATGGCATTTTATGCCTTTGTTCGCCGTATAACTTCCGTCCGCGTTTTTCGTCGCGGGAGCGTCTTCCGTTCCGTGATAAGCGAAGAAGTAGACGATAAGTCTTCTGCCCTTAGGCTCGAAATATTCGGTGAGTTTTTCGGCTACGTCGTTACAGAATTTGAGGCAGGTCGCCGAATTCGTCCCGTACTCTTTGACCATCGCCGAACAAGCCTCGCAGTCGCACCATTCGTAATTGTCCTGCTCGGTTATCGAAACGCCGCTGAGAGCGGGAAATTCCTCCGCTATCGCCTTTAATCTTTCGTACGCCGTCTGAATCATCGCCGCGTATTCGGTCTTGTCTCCGTGAGCCGTATAGCAAAGTTGCCCCGCTTTCTGAGTCGTCGGTCGCATATCGGGCGTTACCGTATCGGAATACCAACCCTTATGCTCGGCGTAGTATATTTCGGGATTTAAAAGAGCGAACGAGTTGTGCCATTTCGCCCCGCCTACGGGCATTATTATATCGTTATTTGTATAACCCATTCCGTATTGTCCCGACTTGGTGAGTTGCCCCGTGACGTCGCGGAATTCGTAGTCGGGCTTTTCGGTTATTTCCATTTCGGGAAGAGTTTTTCCGTCTTTTTCGTAAACGGGGAAATCGTCTCCGACCATATCGTAGCCGAGTACCTCTTCCAAAAAGGCTATCGCCCCCATCTGCAAACCCTCTTTACCCGTACTCATTATGAATACCGAGTTGCCGACAGTCTTGATATAATAGCCCGCCGAACCGAGTTCTTTTTGCGGCATGGTAAGTCCCGCCTGTCCGAACATTTCGCCGATATTTAAAACGATATACCGAGCGTCGCCGCTATACGCCTGACCGTCGTACGCGGTCGAACCGAGTTTCGCACCCGTAGCGGATAAAACGTTATTGTAAATGAAATCGGTAGCCATAACGGCGTAATTGTCGGAATTATCGTAAACAATCGAATAATCGGTCGAGCCGTTCGATTTTACGAATTCTTTATTAGTTTGCTTTACGTTTCTCTCGTGAAGCATTCCCGAAACGTAGTGAGTTCCTATATCTTCGGTTATATCGCCCCGAGAAGTATCCGTAACGCTTTCGCTCGCGTTCGACTCTCCGTCGTCGCCGCCCTTACAAGAGGTCGCGAAAGGAACAAGCATTGTAATCGCCAAAATCAAAGATAAAACTTTTACTCTCTTTTTCATTTTCCTTTTCCTCCCCGTCACGCCGTTACCGTAACCGTAACCTTAACGGTTTTTCCGTTAAACGCCTTGTCGTAAGCGATTAAATAAAACTCGTATTTCCCCGCTTTCGAGAAACGGAAACCGTCGCCGTTTAACGCGATTATTCTGCCGTCGGGGTTCACGACGTATTTGTAAACTTCTATGTCTTCCGCAGCCGTGAGATTGTCTTTAACGGTAAATTTCGGAATATAATATGCTTCTCCGACTTTCGCCGAGGTCTTAAAGCCTTTCTCGAAAGCAAATTCGGGAGCGGTGGTATCGGGTACGTTTACGGCGTAAGAAATCTCGTCGCTCGCGTTGCTGTCGCCGACTTTGTACTTGACGTCGTACTGTCCGTAATCGGTAAGTTTTACCTTATAAGCGACCGACGGGTCGACGTCTTTCAAGGTCACGCCGTCGATTGATTTAACCACGTTGCCCTTTGCGTCGTACACGGACAACGTAAGCGTTACGTTTACGTCCAACACGTCCGAAGCGACCGCGGGTACAACCTCGTAAATATCGCCGAGTTTGTAGTAACCGCCGTAATTTCCGAGAATTACTATCTGCGGAGCCACGAGGTCTTTCGTCGCCCTCGTGAACGGGTATTCGCAAAGTTTTTGAAGATTTACCGTCGTGACAGTCGAGCCGTCGGCTTCGACTTTCATCGAAAAATAGATTTTACCCGACGGGAAGCCTTTGAAATCGTTGCCCTCGTCGTCGGAAGTTACGGTCACGTAGTTGCCGCCTATGAACGCTCTTCCGTCCTCGTATCCGAATCTTACGGAGCTCGACGAATCGTTGAAATTCTGAGTGAGTTCGAGGCGTTTTCCCGCGGCGTAGCAATAGTAATTTTCGCCGTCTTTGACGAATATCAGGCTGACCGAAACGTTTTCGTTCTCGCTGTCGGTAATCGTGAAAGTAAGTCTGTCGAAATTTCCGCCGTCTTCAACGCCTTTTACGACCGCGGAAACGTTATCTCCGACGAGGTCTTTGGCGAAAGTCCATGAATAATTCCCCGTCGCCTCGAAATTTATACCCGTCTGAGTCTTTTTCTCCGTATATTCGCCGCCGTTGTTTACAAAGTAGTTTTCCACGGTCAGTTTATCGTCCGTATAAGGCATAACGACCGTTATTTCCTGCGTTTTCAACACGGTTTCTCCGCATTTTAAAGCGAACTCGGCTTTCTCGCCGTTTGTCGTCGGATTAACCGAATATTTTTCGCCCGCGGAATATTTCTTCGTTTCTTTCGCCGTTTTTATCTCCAACTCGACGGGCTTTTTAAGGAGAGTTCCCGTCGAATAATCGTTGGCGTAATGCTCGCCGAACGTATAGTTCATTCCACCCAAAATATATTTGGGGAAATTGATTTTCTCTATGAGTTTCGGAACGTTATCCGCGGTTACTTCTAAATCGTAAGAAGCGGGTTTTTCATAGCCCGTATAATCGACGACGGTATACACAATGGTATATTTTCCGACCGATTCGGGATAAAAACAGTCCGTAACTTCCTCTTCCTTGCCGTCTTTAACGACTTTTACGCTATACGACAACTTTCCGAGTCCGCCGCCGATATATTCGGGAGGAAGAATATCCACCCTGTCGCCGCATTTAGCCGAAGTCGGGTGATCGCCTATTCTGACGACTATATCGTTCGCTTCCTCGCTCACATAAACGGTAATCGTATTCTTCGCCTCGTTGCCGCTGTCGTCCTTACTCGTATAAACTATCGAATAAAAACCGTTTTTATCAGCCTTAAACTTTCCGTTTTCGATATTGACGGAAATCTTGCCGTTATACAAAACCTTGACGTCGACGTCGCAGATTCCCGAGTACACGTCGTAAGCTGACGCTTCGGGTATAGCGTAATAATATCCCAAACGAGCGTTCGGCAAATCGTCCGTTTTCACGGTAAGCACGGGGGCTTCGTCGTCGATAAGTTCTTCGTCGAAGCAATTTTTCAAATCTTTATTCGTGAATCCGTAAATCGAAGTAAAGCAGATATCGACGGTATTGTTCACGAAACTGTCGCCGTATACGCTTAAAAACGCCTTACCGCCCGTGAAACCTTCCCACAAGCCGTCCGAGAAACAAGACGGGTCGTCGAAGTCCGCGATTTTACCGAGGTCGCCGAAGCAGGCTTTTTTCGCGTAAAGAGCGTTTTCGTCGCTGTCGTAGTTAAGGCTTAAAATCGAATAATCCGACTTTTCGGGCTTTCCCTCGATAAGATTGTTCTGAGCGTCGAAAGAAAGCCATACGGGAGTACCCCACTCGTCGCCTTTATGGATTATGGGACTACCCGCATATATTTCGATACCCGTGAGCGGTTGATTATCGCCGCCCGCCGCTATATACGCTCTGCCGCCGCCGTTTTCGCCCGAGTCGTTGTTCACTCTGATAACGAGTTTCTCCTCTCTGTTTATCGCTCCCGTAAACGTAAAGTAAATCGAACCCGCGTCAAACGTTCCCTTTGTAAGAGGGTCGATGAAAAACGAAAGAAGAGAATCTCCTTTTGAAAGTTTCGATAAATCGAACGCCTGATTGAAGTAAAAAGTCTCGCCCCTCGCAAGCGAAAGGATAAAGGCTTCCGTATCGGAATACCGTCCTCTGCCGTACGAGACGGAAGAACCTTCGCCGAGCGTGATTTTAGTTTGCTTGACCGAAAAATACTCGCTTATCACGAATTTTTTGCCGTCTATTTCGGCGAAATAGGTAACGGTATATTTCCCCGCCTCCGTGAGTTTTACGACGAGCGAACCGTCGTCCGCCTGAGCGTAGGAATTTCCGCTCGGATAGACGATATTTTTGCTCGCTTTCGCCGTTTTCCCGTTCGCCCCGACCGTTCTGTCGGGTACGGAAAGTTCCGAATTTATGGAATACTCGGCGGCAAGCGTCGTTTCGCTCCATTCTTCGGCGAGGGCTTTAACGTTCGCGTTTGCAAAACAAATCGCGAGTATTACCGCCAATAAAAGCGTTGCCGCAGCCGTAAAAACAGCCGTTTTTTTGCTCTTTGTCATCGAATTTATCTCCTTATCCTTTTATTCCGCCGACCGTCAGATTGCCCATAAGTCGTTTCTGAAAGACCAAAAAGACTATGACCGTCGGGGTGAGTACCATAATCGCCGAAGCCATACGGTAGGGCGTTCTGTCCATTCCGTTGGTGTTTGCGATGTGAATAGTTCTGTAAAGTCCGTATGCAAGCGTCGGATACGACTGCATAAATTTCAACGGGGTCTGATAATCGTTCCAAAACGCTATGAAATTTATAAGCAATACGGTAAACACGGTGTTCTTCGCGACGGGAAGAATTATTCTGAACAAAACCGAAAAACTGTTCGCCCCGTCTATCTTCGCCGCTTCGGCGTAGGCGGCGGGTATTCCCTTGAACATCGCGTAAAACACGAGAAAATACATGCCGCAGAAGTTCGCCTTCATTATCCAAAGTCCCCATATATGGTTGAACAACCCGAAGGTTTTGGACATCTGAATCTGCGACGGCAGGTTGCCGACGATGGGAATTATCATTACGATAATTACCGTAGTATATATTATTTTTGAAAACTTATAATCGAATCTCGCGCAACAGTAAGCCGTAAGACACTGCGTGATCGTGGAAGCGAGAGCACACCCGAAAGCGTAAAGAAAGGAATATAAAAACATCATTCCCATCGTCACGTCTCTCGCCGCCATACTCCCCGACATTTCGTCGGGATAATTGACGCCCTTTATGGTGAAATTTTTAAATACGTTCGTAAAATTCCACACCCATTTTTTAGGAAGTTTATAGGCGAGCGGAGTGAGTTTTTCGTAACCTAAAATATTGTTTTGTTTAAACGCCGTCATCACGCCCCAAAATATCAGTCCTAAAAAAGAAATCGAATATATCACGAGTATGACGAGCAGAACAATCGTCAGGGCCGACAGTTTCGCTTTGTTATCGTCTTTTATTTTTCTCTTAACGCTCATTTTCCGTCAATCCTCGCTCGGTCCGAATTTTTCCATTAAGTATTTGACAAGAAGCGTGAGCGGTATCGTAATAATCGTAAGCAACACCGCAAACGCCGACAAGGACGGATAATCGGCAAGATTCGCCGAAGCCGTTTCCGTCATAACGTATAATACGTACCCGACCGTCGTCACCGACGAGTTAGTTCCGTAAAAGTCGAGAAGCCCTATCTGATTCGTAAATACGCCCGCCACGGTCGTAACTACGAAAACCGTCATCGTCGGATAAACCGCGGGCAAAACCACATGAATAAACTCTTCAAACGGAGACGCTCCGTCTATTTTCGAGGCGTCTATCACTTCGGGCGAAATTTCGCCCACCACGTTTGAGTACATAAGCACCGACGTTCCGAACCCGAGCCATATATTGAAAAACATAATCGTCGGGAAAATCGTTTTCGCGTTGTATAGTAAATCGCCCGACGTTTCCATGCCGAACCAATCTTTCATCATAACGGGCAACGCGTCCGATACGAAATATTTAAAAAGCGGGGTTATGACTATCGTAGATATAATGGACGGAATAAACAAAAGAACTCTGAAAAAATTTGAGCCGATATATTTTCTGCCGATATAATACGAAAAAAGAAGTTGCAAAGGAATAGATACGACTATAAAAATACCGCACGCCGCGAGAGAGGTCAGAAGCATATTCTTAAACTCGTCCCCGACTATGTTCACCCTCGAAAAAAACGCCTTTAAGTTATCAGCAAAATATCCGAACGAAAAGTACGTTTTCGCCGGAGACGCCGCCATATCTATTTTCTCGAACGAGAGTAAAATAGAATTAAAGTTGACGCATATATAAAATATAAAAAATTGTAGTATGGGCCATGCCATAAGAACGACATATAAAATCTTATCGTCTTTATCCAACTTTTTTCGTTGTGTTTGTCTTTTTATCATTTTCACTCCCGTTTCGAAGTCCGAGGGAAACGGCACTCGCCGCTTTCCTCGGAAAAAATATAATCGTTTCTATTAAACAACTTTAGTTCAACGCGCTCGCAAAGTATTTGTTGATGCTCTCAAACGCGGTATCCGCGTAAGACGTGTTGAACGCTTTGTTGCTTTGGTATGTCGTACGCAAAAGACGAACAACAGATTGCGTTGCGTTTACGTTGTAATATTCCTTGTTGAATCTGCTCACGTTATTCAGATACTTCGCACTCGAAGAATAAGGATAAATCGTACTCGATTTTTCATTCAGACAAGCGTTGTATAAACTTCTTCCGAACGGCGTAAGTTTATTTTGCTCAGCAAGGGAAAGCGTATAAGTCAACGCTTTGAGCGTATTCGTTTCCGTAGTAAACTCTACGAGCGATTCGTCCGAACAAGCAAATTTTATGAAATCACGGGCAAGGTCTTTTTTGTAATCTTCGATTCCCGCTCTCGCAAATATGAACGAGTTCATAACGTCGTTGTGAGTCGTCTTGCCGTTGTCCGCGTCTCTCTTTTCGACCGTTGCCTTAGGAAGCGGCAACCAACCGAGATTGCGATTATTTGCGGAATATGTTTCACCCTTAGCCGAAACTATATCCTTGAATACCTGCGTCGCTTCCCTCTGCCACCATATGCCGTCTACAATCATCGCGACAGACGATCCGCCCTGCAAACTCGACCACAGGAATTTCTCCTGATTTGCGGTATGCTCGAAACTTGCAAATGCGTAGTCATCGTCGATGTGATATCGATCGGTATTTATAAGGTTATTCATAAACTGTAAAGCCTTATACAGACCCGCCTGACGACGAACCTCGCTCGCGTTGCTTTCAGAAACGGTAAGATTTTCGGTTTCGGCAACTCCCGCGGCGTTTTTGACGATTTTTCCGTCCGCGTCAAGTTTAATCATTTCGGAATCCGTTCCGTTAAACGTGTAGTTAAGACTCATATCGTCAAAACCCTCATAATCAGTCGTAAGGGAATGCGTGAGCAGATTGAGGTATCCGTCGTAGTAACTTCCCGCCCACGACACAGGTACATCGTTGTTCGCCGCTATGTGTTCCAAAAGGAAGAAAAATTCGTCGTAAGTCGTAGGCAAACCGTCGTCGGCTGTTCCCTCTACGCAATCGGGTCCCGCAGTCCTCTTCGTCGTCTTATCGCCCGCGGAAACAAACATTTCGTCGGAATAGTATTCTCCATACTGAGCGGAATCGTACTTGTTCGCGACAAATCCGTCGGCCACGGTATAACCGTCTTTAAAGTAATAACCTTTTTTCTCAAACAAATCGGCGTCGTATACAAAGCCGTACTCGCCCTGGTAATGGGGAACGCCGTAGTATTTTTCGTTGACTTTTAAATAATCGTCCTGATGGGAGTTGAACTTACTCGCAACGGTTTTTCCGTCGTATTCGCTTTCGGTCGTAACGGCTTCGGTAAGATCGAGCAACGCTCCCGAATTTGCCAAAAGTCTATAATAAGAATCTTCGGCGAAAAATACGTCGTCTTTCTGATTTTTAATGTTTTCGGCATACTTTGTAGCGGAGTTGTCGTCGGAAACGTTTATTCTTATCTGAACGCCCTTTTTACCTGTCTCGTAAACGTCGTCCGCGTGAAGAGCCTCGTATCTTTCTTTAAGTTTATACAGATATTCCGAGCCGTAACCTCTCGAATACACGTAAACGTATAATTGTGTTTGCGTCGAATTGACGCTCTCATTAGTACTTCCACCATCTGACTTTCCGCACCCCAAAAGGGCGGAAGACAAACAGAAAAATATTGCAATGATTGCAGCTAATTTCTTTCTCATAATTTCGCTCCTAACATTTTATAATTCGACAATACTTTTTGATTGTCAACTATATTATAAACTGCAGTTGTAAAAATTTGTTGAGATTTTTTATTGTTTTTTCTTAAAAGTTTAGAATTTTAGCGATAGTTAACGATAATCAGCCTTTATAGTTGTGTAAATTATTGACAATAAAAATACTTTATGCTATTATACAGTCATAAAAAATGCTTATAATATGCCACGGATTTCAATGTAGGAAGATGAACACATGAAAAGCGGTATCGAAATTAAAAAACCAAATATTGAATTTATCAACGCTGAAAGCGGAATGGATTTCCATTGGTGGCAAAAAAATGCAACGCCGCTTCATTCCCACACCTATTACGAGATTGTTATTATAAACAAAGGATCAGTCACTCAAATTTGCAACGATAAAAAATACATAATGGAAAAACGAGATATTTTTCTTCTGAAACCCGGAAACGTTCATATTTTTTTAGCGAGTTCCACCTCTTCTCAATTGAACTTTTCTATAGTTAAGGGCGTTTTCAAAACAATCTGCAATAGCATAGATTTAACTCTTTTTGACAAAATAAATAATTTCTCTCCGTTATTTGCAAAAATGTCCGACGCGGAATTTAATTATGTAATCGAACTCACAGACAGAATAAAAATCGGAAATTCAGAACAAAGCAAAACACAAAACAATGTTACAATTAAGAATATTGTATTTAACCTTGTTAATTTTTTCTATAATTATCTTGAAAACAACAATTCAAACAATGATTTTCCGTTATGGCTGAACGACTACCTGAACTCTTTAAGTTTACCTGAAAATCTTTCTAAAAGAATAGGCGACCTTTATCAACTTGCCCCCTATTCTCAAACGACGTTAAATACATACTTCAGTAAATATCTGAATAAAACCCTTGTTGCTTATATGCGTCAATTAAGGTTAGATTACGCAGCAAATTTACTGATTCACAGCAATTACCCGATATCGCTGATTGCCAACAAAATCTCCTATACGACAAGCCATTTTATTCACGAATTTTCTTCTATTTACGGAATATCTCCTGCGGAATATCGTAATAAACTTAATAAAAATAGGTGACTAAATATATAAATGTCATTTATAAGTAGTATCTCACGATTTTTTATTTATAAACACTAATACAGCCTCTATAAAACAGTCCATAAGACTTTCGGGTATGAGCGACAAATCAAGCTCTCCATTTACAAACACTTTCAACCCCGTATCGTTATCGCCCGACTGGATTTCTTTCATTTCCGTCATTCTATTGCCTCCGTTTTTTCTTGCATTATAAACGGATTATCAAGAAAACGTAAGAAAGTCAATCTTACTAAAACCTGTGCTTGTCTGTGTTTTTACCGTCAGGAACCAAAACTAAAAACATACTATGTTGTGGTTTTGTATGGTATCAGAAAAAGTCTGTGCCGTCAAACTGAAAAAATATAACTTAAAATTTCAAAGCCGCTTTCGGTTATTCAATCAATCAAACGTTACATTGAACCGAAAGCGGCTTATTTTTTACTTCAACGTAATATTTTTTCTTTCGGCAATAATTTTTATTGTTTTTGACTAAAAGCCTTTTGTTTGACGGCGTTGACTTTTCCCGATAGTTGTGGGGGTGTAAATAAAAAAGTTTCGGTTAAAAGAGTTTTTATTATTTATGGCACAAGTAATGTTAAATACTCCCCGCTTTACATTTCGTTGGGATTTCCTTTCGATTTGTACAAGGCGGGGTTTCTTACTTTTTCCGTAAAAATAAATTACTCTGAATTCAAGAAACTTATGGAGGTATTATAAACAAAATGCAAACAGCAGTAATTTACGCCCGCTATTCGAGCGACAGCCAAAACGAACAATCTATCGAAGGACAACTCCGTGTTTGCGAAGAGTACGCTAAAAGAAGCGGTATTCTTATTCTAAACACTTACATTGACCGAGCAATGACAGGTAGAAACGACAATCGTCCTGATTTTCAACGTATGCTGAAAGACAGCAACCGAAAAGAATGGAACTATATCATTGTGTACAAGTTCGACCGTTTTGCCCGAAATCGCTATGAAACGGCTATCCACAAAAAAGAATTGAAAGACAACGGAGTTAAAGTGTTATCCGCTATGGAAAACATTCCCGACACGCCCGAAGCGATTATATTTGAAAGTATGCTCGAAGGCTATGCCGAGTATTATTCAGCAGAACTTGCCCAAAAAGTAAAACGCGGAATGTTTGAAACCAGACGCAAAGGTTTATACCAAGGCGGCGGGTTATTATACGGATATAAAATCGACGGAAGAAAAATTGTAATTGACGAAAACAACGCCGCCGTCGTTCGCTTTATGTACGAACAATACGCAAACGGCGTTTTCGTTAAAGATATTATAAAGACTTTAACAGAAAAAAATATATTTTATAAAGGAAAACCTTTCGTAAGGAACAGTGTATATAATATTCTGCGAAACGAAAAATACTCCGGAGTATATAAACACAATGACGAAATAGTAGACAATATGTATCCGCAAATAGTTCCGACAAACATTTTCAATCAAGTCCGACGTAAGGTGGCGGCTAATAAATACGGCAAGAAAAGTGTAAAAGCCGATTTTTTATTAAGACAGAAATTGATATGCGGCAACTGCGGTCAACCAATGCACGGCGAAAGCGGAACTACGAAAAACGGCTCGCGCATTTATTATTACAAATGCTATGGAAGAAAAAGACGACTGAACGATTGCAATAAATCTATGATTCGCAAAGAAGTAATTGAAAGGCTTGTGTCCGATACCATCGTTCAAAAATTATCCGAACCAAGCCTGATAAATATACTCGTATCTAAGATAATGCAAAGACAAGAAAAATCTATCCGTGAAAACTCTTCTCTTTCTTTATTGATTAAACAGAAAAAGCAAGTCGATGTGTCAATCGATAATATCGTCGCGGCAATCGAACGCGGGATAGTTACGAACGTAACAAATGCTCGTTTACAATCGCTTGAAACTCAACAACAGGAATTAGAGCGACAAATTTTAATCGAGCAAAGCAAACAATCCGTTAAATTGTCGGCAACGGATATCAAGCAATTTTACGCTTCCGTATTAAATGAAAATTCAAAAATTCTGATAAACCTGCTAATCGAAAAAATAATCTTATTCGACGATAAAGTAGAAATATATTTCAACACCCCGAT
>CAKQKW010000021.1:0-25733 GCA_934249325.1 uncultured Clostridia bacterium
AAGTTAAGCTTTGCCGCGCCGAAAGTACTTGCAGGGTGACCTGCCGGGAGGATAGGTCGTTGCCACATTCAATTAGAGAAAAGCGAACGTATTAAACGTTCGCTTTTTTCGTGTATAAATTCGTTTCGGCGAGGCATCCGTCTCACTCCGACACTATTCTCATTCCGAACACAGAAGTTAAGCTTTGCCGCGCCGAAAGTACTTGCAGGGCATGGCGGCGAATAACCCGTTAAAACCCACGCTTGGCAACCCATAAGCCGCATAATACTCCGAAAAACGCTCTTGAAATACCACGAGGTATTCCTTCAAGCATTTTCCGAAGTCTTATACGACTTCTTGATTGTCAATCGCAGATTTTCCCGAGTTATTCGCCTTTCTGTCGGGAGGATAGGTCGTTGCCACATTCAATTAGAAAAAGCGAACGCGTTAAACGTTCGCTTTTTTCGTGTATAAAATTATTTCGGCACGGCGTACAATAAGTTATATTTCCTTGCAGAAGTGATATTTTGCTTTGCAAAGTTATATTTATCTGTCGATAAGTTATATCGCCTGCGGCGGTTGTATTTGCCTTGCGGCGTAGGGGACGGCGACTTTAAGGCGACGTCCCGTTATTACGTAACAAAGGGTTTGAGGTTAAAAAAAATTTTACAACACTTTTGTCACGGCTTGTCGTGACATCTCCCCTTGCTCAGGGGGAGACTTATATGCCTACCTTGCGTAATGTAAACTTTCCCGACGAAACGAAAAAATGTTTCCGATGAAACGGGGGAATCTACCCAAAAGGGGAAAGCAAGTCAAGTTAGATTTTATTAGCATTACAAATTATTGATATTTTATATCTACTATATTTTTTTTCTTGTTCTTTCTTTGTCGGGGTAATTTTTTCATTTTTTTAAACCTAAAATTTCGTCGGCGGATACGTCTAATTCTTTACAGATTTTTGCAAACGTGTCAAGTTTCGGCATCTTTTTCGTCGTTTTGTATTGCGTTATCATTTCAGGCGTTACCCCTATTCTCTTCGCTAGTTCTATGGTCGTAAGTCCACAATTTTTAATCTCTTCGCTTAATCTTTCCTTTATAGTTTCCATAATTTTTACTCCTTTTTTTGAAAACATTTTATAACCGTTGGTTAGTTTTATCTTGACAACTAACTGTCAGTTAGTATATAATGTTCATAAAAGAGGAGAAAAATAACGTTGACAAAGAAATTCTGATATGTTAAAATAAAGGTGGCGCATAATTTAATATCTTTTTAAGAAAAAGTGGTACACATTCGGTAGAAATGTGTTTTTTCGCGTTACAAAATCCATTTTTTCCAAAAGGTATTGTAAATTATGTGCCAACAAGGCGAGAAAGCGTGTTTTTACATTGTGACCGCTCCTCGCTTTGGAGCGGCACTTTTTTTATACAAAAATTTACGTCGGACTAAAAAGCAAAATAATATCCGACGTGGGGGAAACCCAAAGGAGAAAAAAAATGAAGAAAACAGGCAAAATTATGGTACTTGTAGTTGTTTTTCTCTTATCGCTTACTTTGAGTATAGCGTGTAAGAAAAAGGACAAGACAAGCGAAAGCGTAGGCGGGAGCGAATCCGTATCCTTTACGGAAAGTATAAGCGGAACGCAAAGCGAAAGCAAGGTAAATTCGGGAAAAGACAGCGAAAAAACTTCCGAAAATAAATCAACGACCGAAAGTCTTGCTGTTTCCGAGACTGCGAAAGACTCGGAAAAGGAAAATGAGACCGCTTCGGAAAGTACAACGACTTCCGAAAGTGAAACTGTTTCTGATAGTAAAACAGAGAGTGAAACGGTTAGCGAAAGCGAGAAAGCCTCTGAAAGCGAAAACGGAAGTAAAATTGATAGCGAAGATACGGCGGATAGTGAAGAAACGGCAGATAGTGATAATAGTAGCGAGAGCGAACAAGAAAGTGAAATTGTATATTCCGAGGGGTTGGAATACGAATTAAATTCCGACGGCAATTCCTATACTGTTGTGGGTATAGGATCATTTAAAGGGACAGAACTTAACATACCCGAAGAATATAACGGAAAACCGATAACAAAAATAGGAAGTAGAGCCTTTTATGATTGTGATTTTCTTACGAGCATTACGACAGGTAAAAATGTTGTAAATATCGGATCTTATGCTTTTGCATATTGTGATTATATTCGTAGTGTTGTGATTACCGATAAAGTAAAGGAAATAGAAGAATGTGCTTTTGACGTTGATTCTAGGCTTGCGGAAGTAATAAATAAAAGCAGCATAAAAATAGAAAAGGGTAGCGAAGCGAACGGCAGTATTGGGTTATTCGCTATTGTTATACATAACGGTAAGAGTAAAATAGAGACAATAGGCGAATATATATTTTTAAACGACGACGAGGCAAATCACTACTTGCTAGGATATACGGGTAGTAAAAGCGAAATTACTCTTCCGGAAAGTTATAAAGGGGAGAAATATGAAATATCGACGGGGCATTCTATGGGTCGGAAACCCTTACGAGCGTTACAATTCCCGATAATGTAACCGCAATAGGAATGGTAGCCTTTGCGGAGTGTTATGAATTGGTAAGCGTAAAAATAGGAAAATCGGTTAAAAGCATAAAATACGGGGCTTTTGGATATTGCGAAAAACTCAGCGAAGTCAATATACCTGACGGAGTGACGGATATAGGGGAGTCTGCGTTCAGCGGTTGTAGCGGACTTACGAGTATAACTATCCCCGATAGAGTGACAAGTATAGGAGATTCTGCGTTCAGCGGTTGTAGCGGACTTACGAGTATAACTATCCCCGATAGAGTGACAAGTATAGGAGATTCTGCGTTCAGCGGTTGTAGCGGACTTACGAGTATAACGATACCTGATAAGGTGACAAGTATAGGAGAATCTGCATTTGAAGATTGTGATAAATTAGTGGAAGTTATAAACAACAGTAATTTAGATATTGTTAAAGGGAGTGAAGAAAACGGATGTGTCGCCTTTTATGCATTAAACGTAAAGAAAGGCGGGACAACAGAAATAGTCGATAAAGACGGTTATTTATTCTACACGAGCAATAATGTTAATTACTTATTAGGATACGTTGGTAATGAAACCGAATTGACTTTACCGAGTGATTACAATGGACAAAAATATCAGATTTACAAATATGCATTTTATAATTGTTACAGGCTATCAAGTGTAATCGTTCCGAACGAAGTTACTTGTATAGGAGATTTTGCGTTCAGTGGTTGTAGCGAACTTACAACAGTAATGATAGGTAATGGCGTAACAAGTATAGGAGATTATGCGTTTTATGGTTGCTTCGGACTTACGAGTGTAACAATAGGTAATGGTGTGACAAGTATAGAATGGTCTGCGTTCTATGGTTGTAGCGGACTTGAAAAAGTAGTGTGGAATGCCGAAAATTGCGAAAGTGCACAGCATATATTTAGAGATTGTCCAAAATTAACCGAAGTAACATTTGGAGAAAACGTAAAAACGATTCCAAATTATGCGTTTGAGGATTGTAGCGGACTTATGAGTATAACTATACTCGATAGTGTGACAAGTATAGGAAATTCTGCGTTCGGAGGTTGTAGCGGACTTACGAGTATAATTATACCCGATAGCGTGACTAGTATAGGAGGTAGTGCGTTCTATGGTTGTAGCGGACTGACGAGTATAACGATACCCGATAGCGTGAAAATAATAGGAGATGGAGCGTTCTATGGTTGTACCGGTTTAACAAGTATAACGATACCCGACAGCGTGATAAGAATAGAAAGGTATGCGTTCAGCGGTTGTAGCGGTTTAACAAGTATAACGATACCCGATAGCGTGATAAGAATAGAAAGTTATACGTTCAGCGATTGTAGCGGGTTACAGAAAATTATCTTTAACGGAACAATGGAACAGTGGAACAATATTGAAAAATATTCTTCATGGGATAACGACTCCGATATTTATACTATCTATTGTACCGACGGGGAAATAAAAAAACAAGAAGTATATTAAAAAAATTTGGCAGAGGTCGGGCGAAAGTTCGCCCGACCTCTGCCTGCTTTAAAACTTATTTGTTCTGACATATTTGCTTTTTCTATGTTTGACTTTTGGGCTTTTTTCCTTTTTTTTAGATTAGGACTAAAATGTAAAAAGGGGTACACACTTCTTGATAGTTGCAAAATTATAGGGAAAAAATCGCGAAATTTGCACTTTCTGAAAAAGTTTTCGTTTTTGCTCAAAAATAGTTTACTTTTTCATATAATATGATATAATTACTCAGCAGTCAAAATTTATTCACTCGTTGGTTTGTCTCTGCAATGAATTTTTTTATATTCGTTTTTCACTTCGAAACGCCGTATACTTTATCATTCAGCGTTTCAGATTAGCCTATGGCTATAAGGGGAGGAGATCTTAAATCTTATGAAATACGTTAAATGTCCGAGGTGCGACCTCAATTATATGCCCGAAACCGAAAAATACTGCGACGTCTGCAAAGCCGAACTGAAACTCGGTCCGACTATGAAGTTCGCCGCGTTTTCCGATGACGACGACAACGATCAGGTGCTTTGCCCGATTTGTAAGCGAAACTATATGGACCCCGGCGACGAAATGTGCGCCGAGTGCCGAGAGGAACGCAGCGAAAAAGAGGCGATAGAACCCGACAGAGAAGTCGATCCCGAGAACGACGAGGAGTGGAGAAACTACCTCGACGAGGACGAGAAAGAGGCGATAAGCAATAAGCCCGAAGAAGGCGAGGAAATGTTGTCGCTTTCGCAACTCGAAGAGGAAGAGGCGAAAGAACTCTTCGACGACGAAGAGGAAGAGGATACCGATTATTACGACAACGAAGTCAACGACGACGAGGACGACTTCGAGTATCCCGACGCCGAAGCGGCAGATTTCGAGGATTACGACGAGGACGAAGAGGAAGAGGATGAGGACGACGAAGAAGACTTCTGATCGTTTGACAGTTTTCTGCCGTTGTGGTAGAATATGATCAAAATTGCATATTGTTTATAAATAAATCGTTGCGGAAAAGAGTAGCGTATAGTTCGTTGATATTGTTTTTAGTTGCAGACTAAAAAGAAACAGAGACGAGGCGGTTGGTGCGAGCCTCGAACGAGCGTATGTGAAGTGCATTCCGCAGTCAAGAGGGGTTAACAGCCTTCGGTTGCCTGCCGTTAAAAGGTTTTAAAGGAAAGTCAAAGAGTTTCGGCGTAAACGGAACGAATGGCTTTTGAAGAAAAGTGGAACCACGTTGCAAGACGTCTTTTCGTGTTTTTTACGCGAGAAGGCGTTTTTAATTTTTCGCTGCTCTTGCTTTCCCCTTTGGGGAGAGTGGATTTTGCGAGTAATGCGAGCAAAAGACGAGAGAGGTTTCTCTTTTTAAAAAGGTTGCGAGCGTTTATATTGCTTGCGTTACAGACCTCTATCGCCTTGACTTCCATTTCATTCCGTCAAGCCACTTCCCCTCGGCGGCGGACGCCCCCTCTCCGTCAGACTTCGTCTGCCACCTCTCCCGTTTCATCGGGAGAGCCTGCCCCAAAGGGGAAAGCAAGGAATGGAGATTTACCTGTTTCATCGGGAGAGTTTATCTCAAATGTAAAAGCAAGTTTGGAGAAATAAATGTTTTTTAAAAGATTACGCGAAGATATCGCGTTCGCTTATGCGAACGACCCCGCCGCTCGTTCAAAATTCGAGATTTGGCTTACTTACCCCGGCGTTAAAGCCCTTTCATGGCACAGATACGCCAACTTCTTGTACCGTATTAAACTTAAACTGCTTGCAAACGTTACGTCGAAGTTCGCGAGGTTTCTGACGGGAATCGAAATTCACCCCGCCGCCAAAATCGCCTCGGGAGTCTTTATCGATCACGGCTCGGGCGTGGTAATAGGCGAGACCGCCGAAGTAGAAAAGGGCGTGCTTATCTATCAGGGCGTGACCCTCGGCGGCACGGGCAAGGACAAGGGCAAACGCCGTCACCCGATAATCCGCGAGGGCTGCGTGCTGTCCTGCGGCGCGAAAATACTCGGCGGCATAACCGTCGGAGAATATTCCAAAATCGGCGCGGGCAGCGTTGTTTTGAAAGACGTGCCGCCTCATTCCACGGTCGTCGGCGTGCCGGGGAGAGTAGTCCGCATAAAAGGCGAAAAAGTACCCGACAACATACCCGACAAATGTGATCCCGTCATGGAGGAACTTTGTAGTCTCAGGGCGAGGGTTGACGAACTCGAAAAACAATTAAGGAGCGAAAAAAATGAAAATCTATAACACCTTATCGGGAACCAAGGAAGAATTCGTACCGATCAGCGGCAACAAAGTGAATATGTACGCCTGCGGAATAACCGTATCGGGCGAGGCTCATATCGGTCACGCCTATCAGGCTCTCATATACGATATTATCCGCAAATTTCTCATAAAAAAGGGTTACGACGTGACTTACGCGAGAAATTACACGGACGTGGACGACAAGATAATCGCGAGGGCGAAGCAGGAGAATATTCCCGCGGACGCTTACGCGAAAATGATGATAAAGAAAATCGACAAGGTTATGCGCGAGTTCGCGGTGGACGACCCCGATATATGGCTTAAAGCGACCGAAAATATAGGCAATATAATCGACTTCGTTTCGGGCTTAATCGAAAAAGGACACGCCTACGCGACGAAAAAAGGCGACGTGTATTTCTCGGTCGAGTCGTTCGCCCCTTACGGCAGACTTTCGCACAGAAACCTCGAGGACGCCATGAACGGGGTCAGAATAGACAACGACGAGGAGAAACGCACCCCCCTCGACTTCGCCCTTTGGAAGAGCGCGAAAGAGGGCGAAATCTGCTGGGATTCCCCGTGGGGCAAAGGCAGACCCGGTTGGCATATCGAGTGTTCGGCGATGAACAGAAAGGCGTTCGGCGACGAAGTGGATATTCACGGCGGCGGCAGAGACCTCATTTTCCCGCACCACGAGAACGAAATCGCTCAGTCTGAGGCTCTCACGGGCAAACAGTTCGTCAAATACTGGGTTCACAACGGACTTATCAAGGTAAACGGTCAAAAAATGAGCAAATCGCTCGGCAACAGTCTGCTTCTTTCCGACCTTCTTAAAAAATATTCCAACGAAGCCGTCAAATTTGCCCTCTTACAGACGAATTACCGAAACGATATAAATATTACGGACAACCTCTTTCCCGAGGCTGAGAGGCATTTGTACGAGTTTTACAAGGTATTTTGCGAAGCGGAAGAGGCAGGGACAAAAATCGAGGGAGATTATCCCGAAATCGACGAGGCGTTCGACAGGGCTATGTCGGACGACTTCAATACCGCGCTCGCCCTATCCGATTTGTACGCCTTTTTCAAGAAAATCAGGGCGGCGGTTGCGGCGAAAGACCCCGTGGCGGGGAAGATGCTCTCGCAGGTAAAAAAGACCTATTCGCTTTTAGGACTGTTCAGGTTCGACCCCGAGACTTATGTTAAAAACTACGAGAAAACGCACGAAGAACCCGTCCCCGAAAACGTCAGGGCGTTAGCCGAGAAAATGCAGGCGGCGAGAGCGGCGAAAGATTACGCTTTGAGCGATTCGATAAGAGCGGAAATACTGGCAAGCGGCTATGCGGTAATGATTTCCAAAGAAGGCGTTTCCGTTAAAAAAGCGTGATAAACGACTTATAGACGGACTTTTGCGCGGCGATTGTCGGTTTAAACCCGAGAAATAATAAAGATTTTGCGAAAACGGTTTACAAAATCGGCGATTTACGCTATAATTAGGATAATAAATTAAGGAAAACGATTATGATAACGTCAAAAGAATTAAGAAAGGCATGGATCAGGTTTTACGAAGAGAGAGGACACGTCAACATCGGGGCGGTTTCTCTGATAGGCGACGGCTCGACGGGCGTAATGTTCAACGTTGCGGGTATGCAGCCGCTTATGCCTTACCTTTTAGGGGCTAAGCACCCGTCGGGAAAGACGAGGCTTTGCAACGTTCAGGGGTGCGTGAGAACGGTCGATATAGAGAGCGTCGGAGACCCGACCCATTTCACCTTTTTCGAGATGATGGGCAACTGGTCGCTCGGCGATTATTTCAAGAAAGAAAAGACGAAGTGGTCTTACGAACTTTTAACGGAGGTGTTCGGACTCGACGGCGACAAAATCTGTTCGACGGTATTCGAAGGCAACGACGCCGCGCCGAGAGACGAGGAGACCGCTTCGCTTTTAAAGGAAGTCGGAATTAAACCCGAACACATATTCTATCTGCCGAAAAGCGACAACTGGTGGGAACTCGAAGGAACGGTGGGAACGCCTTGCGGCCCCGATAACGAGTGGTTCTATCCGAAAAACGATAAGCCGTGCGGACCGAATTGCGGACCCGACTGCGGTTGCGGCAGATACGTCGAAATCGGAAACGACGTGTATATGCAGTACAAAAAGACGGCGACGGGCTACGAACCGCTCGCCAACAAAAACGTAGACACGGGATTCGGTCTCGACAGATTACTTGCGTTTCTGAACGGAATTACAGACGGGTATAAGACCGACTTGTTCCTGCCGGTAATCGAATATCTCGAAAAGACGACGGGTAAAAGTTACGACGACGACGAAGAGGCGAGAAAGGCTATGAGAATTATCGCCGACCACGTCAGAACGGCGACTATGCTCATCGGCGACGTAAACGGAATAGTTCCGTCCAACGTCGGAGCGGGATACATTTTAAGAAGGCTTTTAAGAAGGGCGATAAGATACGCGAGACAACTCGGAGCGGAAGTGTCCGTACTTTCGGGCGCGTCGAAGATATTTATCGAAGAGATTTACGGCGAGGCGTACTCCCTTCTCGTAGAAAAAGAAGAGTATATTTTGTCCGAAATAGCGAAAGAGGGCGCGAAATTCGAGGCTACGCTTGCTACCGGACTTAAAGAATTCAATAAATGCGTTGACGGCATAAAGAGAAAAAATCAGTTTATGTCGCAGAAAGATCCGTCGTATAAACCCGAGACGGTAATCGGCGGAAAGCAGGCGTTCCACTTATACGACACTTTCGGTTTCCCGTTGGAACTCACCGAAGAACTCGCGGCGGAAATCGGCTATACGGTAGACGCGGACGGCTTCGCGGCGGCTTTTAAAGAGCATCAGGAAAGGAGTAAGCAGCCGCAGGGCGCGTTCAAGGGCGGTCTCGAAGAACAGAACGAAATCACGGCGAGACTTCATACCGCCACCCACCTTTTAAACGCCGCTTTGAAAGCCGTTTTAAAGGACGACAATATCAATCAGAAAGGCTCGAGCATAACGACCGAGAGACTTCGTTTCGACTTCAATTTCGACAGAAAACTTCTGCCCGAAGAACTCGAAGCGATTGAAAATTGGGTAAACGAGGCGATAAAAGCGGACGTACCCGTCACGATGGAAGAAATGACGGTCGAAGAGGCGAAAAATTCGGGCGCGATAGGCGTATTTACCGCAAAATACGGCGATAAAGTCAAGGTTTACACGATGGGGAAATACAGTAAGGAGATATGCGGAGGACCGCATGCGAGCCGTACGGGAGAACTTCATCATTTCCGCATCGCGAAAGAAGAGGCTTCCTCGGCGGGCGTAAGAAGAATAAAAGCGGTGCTTGACTGAATAAAAGCAACCCTCGATTGAGATACTATTCGTATGGGAAAGACTAAATTTATTGCAGGAACAATTTTATTTGTACTGTCGCTCGCATTGTGCGTTGTGGGAACGGCGTTTTTGTACGATGCTACCCACATGGAATCGACCGAGGCTCTCGCCGCAATAGTGCTTGTGCCGCTTGCCCTTATATGCTATTTCGCTCAGGTAATATTAGCGGGAGCGTCTCAAATTTTGCTGTGGCTCAATTTCGGGCAGAACGGGTACGGGAAAATCGCGAGCATGATAATCGCTATAATCGGCATTTTAAGCGTGATTGTAAGCGGAGTGTATTTCGTTTATTTACTTTTGAGATAAAAATATAAAGAAGGTTAAAAAATGGACAGAGTAATACCCGTAGTGGTAATCAAAGACGTAGCCGACACCGAAAAGACCTTGTCGGCGTTAAGAGAAGGCAGCATAAACACCGCCGAAATCACGTTCAGAACGGCTTGCGCGGCGGAAGCGATTTCGCTCGGCGTAAGTCTTTTCCCCGATATGAATATCGGAGCGGGAACGGTAATAAACGGCAGACAATGCCTCGACGCGTTGAACGCGGGCGCGAAATTCATTGTTTCGCCGGGGTTCTCGAAAGAGGTCGCCGAAATTTGTTCGGTAAACGACGTTCCTTACTACCCCGGTTGCGTAACGCCTACCGAGATTATGGAAGCGTTGGAAGCGGGACTTACCGTGCTTAAATTCTTCCCTGCGAACGTTTACGGCGGACTTAAAGCGTTGAAGGCTTTATCGGGTCCGTTTCCGCAGGTTAAATTCATACCGACGGGCGGCGTTGATTTGACGAACTTAAAAGAGTTTTTGGAATTTGACAAGATATACGCGGTCGGCGGTTCGTTTATGATGAAGGGCGATATCGCGGATAATTGTCGTAAAATAAACGAAATTTTAGCGGAGGTTAAATAAATATGAAGGTCGTTACTTTCGGTGAAGTAATGTTGAGGCTCGCTCCCGAGAACTATCTGAGATTCGTTCAGAGCGAGAAATACGAAGCCACTTTCGGCGGCGCGGAGGCGAACGTTGCGGTGAGCCTTGCGAATTACGGCATAGACGCCGCTTTCGTTACGAAATTGCCCGCTCACGAGATAGGACAGGCGGCGGTCAATAGTTTGAGAAAATTCGGCGTCGATACGACTAAAATCGTAAGAGGCGGAGACAGAGTCGGTATTTATTATTGCGAAAAAGGCGCGAGTCAGAGACCGAGCAAGGTCATTTACGACAGGGCTTATTCCTCGATAGCGACCGCTAAGAAAGAAGATTTCGATTGGGATAAAATCTTCGACGGCGTAGAATGGTTCCATTTTACGGGCATAACTCCCGCCCTTTCGGACGAGACCGCCGAAATTACGTTAGAGGCGTGCAAAAAGGCGAAAGAAAAGGGAATAACGATTTCCTGCGACCTCAATTTCCGCAAAAAACTCTGGAGCAAAGAAAAGGCGGGTAAGGTCATGGGCGAGGTTTGCAAATACGTCGATTATTGCATAGCGAACGAAGAGGACGCGAAAGACGTATTCGGAATAGAAGCGGACAATACCGATATAAACACGGGAAAACTCGACAGAAACGGCTACATATCCGTCGCTAAGAAGTTGACCGAAAGGTTTAATTTCAAGGGCGTTGCGATAACGCTCAGAGAGAGTTTGTCGGCGAACGACAATAATTGGTCGGCAATGCTTTATACAAGCGGCGAAGCGGTATTCTCGAAGAAGTATGCTATGCACATAGTAGACAGAGTAGGCGGCGGCGACAGTTTCGGCGGCGGACTTATCTATTCGCTTTTAAACGGCTACGACGC
This sequence comes from uncultured Clostridia bacterium, assembly GCA_934249325.1. GTDB lineage: Bacteria > Bacillota > Clostridia > Christensenellales > Borkfalkiaceae > UBA10281. The sequence continues at coordinate 11,434 of CAKQKW010000021.1, forward strand.
TCAGAAAGCGATTGAATTCGCGGTTGCGGCTTCGTGCTTAAAGCACTCGATAGAGGGCGACTACAATATGGTATCGGTCTCGGAAGTCGAGGCGTTGGCGAAAGGAAACGCGAGTGGCAGAGTTCAGAGATAATCGGCGAATATTCCTGAAAAGCGGGGCTATAAGTCGATAAAACGGCAATTTTCAGAGCAATAGAACAATAGAACGTAAAATGAAAGACTGCGTGTAAAGTCCGAAAGGGCATACCCGCAGTTTTTTTGTAGTTATATTTTGCTCCGCAAAGTTATATTGCCTGCGGCAGTTATATTTCCTTGCGGAAGTTATATTTTGCTCTGCAAAGTTATATTGCTGTCGCAGTTATATTTGCCTTGCGGCGTAGGGGACGGCGCCCTCGACGTCCCGAAAAACGGAAATTGTATTGCCTACGGAAGTTATATTTTGCCTCGCAAAGTTATATTTGCCTATCGGCAGTAGGGGACGGCGCCCCCGACGTCCCGAAAAACGGAAGTTGTATTGCCTACGGAAGTTATATTTTACTTCGCAAAGTTATATTTGCCTGTCGGCAGTAGGGGACGGCGCCCTCGACGTCCCGAAAAACGGAAATTGTATTGCCTACGGAAGTTATATTTTGCTTCGCAAAGTTATATTTGCCTGTCGGCAGTAGGGGACGGCGCCACCGACGTCCCGAAAAACGGAAGTTGTATTGCCTACGGAAGTTATATTTTACTTCGCAAAATTTTGTCGCTTTCAAATTTTATTTTGTATAGCCTTACGAAAATTAAGTTAAAGCGGTTGATTTTTTGAAATTACTATGATATTATAGTATATATTATTATAATTGCGACCTTTAATTTTAAAGTCTCGGACTTTGAAACGGGTTCGCTCGGAGGTAATTCATGAAAAGAAGTCTGACAAGCATTCTTTTTGTAATTCTTCTCGTCTTTACGACGATATTCTTCGTATCGTGTAAGGGCGGCTCGACGGGTGACGGAGACGACGGCGATAAGTCGGTTCCCGAAAACGTCGTTTTACCCGATATAGAATTAGCAGGGGGATATACCGCTTCTATTACGGACGGGAGCGCTCGTACCGCGCTTTGCTATACGCAGGGCGACGGCGGTCCGCTTACCGTAATCGTCACGAGGACGGATAAAACCGAGAGCGGCGTTACGGTAAGTAAAGACTACTATTACCGCGGCGTTGCCGAGGGCGGCGAATACTATCTCGTAATCAGAAACAACGGCGAGAAGTACGTTTACGCGAACGGCTATCAGTATTCTTACGGCGAGACCGCTTACGACAGAGAAAATTTCACGTTCTTTTCGAGCGACTTGATTCTGACGGAAATGAACCTCGCGGCTAACCCGTACGTAAGCGATATTTTCGGCGGCGGCAGAAAAGACGCCAACCTCGCGAAATTCGAGAGAGTTTCGGGCAGCGTTTCGCAGTACAGAGCGAGCGGGGCGGATCTTAATTCCTCGCTTATTCCGAGTACGGCGGTAGTCGATATGTGGATATCGAGCAAAGGCATCGTAACGAGATTCAGAATTACCGACGGCAAAACCGCAATCGTCAACGTGAGATATTCCAAAATGGGCGAGACGAACAGCCCCGCTCTTCCCTCGGATATCGATTTGAGCGAAGTGTGCGTTCACAACTTCGTTTGGACTTCCGAGGGCGACGAAACGCATAAGGGCGTTTGTTCGTACGACGAAACCCATACCGTTACGGGGCTTGGCTGCTATGGCGGGGTTGCGACCTGCGTAAGCGGCAGAATATGCGACCTTTGCCACGGCGAATACGGAGATAAAGACCCCGACAATCACGACTATGCGTGGAAGTCGAACGGCGACGATACGCATACCGAAGTATGCACAAGAAACGAAGAACACAAGGGCAGAACCGAGTCTTGCGAATTCACGGACGCTACCTGCGTGGAAAGAGCAATTTGTAAAGTTTGCGGCGGCGAAAGAGGAGAAATCGCCCCCGAAAATCACGATTATAAATGGGTTGCGAACGGCGACGGAACACATACGCAGGTTTGTTCGAGAGACGAGAAACATATCGGTCTCACCGAGGAATGTTCGGGCGGCAAGGCGACTTGCACCGAAAAAGCGAAATGCGAGTACTGCGGCGGTGAATACGGCGAACCTTTGGGACACAACCTCCCCGAAAATTGGACGAAGGGCGAGGGCGATAAGCATATAAAGAGTTGTCTGAACGAAGGCTGTACCTATTTCGAAGAAGAGGAATGCAGCGGCGGCGAGGCGACTTGTACCGAAGAAGCGACTTGCGAAGTCTGCGGCGGAAAGTACGGCAAAATCAACGAGAACAACCATTACTACGAGTGGAAGTCGAACGGCGACGGAACTCATACCGAAATATGTAAGAGAAACCGCGAGCATAAGGGCGAAACCAAAGAATGCGAAGGCGGGGAAGCGACTTGTACCGAAAAGGCGGTTTGCGAAGTCTGCGGAGAAGAATACGGCGAGCCGCTCGGTCACGATTTCAGCGTATGGCGCGAAGTAGATAAAGACTATCACAAAAAAGTCTGCTCGCACGACGAAAAGCACGTTTATCAGACTCAGAAACACAACTTCGGAAAGTGGACTTCGGACGGAAACGGCAATCATTACAGAATTTGCGAAACGTGCAATCGTAGAGAAGAAGCGGCTTGTAATTTCAGCGAACCCACTTGTACCGAAAAGGCGAAATGCGGCGTTTGCGGAGCGGAAAAAGGCACCCCGAAAGGTCACTCTTACGGAGAATTTACTTCGAACGGCGACGGAACGCATAAGCAAGTATGTTCCGCATGCGGCGACGAGATAACGGGCAAATGTACGGGCGGCAAGGCTACCTGCGTAGAAAAAGCGGTTTGCGACGTCTGCCACGGCGAGTACGGCGAGTTCGATACGAACAATCACGATTTACAAACCGTTCAGAACGCCGACGGAAAAACGCACACCACGACTTGTAAGAGAACGGGTTGTACCTATAATGAAACCGAAAATTGCTCGGGAGGAAAAGCGACCTGTACCGAAAAAGCGACCTGTAAGGTCTGCGGCGAAAAGTACGGCGAAGTCGATATGACTAACCACGCTTATAAATGGGTGTCGAACGGCGACGGAACGCATACCGAGGTATGTTCGAGAGACGAGAGCCACAAGGGTGAAACCGCGAACTGTTCGGGTGGTACGGCTACCTGCGTAGACAAGGCGACCTGTAAGGTTTGCGGCGGCAAATACGGCGAGATTGACGAGGACAACCACGACTTACAAACCGTTCAGAACGTCGACGGAAAAACGCACACCACGACCTGTAAGAGAACGGGCTGTCCGTATAGCGTTACCGAAGATTGTACTGGCGGCGAAGCGACTTGTACCGAAAAAGCGACCTGCGAAGTCTGCGGCAAGAAATACGGCGAGGCTTTGGGGCACAACCTTCCCGACAAGTGGACGAAAGGCGAAAACGACAAGCATGTAAGAAGATGTACGAGAGAAGGTTGTTCCTATTATGAAGAAGACGCTTGTAAGGGTGGCGAAGCGACCTGTACCGAAAAAGCGACCTGCGAAGTCTGCGGCGGCGAGTACGGTAAACCTTTGGGGCACAACCTTCCCGACAAGTGGACGAAAGGCGAGGGCGACAAGCACGTAAAGAAGTGTCTCAGAGACGGTTGTAACTATTTTGAAGAGGAAAACTGCTCGGGCGGCACGGCGACCTGCGTGAAAAAAGCGACTTGCGAAGTCTGCGGCGGCGAGTACGGCGAAGTAGATTTAACGAACCACGATTACGAATGGAAAACGAACGGAAACGGAACGCATACCGAAGTATGTTCGAGAGATAACAGCCATAAAGGCAAGACCGAGAACTGTTCGGGCGGCATTGCTACCTGCGTAGAAAAGGCGACCTGCGAAGTCTGCGGCGACAAATACGGCGACTTCGACTTGAACAACCACGACTTGCAAACCGCTCAGAACGACGGCGAAAATAAGCATACTACGACCTGTAAGAGAACGGGTTGTACTTACAGTAAAACCGAAGATTGTACGGGCGGCGAAGCGACCTGCAACGAAAGACCGATTTGCGAAGTCTGCGGAGAAAAGTACGGCGAGGCTCTTCTTAAATACGAAGAAAGCGGAGACGGATACGTGTTGGCGGGCGTTACCGGGACGGGCAAAAAGAAACTCACCGAAAACGATTTGATAGTAATCGCGAACGAGTACGAGGGCAAGAAGATAGTCGGAATATCCGCGGAAGCGATAGGCGATATAGTCGCGAACGCGAAATTTGCGGGAATATCGTTCGAGAACGACGATATCGGAACCCTCGACGCGGGACTTTTCAAAGGGCTTTTAAGTAAGGAAATCAAGGGCTTAAAACTCGAAAACGGAATTTACCTTATCGGTAAAGTTGACGGCGAGAACTTCGAGGCGAAATGGGCGGTAGGAAGCAAAGGAGCGGAAGCGACTCTTCCCGAAAACGTAAATATCGCGAAAGGCTTATTCGGAGATAATGCCGAAATTAAGACGGTTACGGTAGGAAAAGGCGTTAAACTTTACGACGGTATTTTAACCGAATTCGGCGGCGATACGCTTAAAATAGACCTCGACAACGAGTTCTTTAACGGTAAAACGGTAGCGACGTTGTTCGGCGAAACCGTAACGGTTAAAAACGTAGAGGTTCTCAGCGAAAACGTATTCGCGGAAGCGTTCAGAGGTATGAGTATGCTTGAAACGGTCGATTTGAAAAACGTTAAGGAAATCGGCGAAAGAGCGTTTATGGGCTGTTCGGGAATTACCTCGGTAACGCTTTCCGAAAACCTTGTAAGAATAAACGCTTACGCGTTCTACGGCTGCTCGGCGATCAGCGAAATTACGATACCGAAGTCAGTGAAGAAGATAGGAACTTACGCGTTCGGCGACTGCGGCAAACTCGCGGTTAATATCGAATACGACAAAGGAACGGATAAGCGTTACAACGCGATAGAGGCTTCGGCGTTCTATAAGTCGGTAGTAACGGTTAAGTTCGGCGGTACTGAAGCCGAGTGGAAAGGCTTTGTCAGAAACGACTGGAACTATTCGAGCGAAGCGACGGTAGAGTACGCGGCGTAATTGCGGATAAGACTTAAAAAACGAGACTGTAATAAAACATCAACAGGCGAAGCCGTCTGACTTTCCTTGCTTTCCCCACAGGGGAAAGCGAGTAAAGGTTAGTTTTTGCAAATATAAAGCGACCCAAAAGCGAATGCTTTTGGGTCGCATTTAAGAAATTGCATAACATACAGTTCCTATAAGGCTTTGTCACGATTGTTTTTTATCCTCGGAAACCTGAGAATAGGAAATCGTCTTGTTTATTTTAAGTATCTCGGTCGAAAAATCGTCGAACTTGCTTTCGTCGATTATCACTTTCATCGGACTTTCGTCTTTGAATATAATCGTAAGTTTATTTAAACTCACGTTCTTTATCAGCGAGTCGATATCGGCTATCTTATATTTGTCGGCGAGCAGCCCGAACCGAACCCACAAAAACCCGTTTTTAATCTCGTAACACGAGTTTATGAGCGCGGCGGTCACGAAAACGTCGAAAACGACGGGCAGTACGAGACAGAGCGAGTAGGTTATATAATTGTAAGGTGACAGTTCTATGGGACTCGTCGCCGCGGCTATCAACCTGTATAAATTCCACACGAAGCACACCGCGCCGAGAACGTAAACGAGAATAAACGATATAAGTATATAAGTTTTGTATTTATATTTGAATTTCATAAGTATTATTATAAACCGAAAAGAAAAAAAGTCAACTAAAACGAAAAGAAAATGAGTATATTAGAGATTAAAGGGCTTTCCCACCGCTACGACGACAGAGATTTGTTTGTAAAATCCGACCTTACGGTGAATAACGGCGAGCATATCGGCGTCGTCGGCTTAAACGGAGCGGGCAAGTCCACGTTCATAAATATAATAGCGGGCAAAATCGTTCAGGACGAGGGCGAAATCAAGAGACTTCCGCGTATGCGAATAGGCTACCTCGACCAACACGCGACTTTGGATAAGTCGCTTACCGTAATGCAGTATTTACGCGAAGCGTTTTCCTACCTCGACGAGAAGAACGCCGAACTCGAAAAAATCTATGCCGAAATGTGCGAAGCGGACGGCGACACACTCGACGAACTCGTTGCGAAGTCCTCGGAACTTCAAGAAGAACTGAACGACGCCGACTACTACGACTTGGAGGCTCAGATTAAGAAAATCGCAAACGGCTTAGGAGTCAATAAGTTCGGCTATGAGACGATTATCGGCAATTTATCGGGCGGCGAGAGGGCTAAACTGATGCTGTCGAAACTCCTTTTGGAAGGACAAGATTTAACCCTTTTGGACGAGCCTACGAACTTCCTCGACGTCGAGCATATAGAGTGGCTCACGAAGTTTTTAAACTCCTATAAAAAGACCTTCCTCGTCATTTCGCACGACACCGCGTTTTTGAATAACGTGGCGAGAATGATTGTCTCGATAGAAAACGGGCAGATACGCAAGTTCACGGGCAACTACGATCAGTATCTTGTCAAGCGCGAAATACTCAACAAACAGTATGAGGACGACTACAATCGTCAGCAAGCCGAAATAAAGAAGTTGCAGGACTACATCGACCGCAACGGGGCGAGGGCTTCCACCGCGGGTATGGCTAATTCGCGAAAGAAAATGCTCGGGCGCATAAACGTTATGGCTAAGCCGTCCGTCGAGAGGGATTGCTCTTTTTCCTTTCCCTATATCGACCTTAATACCAAAGATTTACTGATAGTCAAAGGTCTTAAAGTCGGGTATACGTCGCAACTCATTCCCGACGTCGATTTTCACCTCGGCTCGACTTCAAAAATATGGATAAGAGGAACGAACGGAGTAGGTAAAACGACGCTTTTAAAAACGCTTATGCGTAAAATACCGAGTCTCGGAGGTTCGTTCAACTTCCACCCTGCGGCGAAAATAGGCTATATCGAGCAGGAACTCGGCTTCGAGAACGGCAGTCTGTCGGCGTACAATGTTTACCAGTCCGCATTTCCGAGACTTTCTCAAAAGGAAGTGCGTTCGGCTCTCGCGACCGTAGGACTTTCGGGCGATCTCGCCGTAAAACCCGTTTCCACCCTTTCGGGCGGCGAGATGATGAGGCTTAAACTCGCCATTTTGGGCAATTCGCCGTCGAATATTCTTATTCTCGACGAACCTACGAATCACCTCGACGTTAAGGCTAAAAGGGCGTTGAAAGAGGCTTTGCAGAAATACGAAGGGGCGTTGATACTCGTTACTCACGAACCCGATTTCGCCGAAGGGCTTTGCGATATTATATTCGACGCCCGAGCGAAATAAACTTTGGCAGATAATGTGGTTTTGCCCGCCGATAAAAGCCGTTAATCGACTTATAGACGGACTTTCTTGTGTTAATTTATATGAAAACGGTTTTAAAATTCGTAAAAAGCCACGCTGTGGCTATAATAGCGGTAACGGCGGCGATCGTGACGGCGTTTTTCGTGCCGCCGGACAAAGAATACCTCGGCTATTTCGACCTGCCCACGCTTGCGTGTTTATTCGGAACGCTACTCGTGGTGGAAGCGTTGTCGAATGTAAGGTTCTTCGAAATACTCGCGAGGAAGATAATAGTAAAATTCAAAAATATGCGAAATATCGTTTTCGCGTTGGTATTCATAACCTATTTCGGGTCTATGATTATGGCGAACGATATGGCGCTCATAACCTTTTTGCCGCTCGGCTATTTTGTCTTAAAAAGCACCGACAAGCCGCAGTATACGGCGTATTTGTTCATTTTGCAGAATATAGCGGCTAATCTCGGCGGTATGCTGACTCCGTTCGGCAACCCGCAAAACCTGTTTTTGTTCTCGTACTACAAAATACCCGTGGCGGAATTTCTGAAAATAATGGCTCCGCCGTTTTTGGTGTCGCTCGTACTTATAATCGCTTGTTGCTTCGTAGTAAAAAGAGAACCCGCGACGGTTTCGGACGATACGGAATATAAATCGGATACGAAAAAAACGGTGATATATCTCGCGCTTTTCGCCTTGTCGGTGTGTTCGGTACTGAGACTTTTCCCTTACTACATAGGTATCGGAATAGCGACCGTAGGCATACTGATATTCGATATAAGAGCGTTTAAAACAGTCAACTATTCCCTTCTTTTAACGTTCGCGGCGTTCTTCGTTTTCAGCGGCAATATGTCGAGGATAAACGCCGTTCACGAACTTATAGGCGGACTTCTTGATAAAAATACGCTCATTGTGTCGGTGCTTTCCTGTCAGATAATATCCAACGTTCCGTCGGCTACGCTGCTTTGTAGATTCACGGAAAATTACGCTCCGCTTCTTGTCGGCGTGAATATCGGCGGTCTCGGAACGCCCATAGCGAGCCTTGCGAGTCTGATAACGCTCGGCAAATACAGACAGACGGGCGGCAAAACCGCGCCGTATATATTGAAATTTCTTCTGATAAATTTCGCGTACCTTGCGGTACTCGTAATATTTGAACTTATTATAGGAGTTTAACCATGGAAAAGAAAATCGAAAAATTTACCGTAAACGGCTACGAAGCGACGGTGATTATACCGTCCGAGCCGAACGGCGAATGGCTTTGGAAAACGGAGTTTTTCTACGCTTTCGATAAAGCGGAAAACGCCCTTTGCGAAAAGGGTTTCGTAAGGGCATACTACGGAATATCTGACAAATACGGCAGCCCCGAAGCGGTAAAACTGATGTACGGCTTTTATCTCGAAATGATGAAAAGATACCCGTTTTTAAATGAAAAATGCGGAATAATAGGCTTTTCGAGGGGCGGACTTTACGCGTTCAACTATACGCTCGCGCATCCCGAAACGGTTAAAAAGGCGTATTTCGACGCGCCCGTTTTAGACCTCAGAACTTGGCCGAGAAGAGGGGATAAGTACGGCGAAAACGGACTTTACGAGCAGGTGCTTAAAGAGTACGGTTTTAAGTCGGAAGAGGAATATTTAAACTACGGCGGTTATCCCGTGGAGAATTTCGACAGGTATTTTTCATTGAATTTGCCCACGCTTCTGATTGCCGGCGACAGCGATAAAACGGTTGCGTTCAGAAAAAACTCGTTAAAAATGATAGAGTATTGCAAGAAAAACGGCGTGCCGCTTACTTATTACGTCAAAGTCGGGGTAGATCATCACCCGCACTCGCTCGGAAACGACAAAGATACGGTTAAGGAGTTGAATGTTTACTCGTCGGAAATCAAAGGTTCAGACGAAAATCACACGGCGGTACTTAGAAATGACGAAAAGTACGTCGCAGACTTTTTTATCGGATAAACGTTATAATCGGGTAATACGTTGAAAAGTAAAGAGGACCGCCTTAAACAGAGCAGTCCTCTTTTTGCTAAAAAATTTTTCCACCTGTGGATAGGGCGGAATTACTCCGAGGGGATTTCTATCGTAAATCTCGTCCCTTCGTCTACTTTCGAGTTTACCGTTATTTTTAGTTCCAATAGTTCCGCTATCTTTTTTACGGTCGCAAGCCCGAGTCCGTTGCCTCGGGTGTTCCTCGATTTGTCTGCGCGGAAATATTTGTCGAACATTCTTCGTTTGGTCTCTTCGTCCATTCCTATGCCGTCGTCCGCTATCGTCACCGATATTTTGCCGTCGCTTTCCGTAACGTATACGCCCACTTTCCCGTTTTCGCGGGAGTATTTTATCGCGTTGTCGAGTACGTTTATAAATACTCGGCTTAAAAGTTCGTCGTTGCTTTTAACCGTACATTCTCCGAAGTCCGCGTCGATTTCGATGTTTTTCTTCTCCCATTCGGGTTGCAGGGTGAGTATGCTTTTTCTGAGCAGTTCCGAAAGGTCGAACTCCCTTTCTACCACCTCTAAACGGTTGCTTTGAAGTCTGTCGAGCATGAGAGTGCTTGCGGTCAGGTCCACGAGCCTGTCAGACTCGGAAACGATAAAGGACAGATATTCTTTCGCTTCTTCGCTCGATAAATTTCCGTTCGCTATCAGTTTCGCGAACCCTCTTATCGAGACTATCGGCGTTTTCAGTTCGTGCGAAAAATCGTTGATAAAATCGTCCTTTTCTTCTTCCGCTTGTCTGAGTCTGAGGGCGACGGTCTCTATCGCTTCGCCTATTTTTTTGTAGTCGGAAACGAGTTTGCCGAGCGAAATTTCATAGTCGCCTCGGGATATTTTTTCGGTCGCTTCGCGTATTTTCGCCGCGTCCTCTTTGCGTTTTCTGTACCTCAAATACCAAAAACACAGCAAAATTGCGGCTACGCAGGCGAATATGAACGCGAAAAACGCCGTTCCGTAATTCATATTGACCGTCACCGCTCCCGTCTTTATGAGTATGAACGTGACGGAAAAGCCGAACAGACAGGCGAGAATTATCGTGAGTACCGCGTATATCGCTTCCGCTATCAGCGATTTTTCGGGCTGCTTTTTCTTACTCATCGGACTTTACCGCCTTGTACCCGAGACCTCTCACCGACTTTATTTCTATGGACTTCACCCCTTGCAACTTTTCCCTTATGCGGTTGATATGCACGTTTAAAGTGTGGTCGTCCTTGTCAGTCTTACCCCATATTTCTTCCATGAGTTCGTTTCTCGTGAATATCTTTCCGAGCGAGGAAGCGAGTTTGAAAAGGAGCAGAAATTCTTTCTGCGTGAGGTCGATTTCCGTGTCGCCGACAGTCGCCGTCAGTTTGGAAAAGTCAAGCGATAAGTCGTTAAAACGCAGTTTTTGCTCGGAAACGGCTTTACTTCTGCGGAGCAGAGCCTTGATGCGGAGAAGCAGTTCTTCCTCGTCTACGGGCTTTGTCATATAGTCGTCCGCTCCGACCATAAATCCGTAGTGTTTGTCCGACGGCGATTGCTTCGCCGTGACTATTATAATGGGAACGTCCGCGTCCTTACGCCTTATCGCTTCCGTGAGACGGAACCCGCTCATATCGGGAAGCATTATATCCGCTAAAATAAGGTCGGGGCGAACTTCGTCTATAAGAGATAACGCCTCTGCGGACGAAAACGCGGAAACGGATTTAAAGCCGCCGTTTCTTAAAACTATCGACATGAGTTTGTTGGTCGGGATATCGTCCTCGACAATAAGTATTGAAAACATAGCCAATTAAAACCTCAATAGAACCCGCCTTGAAGCCGTTTTTTTATGCTTTACGGCAAATTCGCCCTTGACGTATTTGTATACGCCTTCGGTTGCCTTTACCATAAATCATCAAAAAATACGGCTTCAAGGTTGCCCTATATATATAAATTATCAATGTTCCCGCAAATTTTCAGGCGTAGCTTGCGTTTAAGTCGAGGCGTTTTCGCGGGTTAATATACCAATATGAGCCACGAAAAGAACGATGGATTAAGCGTAAGATACGCCTGAAAATCGAGTTCTATTGAGGTTTTAATTGGCTATGATAAGTATAGCATAAATTTTGAGATTGTAAAAGCGTTTTCGGCAAAATCGTGAAAATGCAATTAAATATGTGAAACGTGCAAAAAAAAGAGAGATATGCGTTTTAAATTCGTTTACTTGCCCGAAAAAATGTGCTAATATATTAACGCAACGGAGGGTGCTATAATGTTGGAACTTAGGGAAATCGTAAAAGAATATTACACGCAGGACGAAACCGTGCGCGCGCTTAAAGGCGTGAGCGTTAAATTCCGCGAAAGCGAATTTGTTTCGATTTTAGGTCCGTCGGGCTGCGGCAAGACCACGCTTTTGAATATCGTCGGCGGTCTCGACCGTTACACTTCGGGCGACCTTATCATAAACGGCAAAAGTACCACCAAATTTACCGATAAAGACTGGGATACCTACCGCAATCATTCGATAGGTTTCGTATTTCAGAGTTATAATTTGATTCCTCATCAGACCGTACTCGAAAACGTAGAACTCGCGCTCACTCTTTCGGGCGTAAAAGCCGCCGAGAGACGGGAAAGGGCGAAAGCCGTTCTTGAAAAAGTCGGGCTCGGCAGTAAAATCAACGCCCGACCCAACCAACTTTCGGGCGGTCAGATGCAGAGAGTCGCTATCGCGAGAGCGTTAATTAACAATCCCGACATTCTGCTTGCTGACGAACCGACGGGAGCCCTCGACAGTAAAACGAGCGTGCAGATTATGGATTTACTGAAAGAAATTTCGTCCGAAATGCTTATAATAATGGTCACGCACAACCCCGAACTCGCCGAAAAATACTCGTCGAGAATTATAAGACTATTGGACGGCGAACTCGTCGGCGACGACAATCCCGTGTCCGACGAAGAGGCGGCTGAAATCATAAAAGCGGACGAGGAGAAAGAGGCGAAACTCGCGGCGGAATCGGCAGACGCGGCAAACGGTGCGACGATTAAGCCCGTTAAAGAAAAGAAAAAGAGGACTTCGATGTCCTTTCTGACGGCTTTATCGCTCAGTTTCAAGAATTTACTTACTAAAAAGACGAGAACCCTGCTCGTTTCGTTCGCGGGGAGTATCGGCATAATCGGAATCGCTATCATATTATCGCTGTCGAGCGGCTTTCAGAATTACATAAACGGCGTGCAGAGAGATACTCTCTCGAATTATCCCGTACAGATAATGCAGAAGTATACGAATTTTTCGGCACTGATGATGGGCGGCGGCGAACCCGAAAGGGATAAGTCTCAGAAGTACCCCGACGGCAGCGACCTTAAAGTCAACGACACGATAGGCGAACTTTATAGAGAGTTTATGAAAGAAACTCAGCCGAACGACATACAGTCGTTTAAATACTATCTCGACAACTGCGGCTACGACAAGACGAAAATCACGGCGATTCAGTATTCGTACTCAGTCGATTTCGACGTTTACGGCAAGCCTTACGGCGGAGCGGACGGCGAGACAAAACTCATTAAAAACGCCATTAAAGATATGATTAAAAAATGGAGCGAGGGAAGCGGTTATGGTACGCAGGTCGGAGGTATGGACGCAGGCGACGTATATTTCCCTGTGTGGTCGGAAATGATTGACAACGTCGACGTTATCCAAAGTCAGTACGAACTCGTAGGAGGAAGCAAGTGGATATCGCCCGAAGATACGGACAAAATAATGGTCGTCGCGAACGCATATAACGAGATACCGAGTTACGTTCTCGCTTCCGTCGGCTTGGCTCCCGAACCGTCGTTGACGGAAAAGTCGCCCGATTTAACGTATAAAGTCGAGGATCTCATAGGCAAGGAGTTCTACTTGCTCACAAAGCCGTTGACTTATGTTAAATCGGAAAAGAAATACGTCGAAGAAACCGACGAAAGCAAACTCGAAGAACTCGCGAAAACCAAGGGCAGAAAAGTGACCGTCGCGGGGGTTATCAGACCGAAAGAAGGCGTGGCGGCGACTTCGATAAGCGGCTATCTCGTGTATTCGTCGGGACTTACCAAGGCTCTTATTTCGGATATGAATAATACCGAACTCGTAGAAGAGCAGAGAAGAGAATTTATAGACGCCGAAGAAAACGGCGGGAAAGCGATGAATTTATTGAAAGGCGTCGAGGTTCTGAACAATCAGAACGACGTATACGACGTTCTCGGCGGCGTAGGACTCGTTGATCCCGAGAGTCCGAGCGTGATAAACATTTATCCCGCCACTTTCGAGGATAAAGAATATGTAAATTCGCTTATCGAAGCGTACAACAGGCAATTCCCCGAAGAGGGCGAAGGCTCGGAAAAACGCATTAAATACGACGATTATCTCGGAATGGCGTTATCGTCGATGACTACGATAATAAACGCCGTGTCTTACGTTCTTATCGGTTTCGTTTCGGTATCGCTCGTCGTTTCGTCGATAATGATAGGAATAATAACCTATATTTCCGTACTCGAAAGGATAAAGGAGATAGGCGTTCTCAGGGCTTTGGGCGCGTCGAAAACAGACGTTTCACGCGTATTCAACGCGGAAACGCTGATTATAGGCTTTGCCGCCGGCATAATCGGAATAGGTATAACCGTACTTTTAAACATACCGATAAGTCTTATCATAAAATCGCTCGCGGGGATATCGAGCGTGGCGACGTTGCCGTGGCAGGGCGGATTGATACTCGTTGCGATATCGATGGCGTTGACGCTTATCGCGGGGCTGATACCGTCGAGAATGGCGGCGAAAAAAGATCCCGTAATCGCCCTTCGTTCGGAATAAGAAAGGGTCGCGGGAAATTTCTTATAAAAACTCCGCTTATTTCTCACAGTGAATTGTCAAACTAAGTGCAACACTTAGTGAGAAAAAAGTTAAATAAATCTACCGGTTTTTGGTAGTGTAAAAC
>CAKQKW010000022.1:0-21875 GCA_934249325.1 uncultured Clostridia bacterium
AGCATTAATGGGAACGATACCTTCAAACTCCATATAATCGTTACAAAATTCGATTTACGTTACTAACGCTCCGCCAAAACAAAAGGGGATGCCAAAAGCATCCCCTTTTGTTTTGGCGGAAATAAGCGAGAGCGTAAAGCGGCAACTTGTTGCAGACGTTCGCATTTGAACGAAAGCGAAAATCCAGCCGAGGGTTCCCTTTGGGACACGGCTGTATTCCACTCTTTCCGCCAAAGAATTCGGAGATACGAAAGAAACACCCGAAAGACTCTACGAATACACGAAGTACCGGATTAAAAACTTTAAAGAAAGAGTTTGCGTTTAGAGATAATGAAGGCTTTTTAGCCGCTCGCGGCTAATATCAATATCTCGTAGTCGTTTTGCTTTGACAGGTTATTTCGAGATTTAAGGCGGTTGCGGACAGAATATCGTCTTTCAGACTATCGTATTTTTTATAATGGTATTTATACAAATCGTTTTTTATTTCGAAAAGGTCGCAACTTCCGAGTTGCGATTTTTTATATAGCGAGGTAAGCGTGTCCTTTATCTTTTTTTCGGTCATTTCGAGAACGTTGTCGGGAACTTTCGCCGACGGGTAAAGTTCCGATACGGGAGCGTTCGCGTTTGCCGAAACTATACGGCAGTAAAAATTCATCTTAATGTTATACACGGGTTTACCGCCGTCGAACTCGAAACGATATTCCTTTTTCGAGTTTTCTATTTCTACGAGAACGGGCGTTATTTTATCCTCGTAGTTTACCTCGTCCAACTCTATAAATGTGTCTATCGAATTTTTACTTTTAAGGTTGAACATAAGCGTTTCTTCGGGATTTAAGAAAAACGCTTTACGCCCCTTTGAAAACACCACTGTGTTGCTTGCGTCGTAAACGCTGCTTTCATTGCCTTTTCCTTCGCTTCCTTGCCCTTTTTCGCCTTGTCCGCCGCTGCCTCCCGAACCGCCCGAACCGCCCGAACCGCCCGAAGAATCGCTTTCGCTTTTCTCTCCGGATTTAACCGCGGCGACGTACGGAAGATAGCCGATTTCCGATTTCGACAGAATTTCCTCGGCAAATTGTTTTACGTTTACGTTCGCTATCCTGTCCATTTTCGCGTAGTCTTGTTGAAGAATTTTTTGCAGAGCAAAAGAAGAGACCGAATCGAGAGGCGTATTGGTCGAAAGAAGGTCCTTCGCAGTTCCCTCGCAAGCGCAGACGGTCGCCGAGTCGGGAACTCTGTCCGTTCTTATAAAGAAGTTCACCGTGTCCATAACGTCGCCCTCTAAGGTGTTTTCTCCGAGTATTATTAGATTGCAAAAGGCAAACAGAGGATACCAACCTGTATTTATCGCAACTTTATCCAAAGCCTCCACTATGGTTTTCCCCTTAGCGGAAATGAGAGATTCGCTATTCGACACGTTTTGCGTGGTCGCTTGCGGAATGGCAATCTGCGTGGAAATTTCGTATTCGTCGTCCGTTTTATCTACTCCCATAGCGACGATTATCGCCGTATGTTCGATATCTACAAGCCCGAAATCGTGAGTAAAAAAGAGAAGTATCGCGAAAGCGATCATTATAGGAAGAAAGTGCGTTCTCAAAAATTTCATACTGTTTTCCTCCTGAAAAACAAAGCGGCGAGCGGCAGTATCAAAACAACGGCGATGAAAAACGGCGTAATGAACCGCTGAAAAAACTCTCTCGCGAGAAAATAGTAGTTTTCGGTTATTAAAACTATAATTCCGACCGCTCCGTTTACGATAAGACACGGAACTATTTTATGCTTAAAATCAAAGCATTTGTTCAGGCATTGCGTGGCGAAAACGAGCGGAAGTCCCACGTTAAAAACACAGGAAAATATAATGGCGAACACGGCAAGATAGTCTATTCTGCCTATATTGGAAACGGCAACGCTGTATTTACCCATTTTTACGGGCGAGAAAAATTGTCTTTCGGTAAGCGTTCCGAACTCGCTTTGCATTATAGCCATATAAATTATTACGAGCAAGGCGAAACCGAAATACGCCGCCGTTATTTTTAACGTCTGTTTTTTTTCGCTTTTGAAATGCCCCAAGAAAAAAAGCAGATACGGGCTGTCGAAAAACCATAGAGACGTCATAAAACTCCCCTTGAAAATTTCAGTTGCGGGAACGTCGAGCAGAGGTAATAAGTTCGATAAATCCGCAACGGAAACCGAAAGAGATGCGATGACGACGATTGCTGTTATCGTAAACCATATCGCAACGTCTGCGGTTCTTGCGATCGCCCTTAGTCCTTTGTACGAGAAAAACGCCGTAAACAGGAAAATCGGCGCGAATATCCATAGCGCGGGCGATGTTTCGTATAACGCTATTTCTATAAAATTTCGGTGTTCGATTATTGGCAGGTAGGATTTGAGAATGAAAAACGATAGAAACAAAAAAGCGAAAATTTTTCTCGAAACCTTTCCCGTATTGTATTCTACGATTTCGAATATCGTCATTCCCTCGAATTTCCTCGCGAGATAGAGAAAAAACAACAATGCGAGTCCGTCTATGAGGAAATTCACGCCCGCGGAAATCCAAAGAGCCTCTTTTGCGTATTTTGCCGCCAAAGCGGGCATCGTAATGAGTTTACCCGCTATTGTAAACGCTCCGAATATAAAACATATCTGCCTTACGTACAATTTGTTTTCGTTCATTTAAGTTTCTGCCTCGTTTTATTTTTTGAGCCGAGAGATTTAGGTCTTTCGGTCATACCTATTACGTTATTCATATAGATTCCGTCTTGTAAATCGTTTAAAATAATCGGAGAGTACGGAGCGACGTATGGCGCGCCGTAGTTGTCCGCAACGCAAAGATAACAGACTATAAATGCGGACAAGACGATAAGTCCGTAGCCGCCGAGAGAGCCGGCGATTATGAGATAAACGAAACGAAGAACCGAAGTTGTTTCCACGAGTTCGGGTATCGCGTAAATGCTTATTCCGGATAAAGCCATTATTAAAATCGCCGGAGTGGATACGATACCCGCGTTTACCGCCGTTTCACCGAGAACGAGCGCGCCGACTACGGCGAGAGCCATACCGACGTATTTCGGCATTCTGACGCTCGTTTCGTTCAGAATCTCGAATGTGAGAAGGACGAAGAACATTTCAAGACTCGGCGAAAACGGTATTTCCTTTATTCCGTTTACTATCGTGAGCAGAAAATTAAGCGGAATTATCTGCAAGTGAAAAAGTTGAGCCGCGACGAATATCGCGGGGAGTAATATTGAAAACAAAATCGATATCACCCTTAACGTTCTGACGAAATTTGCCCTGTAAGGCGAAATGTAATAGTCTTCCGCCGCTTGAAAATCCTCGATCAAAAGGTACGGAAGAGAAAGACAAAAAGGCGAACCGTCTACGATTATGCCGACTCTTCCTTCTAACATTCTTTCGATTAAGACATCGGGACGTTCGGTAGACCCCACCTGCTTGAACAGGGAGGTTTTACGTTCGTTCAGAAGTTTCGAGACGTACGAACTGTCGGGTATTCCGTCAACGTTTATCGCCTCGATTTTTTTTCGTACTTTTTCTATCAGTTGCCGCGGAGCGATTCCGTCGATATACATAAACGCTATTGCCGTTTTAGTGTATTTCCCCTTTTCAAACATTTCGACTTTGAGGTCGGAAGAACGCAAATACCTCCTAATAAGGCTAAGATTCGATTTGATACTTTCCGTAAAGCCGTTGCGCGGACCTCTTACCGCAAGCCCTGTCGGCGGTTCGGATATAGCGCGAACTTCAAACTTTTTAAGATCGACGCATATCGCTTTTTTCTTGCCGTCTACGAGTATTACGGCGTGTCCCGACAACACGTTGTCGACGATTTTTGACAATTCGGTCTCGGTCTTAACGTTTGCGAGATTTATCTTTTTTGCGAGCGAAGACACGGGTTTATCGTCCTCGTTTTTCGACAGGGGAGCGATTACCTCCAAGCCGAGCGTCTCTTTGTCGGTTATGGAATCGACGTAAACGCATAACGCCTGATTTCCGCCCGTCTCGAAATCGAAAAATATTATATCGTCGCTTCCGAGAAGAGCTTTTAACGCCTTTTTTTCGTAGTTTAAATCGCCGTTTAATTTCATACGCAAAGTATTTACGAAAAGTACGAATATTATGTAAAATTTATAAAAGCGTTCACTTATATAATCGGCGAATGTTTATATAATTGACAAAACGGTCGCGTAGTGTTATAAAATAGTTGGAGGCTTGAATATGGAATTTAACGAAATATTATCGCATTTTGAAATAAACGGAAATTTCTTGTCCTGCGAACCTTACGGGAGCGGACTTATCAACAGAACTTACGTCGCGAACTACGACGAAAACGGGAAAAAGGTCAGATATATAGTTCAGAGAATAAACTCTAAACTCTTCACGAACGTGGAAGGGCTTATGAATAATATAAAACTCGTAACCGAGTTCAACAGAGCGGAAATAACGAAAAGGGGCGGCAACCCCGACAGGGAGAGTTTAACGCTCGTGTTTACCAAGGACAGAAAGCCTTATTTTAAAGCGGCGGAGGACGAGTTTTACAGAGTATACGTCTTTATAGAGGACGCCAAAGGTTACGACGTCGTCGAAAAGCCCGAACATTTCTACGAAAGCGCGGTTGCGTTCGGAAAGTTCGCCATGCTTTTGGACAGGTTCGACAGTTCAAAACTCTTCGAGGTTTTGCCCGATTTCCACAATACGGTAAAGCGTTTCGCAAATTTTAAAAAATCTCTCGAAAAGGACGTCTGCGGCAGGGCTAAAGACGTGATGCCCGAGATAGAATTTGCCCTTAAACACGAAAATATTACGAACAAAATAGTAGATTTGCTCAAAAGCGGCGATATGCCGTCGAGAGTTACTCACAACGATACGAAACTGAACAACGTCCTGATAGACACGAAAACGGATAAGGCGGTATGCGTAATCGACCTCGATACAATGATGCCGGGGAGTATTTGTTACGACTTCGGCGACTCGATAAGGTTCGGTTGTAACCCCTGTCTCGAAGATACCCCGAAAACGGAAGAGGTTATTTTCAATATGCCTCTGTTCGAGACTTATACTGCCGGTTATCTCAGCGTTTTCGGCAATACGATAACCGATATGGAAAGAGAAATGCTTCCCTATGGAGCGATTCTTATGACATACGAATGCGGAATAAGGTTTCTGACCGACTATCTCGACGGCGACGTGTATTTCCGTCACACGAGAGAGAAGCAGAACGTAGACAGAACGAGAACGCAGTTCAAGCTTGTTTCCGATATGGAGAGCAGGCTCGACGAAATGTATAAAATCGTTAAAAAATACTGATTGATATAATTGGCGGTAAAACGAAGCGGGACGTCGAGGCGCCGTCCCCTACTGCAGAACTTAATAAATCGTTGATTTTAATAAAAAATTTTTTCCTTAATTTATCAACGCTGTACAAGGTTGAATCAATCAACCTATACGATATTTACATAATCGTAGGGGACGGCGCCCTCGCTGTCCCGTTTTGTTAAAACTTTCGTAGGGGACGGCGCCTTCGACGTCCCGTTTTGTTAAAACCTTCGTAGGGGACGGCGCCCTCGACGTCCCGTTTTATTAAAACTTTCGTAGGGGACGGCACCCCAAAGAACTCTTAAAATGCTTGCATTTTTAAAAGAAGGCGTCCCGAAAAATGAATAGCATAAAAACAAGGTACCCCGTTTTTGACGCGAGTACCTTTTTTTCTATTACAAATTGCTTTTTATTATGAAAAATCAAAAACGATTTCTTTTTTATCGTTCAATTTTAATTTACCGTCGAACTTTTTACCGCTTTTGGAAATAAACGACATTTTGTCGGTCAGCCCTGTTTCGAGTAGTTTTGCCGCCTGAATTTTAGGAATAGAGCAGCCGAGAATTCTAAGATTTATTTTAAAATCGCAGTTCTTGCCATAGTCCTCGCAGGCGTAGTAAAACCTTCCTCTTTTAACGGGTTTGCCGCATTTCGGGCATACGCCTATTTCGTCTCCGAAAAACCCCGATCCTCCGTCCCTGTCTCCGTCGAATACCTCTTTTATTTCGTTTTCTGCCATTTTTACGCTTTCGTCTATGGTCATTTCGCCTCGGTAAACCTTTTTTAGCGCCTGACCCATCTGACTCGTCTTGTACTTATCCATAGAGATATTCATATCGGTTAGTTGCTCGATGAGAAATTTTCCGTTGTTTTCTATGTAATAAACGTCTTTTTTCAGAGAGATATAGCCGCTTTTTTTAGCGTTGTCGATTATTCCCGTTCTCGTCGCTTCCGTGCCGAGTTCCAGACCTTTAAAAATCGCTTTGTAGTCCTCGTCGTCGTTGTCGTCCGTCGATTTTTCGTCTTTGAACGGGTTTTTCAGGTAGTTGTTGAGAGTTTCTATAGTGTAGTGTTTGGGCGGTTGCGTTTGCTTTTGTTCGGGGTGAAAATCTACGTTTACGGTATCTCCCGTTTCGAGTTTCGGCAAAATCTTGTCTTTTCTGTCGCCGCCGTCGTATTTCGTCCAGCCCTCGGTAAGTATTATCGAACCTTTAATCGAATAATCCTCCTTGCCGCCGAGAGAAATCGTAAGTTCGGATTTTTCGACGTAACATTCCTCTTCGCAGAAAACCGCGGCGAAACGCCGTAAAATCGCCGAATATACCGTAAATTCGTCAGCCGATAAAGCGTTTTTGTCGGGAATTTTATACGTTGGGGTCAACGCCGAGTGGGATTCTATCTTGGAATCGTCGAATATAGTTTTTTTGTCCTTGAAAACTATGTCGTAACCGAGTTTTTTAACGCCCGAAATAATCTGCTTCACTTTGTCTTTTTCGTTCGTGGCAAGGTATTCGGAGTTTGTTCTCGGGTAACTGACGTAACCGTTTTCATAGAGTTTCTGAACGATAGAAAGACTTTTTTCCATAGGCATTTTGTATTTTTTTCCGAGAAAATTCTGCAATTTGGTCAAAGAGTAGAGTTTTCCGGGGAATAAAATCTCTTTTTTTGCCTTTTTATCGACAACCGTCGCGGGCAGAACGTTCATTCTTTCGCAACACCGCTCGGCTTTCGCCTTTTCTTCTTCTTTGAAGCGATATTTAGATACGAGTTCTATTACCTCGCCGTTCGTTTTCGCTCTCGATACCAAGGCGTAATAAATCTCGGGTTTGAAGTTTTCTATTTCATAGTCTCTGTCGTAAACCGCTTTCACGATAGGCACGATAACTCTGCCGACCCTTAAAAGCGAACCGCTTTTTATGCTCGCGTATCTCGTTAAATTCACTCCGTACAGCCAGTCGATATACGTTCTCGAAAATCCCTCGTTTGCAAGGTTTTGATACTCCGTTTCTTCTTTCATTTCGGAAAGCGCCTTTCTTACCGTCTGCGGAGTCTGATCGGGAAGCCATAATCTGTAAAAGGGCTTCGGAGAGACTAAGGCGTTCGATACGCAAAGACGAACGATTATTTCGCCCTCTCTGTCCGAGTCGCCTGCGTTTACGATTTTATTTACGTCGTTTCTGTTTAAAAGCGAGCGTATTATCTCGAATTGTTTTTTAACCCCTTCGTCGATATTACCTTTATCGTCTTTTTTGAGGCGAAAACGGAATTTGTCGGGAAAGCACGGCAGATTGTCGAGCGTCCACTTTTTATTCTGAACGGGCGAGGGGAGGTAATCTTCCACGTCGCAAAGGGAAAACAGGTGTCCGAATGCCCACGTGACGATATATTCGTCGTTTTCGAAATAGCCCGCTTTCTTTTTCATTTCGCCTATGCCCGAAACGATATTTCTGGCTAAACTCGGTTTTTCCGCAATAATCGCAATCATAAATATATAATACCATTTTTGTAACGCCTTTGTCAATCCGAGGGGCTTAAGGGAAGTTAAAAATAATTTTAAAATACCCGTTAAAAACGTTTGACAAAAAAATTCAGGTCGGTTATAATCAAGGCGTAAATTGAATACAGATTGCCAATATAAATTTGAACATGACGGCTCAAACGTTTCTACCGCACGCCGAAAAAGATGCGACTATTGGAGGAAGAGAACGCAAAAGCATTTTTGCGTGTGTTTCCGTTTTATTGGCAAGCAGGTTATTTATGGCCTGTTTTTTTGTTTTTAATTTTTTACTTACGAGGTCGGTATGAAAATTCTTGAACAGAAGATTTTAAAAGACGGAAAAATTCTCGGCGGAGACATTCTCAAAGTCGATAATTTTTTGAACCATCAGATGGACGTCGCTCTTTTTAACGAACTCGGAAAGGATATATATACGCATTTTCAAGGCTGCGGAGTAAACAAGATTTTAACCATAGAGGCTTCTGGCATCGGGTTGGCTTGTATTACGGCGCAGTTTTTTAATTGTAACGTGTTGTTTGCGAAAAAACGCAAGTCTTTGAATATTTCGGACGACGTTTATTCGACGAAAGTTTATTCTTTCACGAAAAAGACGGAATACGACGTGGTGGTATCTAAGGAATACCTCGGAAAAGACGACAAAGTCCTGATTATAGACGACTTTCTCGCAAACGGAAACGCGTGTTTAGGGCTTATAGATCTTGTCCGCAAGGCAGGGGGAGAGGTCGTCGGCGTAAGCTGCGCCGTAGAAAAGACCTATCAGGGCGGTTACGACAAGATTGCGGCTTTAGGATATGACGTCTATTCGCTTGCGAGAATAGCGGAAATGAAAGACGGGCATATTAAATTCGTCGAATAAATCGACGACTCTTAACTCGATATGTAATATAATTTACATAAATTTTTAAATTCGCGAAATGCGAAAGGAGAAGTTAAATGAAGAAACTCTTATCTCTGGTGCTTGTATGCGTGCTTTCAATGGCTTGCTGCTTAATTACCGCTTGCGGTAATAAGGAAAAAGCTTATAACGGCATTAAAAAAGTTGAAAACTACGCAGATATGAAGATCGGCTTTATTTGCTTGCACGATGAAAGTTCTACTTACGATAAGAACTTTATTGATTCGGCAAAAGAAGTTTGCACCAAACTTGGCATAACTTACGAGATAAAAACAAACATTCCCGAAGGTAAGGAATGTTATACCGCCGCAAAGAAATTTGCAAAAGAAGGTTTTAATATTGTTTTCGCTGATTCTTTCGGTCATGAACAATATATGCTTCAGGCTGCTAAAGAGTATCCCAACACTCAATTCTGTCATGCTACCGGTACAAAAGCACATACCGAAAAACGTGGTAATCACCATAACGCTTTTGCATCCATTTATGAGGGAAGATATCTTGCCGGAGTTGCCGCAGGTCTTAAACTTCAAGAAATGATTGACAACAATCAGATTAAGGACAATCAGAAAGATGCCGCCGGAAACATTAAGGTCGGCTATGTAGGTGCGTTCCCCTATGCGGAAGTTAAGTCCGGTTATACTTCTTGGTTCTTAGGTCTCAGATCTGTTGTTAACAACGTGGTTATGGAAGTCAAATTTACTAGCAGTTGGTATGATTTCGATAAAGAAAAATCAACTGCCGAAGCGCTTATTGCTTCCGGTTGCGCGCTTATTTCTCAGCATGCGGATTCGATGGGTGCTCCCGAGGCTTGCTTTAATGCAGGAGTTCCCAACGTTTCTTACAACGTGGACACGAGAAAAATGACCGAAGACGCAAAAGTTAATGATTCTTATATCATTGCTTCCAAGGTAAACTGGGCTCCTTATTTCGAATATATGATCGATTGTCTTAAAAAGGGCGAGGAAATAGCGTACGATTGGACGGGTACGCTTGCTACGGGCAGCGTTGAAATTCTTTCCCTTAACGAAAAGGCGGCTGCTGCGGGAACCCAGGCTAAACTTGACGAAGTAATGGCTAAACTTAAAGACGGCTCTTTAAAAGTTTTCGATTGCAGCACGTTTACGGTTAATGGTAAAAACCTCACTTCTTACCTTGCGGACGTTGATGATGCGGGCGACTATGTTCACGAAACCGAAGTTATTAAGAAGGACGGCGACGTTACATACTTTGCTGAAAGTTTTTATCGCTCCGCTCCGTATTTTGATGTTGATATAGACGGAATAACTAATAAATAACATACGCTTGAAAGGCAGTAACGCAACCGGGCGGAGGAAATCTCCGCCCGATTGCGATTTTCTATAAAACGGAGGTAACGGCATGGCGAGTACCGTTGCAATAGAATTAAAAAACATAAGTAAAAGTTTTGGTTCGGTTTT
The DNA here is from genome assembly GCA_934249325.1 of uncultured Clostridia bacterium. Taxonomy (GTDB): domain Bacteria; phylum Bacillota; class Clostridia; order Christensenellales; family Borkfalkiaceae; genus UBA10281. The sequence continues at coordinate 10,181 of CAKQKW010000022.1, forward strand.
TGCGAATAAAAACATAAATCTTTCTGTAAACAAAGGAGAGATCCTTTCCCTTCTCGGGGAAAACGGTTCCGGAAAGACGACTCTTATGAATATGATATCCGGAATTTATTTTCCGGACGAAGGTCATATTTTTATAAACGGAGAAGAGGCTGTTATCGCTTCTCCGAAGGATGCATTTAAATATAAAATCGGTATGATTCATCAACATTTTAAGTTGGTGGATGTCTTTACCGCCGCTCAGAACGTTGTTCTCGGTATAGACGACGGCAAGAGATACAATTTAAAGGAAGTAAACGCTCGCGTTTCGGAGATTGCTTCGAAATACGGTTTCGATATAAACCCTAAAAAGAAAATACATGAGATGTCTGTTTCCGAAAAGCAGACCGTTGAAATAATAAAAGTTCTTTACCGTGGCGCGGATATACTTATTCTCGACGAACCTACTGCGGTTTTAACGCCGCAGGAAATTCAAAAACTTTTCAACGTATTACGCAAAATGCGCGAGGATGGGAAATCCATTATTATAATCACCCATAAACTCAACGAAGTTATGGAAATTTCCGATAGAGTATCGATTCTTCGCAAGGGCGAATATGTAGGTACGGTAAACACTGCGGAAACAAATGAGAAAATGCTTACCGAAATGATGGTCGGTAAGAAAATCGACTTGAAAATAGAACGTGTTAAGACTGATTTTGATAAACCTCTTCTCGAAATAAGGGATTTATCAATAAAAAAGGATGACGGTAGCGTAGCGATAGACGACGTGAGTTTTTATATTCGCGGAGGAGAACTTTTAGGTGTTGCCGGTATTGCGGGATGCGGACAAAAAGAGTTATGCGAAGCGATTGCGGGGCTCAGAAAAATAGAGAGCGGTTTTATTATGCACAAAGGCGAAAGCATTGTAGGGCTTCCGTCTAAGGAAATAATAAAAAAGGGAATTGCGATGAGTTTTATTCCTGAGGATCGGTTGGGAATGGGACTTGTTCCCTCGTTTTCGATTACAGAAAATATGATGCTTAAAACTTACGGGGATAGCAAAGGTCTTTTTGTTGATAGAAAAACTGCAAGAGAACGTGCGTCTGAACTTATTGACAGATTAAACATAATAACCCCGTCGACGGAGACTCCCGTAAGGCTTCTTTCCGGAGGTAACGTACAAAAAGTTCTTGTCGGCAGAGAGATAGAATCTTCACCTAACGTAATAGTAACAGCCTATCCTGTGAGAGGACTTGATATAAATTCTTCTTATGCGATATACGACATACTTAACGAGCAAAAGAAAAAAGGCACCGGAATATTGTTTATAGGCGAAGACCTTGACGTAATGCTTGCTCTTTGCGATAAAATAATGGTGCTTTGTCACGGCAAAAATATGGGTATAGTCCACGCGTCAAAGACCTCTAAAGAGGAACTCGGTCTTATGATGACCGGTTCGCTCAATCTTACGGAACAGAAAAAAGATAAAAACTTAGGTATAGCAAAAGACAGCAATCTCACGAAAGAACAGTGGGAAGAAGCGGCGATAGAAGAGGAAAATCGTGAAAAGGAGGATAAAGCGAATGATTAACGAGAAATCAATACGGGAGCCTTTGTTTCACATAGCAAAAAGGACAGAACTCAAGTGGTGGAAAGCATGGCTTATTCGTGGCGCGGCGATTTTGATTGTATCGATATTGTGTATAGGCTTTACTTGCATATTTACAAAACTGTCTCCTTTCAAAGCTTTGAAATACCTTTTTACGGGAAACTTCGGCGGTGGAATGTTGATGGATACGATATACAATATTGCCATTCTTCTTTTAATTTCGCTTGCCGTTGCACCTGCTTTTAAAATGAAATTCTGGAACATAGGAGCAGACGGACAGGTTCTTGTCGGGTGTCTTGCATGCGCGATATGTTCTCAGTATATGGGGGGTAAGGTTCCTGAGTTTTTGCTTATAATTTTCATGTTCCTTGCAAGTATTGTCGCGAGCGTTATATGGGCTGTGATCCCTGCTTTTTTCAAGGCTAAATTCAATACAAACGAAACCCTTTTTACGCTTATGATGAATTACATCGCAACGAATCTGGTAATGTTTTTCCTTGAATCATGGATGAAAAAGGGCAGCACGGGTTCTAAATGGGAGTTCCGTTACGGGCTTCTTCCCGAACTCGGAAATGCTTATGTACTGCCGATAATAGTAGTTTCGATAGTAACCGTTTTGATGTATTTTTACTTGAAATACACTAAACAGGGCTATGAAATCGCAGTGGTCGGAGAGAGTGTAAATACCGCTAAATATTCGGGTATGAGCGTTAAAAAAGTTATTATAAGAACTTTGATTGTTTCCGGCATAGTATGTGGTATCGCAGGATTTATTCTTGTTAATATAGAAGGCAAACTCGATAAAACTATGGTTCGAGGCATGGGCTTTACTGCGATTATCGTCGCATGGCTTGCGAGATTTAACCCGATATATATGATAATGACTTCTTTCCTTATAATTTTTTCGGGACAAGGAATGTCGGAGATAATGTCTAAAGCCGGCGTGACAAGCGGTTCTCAGGCTTTTCCCGATATTATAACGGGTCTTATCTTTTTCTTCATTATAGGTTGCGAGTTCTTTATTCAATATCGCTTAATAATTTGTAAACATAAGAAAAAGGAGGCGGAATAATGCTATTTTTAAACAGTGTAATTAAACAGGCTACCGTACTGCTTTTCGGAACTACGGGTGAAATTCTTACGGAAAAATCCGGTCATTTGAATCTAGGTATTCCCGGAGTTATGTTTTTTGGCGCTCTTGGCGGTTGCGTAGGTCTCAATGCTTATGTAAAAACGGGGAGCAATCCCGTAATGATAACATTGATTGCGATTATATGTGCTATTGTTTTTGCCGCATTTATAGGTGTTTTGTATAGTTTTTTAACCGTAACTCTTCGATCAAATCAAAACATAACGGGACTTGCGATAAGTTCTTTCGGTGCCGGTTGTTATAAGTTTTTCCTGCAGAGCGGAGCGATAAATCTTAAGGCTTTAAGCGCTCATAACGCGGTTTTTGCTCATCTATTCGGTTCGTATGATAAACTTGGATGGTTCGGTGAAGTATTTTTATCTCATGGAATACTGTTCTATCTGGCTATAGCGATAGCCGTGGCTATGGCGTTAGTCCTGAACAAAACCCGTACGGGATTGTTTTTGCGTTCTGTGGGTGAAAATCCTGCAACTGCCGATGCGGCGGGTATAAACGTTACGGCGTATCGTTATATTGCGACAATTATCGGCAGTGCGGTTGCGGGACTCGGTGGTCTTTCCTATATATTCTATTATACGGGTTTCTCTGTTGATTCGGCGAACGCCGCAATCGATATAAGCGGTTGGCTTGCTATTGCCCTTGTAATTTTTACGATGTGGAAGCCGACGCTCAGCATTTTGGGATCTTTAATATTCAGTGTGCTTTCCACGATGGGAACATATATTCCTAACTTACATGCATACAAAAATCTTATAGAAATGTTACCGTACCTTATGACCATAGTTATTCTTATTGTCACAAGTATTGTCGGTAAGAAAGAAACTCAGCCGCCGGCATCGCTCGGTGTCAACTACTTCAGAGAAGAAAGATAATTGAAAAACGTGATTTCGCTCGTCGATTTCACGTTTTTTATTTATCCGTCGGGCGATTTTGTGTTTTTACTTTATCTGTAAGCGATTTTGCGTTTTCACTTTTTCGTCGTTGACAATTCGGCTTAAAACGTATATAATGTTTCAGAGGTTTTTATGTACGAGATATTGAAAAAGGAATTTTTATCGGAAAATATATTTCTTATGGACGTTCACGCTCCGAGGGTCGCGGCTAAATGCTTACCGGGGCAATTCGTTATTGTAAGAACGGGAGAAAACGGCGAACGCATTCCGCTTACGATTTGCGACTATAACAGAGACAAAGGCGTTATTACGATAGTCGTGCAGGCTGTCGGAGCGTCTACTTATAAAATGAAATTGCTTGAAAAAGGCGATTGCTTCGACGATTTCGCAGGTCCTCTCGGCGTTCCGTCCGAACTCACCGAAGAAAACGATGAAACTTTAAAAAACAAGCGTATAGTTTTCGTCGCGGGCGGCGTAGGTTTAGCCCCCGTTTTCCCTCAGGTCAAATATCTTGCCGAAAAAGGTATAAAATGCGACGTTGTTGCGGGAGCGAAAAGTAAAGATTTCGTTATTCTGGAAGATGAAACGAGAAAATACGCGGAAAATCTGTATATATGCACAGACGACGGAAGTTACGGTTTTAAGGGGCTTGTTACCGATAAATTGAACGAGTTGGCATTAAACGGCAAAAAATATGATTTATGCGTTACGATAGGACCTGTCATAATGATGAAATTCGTTTGCAGACTGACTGAAAAACTCGGTATTCCCACAATCGTGAGTATGAATCCCATAATGGTTGACGGAACGGGTATGTGCGGCGCATGCAGACTATCCGTCGGCGGCGAAGTTAAATTCGCCTGCGTTGACGGTCCCGAGTTCGACGGACATAAAGTCGATTTTGACGAATGTATGAGACGACTTACTTTGTATAAAACCGAAGAGGGCAGAGCGTATCTGAAAGAAAAAGAGGGTAAAACTCACCACGGCGGTTGCGGACTTTGCGGAGGTAAAGACGATGAATAATTTGACGAGAGTACCCGTAAGGGAGCAGTCGCCCGAAAAAAGAGCGAAAAATTTTGACGAGGTTTGCTACGGCTACAACGCCGAAGAGGCGGTCGAAGAGGCTTCGAGGTGCTTAAATTGTAAAAACGCCGCTTGCGTCAAAGGTTGTCCCGTCGGCATAAATATCCCCTCGTTTATAAAAGAAATAAAGGACGGTAATTTTGAAAAGGCTTACGGAATAATAGCCGAAAGTTCTTCGCTTCCGTCCGTTTGCGGCAGAGTTTGTCCGCAGGAGACGCAATGCGAGGGCAAATGCGTGAGAGGTATAAAGGGCGAGCCGATTTCAATCGGAAAATTAGAACGTTTTGCCGCCGACAACGCTATTAAAAGCGGATATTTGTCCGCGAGCGAAAAACAAAATAACGGTATTAAAGTCGCAGTGGTAGGTTCGGGTCCCTCCGGTCTTTCCTGCGCTTACGACCTTGCAAAAATCGGCTATGAAGTAACGGTTTTCGAGGCCTTGCACGAGTTTGGCGGCGTTCTGACTTACGGTATTCCCGAATTTCGTCTCCCGAAAGAAAAAGTCGTAAAAAGGGAAATCGCGAAGTTATCGGCGGTCGGCGTTAAGTTTGAAAAGAATGTGGTTATAGGTAAATCTATAACCGTTGACGAACTTATGAGCGAAGAGGGGTATAAGGCGGTATTTATAGGCGTTGGGGCGGGACTTCCGAAGTTTATGGGTATCGACGGCGAAAACGCTAAGGGCGTGTTTTCGGCAAACGAGTTTCTGACGAGAGTAAACCTTATGAAATCCTACGAAAAAGATAGCGATACGCCCGTTTTTAACGGTAAAAAGGCAGTCGTTGTCGGAGGGGGAAACGTTGCTATGGACGCGGCGAGAACCGCATTAAGGCTCGGCTATTTAGTCTCGATAGTATACAGGAGAGGAGAAGAGGAACTTCCCGCGAGAAGGGAAGAGGTTCACCATGCAAAAGAAGAGGGTGTTAAATTCGATTTGCTTACGAATCCCGTCAGAATATTATGCGACGAGAACGAAAACGTAGCGGGCGTGGAAGTCGTTAAAATGGAACTCGGCGAACCCGACGCGAGCGGCAGAAGAAAACCCATAGAAATTATGGGGTCGAACTACGTTATCGAAGCCGATACCGTGATTATGGCGTTGGGAACGAAGTCTAACCCGAGTAATTCTTTGCTTTCGGACGGAGTGGAACTCAATAAATACAAATATATCGTCGCAGACGAAAACGGAAAGACGACGAAAGAGGGCGTTTACGCGGGCGGCGACGCCGTCACGGGAGCGGCGACGGTCATTCTCGCAATGGGAGCGGGCAAAACCGCCGCGAAAGCAATCGACGAGTATTTAAAAAATAAAACGTAAAACTATTGAAAAACGCTTGCGTTGCGAGCGTTTTTCGGTTATAATAGAAAAAATTTACCTAAGAGAGGTTGCGTTATGGCAAAAATAATCAACGAACCGTGTCATACTTTTAACGAATATCTGCTTATTCCGGGGTACACTTCGCCCGAGTGTATTCCCGCGAACGTCGATTTGTCGACTCCGCTTTGCAAGTATAAAAAGGGCGAAACGCCGATAAAATTAAATATCCCGATGGTTTCAGCAATAATGCAGTCGGTATCTAACGATACTTTGGCTATCGCGCTTGCGAAAGAAGGCGGAATGAGTTTTATTTACGGCTCTCAGTCGATCGAGGACGAAGCGAAAATGGTCGCGAAAGTTAAAAATTATAAAGCGGGATTCGTTGTAAGCGCGTCGAATTTAACGCCCGAAAACACCCTTGCCGACGTTCTTGACCTCAAAGAGAGAAACGGTTTTTCGACTATCGCGATTACCGACGACGGCAATTCGGACGGAAAACTTTTAGGTATCGTTACGAGCAGAGATTACAGAGTAAGCAGAATGAGCCTTACCGATAAAGTTAAGGATTTTATGACTCCGCTTTCGAAACTCGTAACCGCGCCGCTCGGCACTACTTTGAAAGAGGCTAACGATATAATCTGGGAGCATAAACTCAATTCCTTGCCGATCGTAAACGATAAGGGTAATCTTATGTATTTCGTGTTCAGGAAAGACTATGCCGAACACAAGATAAATCCGAGAGAAATTCTCGATGAAGAGAAACGGTATATGGTCGGCGCCGGAATAAACACGCTCGACTACGAAAAGAGAGTTCCCGCTCTCGTAGAAGCGGGGGCGGACGTCCTTTGTATAGATTCTTCCGAAGGATATACCTGTTGGCAGAAAAAGACGATTGATTTTATAAGAGAAAAATACGGTAATACCGTAAAAGTCGGGGCGGGAAACGTCGTAGACAGAGACGGCTTTATGTTCCTTGCGGAAGCGGGAGCGGACTTTGTAAAAATCGGTATCGGGGGCGGCTCGATTTGTATAACGAGAGAAACTAAGGGCATAGGCAGAGGTCAGGCGACGGCGGTTATCGAGGTCGCTAAGGCAAGAGACGAGTATTACGAAAAAACGGGCGTTTACATTCCTATATGTTCGGACGGCGGAATCGTTCACGACCACCACATAACGCTCGCCCTTTCGATGGGAGCGGATTTCGTTATGCTCGGCAGATATTTTGCGCGATTCGACGAAAGCCCCACTCCGAAACTCAATATTAACGGAACTTACGTTAAAGAATACTGGGGCGAGGGCAGCAACAGGGCGAGAAACTGGCAGAGATACGATCTCGGCGGCAAGAATAAACTTGCGTTTGAAGAGGGCGTAGATTCATACGTTACTTACGCGGGTTCGCTTCACGACAACGTTGAGAAAACTCTTTACAAAGTTAAGTCCACCATGTGCAACGTGGGCGTTACGAATATCGCCGACTTGCAAAAGAACGCGAAATTGACTTTGGTTTCGCAGACGAGTATAGTCGAGGGCGGCTACCACGACGTAATTCTGAAAGGCGGCAACCCCAAAATTTAATTGAATAATACGAGTTTTTGTCCGCCCGCGATTGATTTTAATCAATCGCGGGCGGATAATTTTTTAATCGGCTATTGACAATAATATAATCCGCATGGTATAATCTACATAGCCTCTTGCGGCATAATATATGAAGGGAGAAAAAATCATGAAGAAAACTAACAGGCTATTTGCATTTTTGCTGATTTTCGTATTCGCGATTGCTTTAACGGGCTGTCAGGGCGGGACCGACGGCGGCAATTCCGATTCCGTAGCGGTGACTTTGGCTAATTCCGTCAATAATCTAATGGAAGCGACCTCGCTCTACGGCGAAGGCAAACTTTCAACTACGAAAAGCGGGAAAAATCTTGTTTATGAAACGATTTGCGGCGATTCGACTTCGGAATACGACGAGGAATACTTTTGGCAGGACTATTTTTACGTAAAAGATTACGAATTGAAGGGTGGTATCAGAGTAGACTCTGAGAATAATTCGCTGACCGAACTCGAGTTCGATATGGTTCAATATTCTACGGATAAGGAAAACGTTGTCACAAACGCGTTTTTCGGGAGAGACGGAAGAATATACTCGTGCGATATAGGTTCAAGTGAAAGACAGCGTTTTAATCTTTCCGAACCGAAAAACATCGACGAGTTTAAAAATCAGTTGACTTCGATTGTAAAAGATTACGACGTGTTGCGTTATACGGGGAATATTTATAGCCTAAGCGGAAACCTTTATAAAGACGGAGGCGTGGATTATATAGACTCAAAAAGTTTGCAGAGACTAATGATGGCTGCGGACGATCTCAGAAAGGGTTTGCTTAAAGGACTTGCTTCTTTCGTCGCGGTTACGAAAGACGGAGATACTTATACGATAGACGGTAAGAAAACAATCGTCGATTTTTTGGATAAGGAAATCAACGCTTTGAAAATTGTGAACGGCGAACCGCAAATTACTCTGAAAGAATTTTACGGCAGAGAAGAAGTTAAGGTAATATCGGAGCCTATAACAAAAAACATAAATGCTGCGGACGTAATCGCTTATATAGATAGTTATATCAAAATAACCGCCCCGTATACGGGCGTTTGGGACTTGAAAAGTCTCATGAAAAAAACTTACGGTATCGATTTGCCGAACGCGGGCTCAATGACCTTAGACTCTTATATTAAGAAATTGTTTGACGTGAAAATCAACCTTGAATACGGACAAATCACGTTCGGGGAAATGCCCGTTTCGGTCATTTTAGAAGATTCTGCAAAATCGTTGCGGGAGGCTGAGGAGAGTAAAAAAGAAGTAAGCGAAAATTTGAGTAAATGCGAAATAATACTTACGATTTCGGGTAGTAAAATCAAATATATCAAGTTTGATATTCAGTCTTTTGAAGCGGACGGCGAGACCGACAAGGATAGGTCTTTAAAGATATCGGGAGAGTTTACCTTTACGCCCTCAATTCCGAAATTGATATACGTAGACAGAGCGGTGAAAAAAGCCGACGTGTAAAAGTTATAATCTGTAAATATAAGTAAAATACGAGCGAAGAGGATAAAGTCTTCGCTCGTAAAATTTATGCGAGTTTAGTAATTGTTGTGTTAAGGTTCGAGATCGTTTCGGCTGCCGCTCCCGTATTTCTTAAAGTGAGCGTCGTCGGATTCGTAACCGAAAGAATATGGGAATTCGCAAGGTTCACCGTGTCGCTCGTCGCGCCGACCGTTTGTTCTGCAAGAGTCGAAGGGATTTGCGTTCCGTTATCGTAAAAAGCAAGACCCGAATTACCCGTTGTATTCGTGATATTTCCGCTATAACCGATAAGGTAGGTTCCGGGTTGTAACGTCAAGGTTTCGTTGTCCGCGCCTAAGGTTACCTCGCCGCCCGTATAATTGTTCAATGCGAGAGTGAGAGGCACGTTTGAATTGTTGGCGACCACCTGATTTGTTGCGGTGTATTCTGCCGTCGGGGTTACTGCTGCCGCGCCCGCAGGTCCGGCGGGACCTATCGGACCTTGAGGACCCGTGGGACCTGTCGCGCCCGTCGCGCCCGTTTCGCCCGTTGCTCCCGCAGGACCTATCGGACCTTGAGGACCCGTGGGGCCTGTCGCTCCAGTCGCGCCTGTTTCGCCCGTTGCTCCCGCAGGACCTATCGGACCTTGAGGACCCGTGGGGCCTGTCGCCCCTGTCGCGCCCGTTTCACCGGTTGCTCCCGCGGGACCTATCGGACCTTGAGGACCCGTGGGGCCTGTCGCACCCGTCGCGCCCGTTTCACCGGTTGCTCCCGCGGGACCTATCAGGCCTTGAGGACCCGTGGGGCCTGTCGCTCCTGTCGCGCCCGTTTCACCGGTTGCTCCCGCAGGGCCTATCGGACCTTGAGGGCCCGTGGGACCCGTCGCTCCCGTCGCTCCCGTTTCGCCCGTTGCTCCCGCAGGACCTATCGGACCTTGAGGGCCTGTGGGGCCTGTTGCTCCCGTAAAACCGGTTAAGCCTGTTGCCCCGGCAGGACCCGTCGCTCCCGTAGGACCTGTTGCGCCTGTTGCTCCGACAGGACCTGTCGCTCCCGTTGCGCCTGTCGGTCCCGTTGCTCCCGTAAATCCCGTCAGACCCGTTTGACCCGCGGGACCTGTCGGACCTTGAGGACCCGTAGGTCCGGTCGCGCCTGTCGGACCCGTTATGCCGCCCGAAGGTCCCGTAGGACCTGTGGCTCCCCTCGGACCCGTAGGACCTCTGAAAGGATTTTGTCCGCATCTCTGTCTCGGACAATCGCGTCTGCAATTATATTCGGAATTATTGCAGCCGAAAAAAAGATTACATAAATCGTCAAACATATATTTCCTCTATAGCGTAGTAAACGCTATAACATAATATGCTATAATCATATTTTTTGTTTTCGTCATATTATGATATGAGGTTAAATATGAAAATATCGGTTTGTCTGATTGTCAAAAACGAAGAAAAAGTAGTAGAAAGGTGTCTTAGATCGGTAACCCCTTTTGCCGACGAGATAATCGTAGCGGATACTGGAAGCGATGATAAAACAAAAGATATAGCGAAAAATTTCACAGATAAAATTTACGATTTCGAGTGGGTGTACGATTTTTCCGCGGCGAGAAATTACGCTTTTTCCAAAGCGGCGAGTGACTATCTTTTCTGGCTCGACGCGGACGACGTGATAAGAGGCGACGACGCGGCGAAGATAAACGAACTTAAAAAAGAGAAAATACGCGCCGATACCTATATGTTCAAGTATATAGCGGGAATCGATTCTGACGGCAGACCTGCGTTTACCTATTATAGGGAAAGACTTATGCGTAACTGCAAATACGCAAGGTTCAAAGGTTTCGTACATGAATGCGTTCCGCCTTTCGGTAAAATCGAGTACAGGGATATAGCCGTAATTCATAAAAAAGAAAAGCCGTCGCCCCCGAAAAGGAATCTCGAAATTTTTGAAAGAAATATCGACAACGGCGTTACGCTTAACGCGAGAGAGCAATATTATTACGCGAAGGAATATTTTTATCTCGGCAATTACAAAAAGTGTATAGAGGAACTCGAAAAATATCTCGGAATGGATAATCTTTATCACGCCGACGAATGGGACGCTATGCTTACGATATTTTATTGTTGTGAAAAAACGGGGAAAAGAGGCGGGGAGAAATACTTGTTTAAATCGCTTGAAAAATTCGGACCAGATTCCAAGACTCTGTGTTTTTTAGGCGATTATTATAAAAAGAATCTTAAAATAGGCGACGCCGAGAATTACTATAAAATGTCAATGTTATGCGAGGACGGAGAGAAAAACCGTTTCAAAGAAAAGAAGTATGAATTTTTAGAGCCGTGTTTGCGACTTGTTGCTTTATACTTTGAAACGGGGCGATATGAAACGGCTAAAAAGTACCATGCAATATCGAAAAGCAGGTTTCCGAACGACGAAAGCGTAAAATTCAACGATAAATTTTTTAAATAACAACAAAAAAAGAAGAAACCCGTTAAAATCTATTGACTTAAAAATTTTTTTATAGTAAAATAAGCAATGTTCGTAGGGGAGTGGCTCAACGGTAGAGTAGCGGTCTCCAAAACCGTAGGTTGCGTGTTCGAATCGCGTCTCCCCTGCC
>CAKQKW010000023.1:0-20974 GCA_934249325.1 uncultured Clostridia bacterium
TAATGGAGCGGGTGATGGGAATCGGACCCACGCAACCAGCTTGGAAGGCTGGTGTTCTACCATTGAACTACACCCGCGTCTCGCTCACAATGCCTGTATATTCTATCAAAATAAACAGGCATTGTCAAATATTTTTATAGTCTTTTTAAAAAAATTTTAAACTTCTTTTGTAGCCGCGCGTTACGTCGCAGACGCAAGAAACTCCGCAATTTCCACGGCGTTCAAACTCGCGCCTTTCCTCGTATTGTCTCCGACGGCGAAATATGAAAAACCTCTGTCGAAAACCCGACTTTTCCGTATTCTTCCGACAAAAATATCGTCTTTCCCGTCCGCTTCCTCGAAATTCGGCGTTTCGCTCAGCTTAACGCCCTTAAATTTCATAAGATTTTTGACCTCTTCGACTTCGATTTTTTCGTCCGTTTCCGCTTCTACGGTCACTCCGTGGCAATTTTCGGTCGGAACTCTTACGCAAGTTGCGGATATTCTTATATCGCTTTCTAAGATTTTCCTCGTCTCGTTCACCATTTTCATTTCCTCGTCCGTATAGCCGTTTTCGAGAATTTCGCCTATCTCGGGGATTATCGTATTCGCAACGTTAAACGGGTAGTAACTTCCCGAAAAACCGTGACGGGTTTTCAGCAAATCTTTAACCCCTTTCATACCGCTGCCGCTTACCGACTGATACGTTGAGAAAAACAATCGCTTTATTTTATAATTTTTACGGATATTGCATAGCGGCGTTATGGCGATAATCGTGGAGCAGTTCGGGTTTGCGATGATTTTTCTGTCGCTCGAATAAATTTTATCGCCGTTCAGTTCGGGAACGATAAGCGGAATATCCAAGCAGCCTCTGAACGCGCTCGAATTGTCGATGACTATCGCTCCGCTTTTTTCGAAAAGAGGGGCGTATTTAAGCGAAACTTCTTTTCCCGCGCTGAAAAACGCGAAATCTATACCGTCGAAATCATTGTTTTCGAGCGATTCTACCGCGATCGTCCGTCCGAACGCCTGCAACGTCTTGCCCCGACTTCTTTCCGATGCGAAAAGTCTTGCGTTCGCTATCGGAAACTGCCTTTGTTCGAGGACCTCTATAAACTTTCTGCCGATTAAGCCCGTCGCTCCTACTATCGCGACGTTGTATTCTAAATTTTTCATACTATATTTTATTAAAAACTCAAGTAAATCTGACAAAAAAAGCAAAAAAATTCCCCATAAAAATTTTTTTACTTGTAAAATAACGTTTTATGTGCTAAAATTATTATAGAGTAGTATATCGAAGAGGCGGATTGCGACTGTCGCTTCGGCGAAAAGGAAATTATTTGTGGCAAAGTATTACGCAGTCAAAGGCGAAGAAAATAAAATATTTACCGACTGGGAGACTTGCAAAGAGTTTTTAAGCGGTAAAAAGGGATATAAATATAAGAGTTTTTCGACCGAAGAAGAGGCGAAAGCCTTTTTAAGCGGCGAGGACTACGCCGAAAAATGCGTGAGCGATGACTTATCGAAGGGTTACGCCGTCGCTTTTACGGACGGAAGTTTTGAAGAAAGTCTCAACGAATATTCCTACGGGGCGATTGCCTTTTCGCCCGAAAACGAGACCTTTACCTTCTGCGACCGCGGCGCGAGAGCGGATTTTTTATCATCGAGAAATATCGCGGGCGAGGTCGAAGGGGTTCTCGCCGCCGTGAGATGGGCGTTTTTGAACGGCTATCCGAAACTTAAAATCTACCACGACTACGAAGGACTTTCGGCGTGGGCGACGGGGAGATGGCAGGCAAAAGGCGCGGTCTCCTGCTATTACCTCGAAGAACTCAGGCGGTACGACGGGGCTGTAAGAATAACTTTCGAGAAAGTAAAGGGACACAGCAACAACGCCTATAACGAGGCGGTTGACAAACTTGCGAAAGAAGCCCTTTTCGAGGGCAAAAGAAAAGTTTCGGAGGGCGTGGGGTTCAAGTCGTCCGGAACGGGGGAGTTCGAGCCTCTTTGCGAATATATCGAAACCCAGAACAGAGGCGTTTTAACGAGTAGAAGCGGCGGCGGAGTTACCTTTAAACTTCGGGACGAAAAACTGTCCGTATATAAAAGAGACGGCGTTATTTCGGTTGTCGGAAAGCAGGACGATTTGTTCTTTTCTGCGGTCGGGTATTTTTACAGAAATATCACGACAAGTGGCGTTAATCGACTTATAGAGCGTGTTTTTAATATCGACACGGGTAATAAAACCTTTATGAGCGGCGTTGAAGTCACCGAATTTCTCGCCGACAAAATCGAGACGGCGAACTACGCTCCGCTCATAATTTTTACTTTAATCGACGTCGAAAAGCGGATTTTCGGAACGCTTAAAAGCAAGGGGTATAAAGGCGATAAAATATCTCGGGCGTTTTTAAAGGACGGAGACGGGTTCAAAACCGTTCTGCCCGTGACGGGCAGCGAGAAACTCGTAGCCGAATATGCGTTTTTCTACGAATACAGAATGGCGTACAATACGCTGTACTTTACAAAAAAAGAACTGAAAAAATTTTGTCGGGAGGCAAGAGAGGCGATATTTTAATCGTTTCTTTAACGGAAGATGGATAGCGAGATAATAAGGCTTGCGGATATGGTAAAAGAGCGGACGGGCGTCGCGGTAAGGATATATTCGGACGACGGCAACGATTGCTATTCTCCGATTATCGGGGAACAGGTCGAGAAAGCGGACGGTAAAATTTCGGGGATAGTCTGTGACGGCGATAGAAATAAGACCTATTTCGGATTCAGATACAGGGCAGACGAGTACTCGGCGTATATAGATAAAATCGGCGAAGAGGGCAAGACTTTGGCGGGAATAATCGTCACGCTTTTTGAAAACGGCGGGGCGAAAGAGGTTGCGACGAGCAAAAAAGACGCCGTCAAGAGCGTTCTTTCGGGCGAAAGCAATGCCGTCACGGCAATGAAGTATATGAAAAAATACGGTATACCCGAACTTCCGTGTACGGTTTACGTCTTTTATACTCAGGAAAAAAACATTGCCGATCTGATAAATTTCCTTGAAAATTTTAAATCGAACTCCTGCGATACGGCAGTCGCTACCGACGATATTACATGCGCCTACGTTAAATTCAACGATAACGGCGCGCCCGACAACGAATACCAGTCTATTGCCGATTACGCCTACCTTCTCGAACAGTCGATAGAAGAGGAACTCGGCTTTTCGGTACGCATAGGCGTTGGCGGTACTGTCGGTAGTTTCGCCGACGGGGCGATTTCCTACAAACAGGCTATAACCGCGGTGAGAATGAGCGGACTTTTCGAACTCAACGCGGGGGTTGCGACCTATAAAGACTACGTTTTCGTGAAAATGCTCGAGGATCTGCCGAGGTATAAACTCGAAGAGTTTTTAAGCGTGCTTTCCGAACCCGATACCAAAACTGTGTTTTCCGACCCCGAAATGATAGAGACGGCGACGGAATTTTTAAAGGCGAACCTCAACGTGTCGGAAGCGTCGAGAAATCTGTATATGCACAGAAACACGCTTATGTACAGACTCGACAAAATCGAACGCGCGACAGGTCTCGATTTGCGGAAATTTCAAGACGCAATGACCTTCCGCATAATGACTATTTTGCATAAACTTCTCGGCTGATGAATTGATAAATTCTCGTTTTATCGACTTATAGACCGACTTTGGAGGTAAAAATTTGAAGAAAAAGATACTTTCCGCAGTCGTTGCGGTAGTCCTTGTCGTAGTTTCCTTTACGGCGGGATTTTTCATAAGAAACTGGACTAACCCCGACCTTGCCTCTCTCGACTTTATTTCGAGAGAGTATAAAAAACATTATCTCGACGAAAAGGACGACTACCTTTCTACTATGGCGAAAAGCGTACTCGATCCCTATTCGAGGTATTATACGAAAAAGGAATACGACGAATTAAAACAGTCGAACAAGGGCATACGGGCGGGCTTAGGCGTTACGTTTTTGGTTGAAAACGCCGAAGTTTATTCGGTCTGCGGCAATTCGCCCGCGGAAAAAGCGGGAATAACGAAAGGCGGTATAATCGTCGGCGTAAAAACGGGAAGCGATACGAATTATACGGCGGTATCGAATTACAACGACCTTTCAAAAATATTGGATACGGTTGCGGCGAACGTTAAATTTTCCTTGAAGATTCGCTACGGCGAAGAAGATAAGGAGTTTACGCTTGCGAAAGAGGTGTACAGGGAAACTTACGTTTTCTACGAGGACAATTCCTCTTCGTACAGATTTAACGACGAAAACGGCAAAAATATGTCGATGGTGAAGTATGGAGACGGCAATTCGGCTTTGGGCGAAAACACGGCGTATCTGAAATTTACCGCGTTCAACGGACTTGAAAACGGGTTAAAAGGTTCGGCGGGACAGTTTGCCGAGGCATTAAAAAAATTCAAAGAAGCGAAAAAGAAGAACCTTATATTGGATCTGAGGGGTAACGGCGGCGGGTTTATGGATATTTTAACCTCGGTTGCCGCTCATCTCATAGGAGCCGAAAACGGCTCGAAAAAAGTAGTTTCCAAAGCCATAGATAAAGACGGGAGAGTGACGAATTTTATATCCGAAAAGGTCGATTACGCAGATTACGGTTTTGAAAAGATAATCGTCTTGGGCGACGACGGCACCGCTTCCGCTTCCGAGGCTTTAATCGGCGCGATGCTCGATTACGATACAAAGAGAATAGTAAACGTCGTGTTGTCGGGCTATAAGGATAAAAGCGGCGAGATCGTCTATCGCACTTACGGCAAGGGTATAATGCAGACCACATACGAGAATCCGACTACGGGCGAGGCGATTCGCCTTACGACCGCGAAGATTTACTGGCCGACTTCGGATATTACCATCCACGGCGAGGGCGTTACGAAAGGTATAGAGAGGTATTCGGCGAGGGTGTTTACGCCGACGATTGAAACAGGAACCGACTATGAATTTAATTGCGCCGTCGGTTTGATTTCGGGACGATAATCGACCCATAGCCTAACTTATTGCTTTGAAATAATGAAAAATCGTCGGCAGAGTTTAATCGCCGACGATATAAAATTTGTTCTGCCTGCGCCGTACGCGAAGAAAAAATCAACCCGTTTTGTACAGGTGGGTGCGGTACGCCGTCACATTCTTTTTCCCGTACTTCATAAATTATAGGCTCGGATAACCGCAGCCGCGGGCTTAAAGCATTGCCGGCGAAAACTCGCTCCCTTATTTTGATTTGTGGATCTAATAAACTTCCGTTTCGAACGCCGCAGAATTTGTATCTACAACTATATTATACGATAAATTTTGCTAATATGCAAATGTTTAGGTGAAAAATGTTACTTAGAATTATAGGCGAATGCGGACCTTATCCGAAACCGCTCGGCGCGACCTCGTGTTACCTTCTGGAGACGGAGAATAACAAAATAGTTCTCGATATGGGTTCGGGGGCCTTTTCAAAACTCTCGGATATTGTAAAACCCGAGGAAATCTCGGCGATCGTAATATCTCATTTTCACGCCGACCATTCGGCGGACCTCGCGATTTTTGCTTATTATCTTCAACAACTCGAAAAGCGCGGCAGGTTTTCGGGGAGTATTCCCCTTTATTGTCCTCGCTCCGAGTCGCCGCTTGCGGAACTTGCGAAGTCGTTTAAATATTTTTCGGTTACGGAAGTAGATAACGGAAAGAGTTACGAAGTTTCGGGCGATATACTTACTTTTTATAAAGGCGTTCACCCCGAACCGTCTTACGGAGTAAAGGTTGAAAGCGGAGGCAAAACCTTCGCATACAGCGGCGATACCAACGTTTGCGATAACGTCGATAAACTGTTTTATAGTAGCGATCTCGTTATGTTGGACGGCGGTCTTTTATCGGGAGATTACAGCGAAAAGTCTCCGCATTTAAGCGTCAAAAAATGCGTGGAGTATGCAAATAAGTGGGGCAATAAGTTGATTATCACACATATTTGTCCTTTATATACCGAAGAAGAAATCAAAGAAGAAGCAAAAGAGGGATTAAATTGTCGGATAGCGAAAGAGGGAACGGTTTACCTAATTTAACTAAAATCATAAATTACAGACCTATACTTTTCGTTGCCGTATCGTTTGCGGTCGGCGTATTTTTCTTCGGAAAATTTTGTCTGAACGGATATACGGCGACTTTGGCTGCGGCGGCAATCGTAATCGGGGTCTCGCTTCTTTTTCTGCCTTTTAGTTTAGGAAAATCCATAATGAAATACGCCGTGACGACGCTTCTCTGCGTTCTGTTTTGCCTGTTCGGGTATTTTTACTCGTCGCTCAGGCTCGGCTCGTTCGATAAAGGGAAAGTGAAAACGGGAGATTATATAGTGAAGGGGACGGTTTCAACCGTCTCGACTTATAACGGTGTGAAGTACGCCGTTTTAACCGACTGCGTATACGACGGCAGAAAAGGCGGAAATCTCTACGTTATAGGGTATGGCGAAAATCTGAGTAAGTTCGACGAGGTAAAAGGAAAATTTGCCGTCGAACCCGCGTATTCGCTGAGCGAAAGCGGCGTATCCCGTTCCGTGATATACGACAGGGCGAACAAGACGGCGAAAATATATTCGCTTAACGTTACGGGCAGGGAGAAGTCTCTGCCGTCCTCGTTTGCGAAGTCTACCGACGAAATTTTATCGGAGGGGTTAAGCGGAGACTCTTTCGGGATAGCCGTCGGACTGCTCAGGGGCGATACCTCTTATATGAACGGAGAAATCGACGGTTACAGACTGAGCGGAATCGCCCACGTCTTTGCCGTTTCGGGTATGCACGTCGGACTCGTGTTCGCGGCGGCTTCCTTCGTCGTCGGGCTGTTTAAGGTGAAAAGGAACGTACGACCCTTTATAATCGCTCCGCTTTTGTTTCTGTACGCCTATCTTTGCGGCAATTCGCCGTCGGCGATAAGAGCGGCGGTAATGTGTTCGGTCGCTGCGGCTGTCCGCGGATTCGGCGAAAAATCCGACAGAATAAACGGAATTTCCGTCGCGCTCTTTATCGTTCTCGTCATAAATCCGTTTGACTTGTTTACGGCGGGTCTCGTACTTTCGTTTTCGGTATCTTTCGCTATAATAATTCTCGCGCCGCCGCTTAAAAGGCTGTTCGCGAGATTTATGCCCGATAAATTTTCCGATTCTTTCGCCGTGATAATCGCCGCGCAGACCGTAGCGATGCCGCTGAGCGTCGGTTACTTCGGCAGTTTTCCGCTCGTTGCGATAATTACGAACCTCATACTTTTACCTTTTATTTCGGCTGCGTTCTTTTCGCTTTGGTCAGCCGTGTTATTGTGTTTTATTTTCCCGTTTAATCGACTTATAGCCCTATATATTCCGAATTTTATTATAAAAGCGACTTCTGTTTCGTGTGAAATTTTAGCGGGTTTTCCTTTGTCTTTGGCTAAATTCGGCTTAATTTTCGGCGTCGTCTACTATTTCGCCCTGTTTGTCTGCTCGGATACGGTAAACGCCCGTCCGATCGTAAAGAAAATTTCGGTTGCGGTCGCGGCGGTTTCCGCCGCTTTGGCGGCGTTCGTCCCCGTATAGAGCGTTTAACGACCGGTTTTAATACTATTTGTCGAAAAAGTTTATAAAAGTTCTTGATTTTTACAATATAAAATGTTAAAATAAATTTATGAAATTCAAGGAACTGAAAAGAAGCCTTGCCGAAAGGGTCGAGCCGATATATCTCGTCACGGGAGAAGACGCTTTTTTTCTTTCGCATTCGGTGAAACTGATAATAGGCGACAGAGTGGCAAATCCCGCTCTGAACTTGTCAAATTTCGACGGTTCGGAAATAAAGGGTAACGCCGACAAACTTCTCGCCGCGCTTGTCAGTTATCCGTTTATGAGCGAAAAGCGGGCGGTGGTCGTAAAGGAGTATTATCCGAACGCTCAGGACTTAAAGGCTTTGTCCGGTTACTTTGAAAATCCCAACGAGACGACGATGCTGATTTTCTGCAATTCCGCTCCGTCGGAAAATATCGCAAAACAGAAAAACGTTATGACGGTCGATTGCTCGAAGGGCGATTTGCTTCTGCTGTCGGGCTGGATAAGCAGTAAGGCGAAGTCGGCGGGGCTTACCGTGTCGAATTTGGCGGTAAACAAGATCATCGACTATTGCTGTTACGATATGACGAGGATAAACGGCGAGACCGAAAAACTCATATCCTACGCCTTAGGTAAATCGCAGATAACGGAAGCGGACGTGGACGCGCTTTGCGTGAAGGAGACCGATTACAAACTGTACGAAGTGGTTGATTTTATCGCTTCGAGAAGATACGACAGGGCTTATGAATCGTTCACCGAAATGATCGACAGCGCGGGCGACGGACAGAAACTTTTCGTCTCTCTTTATTACCATTTCAGAAAGCTGTTTTACGTTTCGGTATCGAACGAAAGCGACAAGGCGTTGTCGGAGTATCTCGGGATAAAGGAATTTGCGGTAAAAAAGGCCCGCGAACAGGCGAGGCGGTTTTCGCCGAAAAGGCTGAAAGCGGTTATGGACAAGTTGGAGAAAGAGGACGCGGACTTCAAACAGGGCAAGTTGGAAGCGCAGTCGGCGATATGGAACGGAATACTTAATATTCTCGTAGGGTAATTCGGCGGTAATTTTTAACGAGAGATAAACATATAAGTAGGAGAGAGATATGAAAGAATTTTTTGAAAGGATAGGTCAGGCGTTTTCGGGCAACGCCGCGGTAACGACGCTCACGATAGTGTTGCTGTTTTTGCTGTTTTTCTATCTGATAACGCTCATGGAGCGGAACAACGCCAGATGGCTCGTCGCCGTAATGGCGGGGTATATTGCCTTGACGGGCGTACTGTATATGATTACAGACTCGTCTAAGAAGAACGCGTTTACATATCTTATATTTTTAGCCCCGTTCGTATTCGTCGTGTTTATACTGTTCGCGACGGAAATCAAAAGGGATATATGGGATATGGGTTCCAAAAAGACCACGGAAATAAGGCACCCTATCGGTAACAGCGGCAGCGATCAGAACGTCAACCGCTATATAGACGAAATTGTAAAAGCCCTTCAGAATATGTCGAAAAACGACGTCGGCGCGATAATAATTCTCTCCAACGGCAATATGCCGAAAGCGGTAATCGACAGCGGCGTAATAATAGATTCGGAAATCTCTTCCGCTTTGATTGAGAGCATTTTCTTCCCTAAAACTCCTCTTCACGACGGGGCGATGGTGATAAACGGCTCGAAGATACACGCCGCAGGTTGTTTCCTTCCCCTTTCGCAGGAAGTAAATCTTCCCAAGGAACTCGGCACGAGACACAGAGCGGGCATAGGCATCACCGAAACGATAAACGTAACCGCTCTCATAGTTTCGGAAGAGACGGGAATTATCTCGATAGCGCAGGGCGGTAAGATTAAGAGATACGTCGATTCGGAAATGTTAAGGCAGACCTTGAAAGAGTACTATTGGCAGGAACTCTTGGACGGTAAAGAATAAAATCGGGGGTAATCGCAATGAAAAACGAACGCAAAGACAGTACGGGCGTAAAAATAGCAAAGTTGGCTGTATCTGCCGCTCTCGCGGCGGTACTCGCGGTATTCGTGTTTATCGTAATCAAATACTGATGAAGGTCGCTAAATTCGGCGGTACGTCCATGGCTGACGCGGACTCTCTTCAAAGGGTCGCGAAACTAATCGGGGAAAAGCCCGAAATCAAAGCCGTGGCGGTGTCTGCGGGAGGCACGAGCGAAGAGTATAAAAGGAAAATAACCGACCTGCTCATTGACTTTAAAAAGAGTGAAAGTCTCGGTATAAGTCGATTAAAGGCTATAAACGAAATTGAACGCAGACTTTCGGAACTCGAAAGCAGGCTCAAAATCAGGTTGAATATTTTAGACGAACTTTTGGAAATCGGGCGTAAGTTGCCAAACGACTTACCGTCCGATTTTTTATTGTCGAGGGGCGAGTATTTTTACGCGAAAGCCCTTTCGGAATTTTTGTCGTTGCCCTTTGTAGATAGTTCGGAAATCATAAAGTTTAAGGGCGGGGTTTTAAATTACGGGTTTACCGAGTTTCTGATAAGGGAAAAGTATCGCGAAGTCGGCAGATTTATAACGGGCGGCTTTTACGGTAGCGACGAGAACGGCGAAATAAAAACTTTTCCGAGAGGCGGCGGAGATATAACGGGGGCGATTTTAGCGAAAGCATTAAACGCCGAACTGTACGAAAATTACACCGACGTTGACGGCGTGTACCCTTTCTCGCCGAACGGAATAAAAAAGTACGCCGAGGGGGCGGCGAAAAAAGTTAAGCCCCTTCAAAAAATTTCTTTCGATACGATGCTCAGACTTTGCGACTTTTCCGTGCCCGTGATACATTCTTCGGCGGTCGAAGTTTTAAAGGGGACGGGTATTCCGATTGTCGTCAAAAACACGTTCGACAGATTTAAAAGCGGAACTTTTGTTTCTGAAAATTGCGAAACGGCGGAATTTTGCTTCGCGGCGGAGAGTTACGAGAAAGTAAAAACGGTCTTTGAAAACGGCAGGTGGAATAAAACCCGAGTCGAAATATCGAGGGCTGAAAAACGCGGTAAAACCTTTGAAAACGCCGTGTTCGCATATATGCCTAACGGGGAATTTACGGAAGAAATTATGCAAAAAATCACGCGGTATACGCCGCTTATTTTCAAAGCGGAAACCGACGAGGGGATAGTGGTTGCGACGGGCAAAACTTACGTCGAAAATGTGAAAAAAGAAATCTTTGATATGTTCATTTTATTGTCACGGCGATGTCACAAGCGAATGTTATAGTGTAGCCACAAAGACGACGAGAGGTTAAACTTCTTGACGACTTAAAAACATTGCTTACCCAAATCCCCCTTAAAATACAATGGAAAGAGGCGGTCTCGAAAGAGACCGTCTTTTTCCGTGTCGAAACGGTTTTATCGGCTGCGGCTTTTTTCGTTGACAAATGAACTTTTATATTATATAATTAGTTGGATATCTGAATGAATTACGGGGTGAAAAATGAACAGGTTTAGAGGTTTATCCTTATTTTTAGCCGTCATTTCCTTAATATTTTTCGTCGCTTCTTGCGCCGAGCAACCGACCGAAGACGTTTTGCCGCTCAGAGACGGGGTGTATCTCGATAAAGAATATCTGACGGACGAACAGAAAAAAGAGTTGGACGGCGGGCTTCTTACCGCCTGTTCGAGGAACGATAACGACTATTACGAGTATTGGAAAACTCTTTTCGGAAATCCGAAACTCGAATCTTTGAGAAACGGGGCTCGCGATTCCGAAAATTCTTTGCTTGAAAAATTGACGGCGAGCGAAAGTGAACCCGTTATAAAAACGGACAAGTTGTCGAGATTCGTAAACGACAGTTGGGGTTTCAACTCTTTAAGCAGAATTAAAGTTACGGTGACGAGCGGCGGCGAACCCGTTTGCGGAGCGAGCGTTTTCGCGTTCGACAATTACGACGTGTTCGAGTTCGCGGCGGCGACCGACGCCACGGGTACCGCGTACTTGTTCCCGCAACACAGCGACGGATATTTTGCGATAAAAGGCGAGGACGGCGAATTTTCCGAGAAGTATTTTTTCGACGAGAAAAACAGAGAGTTTAACGTGGAAATCGAAAACGCGACTTCCGTTACCGACCGAAATATCTTACAGATAATGTTCGTCGTGGACGCCACGCTTTCTATGGGCAAGGAGATATTCTTCTTTAAAACGAGACTCGACGAAATAACGGCGAAACTCGCGGGCGACGGAATAGAAGTTTATTGTTCGTTCCTGTTTTACAGAGATACCTGCGACGTAGAGAAACTTTATTACACGGGCTTTTACGAGGTCTCGACCGAAGAGGGTTTAAAGGAACTCGGCGATAAGATAAGCGAACAGAGAGCGAAAGGCGGCGGTGAAGATTATCCCGAAGCGATGGACGAAGCCTTGGAACTCGCCGTTCAGAAAGATTGGAAAAAGGAAGCGACGAAACTCATTTTCCACGTTTACGACGCCCCCGCTCACAAAAACGACGAAAATAAAATCAGATTCAACAAGTCGGTGTTCGTCGCGGCTCAGTACGGAATTAAAATTTGTCCGATACTTTCCGAGGGAGCGGATTTGCTTTGCGAGTACCTTGCGAGACAATCTGCGATAATGACCGGCGGAACATACTCGTTTCTGACCGATAACGAGAAAAAAGAACGCCGCTATGACGACAAAACGCTCGACGAAGTCACGATAGAGCGGCTCGACGACCTTATAGTAAGGCTTGCGAACGGTTACAGAACGGGAAGTTTTGAAGCCCCGACGGAATTTTGTCCGAATAGCCGATAAAACTTAATGGGGTTCGAATCTCGCTCGGCTAGCCGTTAAAACTTAATGGGGTTTTATCGGCTAAAAACGGACGACGATACGGAAAGTAATTAAAAATAGATAAAAAGCGTAAAAACGCTTGCTAAACGCAAAATAATATGTTATACTGTTTTGCGTATCAACGAAACGGAGAGAAAATTATGATAGCGAATTTATTGATCAGCAGTTGGGATTTACAGAGAATAATATGTATTCCCTGCCTTATAATATCTGTTCTTTGCGCCATTTTCCTTATAATAGTGATTATGCTTCAACCGAGCAACTCGGACGGCATAAGTGCGCTTAACGGACAACAGGAAACTTTCTTTGGAAACAAGAAGAACAAGAGTAAAACTCTTGAATACAAACTCAGAAGACTTACCGTAATAACGGTAACGCTTATGGCATTATGTATGATAGTTTTCTTTGTGGCTGTATTCAACATTAAGTGGTAATTTAACAAGGATATTACTAAGGCGACTTTCGGGTCGCCTTTATTTTTTATCGGCTTGCAACATTTTAAGAAATCTCTCTTGTCTATTGCTCGCAAGCTCACAAAAGCCGCTTTGTCTCGGCGGCGGACGACCTCTCTCGTCATTTGTTCACTTCGTTTGCAAATGCCACTTCGCCTACGCGGCGGACGCGCCCCTTTTGTCGTTTTACGACATTTTCCCCGTTTCATCGGGGAAATCTACCCCAAAGGGGAAAGCAAGAAAAGTAAGAAGGTTTCAGTTACCGCCACTCCGTATTTTCGAGACAAGCCGTAGGGGACGACGCCTCGGCGTCCCGAAAAACGCGGTTATATTGTCTGTCGGCAAGTTTATTGTTTATAATCGTAGGGGACGATGACTTTAAGGCGGCATCCCGAAAAAACGCATTTATATTGCCTGTCTGCAAGTGCTTGGAGAAGCCGAAAAAAAAGAAAAATCAAAGGATAAAAATGAGTATATATCAGACTATAAAAGAAAAATTCGACAGCGGAGAGTGGGAGGGATATTCGCAAAAGGCGATTTATTCCGCCCTCGGCATTTCTTCGCAGTCGGAAAAATCTGCAATCGGCAGGGTTCTTTCGGAACTGAAAAACAATTTCGACGTGTTTTGGTCGGACGGCAGATATTATTCCGCCGAAGGAATCGGCTATTTTAAAGGCACGTTGAGAGGTAACGAACGAGGTTTCGCCTTTTTCGTTGCAGACGACGGCAAAACTCCCGACTTGTTCATTCCGAACAGGAGTTTAAACGGCGGTCTCGATAAAGATAAAGTAATCGCGAGAAAAGTCGTTTCGGACAGAGGTTCTTCCGACGAGGGCGAAGTCGTGGCGATATGCGAAAGGGGGGTAAAGTCTCTTTGCGGAACGCTTTTCTCGGACAGGGGCAGATATTACGTTCGCCCCGACGAGAAGAGTTACTTCGAGGATATTTATATTCCTGCCAAACGCTTAGGCGGAGCGAAACCTTACGATAAGGTGTTCGTAGATATAATCCGTTACACGGAAAGCGGCTTAATCGAGGGCGAAGTCAAAGAGGTTTTAGGCAAGCGGTTTGAACTTGCGGCAGAGGAAAAGTCGATTATAAAAGCCTATAAATTCAAGGACTATTTCCCGAAAGCGGTCGTTTCGGAAGTTGCCGACATACCGCAAAAAGTCGCCGATAATCAACTTATAGACCGACTTAACCTTACGGACAGACTTATAGTTACCATCGACGGCGAGGATTCGAGAGACTTCGACGACGCAGTTGAAGTCGAGAGAAAGGAGAACGGGAACTATATCTTAGGCGTTCATATAGCCGACGTTTCAGAGTACGTTAAAGCGGGTTCGGCTCTCGATAAAGAAGCGTTGAAGCGGTCGAACAGTACCTATTTCCCGGATAAAGTTATCCCTATGCTTCCGTTTGAACTTTCCAACGGTATTTGTTCCCTTAACGAGGGCGTGGACAGGCTCACCCTTTCCTGTATAATGGAAATTGACGGAGACGGCGAAGTCGTGGACAAAAAAATCGCGAAAAGCGTTATAAAATCGAAACGCAGAATGACCTATACCGAAGTGCAGGGCATTTTGGACGGCGATAAAAAATACTCCGACGAGCCGAAAGAAATAGTAAAATTAGTCGGCTTAATGCGTGAACTTCAAAAGATTTTATCCGCGAAAAGGGATAAAAGAGGAAGCGTAGACCTTGACGTGAAGGAGTCGCATATTACCGTAAAGGACGGCGTTATAGAGGTCGAACCGAGAAAAAACGAGGTTGCGTATAAAATAATCGAGGAATTTATGGTAGCGGCGAACGAAAGCGTCGCGGAATATGCGTTTTATCTCGAAGTACCGTTTATTTACAGGGTTCACGGCAAGCCGCTCCCTGAAAAAGCCGAAGGTTTCGTGGAGTTTATAAAAGCCCTCGGTATAAACGTGAAGTGGAAGTCGGGCGAAGTGAGACCGAGCGATTATTCGGCGGTTCTCGATAAAATAAAAGACGAGCCGATATTCCCCGTAGTCAATAAAATTATGCTTCGCTCGATGCAAAAGGCGAAGTATTCCCCTGAAAACGAAGGACATTTCGGACTGTCGAGCAAGTGTTATTGCCATTTCACTTCGCCGATAAGAAGATACCCCGACCTTGTCGTTCACAGGGTTATAAAAATGATTATTGACGGCAAAATAGGCGAGTTAATCGACTTATACGGCAACTTTGTCTACGAAGCGGCTAAAATATCGTCCGAAAACGAGAGGGTTTCCGACGAGGCGGAAAGAAAGGTGGACGACCTTTATAAGGCGTTTTATATGCGGGATAAAGTCGGCGAGGAATACGACGCGGTTATAAGCGGAGTCACCGCAAACGGCGTGTACTCGGAACTTGAAAATTCCGTCGAGGGCTTTACGGGTATCGAAGATTTGCCGAGGGGCAATTATACGTTCGACCCGAAAAGGTATACCCTCTATTCGGGAAAACGCAGATTCACGATAGGCGACGAGGTGAGAGTCGGCGTAGTCGGAGTCGATATTGCGAGCAGAAAAACGCAGTTTATAATATTGGCGGATAAAAATGCCGATATATCGGCGAGTAAAAATACGAAAAAGAAAAATTTACGTAATAATCATTGAAAAATACGGAGTAATGTGCTAAAATAGGAATATGAAAATAATTGCCGAAAACAGGGAAGCGAGGTTCGAGTACTTTATAGAGGATTCGGTCGAGGCAGGAATATCGCTCGACGGAGGCGAGGTAAAGTCGATAAAATCGGGCAACGTGAGTCTGAAAGACTCGTATTGTACGGTTTACCGCTCGGAACTTTACATAAAAGGAATGCACGTCGCGGTATACGATAAGGGCGGGGCGTTTAATTCCAAAGACAGTCGCAGAGACAGAAGGTTGCTTCTTCATAAGAGGGAAATAGTAAAATTTTCCGCAAAAATCAACGAAAAGGGCTACACGTTGGTACCTTTGAAAATATATCTGAAACAATCGCTGATAAAAGTCGAGGTCGGGATTTGCAAGGGCAAGCACACTTACGACAAGAAACAATCGATTAAGGAACGGGATCTTGACAGAGAAACCGAAAGATTGGTAAAAAAATACAGATAAGGAAGTATAAAAAATGAGGAACAAAACTGCAATTATAATAGGGGCAGGTCCTGCCGGTCTTACCGCCGCTTACGAACTTTTAACTAAGAGCGAAGATATTACGCCCGTAATTCTCGAAGCGGAAGATTATATCGGCGGAATTTCAAGAACCGCAACTTATAACGGAAACAGAATGGACATAGGCGGACATAGATTTTTCTCTAAGGACGACAGGGTCGTTGACCTTTGGACTAAATTTTTGCCTGTTCAGGGGGAGCCGTCTTTTGACGATAAAGTTTTAAATCGCGAGAAGCCTCTTGAAAAAGACGGACCGGATCCCGAAAAAACCGACGAGGTAATGCTTATAAGAGATCGTATTTCGAGAATAATCTTTTTGAGAAAATTTTTCGATTACCCGATTTCTTTAAAAATGCGAACTTTCGTTAATATGGGCTTTTTCCGTACAATGAAAGCGGGTTTCGGATACATAGGCAGTCAGATTCATAAGAGAAAAGAGGATAACCTTGAAAACTTTTATATAAACAGGTTCGGTAAGCCGCTTTACGAGATGTTTTTTATGGACTATACCGAGAAGCTTTGGGGAGTACATCCGAGAGATATTTCGGCAGACTGGGGAGCGCAAAGAGTTAAAGGTCTGTCGATAAGGAAAGCCATAGCGAACGCTTTATCAAAACCGTTCCGTAAAAAGGACGACAAAGTCGAGACGAGCTTAATCGAGCAATATCTTTATCCTAAGAAAGGACCGGGGCAACTTTACGAGGAGATGGCTGATAAGATTATCTCTATGGGCGGTAAAATCGTGAAAAATTCAACTGTCAAAAAGGTTGTTTTGGAGAACGGCAAAATTGCTGAGGTTATTTCGGACGAGGACGGTAAGTCTGTTACGTATAAGGGCGATTACTTCATTTCGTCTATGCCGATAAAGGATATCGCGGAAGCGATAGGAAAAGAAAAAACGGGCGAAGAGGTTTACCGTATCGCTACCGAACTTCCTTATAGAGACTTTATTACAGTAGGCGTTCTGGTTGACAAACTCAAAGTCAAGAACAAGACAAAAATAAAGACCCTCGGAAATATTGTTCCCGACTGTTGGATATACGTACAGGACAGAGACGTAAAATTGGGGCGTATTCAGATTTTTAACAACTGGTCTCCGTATATGGTTGACGACCCCGAGAACAAGGTGTGGATGGGGCTTGAATATTTTTGTTCCGAAGGCGACGATATGTGGACGGCTGACGACGAAGAGTTTAAAAACTTCGCAATAGGGGAACTCGTAAAAATAGGAGTTGTTGAAAGTAAGGATAACGTACTTGATTCAACAATGATACGCGTTAAAAAAGCGTATCCCGCGTACTTCGGAACCTATGCCGAATTCGATAAGGTGAAAGATTACCTCAGCGGAATAGAAAACCTTTGGTGCGTCGGAAGAAACGGACAGCACAGGTACAATAATATGGATCACTCGATGGTTACTTCTATGGTTGCGGTCGACGAGATAATCAACAACAAAGCCGATAAAACCGAACTTTGGAGCGTGAATACCGAAAAGGAATATCACGAAATAAAAACTGACGAAACGGCGGTTAAAAACTGATGAGTAACGCTTTTGTGGGTGAAGTAAGACAATCTCGAACAGAAAACGTCAGAAGATTGTGCGTAAAAACGAGCAGATATTTGTGTGTGTTTTTGCTTGTTGCAATATTGACGACCGTTCTTTTCTATCTCGTAAAGCCTTATTACGATTTTATGGGAAGAAAGGGAGTTATGGCGCAGAGTTTAGGAGTTGTCGCGTTGCTCGCGGTTGCGATTTTTGCGATAATTCTAAAAATGAAAGGTAGCCTTAATGCGGAGACTGCGGTTGTTCTCATTTTAATCGGCGGTTATGCGATTCGCTTGGCGTATATGCTGTATACTCCCGTTTCCGTCCGTCAACACGATACTTACAACAGGGCTTTGACGGGACACGAGGCTTACGCGTGGATAATATATTCGACGGGGAAATTACCTACGACAAATTCGTATCAATTTTACCACCCGCCGTTAAACGCCGCGATACAAGCGGGTTTTATGCATATTATGAACGTTCTGACCGAGGCGTTGCAAAATGTTTTCGGACTCGGGAATATTATTCCGTCCAAATACCTTGCGGGAATGCCGTCTGTAAAAGGCAACAATTACGTCGGTTTGACCGAGTACAGATATTATCTGTATTCAACGACTCAGATACTTGCGGTAATGTGGTCGTTTATAACTATGATAACGCTTGTAAAAACGCTGAAACTGTTGGGAGTGAAAGGGAATGCGTTGGTCGGAATATCGGCTGTCGTTGTATTTTTCCCTAGACATATTCAGTTTGCAGGGCAAGTAAACAATGACGCCGTGGCGTATATGTTTCAGGTTTTGGCAATATATTTTTGCTTAAAATGGTGGAAATGCGGAAAAAATATCTTTGACCTGATTCTTTGTTCGTTGGCGATTGGTTTCGGTATGATGTCGAAAATCTCGTGCGCAATCACTGCGGTTCCGATAGGCGGCGTATTTATTTATGAATTTATCCTTGCGATTATACGCGAAACGAAAAAAGACGAATCCGATATAAGGCTTTGGAAACTGGTCGTCGGTTACGTAGTGTTTCTTGCGATATGCGCGCCGATCGGGTTATGGTTTCAGATTTATGCGTATAAAAACTTCGGACAAAAACTCGGGTACGTGTTTGGCAACCTCAATCACTTACTCGCGACGGATCACCACTCGTTCTTTGAAAGGATGTTTATTACTATCGACGTCGAAGAGTGGTTTGGGACGCTTTATTGTATTCCGTTTTGTAGCGAAAAGAATAAGGTTATTACTTCGTATAATAATTACAATTTATGGTTGTACCTTACGCGGTCTGCCTTATTTGGAGAGTTTTCGTACAAAGGAGGAGAATGTTTTGCTGTGACTGCGTACGCGTGTTCTTTGATTGCGAATATTCTGTTGTTAGCTTCCGTCGTTTACGCTATTGTTTTATTTTGTAAAAACGGTTGTAAATTCGCAGTTGAAAAAAACGAAATAAAGAATATGGTACTCATTGTAACGTTGGTATTCACCGTAATTATATCCGAATTTGCGTTTTATGTAAAAATGCCGTATGCCTGTACGCAGGATTTCAGATATGTAATGCCGCTTATTTTGGGAATACCGATGATTTATTATTATTCGAGGAGGAAAATTAAGGCGGCGAATACAAAGGTCGGAAACGTTCTCGCACTGTCAACAGATATAGCCGGCGCGGCGGTTATTGTTTTAATGATTTTATTTTATTGCGTTTGTTCGGCTTAAACGCAGTTGGGGTAAATTATGGACGAAAACAAAACGAAAGTAAAACAGACGAAAAAACAACTGTTTTGGGAAATATTCAGATTTTTGATAGTAGGCGGAACTGCGACCATAGTTGATTACGCCATAGCCTATGTTTTCTATCACTGGTTGTTGCCGCCCGATTTAATCGGGCTTACTCTATCATTGATTATATCAACCGCAATGGGTTTTTGTTGCGGACTTACGGTGAATTGGCTCTTGTCGATAACGTTCGTATTCAAACAGGTTACGGACGAGGAGAAATCGAAGTCGGGCAAATCGTTTCTGATATTCGCTGTCATAGGGCTT
The DNA here is from genome assembly GCA_934249325.1 of uncultured Clostridia bacterium. Classification (GTDB taxonomy): domain Bacteria; phylum Bacillota; class Clostridia; order Christensenellales; family Borkfalkiaceae; genus UBA10281. The sequence goes on from CAKQKW010000023.1 coordinate 19,557, forward strand.
ATAGGGCTTGGGCTTACGGAAGTCGGAATGCATCTCGGCGTGAAGTTTTTGCCCGAGATAACGCTTTTCGGAGTGACGGAGTTTTTAGGCGAAGCGTGGAAATGGTGGATAAGTAAAGTAGTGATGACGTGTACCGTACTCGTATGGAATTACGTCGGAAGAAAATTATTGATATTCAAATAATATATAAGCGATATAACGGCGGCGGATAAAGCCGCAAAGCGGGGGTGTACCGGATTCGACTGGATAGAAAAGGGAAAGTATAAGCATACCGTAGGATTCGACTACGAAAAAACGATAAACTTAAATTTAAATGCAAATAACAACAATTTTGCTCTCGCTGCCTAATTAACGCGGCGATGTCGTATTACGGAGACCTATCGGCTGTAAATGCGGCATAATCTGAGGATAGGGAACGTCGGTAGCGTTTTAATTGCGGCGCGATTGATGAATTAAGCAAGATACGGTTAAGGTAGCCGGTATTCAGACAGCCTTAGCAAGAGATTAAGAGAAATACTAAGTATGTAGAAGACTTTTCGGTTTTTATGCAAGACAGGAGTTCAACTCTCCTCACCTCCACCAAAGACGGGACGGACGAGCATTTTGCTCGACCGTCCCGTCTTTTGATTAAGAAGTTGCAAAAGAGGAGAGTTGAACTGAGAGCGACGGGTTAGCCATTAGAGAGTTAAAGTAATCAAGCCTTAAAGCCGTCTTTTTTGCTCCTTGCGGCAAATCTTTGCTTGAAGTACGCTCGTACATCGGCGCAAACCTTTACCACAATGACCTAAAAAATACGGTTTTAAGGTGCGAAGCATTTTAACGACGAAAAATTTATGAAAATCAAAGAAAGACAAACGCAATAATGTTTGAGTATAATAAGCGAGTTTAACGTCGATTTAATAAATTCAGCGTCGTTAAAACTTAATTATTTTAACACTCTAATGGCTAAGGGTCGTAAAAACAGTCCTGCGGACTGTTTTTAGCGGCTGACCGAAGATTTTTGCAAAGCAAGGGGTTTATTGTTATGTTGGAATGCTTTGCAAAAATCAAGAGGAAACTCTCCTCACCTCCACCAATGGGAACCGCGGTCGCACCCGTGGTTCCTTTTCATTTGCGTAAAAGGCGTTGCCGGGATAATCGTTAAGACAAGAGTTGCAGAAAAGAAGATTTCTTATGCTCGATTTAGAAGTCGAGTATAAAGTCTGGTATAAAATCGTGGAGGAAAATTAAAATGCCCGATTTTGATTATTTTAACGGTTAGAATTTCATAACTTTCGATTTGATCGAGAAAGAATCGAAGAAAAACTTATTATCGAAGGAGGCTTTCAAGCCGCTTTTTAAATCGGTTAATTCTTTTTGATAAAACCAAGCGTCTTTTCGGCCATATCGCCGATCGATACGCTGCCATAACCGGCAAG
>CAKQKW010000024.1:0-17725 GCA_934249325.1 uncultured Clostridia bacterium
AATCCCGACGATTCGGACGATACCGATAGTCGGGATAATAATTACGTTAATTGTTCGGACATCTTACCAATGTGTCCGTCACGTTTTTTTGATTAAGAAGTTGCAAAAGAGGAGAGTTGAACTGAGAGCGATAACCCTTTGGATATTTAACGGTTCTATGATTTTTTTGTGGAATGATATTTAAAAACCACGCTATAAGTCGATTATCGTCAGAAAATGGTTTTTTATTTATTGCCAAATATCAAATTCTTCGCCATCGTAAACGCCTCTTTCGGTTGGGCTTAAGTTTGCGCTCGTTGCTATTGCGTCGGACAGGCTGATAATAGTAAGTTCCGGCTTTTCGTATCCTTTTTTCATAATGCGCTCCTTTTTATTACGACTGTGAAATGGTTGTCGGAGCGGGTCTTGGAGATTATATTTTCCCCTCTTATTTCTTTGCCGTTTACGATAAGCGAAAACGGGGTGTCGGCGACTATTTCGAGCGTTATCATGTTTTCGTCAGAAGCGGCGAGCGTAACCGAGTCGGCGGCGTTAATGCCCGTTTCGGTCGCAGTAACGCTTGCGGTATAATTAGTCAAATCGACGGTGATGTCCGCGACTTTCGAGAGGTATTCCGAAAGAATTTTCTTTTGCGTTTCGTCCGTCTTTTCGTCGAGATAGGCTTTCGTCGCTATGTAATATACGCTTCTCGAATTGTAGTTTTCGTCATAGTCGCAAAATATTCTTTCGGTCGTACCGTCGCCGTATTTAACGGTAAGGAATGCCCGAGCGGAGTAGTACCTGCCGTAGTTGGTTTCTTTTATTGATTTTATCGTTGCCCGAAGAACGAGTTTTCCGTCGTTAAACGCGAGTTCGTCGTCTCTTTTGAGAAGAAAGATTGCGGGCTTACCGCTGCTTTCGTCGGTGAAATCTTCGTTCCCGATAAGGTCGGTAGGCATTACAATAACGCCTATTTCCTCGATATGTTTTTCGCATTGAAGAAAACTGCTTTCCTCAAAGATTGCCGCAAATCTTACGCCCGTTTCTTCTAAGGTGGGTTTAAGACGAATACTTGCTCCCTTGTCTGTTTTGAAGTCGGCGACCAACGAGTTTATCTCGCCGCTTTCGGGCGAGACTGTATTCGCTTTATAAAGATTTCCGTTTAATTCCCAACCTAAAAACAAGCCGCCGCAGTCGGTCGGTTTATTGGGCAAAATATCGCCTTTATCGACGTATACGGGGACTTCTTCGAGTTGTTCGTCTCTTAATTCGAGACCGTTTATGCAAATATTCTGAACGGGTTTATCCGCGGGTTCTCGGGCAAAGACAATGCTTCTTACGTACCCGTCCGAGTCGGCGTATAACGCTGAGGATAATAATTGTTCTGTGAAGTTCTGTTTTGAAACGGTTATCTTTTGTTTGCTATTTCCGAGCGAGCCGTCGGATATTTCGTTGATATTATAAACGTACAAATCGGGCTTTGTCGTTCCCGGATAAGCAAATGAAAGAACAATCGTTTTAAATCTTTTAGACGGAATAGGGTTTACGAAACGAACGACAAACGGTTTGCATATATTTGTTTCGTCGCGAGACGATAAGTATATGAACGGTTTGCCCTTATCGTTGATATCCATACCGAAATTCTTTTCAGCCGCAAAGAAATAATTTACGACGGGCAGACCCGAAATCGATTCGTCTTCCAACCCGCATACGAAATAATCGCTTGTCGCATCGTATTTTTGATTAGCAACGTAAGAAAAGCCCTGTTCTGCTTTTGTTTCTTTTGTAGTAATAAAGTTACCGAAAAAGATGACAGACGAAAGCAAGAACAAACCTAAAAAAATTTGCGCTATGCGTTTCATTGTAAACTCCCAAGTGAAAAACATCGTGAAAAATATAGCACAAAGTTTCCCGATAATCAAATAAAATGAAGCCATTTTAACAAAAAATATAAAAATTTTTGCGTGCAATGTTTCGATAACATATAATTCCTTTTTTTGTAAATTTGTTATTGATTTTTGTTGTGTTTTGTGTTAAACTTTTTTAGGTAAGATTATCGTTTGTGTTGCCATATAATGTATTTTAAGATTTACACTTAAAGCACTAAAACGATGTCAATACTCACACTATTTTTTTGAGATTTTTAAGGAGTGATGCTATGGTTATTGAATATTTAATAAGCGGGGATAACTATAAATCAAAATTGCCTGATGAGGGTATGCTTGCAGAACGTGCCAATATATCCAAACGTAGTTTTTCGCTTGGTAATAATGTTTTTTTGTTACGTATGAAAATTACAAATAATGATATTGAATCCGCAAAAATTTTATCTGATTATAATGAAAAAGTACTTGATGTGTTAAAGGCTAATTCTTATAGATTTAGCCTTCTTATAAATGAGTCTTCTCAATTTTTTGAAAGGATGTTATATCCGCTTGTTGCTGAGTATGAAATAAAATTGCGAAAACTTATAAAAGTAGCATTGTTTAGCATTGATGGTAAGGCAAGAGAAAAAATTAATAAAAAAATAAAAGATAACAAAGAAGTGAAAAAGAATACAAACAAAGATGATACGAATGAAAATTATAGTATTGATTCCTTTTTGGAGCAAGCAGATTTAGGTTCTGTATTTGATTTCTTGTTTTTAAATGATGAACTAATTGGGCATATAAATGAAAATAAAAAGACCTTTACTTCTCGTACGGCATTGATTGAATATATAACTAAATACGATAAGAACTCAATATGGGAAGATTTTTTTTCAGAGGTGTTTAAAGGGAGTATAATACCGGATATTTTTGGAGATATAAAAAAGTTTAGAAATGATGTGATGCACTTTCATACTATGAATTATGAACAATACATATCGTCGGAAAAACAGTTAAAAAACGCTATTATAGATATTGATAAGCAAATTAACAAAAAGATAGTAATTGATGATAATTCTCACAATCTTGATAAAATAACTAGCAATAGTGCTTATCTTAGGACTATTTCTCAATGGGCTACGGGGATAACTGTCAATTTGCCGATATTAACTCCAAGTTTTAATTTTGATTTTAACTCTATGATTGGAAACGGTACACTAAAACCCCTTGCCGAATATGAAAAAGTATATAGTGATTTGTTGTTGAAGGTACAATCGGCATTACAGCCGTTGTCACAAATAAGAGACCTGCTATCTAAAAAGAATGCTGAAAATATTGACAGTGAATTGAATAATGTGCCAAGCAAAATAAAGTAATATGTAATATAGGAATACTGTTAAAATTGAAGTTAAATAACAAAAAATGTACATCTATCAATATAATAGGTGTACAAAAAATTGCTAAAAGTGCATATAAAAGTTGATAATAGCACAATTTCTTTTGCTTAAACGGGCAGTACGCATTGATTTTTACGAAAATTCTTGCTATAATAGATAAAAAATGTACACCTATTATATTGATAGGTGTACAAAAATTAAGGGTTGTACGCATATTATGTCTACAAATATTTCAAAGGAAAAACGAGAAAAACTTGTTCAGAAAATAAACGCGATAAAAACGTATATTTCGTCTAGCAAGCAAGACGAAAATACCGCTCGCTTGCTATCATATATCGCCGATATTGAAAAAGATATTAAAGGTAAAAAATACGGTCTTGTATTTGAAGAACACCGCGAAGGCATTGACGAAATACTCGAAAATAATCTGCCCGTACTCACGGAAGATACCGACTTGTTTATTGACAACGGCGGGCAAATGAATTTCCTTATCGAGGGCGACAATTTAGCAAGTCTAAAACTGCTCGAAAAAACGCATAAAGGTAAAATAGACTTAATTTACATAGACCCGCCGTACAATACGGGGAACAAAGATTTCGTTTACGACGATAGTTTTGTTGACAGTAACGATACTTTTCGTCATAGTAAATGGCTTTCCTTTATGGAAAAACGATTGCAAATAGCAAGAATTTTATTATCCGAAAAAGGCGTTATTTTTATAAGTATTGACGATAACGAATGTAGCAATCTGGAAATGCTATGCAACTCTGTTTTTGACGAACAGAATAGAATTGCAAATTTGCCAAGAGTCATTAAGAGAGGTGGAAAATCGACCGATAATATTGCAAAAAACCATGACACCTTGTTGATATACTCAAAAAACAGCCTATTATACGAGTTTAACCGTGTTATTATATTCGATGATCAATCAAAAAATTTAACGGATGAATATTCTTCTGAACGCGGTAGTTATCGATTAAATCAGTGTTTGGATTATGACTCGTTGCAGTACAATGAATCGATGGATTATGAAATAATAATTGACGGGGAATGTTTTTATGCTGGTGGGTCAAAAGATCTGTGGACAAAAAGGCACAATGGCGAGCATAAAAAAATCGATTGGGTTTGGAGATGGTCAAAATCATTATTTGAATGGGGATTAAAAAATGATTTTGTTGTCATTAAAAATGGCAAAAGAAAAAGAATATATACAAAAACTTACACAAATTGTTCGATTGGAAAAGATAAAAACGGTAATTACTGCATAATTCCGACTGAGAATTCTAAGCCGTATGATAGTTTATTTTTTACCGACAATTCTTTTTCTAATGATAACGGCAAAAAAGAATATGACCGTATCGGAATAACTACAAAATTTGATTATCCTAAACCAACAACTTTAATTGCCGAATGTATCAAAATGACTAAATTGCCTACAAAAGCAATTATTCTCGACTTTTTTGCAGGTAGCGGCACAACGGGTCATTCCGTAATGAAATTGAACGCAGAAGACGGCGGTTGTCGTAAGTTTATTCTTTGCACAAACAACGAGAACAATATTTGTCGCGACGTAACGTATGAACGCATTAAACGCGTTATCGCAAAGGAAGACTACAAGGTAAGTCTTAAATATTTTAAAGTGGACTATTTGCCCATTTCTGACAAGTTGTATTATGAGTATGCCGACGAATTATTGCTACATATCCGCGAACTCGTGGAACTCGAAAACGGTATCAATTTTAGCGGCAACAAGGAAATTGCTATCATTCTGACGGAAGCGGAACTCGACGATTTTACTCAAAATATTCCCGAGGCGTGCAAAGCGATTTACGTCGGTCACGACGTTTTGCCGACCGAGGAACAAGAAAAGGTATTCGCTAAACAAAATATCAGGGTCAACGTTATTCCCGAATATTATTACCGCGATTTAGAGGGCTGAATATGAATTTAATGAATTTTCAATTAAAAGCGATAAAAGAATTGCTCGAACGTGTGGAAGACGATTCCGTCCGCGAAATTGTCCTGAAAAGTCCTACGGGTAGCGGTAAAACTATAATCTTGACGCATTTTATGGACGAATATACCAAAGAACACGCAAAAACCGTGTTCGTATGGCTTACGCCCGGCAAGGGCGACCTTGAAACGCAAAGCAAGGATAAAATGGACAAGTATATACATAACGCTCAGACGAAATTACTTTCCGACGTAATGACTTGCGGCTTTGAAGAAAACGACGCCTGTTTTATCAATTGGGAAAAACTCACGAAAAAGGGCAACAACGCATTAAAGGACAGCGAACGCACTAACTTTTTGGAGTGGATAGAAAAGGCGTTGAACGCGGGACTGTCTTTCAAGATAATTATCGACGAAAGCCACCAAAATTTTACGGATAAAGCCGACGCTATCGTGCAACTTTTCAAAACGGATAAAATTATTCGCTGTTCCGCTACGCCTATCGTGGATAAAAAAGCGAAACTAATCGAAATTGCAGAAGAAGACGTTATCGCGGAAGGACTGATAAAGAAATTGCTAGTTATCAACGAAAATTTCCCGCAGACAATCGAAACGGACAATCAGACTTGGTATCTGTTAGAACACGCTTTAAAAAAGCAACGCGAAATCAAGTCTGTTTTTATAAATAAGGGAATAGAGGTAAACCCGCTTATAATCGTTCAACTTCCGAATAACAGCGACGCATTATGCGACAGCGTAGAGGAATATTTTGCCACGCAAGGCATAAATATCGAAAACGAAACGCTCGCGATATGGCTTTCGGGCAGGCACGAAAATATCGGGAATATATCCGAAAACGACGGAAAACAAATTGCGGTGGTAATGAAGCAGGCGGTCGCCACGGGGTGGGATTGTCCGCGGGCTCAAATTCTTGTAAAGCTCCGCGAAAATATGGACGAAACGTTTGAAATTCAGACGATAGGGCGTATTCGCCGTATGCCCGAGGCAAAACATTACGGAAGCGATATGTTAGACTGTTGCTATCTTTACACGTTCGACCAAAAGTTTACCGCAGGGGTAAAAGCGGCTCTTAGCAAAGGGGCTCTTGACGGAAAAGACGTTTTTTTGAAAAACGATTACAAGTCGTTTACGCTTACAAAGGAACAGCGAACTACGGTTACAGATTTAAGAGACCCGAGAAAAGCGTTGCTTTCCATTGCAAGTTATTTCAAAAGCACGTTCGGGTTGACGGGAAACAAAAGGGAAAATCAGACGAGGTTGGAGACGGCGGGGTTTGTGTTTTCCGACTCGATAAACACATATACGCAGTCGGGCAATGTTGCGACGCTTGCAGATTTGAAGAAAGGCGAACTCAATACCGTGACCGTAAAAGAGACCGTAAACACGCATAAACTCGGGCGTGACCGCCACCATTGTATCGGCGTTATCGGTCGAGAAATCGGTATGGAATACAAGTACATGCAGACGATAATCGGCAAGTTGTTCGGGGAGAAATTCGATTATTCGGGTAAATTACTTTCGCTTCCCGCAAGGGAGTTGTATGCGTTTATAATAAACAACGTTGATTTATTGCGTCGTAATTGTCGCGAGGCGATGGCGGTACAACTTTTGCAAGGCGTCATTTCGCCCGATATGGTCTCTATGAAGGAATTTACGTTGCCGAGGGTGTGCAAATTCACATACGACGGGGCGGGAAAAATACAAACTGAAAGCGTTAAAAACGTATATCAAGGGTATTTATTGTCTGCCGAACCGCGTTCGACCGCCGAAAAGAAGTTTGAGAAATATTGTGAAAAATGTTCAGCCGTTGAATGGATTTATAAAAACGACGACAAAGGCGACGAATATTTGTCTATCGTTTATCTCGACAACGGCAATCGACAAAAACTGTTTTATCCCGACTACATCGTGTTGGTGAAAGGGGAAACGTGGATAATAGAAACGAAGGGCGGCTTCGACAAGGCGGGGAATAGTGAAGATATAGATATTTTTTCGCCGAAGAAGTTTGCCGCACTTAAAGAGTATCTTGCGAAGTACGGGTTAAAAGGCGGGTTTGTCCGTTTTGACAGTAACAGTGACGAACTGTGTATTTGTACGGACAATTACAGCGACGATATAACTTCCGAAAGTTGGAAGTTGTTAGACGAAGTTTTTTGATGCTTTTTACATAAAATTGTTGGCATATAGAGGTATCAAACTGAGAATAAATAACTTCTATTTTTCAATAAAGCGGTCTATAAGTCGATTATTTCGTTTTTTTGCTTGCTAAAAGGCGAAGCAGTGTTTAAATAATTAAGGAAAAATAAAGATATTTGAATAATTTTAGAATTTATTAAGTGTAGCCGTAGGGGACGGCGACTCGACGTCCCGTGAAACAGAGCCGTCCGAATTTGTTCAGACTTGGAAATAAAGGGACTCGCTCCGCAAACAAGTTTGCTATCACGCCTTTTTTCGTGAAAATGCTTGCATTTTCACGAGTAAGGGCGATTGTGATTGTGATAAAGTGGTCTATAAGTCGATTATTTCACGTTTTTGGTGCTAAACAACTTTATTTACTCGCCGACTACCGAGCCGTTCGAGTTTATTTAGACTTTGAGATAAAGGGACTCGCTCCGCAAACAAGTTTGCTATCACGCCTGTCTCGCAAACAATCGTTCCGTCGATTGTTTGGTCGGCTCGTTGTAGTGGAATAATCATTTTTTCGTTTACTCGCCGCCTGCCGAGCCGTTCGAGTCCCTTTTTGCGGTATAAAAAAACTCAACCGAACGTTAAGTTCGATTGAGTTTTTTGGTGGAGATAAAGGGACTCGAACCCTCGGCCTATGCGTTGCGAACGCATCGCTCTACCAACTGAGCCATATCCCCGTTTTTTCGAATCGCTTCTTTTTTTTCACGATTCGAGTACTTTGTCTAATTCTTTAAATCTGTATTCCGTTACGCTTTCGTATGTTTCTCCCGCTTTCAGCAAGTCCGCTTTCGCGTCGCCTACGTTCATCGAGTTAGGGTAGCCTTGCGTTTCAAGACATATCGCGCTCCGCTTTCCGATCGTTTCGCCGCCGCTTACCTTGCGGGTAGTGATGAAGTTGCCCGAATAAAACTGTACGCACGGTCTGTCGGTAAAACCTACCATCTTTAAACCGCTTACGGTCGTGGTGAGTTCGGCAAACTTTCTGAACCCTTTGCCATTTATAACGAAATTGTGATCGTAACCGCCCGCTATTTCAATCTGCTTGTCCTCTAAGTCTATCCGATCGTTTATCGGCGTCGCCCATTTAAAATCAAACGGCGTTCCTTTAACCGATTTCTTTTCGCCCGTAGGTACGAGTTTTTCGCCCGCCTCGAAGTATTCGTCCGCTTCGAGTTTCAAAAGACTGAAATCAATGCTTCTGGTATGCAATAAGTTGAAATAGGTATGATTCGTAAGGTTTATATAGGTATCTTTGTCCGTTTTGGCAAAGTAACGGATACCAAGCCCGTTATCCTCTATGTAAAATCTTACTTTCACGCTCAGATTTCCGGGGAAACCGCCTTCGCCGTCAGCCGAAAGATAAGTCATTTCCACGAAATCGTCTCCGACTCCGTTTTCCTCGTCAACGTTCCACAAAACCTTGTCGAAACCGACCTTTCCGCCGTGCAGACAACTTTCGCCGTCGTTCTTTTCGAGCCTGTACCTTTTTCCGTTGAGTTTGAAAGTCGCGTCGCCGATTCTTCCCGCGTATCTGCCGACAGTCGCTCCGAAGTATCCGTCGTTATTTACGTATTCTTCGATTGTGTCGTAGCCAAGCACGACTTCTTTATCGTCGTATCTGAGGGATTGAATCGTTCCGCCGTAATTAAGAATTTTCGCGGTCAGATTGCCGCCCGATATTGTGTAAGCGAATACGTCCTTTCCGTTTTGTAATTTTCCGAATAAAGACTTTTCCATTGCCTTGCACATTACCTCCGCGCTCAACGTATACTATTTTAACTCAAAAAAATTTTTTTGTAAAGGTTTTTTAAAGCATTTTCTTGTTATTTTTAAAAAAATATGTTAAACTTGTTGCGAATGCTGAACAAGGTTCGTAGTATTCTTGTTTGACATAACGTAAAAAGGAGGTCGTTTATGAGCGAAGAAAACAAAGAATTGGAAAACGAAGTTCAGGATATACCCGAAAAACGAGATTACGAAGAAGAACTCCTGCAATTACTGCGAAGTAACGAGCCTCCGAAAAAGTTAAGGGAAGATTTAGACGATTACCACGAAAACGACATCGCCGCGATTTTGCCGAAACTCTCGAAAGAGGAACGTCTTAAATTATATAAGACGTTAGGCGTAGACAAAGTTTCGGAAATTTTCGCGTACTTAGACGACGTAGAGGAGTACATCGAGGAACTCGACAGCGAAAAAGCCGCGAACATAATCGAGAGTATGGACGCCGACGACGCTATAGACGTTCTCGAGGAGTTGGAGGACGATAAGAAAGAAGAAATTATCGGTCTGATGCAAAAGGACGCGGTTGAGGACATTCAACTTATCGACTCTTACGACGAGGATATGATCGGTAGTCGAATGACGACCAACTACGTCGCTTTCGACAAGAATTTATCCGTAAAACAGGCGATGCGTACCGTCATAAAAGAGGCGGGGGATAACGACAATATTTCGACCCTTTACGCCCTTAACGACGACGAAACTTTCTACGGCGCGATTGATTTGAGCGACCTCATAAGGGCGAGGGAAGGCACCGCCCTCGACTCGATTATAACTACTTCGTATCCCTACGTTTACGCGCGCGAGACAGTCGAGCAGTGTATCGAGCAGTTAAAGGACTATTCCGAGGACTCCATACCCGTTCTCGACGAGAACAATAAACTTATCGGAGTAATCACTTCGTCGGACTTAGTAGAAGTTGTAGGCGAAGAAATGGGCGACGACTACGCGAAACTCGCAGGTTTGACCGAAGCCGAGGACGTGAACGAGCCGCTCGGGAAGAGTATCGCGAAGAGGCTTCCGTGGCTTTTAATCCTTTTAGGTCTCGGACTTGTCGTTTCGTCGATAATAAACGTGTTTCAGACGGCTGTTCAGGCGGCGCAACTAATCATTTTGTATTCCTTCCAAAGCCTCATACTCGATATGAGCGGAAACACGGGAACGCAGTCTTTGGGCGTAACGATAAGAGTTCTCAGCGAAGAGGCGATTACGGGCAAGGAAAAACTGAAATTCCTGCTTAAAGAAATGAGGGTCGGGCTTGTCAACGGGCTTATCATCGGAACTTTGGCGTTTCTTGCGGTCGGAACGTACCTTGCGGTAATGCCGGGGGCAATCGTCGGGCATCCGACGTATTATGCGTTTGAAATATCCGCCTGCATAGGCATATCGCTTATTTGCGGAATGCTTATGGCAAGTCTTGACGGAACGCTCGTGCCGATGGTATTCAAAAAAATCGGAATAGACCCCGCCGTTGCTTCGGGACCGCTGATTACAACGCTTAACGATTTAATAGCGGTTTGCGTATACTACGGAGTATCGATTCTGCTCTTTGTTCAAATAGGGTTATTTACATAAAAGAGGGGCTATAAGTCGATAAATCGAGCAAAAAGTGATAGAATGAACAAATTTAGCCGCCCGCAAAAAAGAGTATGAATAAACAAATTTAGCCGCCCGCCGCAGTTTCTGCGGCGGGCGGCTTATTATATTTTTTTATTGTATTACATATAAAGCGAACGCAAAAATTGCCATAAACTATTCAGCCGAACGATTCAGACATTTATATTCGCAATAAAATAATGTTGACATAAAGTTTTGAATGTGCTACAATCAAAGCGGTACACAATTCAATAATATTTTGGAAGGAAATACGCATTTGGTAGGAATGTGTTTTTTCGCATTACAAAATTTCTTCTGAAATAGTAGTATAATTAGTAGTATAATTGTGTGCCAAGCAAGGCGAGAAAGCGTGTTTTTACATTGTGCTGCTTCTTGCTTTTGGGCGGCACTTTTTTTGTGTAAAAAAATATGTTGGACTAAAAAACAAAATAATATCCAACGTGGGGAAATCTAAAAGGAGAAACTTAAAAATGAAGAAAACAGGCAAAATTATGGTACTTGCGATTGTTTTTCTCTTATCGCTTACGTTAAGTATGGCGTGTAAGAATAAAAACAAGGCGAGCGAAAGCGTAGGCGGAAGTAGTTCCTTATCTGCCACGGAGAGTATAAACGATTCGGAAAGTGAAATTAAATATTCCGAGGGTTTAGAATACGAATTAAATTCCGACGGCAGTTCGTACTCGGTGGTAGGTATAGGCTCATTTAACGGAACGGAACTCAATATACCCGAAAAATATGAAGGAAAACCTGTGACGAGTATAGGGAATGGCGCGTTTTACGGCGGCGGAATTACAGGCGGTATTGCACTTACAAGCGTAACGATACCCGACAGTGTGACAAGCGTAGGGAATTGGGCATTCGAATATTGTGTTCAACTTACAAGCGTGACGATAGGGAAAAACGTTGCAAGTATAGGCGACAGGGCGTTCAGCGTTTGTAGCGAACTTGCAAATATTTACATAAAAGACGTGGCGGCATGGTGTAAGATTTCGGGTTTGAATAACCTTATGGGATATTCAAGCAATAAAAATATCTATTTTAACGGCGCTCTCGTGACGAATTTTGTAATTCCTGACAGTGTAACAGGTATAGTCGATGGCTCGTTCTACGGTTGTAGCGGGCTTATAAGTATAACGGTACCCCACAGAGTAACAAGCATAGGAAATTCTGCTTTTTATGGTTGTAGCGGGCTTACAAGTATCACGATACCCAACAGTGTAACAAGTATAGGTTCGTTGGCGTTTGCACATTGCAGTGGGTTAAAAACTATAGAGATACCAAAGAATGTAGCAAGTGTGGGATATGGCGTAATCGCCGAGAGTGGTATAGAAAGTATATCTGTTGCCAAAGATAACAAAAAGTATAAGAGTACAGGTAATTGTTTAATCGAAATAGACACAAAAACGCTGATATCGGGATGCAAGAACAGTATTATACCAAACGATGGCAGTATAACAAGTATAAAGGATAGGGCGTTTGGTGGTTGTAGCGGACTTACGACCGTAACAATACCCGGTAGCGTTGCAAATATAGGTGAAGGGGCGTTTTATGGTTGTTGCGATCTTACGAGTGTAATATGGAATGCCGAAAATTGTAAATATACTATTGGAAGCGTATTTATTGGAGGTATATTTGATGGTTGTTCCAAATTAACCAATGTGACAATCGGAGAAAACGTAAAAACAATTCCTTCGCATGCGTTTGAGGGTTGTAACAGACTTACGAGTATAACAATACCAGACAGTGTGATAAGTATCGGGGATTCAGCCTTTTCATTTTGTGGCGGACTTACAAGCATGATGATTCCCGATAGCGTGACAAGTATAGGGAATGAGGTTTTCTCGTATTGTGGCAGACTTACAAGCATAACGATTCCCGATAGCGTGACAAGTATAAGTAAAGGGGCGTTCCGTGATTGTAGCGGATTAACAAGCATAACGATTCCAGATAGCGTGACAAGTATAGGTGAATATGCGTTCAGCGGTTGTGGGTTTATAAGTATAACGATACCAGATAGTGTGACAAGTATAAAAGAAGAAGCGTTCCGCGATTGCAGCGGATTAACAGGCATAACGATACCAGACAGTGTAACAAGTATAGGAGAATATGCGTTCAGCGGTTGTAGCGGGCTTGCAAATATAACGATAGGTAGCAGTGTGGCAACTATAGGTGGCATGGCGTTCGATGGTTGTAGTAATCTTACGGGTGTAATATGGAATGCCGAAAATTGTGAAAGTGAACGGCGTATATTTAGTGATTGTTTAAAATTAACCGAAGTGACATTCGGAGAAAATGTAAAAACAATTCCCCCAAGTCTGTTCGAGGATTGTAGAGGACTTACAAACATTGCAATACCTGATAGCGTTACAAGCATAGGCGATTATGCGTTCTATGGTTGCAGAGGACTTGCAAGTATAATTATAGGCAACGGCGTGACGAGTATAGGGGATTCTGCGTTCTATGGTTGCAGGGGACTTACGGGCATAATGATACCCGATAGTGTGACGAATATAAGCGATGGCGCATTTAGCGGTTGTAGCGGTTTAGATCGTATAATTGTGACCGACGGCAATGCAAGGTATTATAGCAAAGAGAATTGTTTGATAGAGGTAGAGACAAAAACTTTAATATTAGGTTGTAAAAACAGCGTTGTGCCGAATGATAATAGTGTGATGCGTATAGGGGGATGGGCGTTCAGTGGCTGTAGCGGACTTACGAGCATGGCGATTCCCGATAGTGTAACGAGTATAGGTAATTATGCGTTCTATGGTTGTATAGGACTTACAAACATAACAATACCTGACAGCGTGACAAGTATAGGGGATGGGGTGTTCGTCGGTTGTAGCGGACTTGCAAGCGTAACAATACCCGACAGTATGACAGACATAGGAGATTCGGCGTTCAGTGGCTGTAGCGGGCTTACAGGCATAACAATACCCGACAGTGTGACAGCCATAGGGGATTCGGTGTTCAGCGGTTGTAGAGGACTTACGAGTATAACGATTCCCGATAGCGTGTTGAATATAGGGGGTTCTGCGTTTGAGGGTTGTAGCAAACTAGCAAGCATAACAATACCTGATAGTGTGATGAATATAGGTGATTACGCTTTTTCAGATTGTAGTTTACTTACGGATATAACTATAGGGGAAAACGTTACAAGCATAGGAGACCGCGCGTTCGGCGGTTGTAGCGGATTAGAAAGTATAATCGTGTCAGGTGGAAATACGAGATATCATAGTAAAGGAAATTGCTTGATAGAGACAGAAACAAAAACCTTAATATTGGGTTGCAAAAACAGTGTTATACCGAACGATAATAGTGTGGCGAATATAGGAGAGGGTGCGTTCGGACAATGTAACGGACTTACGAGTATAACGATACCTGATAGTGTGACAAGTATAGGGGATAGTGCTTTCAATTGGTGTAGCGAGCTTACGAGTATTGAGTTTAAAGGGACAAAAGAGCAGTGGGGCAATATTGAAAAAAAGGTGGATTGGGATTACGGAACGGGTAACTATACTATCCGTTGTACCGACGGGGATATATTAAAATCGTAGTATCTATCATAATTTACAGAGGGAGTCGCTTTTCTGCGGCTCTTTTTTATATTTGATAGGACTTATTTTCATAATGCGGGTTGCCCGAATATAACGCAAAATTTGGCGAATACGCTTTTAGAAAATAAAAACCTCGATTCAAAAACACTTAATTTTTAACTTTGAAACAGTATAATAGAAGAGAAAAGTGGCAAAGTTGCCAAAAATCTCTTTTAGAAAGGGGTTAAACAATGAAAATCAATCATGAATTATATTTGAGGTGACTAATAGAAAAATAGCAGAACGGGCTTAGGGGTTGTGATTTATTAAAAAACTCTTTTCTGCATAAAATATCATTGTATGAAAAGAAAAACAATCGTTCTCGCCGCCGTTTTATTCGTCGTTATTGTGGCGATTACCGCGTTCGCGGCGGCGTTTCCGCTGAAATATAAAAACGAGGTCGAAAGGTTTTCGGAAAAGTATTCGGTTAAAAAAAGTCTCGTATACGCCGTTATAAAAGCCGAGAGCAATTTTCGCCCCGAACGAATTTCCGATAAAGGGGCGATAGGACTAATGCAGATTATGCCCGATACCGCCGAATATATCGGTAAGGAGTTTTACGGCGGCAGAAAATTCGATTTGTTTAAACCGAGCGATAACATCGAGGCGGGCTGTTTTTATCTCGCTTACCTTGCCGAAAGATTTTCCGATTTAACCGCTATGCTTGCGGCGTACAACGCGGGCGAGGGCAACGTGAGACTATGGCTTAAAAGAAATAACGCAGAAACGCTCGATATAGACAGTATTCCATTTGAAGAGACGAGAAAATACGTTAAAAAAGTAAAATTTTTTTTGAGGGTATATCGGACTATGGTCTGACGACGTGTTTTTGACTAATACTTTTTATCGGATAGCCTAAAAACACGGAATTTTGGCAAGGTTCGTGTTATTCTTGTCCGATATACGCTCGTCTGCGTTGACAAAAACGACGTATAAGAGTATAATTTCGGGTATGAAAGGAATTATTCTCACAAACGCGTATTCGAATAACGAACAGGCGAAATATCAGCCCGCAAGACTGAAAGAAGAACTCGGAAAACTCGGCGTAAAAGTCGAAATAAGGAGACTTAACTCGTTCGATTGCAAAATCGAGAACGGCAAAAATCTGACGGAGATAAGCGGATACGATTTTTGCGTTTTTTACGATAAAGACGACCACGCCCTTCTGCAAATCGAAAAAAGCGGAGTAAGGTGTTTTAACCGTTTTCGGGCAATGGTCGATTGCGATGACAAAATGATGACTTATATACGTTTGTCGGACGAGGGAATACTTATGCCTAAAACTTTTTCCGCGCCGCTTTGCTATACGAAAAATGCGTGTAACGGGGAAGAGGTATACGGAAGACTTGAAAGGGAACTCGGATTTCCTATGATAGTCAAGGAGTGTTACGGCTCGCTCGGTAAAGGGGTCTATTTAGTCAAAAATCCCGCTGAATTACAGGAAATTGACGAAAAACTTATGTATATTCCGCATATTTATCAGGAGTTTGTGGCGAGTAGTTACGGTAAAGACCTCAGGGTAATAGTAATTGGCGGGAAGTATCTCGGAGCGATGAAAAGAGTGTCGGGCGGCGGCGATTTCAGGTCAAACATAGCCTCGGGCGGAAGAGGGGAGAAGTACGACGCGGACGAAAAGACGATTAAAACCGCGGAAAAGATTGCGAGAATACTCGATTTAGACTATTGCGGAATAGATTTCCTGTTTTCCGAGCAGGGAATGACCGTCTGCGAAGTGAACTCGAACGCATTTTTCAAGGAGTTCGAGGCGGTGACGGGACTAAACGTTGCGAAAGAATACGCGAAGCATATAATTAGTTGTGTTGAATGATTTTTTAATGACCGACGATTGACCTGTTTTTATCGACCGACGATTGATCTGTTTTTATCGACCGACGATTGACCTGTTTTTATCGACCGGCATAGTTGACAGACGGACTAAAAAATTGCGGTTTGAAGAATAAAAAGGGGTACAAACGGAAATTAAATGAAAAAAATTTCGCAAGAAAGGCGAAAACTGTTGACCGAAGCGAAAAAATATGGTAATATAGACAGGCAAAAACAGAGAGGCTTAGTTATTCCGAAAGAAGGATGGCGAAGCGAAATCTTACGAATTTGGAGAAGTACCCAAGAGGCCGAAGGGGCTCCCCTGCTAAGGGAGTAGTATGGCTTAAACCGTAGCGAGGGTTCAAATCCCTCCTTCTCCGCCACAAGAGAACTGTACGCACCCTAATGGTAAATTAGAGTGCGTATATTTCTTTTCTGTCGAATATTTCGGCATAATTGTAAGAAGATGAATATAAAAACGGACAGCCGGGCGATTTTATTCGCTCGGCTTTTTCTATACCCAAAATTAAACGCATTTACGGAAAATACGAGAAAAAACCACTTTTTCAGAATGCTTTACCGAGAATTGCTCCGATTTATCGCCTTTCGTCATTTTCGTTGTAGCACAGTAAAAATCGGAAGTCAACGGGAAAAATTGTCGCTGAAAACTTTAATAATACCAAGAGTCGGACTCAATTTCGAGTTTGGCTCTTTTTTCATTTATGCAACAATTTTGTCCTTTGTCGTTGACTTCCGGGATTGCGACTTTAACTCGCAGAGATATTTGCTTTTTTCGGTGCTACCCCGTTTATGCCGAAAGGCGAAAAATAAATCGGAGGTAAATCCAAATGAAAAAAGTAGTTTATTCAATTAGAAAAGTCAAAGGAAACTTTGACGAAAAGATTTCCGGTCTCGGATTTCTTAATGACGAAGGAACGTTATTCTGCAAATGCGTTTCTAAAAACGGTAAGCGTTATACCCGCGCTTTCGATGACGTCGAAAAGAATTGCCACCCGATACTCGGCAAAGAAAATGAGTTCAAAGGCTACGTAACTATGTATTACGAATACGAAGGCAGAGATATCGAGGTTGAATACTCGGTATGGTTCAAAACGGTATAAGGAGGATTTGAAAATGATTAACCTTAACGAAATTGCATTTATCGACACAGATGGGTTCGATTACAACGACGGTGAATGTCTTGTAAGATTTGACACCGTTATGTACTGCCCCGACAAGAAACTTATCACTTTTGCCGTTACGAAACAAGGACGCATAAGCGTTCTGGATTATCAAGTGTTTGAAGACGAACGCGGTCATTACATCGAATACGGTAACACCTATGAAAAAATTTATATCGACGAAACGGAGGCTTGCAAATAATGAATACACCCATCATTGATTTAGAAGAATTGCTCGACGAGGCAAAAGACAGAATTGAAGAAAAACTAATAATCGAAGGAGAACTTAAAAATGAGTAACAATATAAAAATCGTAATAG
>CAKQKW010000025.1:0-16275 GCA_934249325.1 uncultured Clostridia bacterium
ACCAACTCGCTGTTTTCTTTTTTCAGTTTGGCTTTCAGATATTTCCAATAGTTACGGCATTTTTCGTAATTATCTTCCTTTCTGATTGCCCCGATAATATCCAGAACGCTGAAATACCACTTGTTGTTTTCCTCATTCCAAGCGGCGCGTACTTCTTTGTCGTTAAAAAATCTGATTGATATTTTCATACAATCCCCTTATGTTTACATTGACTATAAAGCCAAAAGCAACGGTTTTTATTTAAAGCAATTATTTTTCGCCTTAGTCTTCAAACGTGATTCCTTTACTTTCGCAAAAGGCGTAGAATTTGCCCTGCGAAACAATTTGCGGTTCGCGGTTATCCTTTTCCCAGCGGCAAATTGTAGCGTAGGATACACCAAGTTCTTTAGCCAACGCCTCCTGCGTTAAAAGAAGTTTCATTCTTGCATATTTTACTTTTTCGGAAAATTTCATTTTAAACCTCGTAGTTCGTTCAGGTTATCGGGTAATAAAGAAAATTAGTCGTCTTTTTTAAGATGTGTTTCCCGATATGCTGATTTTTAATCGTTTGCAACCTTTTGATAATCTTTATTTTATTATAACATATTTTGACAGAAAAATCAACAATAAAAGTCGGTTGCGAGCCGACTTTTATTACAATTATAATTCATTACGAAAAAATGTAACATGTTGCAATTTTTCGTAACGCGTATTAAATTGCACTATTTACCTTAATTTTCTATTCACTACGGCAAAGCAATGCCGCTTGCTGATCAATAGTTCAATTTGACATGCACCCGTGCCGCCAAGAACTTTCTAATTTGAACACCTGTCAAAGGGTTTGGGTTAGAAAGTTTTTTTGTTTTCCGGCATAAAAATAGCCGCATTTTATTGCGGTTATGTGTGAATTTTGGTTATGCGTCAAAAAGCCGCATAAGCTTTTTCATTAAATTTTGGTTATGCGTCAAAAAACCGCATAGCCTCTTTTTTTATTAAAATCAAATATATAATTCAACTATCATAGGCTGTTGTATTACTTTGGTATAACTCACGCAAACACGTATAGAGCTTTTCCCCGAGTAAAACAAAAGACCCTGACAGCGGTCGTCAGGATCTTTTCTCAATGTGTAGTTGTAATAAATTTCTATTTTGTCGTTGTAAAGAATTACTTTGTTTACCAGCGCATTTATCATTTGTTGTGGTTCTTTTTGCAATGCCGATCGGATATGGGCAATAATTTCCGCTCGAGATAATCCTATTCGTTGCTTGCATTCTTCGGCTGTAATTTTAGCGGATATATCGGCAAGCTCTTGTTCTAGTTTTTCGAGTTTTATTTTGGTAGACATTGTGGTAATTCCTTTACCAATGGCATCGAGGAAATTTTCTATCTGTTTCTCAAGTTCCGCCTTTTGCTTTTTCAAAATTGCTTGTGTGGATTTATCGTTCAGACGCTCATCTTGGCTTTCCATCAATTTATCTGCGATTACTTCTACAACATTGTCGTGATTTAGAGCTTTCAGAGTAACGTCCACAACGAAATCTTCGAGTACATTTTTTTTGGCTTGCGTTTTTTGACAACCGTTGTGTTCTCTTCTGCCTGTACACATGTAATACCGATTGACGGTTCCGTTTTTGCCTGTACCGCTTTGAGCAGTCATCGGTTTTCCGCAATACCCGCAAAATAATTTATGTCGCAACAAGTAAACTACTTTTTTACTTACCAACCCGTAATGAGTAAAAGCCTGTCGCTGTTTTACCAACGCTTCTATATCTTCGGGGACGATTCTTGGATAAATATCATTGAATTCTTCACCGTTGTAATGGTATTTGCCGTAATACTTTTCACTTTGCAACATATCGTGAACCGAATGTAAACATAAAGGCTTTCCTCGATTTCTTGCGCCCATGTCGTTTATTTCTTTCCATATGGTTTCTATCGGGCGCCCTTTGGCATATTCTTCAAATACGTATCTTACAAATTTTGCTTTTTCTTCATCGATAAGTACTTTTTTGCCTGTTTTTTCATCTTCGCCGTTGTTAAGTTGAAAGTGTTTGGATTTATAGAAATATTGTGCGTCTTTTTGCAGCGGATTGTTTGTCGGGGTGTTTTTCTTGTTTTCTTGTGAAAAATGCAATAATTGCAAAATTTATTAAAATTCTTGCAATTTTTACTTAAAAACAGTTGACAAGATTATGCTTGCCGATTATAATAGGGGTATCATTCAGGAGGAAATAACTATGACGAACAGTAAAATAATTCAAAACGCAATCAAAAATTATCTTTCGGATCATGAAAATCATTCGGTTAGAGAAATGAAAAATTATTTGAGCGGGCAAAACTTGCAATATACGGAAGGGCAGTTTGCGGGTTCCGTAAACACGTTGGTACAAAACGGTTCGATTAAAAAAATCGACCGCGGAGTATACGCTATTAAGGATAAGGAATTACGGAATTCCGAAATTATGCCTATGTTGCAAAAAATTCTGACCGAAATCGAAAATTTGAAAGCCGAAGTGAAAAGCGTCAACGCTCAGACAATCGAAACTATTATCAAAAGTTTGCGTTCGTAAGCCGAACAATATATAGCAAAACGGCGATAAACGCGACAAAATTAACAAAACACTTATTTAATCAGGGAGAAAAATAAATGAAAAAGAACGAAGCGTTTAAAACGTTAAAAAATAGCGGGATAGAGCAAGCCGATATGAAAAAATATTTGATTAAAATCGAGTTGTCCGAACCGTTCGATCAATCTAATAAAAGAAAGCCTTGGACCGATGACGAATTAAGGGTTGTATTCTCTTTTACGGAGACAAAACAGAATTGTCTTCTTTTGGCGAAGGCTTTTAAACGCGGGTATGGCGGTATCAGGCAGATTTTCAGTTGGGCAAAAGTCAGCGAGAAAAAAATAAATGAGTCAAAATTCAAAGGAAATAAGTTTGTACAACAAATAAAACAAATCAGTAACGAAATGAAATGGCATGGATAATTAAAAAAGATTTTTACAAAGGTGTTATGAAAAAGTTTTCCGTAATTGCTTTGTGTCTGTCTTGTTTCGCTTGTTTACTCGCATTTTCGGCTTGCGACAAGAATAAATCTTATCGGACGGGCGTTTACGAGTATATCCCCGATTTGTATGACGCTTCTTGTAACATAATGACGGACGAGAATATCGAGTTGCACGTCGAAAGAACCGCGAGCGATTCAAAACGCGAAATTTCAGACTTTATGAAACGACTGAAAGCCGATTATTCAAAACTCGAAAACGCATTCGGCTTGAAAACGCATATTAAATGCTTTGTCATAACCGACGAGCGGGCTTTGGACGGCGAACAAGCGATTTATAACGACGGGGCGATTATTTGCAATAAAGACTCCTTAGTAAACGACGACTACGCAAGGGCTTTTACGGCGGCTTACATACGTTCGACCGAACCGTGGAAACAGTACGCCGCCTACGCTTACGCGTACAACGTCGGATATGATAACGATAAGTTGAAACGTTATTACGCCGACGGAAAAGATACCGAATTGACCTTGTTTTCCGCATATTTTATCGACGAATTTTCGGATACTGCGGATATCGCAATCGAGACCGCTTATTCTTTCGGTAACTTTGTTATAAATAAGTATGGGGACGATAATTTTATAGCCGCAAATCTCACGGCGTACAGGGACGAGTATCTTAAAAGTTTGGGTCTCGACCGAGGTTTCGGCGTGTCTTTCGACCTTAAATGGCTTGACGACGCGAAATATAGTCGTAAGTTTTCGTCTTATCCGCTTGTTATAAAAACCGCAAACCGAGTCTACAATCTCGACGCGTTTTCTTCAAAACGCGAAACCGCGAGTTTCGACTCTCCCGAGAGGGTATTATACCATTTGTCCGCAGGCAATACGGAATGTAACAAAATACTGAATTATATAAAAGACAACGCTCCCGACGGTTACGATTTCGTAAGCGAAAAGTACGCCGATACGATCGAATATTATATTTCAGCCGACGAGATTAAAACGTGTTGCGACGTTGACGGGCGAAAAATTTTCCTTTGCGACCCGAGCGAGTTTGTTCACGAGACGGTTCACGCTATTACTCTTAAACATAATTCTACGGATAACGCATGGATAGGGGAGGGAATTGCCGAGTATTTATCTCGGTTCGTTTCGGAACAAATATCGGATATAAACAATCGCTTTTACTTGTCGTTCACGGATAAAACCTTGACGGGAAATATCAAGGAGTTTGTCGATACCGTCAATGGTCTTTACTGTGACAGGGGCGGCAAATTCGGCGATTTATCCGAGTTCGATTTTGCATTGCTTGCAGAATGTATAGGCGAAACCACGTTAAAAAACAATCGCTACAAGTCGCAAATCGAATTTCCGTACGCCACGGCGTCGATATGCGAATTTTACGGCTGTACAAGTAAAGACGGTAACGTTCTGACATATCCCGAGGCGTACGCCTTTACAAAATATCTTATAGAGAAGTACGGATTCGATAAGGCGTTGAAATGCTGTATAAATTACGACCCGAAAGGCGTTTTTGGGGCTGATTACGCCGCTCTTATAAATGAATATATGAGCATAATTGCACATAATTTGCGAACTTCGTAAACAAAGAACGTAAGGAAAACGCTTTGCCGATTTCTCTCGAAAATGCTTTTTTTTGGAAATTTTCGATAAAGTTTGCGAAAAGTATTGAAATGTTGTCGGTTTTTTGCTATAATAGAACATATAGATAAACGAAAAACGGCTAATCGGAACCGAAAGAGGCGGAACAGGAATATAATTTAAAGCGGAACGGAATACATTTCGGTTTGAACGAAAATACAATTAAAAACAATACCCACGACGGGAGGATCCGCCTATGAAAGTTTTAAAACTAAACGCAAAGAGAAATGTTTTTTTTCTTGCGTTTTTTTTATTTTTTCCGATAACCAAAAACAAACGCAATCACTTGTGGCTGACCCACTGAAACAAACAGGAGAAATTTATGAAAATACGGATAAAAAAATCGGTTCTTATCGTTCTCGCGGCCGTTTTCGCCGCATTGGCTGTCGCAGGGGCGATAGTCGGCATAGTGTTCGCCGTCCGCGGAAAAAACAATAAAGTAACCGTAAAATTCGAGACGAACGGCGGAAAGGCGATTGCTCCTATTACCCTTAAAAAGGGCGAAGAACTCACTCTTCCGATTGCCGAAAAAGAAGATAGGGTTTTTTCGGACTGGTATTACGACGGAACTTTTTCGAGCGTTTGTCCGAAAAAGATAACCGTAAACAAGGACGAAACTCTTTACGCCCGTTATAGCGCGATTCTCACTTTCGTGACGGGCGGTACCGAAATATCCCCGATAGCGTACTACGAGGGCGAAGAAATAGGAACTCTTCCCGCGTCGTATAAAGACGGTTTTTCGTTCGGCGGGTGGTATTACGACAACGAATACGGTAAAATAGTCGGGAAAAAAGACCTTATAGAGCGGGCGTTGACGGTGTACGCGAGATTTTCGGAGAAGTCCGAAACCATCAGAAAACTCACGAGCGTAAAAAACGTTTCCGCGTCGCCATCCGTCGAAATAAAAACCGACGGCGTGATTTTACATAACGACAACGTATCCGACTATCTGTCGTTCGTTTCGTCGAGCGACGAGAAAGTATCGCTTATCTGTAAACCCTCCGAAAACGGAACGTTTATCGTCGAGCCAAACAAAATGCTCGACGAAGGTATGACCTATTCTTTAAGGGCATTGTCCTCTTCGTTGAAAGTCGTCGCCGTAGACGGTAACGATACCGAAAACGCAGACGAAGTGACGATTACCACTCATAAAGAGGAAAAAGAAGTTATCGAAAAAAAGCCCACGGTTCACCTTACTTCTTCGGAACTTGCGAAGTGGGAAGAAAACGTTTACGTTTATATGGACGCGGGGCTTGAAAAGGACGTAAACAGAATAGTCGCGAGAACGGATAAGGTAATTAACGTAGGCTCGGTGGTAACCGTCGGCGAAACCGAAAAGGAGCGGGACGACGATTATATCTGCAAGGTAATTTCCGTCAAAAAGGAAAATATGCAATACGTCGTCGGAACGGAAGTTAAGAAAGACGAATTTACCGTAATGGAAGTCGTTACGCCGAACGTGGACGATATTTACGATGAAATAGACGTGTACGGAGAGCGGCAGGCTCAACTCGAGGGAGTGATAGAAATTTCTCCGGAAACCGTCGCGGAAAACGTGGAAAAGAACGAGGGCGTCGTACTTCTCAAAAACGCGGTCAGAAACGCCGTTAAGGAATCCCCGACGATTGCGAACTACGCGAACTCCCTTCCCGAAACCGAAAAAGCGAAACTCATGGCGGCTATCGGCGGTTTTAATTTCCAAAAGCCGAAAGTACGATTAAATATAAGCGGAACGACCCTCGAATTCGAGATAGAACTCGGCGGCGAAATTCAGATAAAGAATCTGAAAGTAGGCGTTACCGTCACTATAAAAAACAAAACTCAGGTCGATTACAGATACACGATTTGTAAGTCGGGGCTTATAACTTTGAACCCTCTTTTGTGGTTCTACACCGACGTTAAAGTTGACCTTTTCAACGACTTTTCCATTTCGCTCGCCGCGACTGCGGAATTTTCCGACTCGGACGACGATATTCACGGAATTATCGACATTACCGACGAGGTGGAATACGTTATGGATATCTCGAAAGACGGGCAGAATAAATTTGCCGAGGCTATTACGGGCAGTCCGCTTTGGGATGATGAAGGAGACCTCGAATACGCCGATATTTTCAGCATACCTTTGGGGCAGATTCCGTTGCCCGTACCCGTCGTGTCTCTGATGCTCGAATTTAACGTCGTGGGTTCTATGGGCGCGAAAGCGGGGCTTTACGTCGAATTTTCGCACCACTATGTGGAAACGACTTCGCTTACCAACGGACAAACGGCGGCGGGCGATAAAGGAAAGCCCGTGATGTATAACGAATTTAAGTTTACGAGAGCGACCACCGCGAACGAAATAGGCCTTGCGATCACCCTTAAAGGTCAGGTCGGTTTCCGTTGCGGACTCGAGGCGAAGTTGTCGCTTTCGGTTTTGAAACTCAACAGCGTTGCGGCGGTTTACGTTTCCTTCCGTTTCGGACCGTATATCGAACTGAGCGGACTCGTCAGTTTCCGCTATTCCTACGACGCGGTGAACAAAACTTCCGAAACTCATTTATATGGCGGAATGTACTTGGAAGTCGGACTGTTCGTAAATGCGAAATTAGGCGCAAAATTCCTTGTGTACGACGTAAATACGGATATTTTCGATAAAAAGATTCCGTTGTACGGCGTCGGCGACAGACTGATTCCGCTTGGTTTTGCCGAACAGTCGAACTCACCCGAAAACCCCTACGTTACCACTACGCGTTACGGCGGGGTGAAAATGAGTACCGTTCAGATGAGATATCTCGACATAGCGACGGGCGACGACGAGGTTTACGACAGCGCGCTGAGAAACCGATACGGTAAATATCTCGACTATGAATTCGAATTGGTGGACGATCCCGATTATCAGACGAGGGATTATGACAAATACGTAACCATCAACAACGGAAGCCCGATCATAAGCAGAAACTTCCCGTTCAAATCGCTGAAATACGTAGTCAAGGTGAAACTTCTGCCGCGGTACGGCGTTTACGCGAGCGGTATAGAAAGAATTTTCTACGTCGAATACCGCAATAAGGACGGCAGAGACTATGCGACGCAGTACAGCGAGTTCAGAAACGAATATTACGCGGGCGGCGGCTCGAACTATTCGGAAACGCTCGCAAGGCTTGCGTTTACCGAGGGAGAACAGGTAGTTCCTCCCGATTTCACGGCTGAAACCTTGCCCGTCCGACCGGGATACTACCTCGATATGAACGACCTTTGGGAAAAATATTATCCGTTTCTTGAAGATAAGGTAGACGAGGATTTCGACGGCAAATTCCCTGTCGTAACCTATGAAAACGCGACGGTGATATATAAAGGTTATCTCATCGTAAACACTTGCTATTATCGTCTGAAATGGAAACGCCGTTCGTTCACGGCGACTTTCTCTTCTCCCGTGTATCTTACCGCGGACGTCGTGACAAAGAACGAGACAATAAAGACCGCCGAAATGCTGTACGTTCCGTCGCTCCGTTACTTTATCGTACTTACGGACGGCGTAGATA
Source organism: uncultured Clostridia bacterium (assembly GCA_934249325.1). GTDB lineage: Bacteria > Bacillota > Clostridia > Christensenellales > Borkfalkiaceae > UBA10281. The sequence continues at coordinate 8,170 of CAKQKW010000025.1, forward strand.
TTCCCGATATTAAGGGGAAGAAATACGAGTATTTTTCGAGTACGAGCGGACTTCGCTTCAATAACGACTACTACACGGTAAATCCGAGCGACGACGCGTTCGTCGGGTTCGATATTAAGGCAGGGCTTTATCCCGCGATAAGGGTGGACGAACAGTCTGAATTATATCTGAACGACTTCGACGGCATAAAGAACGGCGTAGAGTTCGTAGCGACTTATTCCGACAAAAACGTATATACCGAAACCTACGTTTTGGAGACGGAAACGGTAAAACGGGTAAAAGTCGAATACAAACCGTTCGACTACGACGGAGAAATCCGACCGCTTCCGCCCGAAGAGTTTAAAATAGGCGGAGAATTTACGGAGAGCGGCAATACATACGTTATAAAAGGCTATCGCGACATAAACCCCGAGGACGAGGCGAATTGCCGCTATTACGATACGGCTTCTATGCCGAACGTTGACAAAAACAGAATTTACTACCTGCTTTACGAGCGCAAGGGTCTTAAATTCGAACCCGTGTACTACGTCAATATCGTCGCGAACGGACGGAAAATCGGCGATTACGGCATAATACGGAACGATGAGATAAACGTCGCCTCCTTGAAAGACAATTTCGACGATAAAAGGGTGGTGAGCAGTCTTGCGGGTTATCCCTTGTCGCAAATAGACGAAGCGGTAAAAGACTATTCGGTCGTCTGGGACGACGCGAACGTTCCGACCCGAATGCCCGACAGAAATATTACGATAAATCTTGAAGTTTCGTATACGCTGAGCGAACTTACCGCCGAGTTCGTCGTAAGCGACCCCCTTCAAAGTTTTGCGGGCGGCGTGACGACCGAAACCCGCCCGAACGGCGACAGGGTATATACGGCGAAAGGCAAAACGTGGACTTACGGTTCGACCGACGATACGGCGTTTTATTCCCTTCCGAAACTGAACGATTACATAGGGGACGAGGGCAGAAAATACTACGCTTTCTACGGTTGGAAAAACTCGCTCGGGGAGGAACTTCCTTACGGTATTCGTACCGCGTTCGTGAAAAACGAGAGGTATGAGCCGATATTTACGAAAAAAACGGTACTACCGACCATTGCGTTTATCAGCGTGAGCGATTACGGTTACGAGTATTATTACAGAATAGTCGAGGGCGATTATTTCGGCAAAACGCTCGCGGAAGCGATAAGCCTTGAAAAAATAGACAGCCCCGTCCGCGTCGACGTCAACGGCGTTTTCGAGTACGAGTTTACGGGTTGGGGCGTGGACGAGAACGCATATAAAATCGGAAGCGAGAAAGACGCCGACGGCAACGTGAAAACGTATATCGTGTTTAAGGCGGAATTTTCAGAGAAAGGCAAGCCGCATACGGCGACTTTCGACGCGATGGACGGGGAGTTCGACGGCGGCAGAAAAACGCTTGAAAAAGTCGGCGTTTACGGAGACGATATTTCTTCCGTTACGCCTCTGAACTATTCAAACGAAAAGGGCGAATTCGTATTCGTTTGCTGGACGACCGTTCCCTATTCGCTTGAAAACAAAGTCGATAAAGAGGATTTGAAAATCGGCAATGCGGATATAACCTATTACGCTTACTATTCGCTTAACCCCGCGACGATAACCCTGACTTTCAGGGGCAAAGTTGAGACGGAGGCGGCGGACGGTACGGGCGACGTTTATTTCGGCGGCGATAAATCGAAAACCGAACTTAAAGTAAGCGATTTGTACGGCAGAGGGTATTATCTCACGGCGAGCGAATTTGCGGTGGACAGCAAGTCCAAAACTTTCGTTCCCGATTACCTTAAATGGACGGTTGACGGCGAGGAACTAAGATCTGCGTTCTATAACGACGGGTATATGGCGTATATACCGTTCGACGACAACGCGACGGTGGAAATAGTATTTAAAAAGGCGACGGCTAAAATCGTCAATATTGCATTCGTTTCCGAGGGAGAATGTTTCGAACCCGACGGAACGAATACAGGCGTAGTATGTAACGGCTATATGAGCGGATTCAGACGCGTCGCAAATTATTACGAGGCTTACGGCTCGACAATGGTTGCGCCAAACGTCGATTATTACAGCGAAAACTACTATCGCTTCGACTGTTGGAAAGCGAAAATGGCGGACGGAACGGTTATTTCCGTAAAAGCGGGCGAGAGGATAACGTTTACCGAAGATATCGTTTTCTACGGAGTTTACGTTCACGATAGGTTGGCAAAAGTTGAACTTACTTTCAGGGCTGATCCTTCTTACGGCAGCGTCGAAAGCGACGGCGACCTTACGGGGTTAAAGATTTTCGACGACGGAAGCGTTGAAATAACCGACTTCGGCATAGCGGGCGAAAATATTACGTTCGATAAAATTCCGTCGTGCAAAGGAATGAGATTCGTCGGTTGGAAGGCGAAGGGCAGCGATACGATAATTTCGCAAAGCGAACTTAAAGAGACGGTCTACTCGGTTAAAACGACTTATTACGCGGTTTACGAGTCGGCGGCGGAAACGTTCAGAATTACTCTCAACGCGGCTAACGGAAAATTCGGAGACGGCAAGACGGAAAAGACGATAGAGGAAATTCCGTTCGGGAGGCTCGCTTGCGAACTCGAAAAGCCGACTCCGAACGCGCAGGGGATAGTTTTCAGCCACTACGAAAACGAGGACGGTTATCCCGTCACGGTAATAGAAAAAGCCGAAACGCTTATCGCGAAATACGCGAAGCCCGTTTCGACGTTTGAAGAGTTGCAAAACATCAACCTCTCTCCCGAACAGAATTACGTTTTACAAAACGATATTACGCATGGCGGCAATGTTTGGGATGAAGTCAATCTCGTAAACTGGACGGCGATAGGCGCAAACAACCCGAGAGGTTTTTCGGGAACTTTCAACGGAAACGGCTATAAAATTTCCGTTTCGGCAAAGAGCGGGGCGAAGCAAAATTTCGGACTGTTCTCAAAGATCAGCGGTACGGTTTACAATCTGTCTGTCGTAGGTTATTTCCAGATAAGCGGTTCGACCGACGCGACCTCTCTCGGCGGGTTTGCAAGCGAAGTTGCGGAAAGCGGAAGAATAATAGACTGCCAGAGTTTCATAAGGCTCAATGTCCATGTAAACTCGACTGAAAAATTATCCGTTTCGGGGGCGATAGGGGTCAATAACGGACTTATAGACGGACTTATGACCTCTGCGAGCGGCGAAATCAATATCGACGGCAACAAAGAATTTACCGTAGGAGCGACGGTCGGAACGAACAACGGAACGATGAGAAACGTCAATCAGAGCGGCAGAGGCGGTTCGGTATATGTTACGCTCGCGAGAAGTCTTAATTGCAATATCGGCTCGTTCGTGGGCTACAATTCGGGCAAAATCGAAAATTGTTTCTCCGAAAGAGAAATAACGATAAATCTTTCGCAAGGCGACAACGTATACCTCGAAAAATCCGTTTCGCTTGGCGGTTTTGCAGGTAAAAACGACGGGACTATCGTAAATTCGACCACGCTGTACGGACACCTTGACTACAACGTTAGCAATATTACGCTATTCAAGGAAAAAGGTCTGTATCTTTCTTATATCTCGTATTTGGAAACGCCGCGTTATATCGTTTACGCCGTGGGTAAAGATGATCAAGGTCCGACATATACCACAAAATGCGTGATATATCTTGACGAAAACGCCCAAAAGACCGGCTCGACGGAATATGAAGAGTACACGCTTTCCGAGTTCAGAACGAAGCATCCTGCCGCTGCTCAAAAGATCGAAGGACTCGGTCAATCCATTCATTTCGACAGTTTTGTTCCCGTAAATAACGGTAAGGCTATAAACTGTAATGTGATAGAAAGTATAGGGACGGGCAACGGCGTAGAACTCGTATCGAGTTGTAATTTCGACGAATTGAAATGGAATTATCTCTCGAGATTGCACGATACCGTCTACAATCCGTAGAAACGTTCCGATATATCTACAATGAGTATAATTGCTCTTAGGTAGTTATAAAGTGTAATCGTAGGGGACGGCGCCCTCGACGTCCCGATATTTTTAAGAGAATGGCATATAGAAATGTGGCTATAAGTCGTTTAATCGCTAATTTCAACGATAAAAGCCCGAGGCTTTCGCGTCTTGCGAAAGCCTCGGGCTTTTAATGATAATCAAAGTGTCGGACTTTAATATCCGTATTTCTTTCTCTTTACGATGAGGAACGTTACGCCGAGTACGAGCGACATAAATTCGGCGACAACTATCGACAACCATATTCCGTTCACGCCTAAGACGACGGGTAAAATCATTATCGCCGCAGTCTGAAATACCATCGTTCTTATAAACGAAATAAGAGCGGAAGTCAGTCCGTCGCTGAGAGCCGTAAAGAAACCCGAAGTGAAAATTCCGAACCCCATAAACAGGAACGAAAGGGCGTAAATTCTGAAACCTTGAAGGGTAATATCGTATAAATTTTTATCGTAAGCGACGAATAATTTTGCTATCGGCACGGCGAGCAGTTCAGCCGCTATTACCATACAAACGCCGAATAACGCAACTATACGCAGACTTTTTTGCAAAAGGCTTTTCAGTTCGTCGCGATTATTCGCCCCGTAATGATAACCGACTATAGGCGCGGAACCGACGGTGAAGCCTATGAACGCTCCCGAGAATACCAAACTGACGTACATCATAACGCCATAAGCCGCCACGCCGTTTTCGCCGATCAGATTCATAAGTTGAATATTGTAGAGTATGCCTACTACGTTCATTGCGATATTGCTCATAAATTCCGAAGAGCCGTTCCCGCACGATTTGAGAAGAGCCTTTCCGTAGAACTCGGTTTTGCCGAGCCTCAGAACGCTGTTGTTTTTTCTCAGAAAGTAGATAAGAGGAACAATTCCCCCGATGAATTGCGAAAGAGCCGTCGCTATCGCCGCGCCCGCAAGTTTCATATTCTGCGGCAAAGAAAGGACTAAAACCGCGTCCAGAATAATATTCGTCATTCCCGCCGCAACCGTTATAATAAAGCCGAGCGAAGGCTTTTCCGCTACCGAGAAAAAACTGTGAAACATTACCTGCAATATAAAAAACGGTACGGCGGCTATGAGTATACGGGCGTAAATTACACAATTTTCGAGAAGTTCCCCTTTCGCGCCCATAAGACTCGCGATTTGTCTTATGAATATAAAGGTGGGAACGGCGACAACAACGCCTAACGCAAACGAAAAGTAAACGATAAGCGAGAAATATCGGTTTGCTTTTTCCTTGTCGCCCTCGCCGTAAGTTTTTGCGACGAGAGCAGTGCCGCCCGTGCCGAACATAAATCCGACCGTGCCTAAAATCATTATTACGGGATAGATGAAATTGACTGCCGTGAATTGCGATTTCCCCGCGAAATTCGAGACAAAAAAGCCGTCCACGACCGAATAAATCGACGTGAAAATCATCATCGCGATGGGGGATATGGTGTATCTGAGTAGTTTTTTGTAAGTGAAATGGTCCGAAAGTTTTATCTTCATTGTGTTTCTTGAGAGGCGTTCAGCCTCTTTTTCTGTTTTTATATTCGTATTCTTATAACACGTTTTTTCTGATAACGACGGTGAAACGGTCGTCGGAGCGGGTCTTGGAGATTATATTTTCCCCTCTTATTTCTTTGCCGTTTACGATAAGCGAAAACGGGGTGTCGGCGACTATTTCGAGCGTTATCATGTTTTCGTCAGAAGCGGCGAGCGTAACCGAGTCGGCGGCGTTAATGCCCGTTTCGGTCGCAGTAACGCTTGCGGTATAATTAGTCAAATCGACGGTGATGTCCGCGACTTTCGAGAGGTATTCCGAAAGAATTTTCTTTTGCGTTTCGTCCGTCTTTTCGTCGAGATAGGCTTTCGTCGCTATGTAATATACGCTTCTCGAATTGTAGTTTTCGTCATAGTCGCAAAATATTCTTTCGGTCGTACCGTCGCCGTATTTAACGGTAAGGAATGCCCGAGCGGAGTAGTACCTGCCGTAGTTGGTTTCTTTTATTGATTTTATCGTTGCCCGAAGAACGAGTTTTCCGTCGTTAAACGCGAGTTCGTCGTCTCTTTTGAGAAGAAAGATTGCGGGCTTACCGCTGCTTTCGTCGGTGAAATCTTCGTTCCCGATAAGGTCGGTAGGCATTACAATAACGCCTATTTCCTCGATATGTTTTTCGCATTGAAGAAAACTGCTTTCCTCAAAGATTGCCGCAAATCTTACGCCCGTTTCTTCTAAGGTGGGTTTAAGACGAATACTTGCTCCCTTGTCTGTTTTGAAGTCGGCGACCAACGAGTTTATCTCGCCGCTTTCGGGCGAGACTGTATTCGCTTTATAAAGATTTCCGTTTAATTCCCAACCTAAAAACAAGCCGCCGCAGTCGGTCGGTTTATTGGGCAAAATATCGCCTTTATCGACGTATACGGGGACTTCTTCGAGTTGTTCGTCTCTTAATTCGAGACCGTTTATGCAAATATTCTGAACGGGTTTATCCGCGGGTTCTCGGGCAAAGACAATGCTTCTTACGTACCCGTCCGAGTCGGCGTATAACGCTGAGGATAATAATTGTTCTGTGAAGTTCTGTTTTGAAACGGTTATCTTTTGTTTGCTATTTCCGAGCGAGCCGTCGGATATTTCGTTGATATTATAAACGTACAAATCGGGCTTTGTCGTTCCCGGATAAGCAAATGAAAGAACAATCGTTTTAAATCTTTTAGACGGAATAGGGTTTACGAAACGAACGACAAACGGTTTGCATATATTTGTTTCGTCGCGAGACGATAAGTATATGAACGGTTTGCCCTTATCGTTGATATCCATACCGAAATTCTTTTCAGCCGCAAAGAAATAATTTACGACGGGCAGACCCGAAATCGATTCGTCTTCCAACCCGCATACGAAATAATCGCTTGTCGCATCGTATTTTTGATTAGCAACGTAAGAAAAGCCCTGTTCTGCTTTTGTTTCTTTTGTAGTAATAAAGTTACCGAAAAAGATGACAGACGAAAGCAAGAACAAACCTAAAAAAATTTGCGCTATGCGTTTCATTGTAAACCCCCAAATAGCCGATATGGGTTTTTATCGGCTAAAAATATCGTGAAAAATATACCACAAAAAAGTATACTAATCAAACAAAATAACGCCGTTTCTGCAAAAAAATGTAATTTTTTTTAAAAATATTGTTTTTGTAAGTTGTTTTCAAAAATTTAAAATAAAGAAGCAATAAAAAAGGGTCTGTAAAAAACGCCCAAAAAAGAAAGAGTACAAGTCTGTTCGAAAAAGATAGGAATGCAGTCTTTTTTTATTATAAAAACGATTTTTTAATTTGCTTTCTCCTTCGAGGAGGGTGAGCTTTACAAGCAAAGCGAGTAAAAGACGAGAGAGGGCTTACTTTTTCATAAATTTAAATAGACTTTTGGTTTTAATGACCTCTATCGTCGGCTACGCCGACACTTTCCCCAAAGGGGAAAGCAAGAAAAATAGCGTATTTTGGGTTTTATAAAGTCCATTTATAATTCGGCTTTATTAAAAGTCCATGCCTATTTTTTACGGTATAAACGCAGAGTTTCGGGGAGACGCTATATGTCCGCATATATCGTAATAGTGGTGAAAAAACAAAGGTTCCTCAACGCTTTCTTTGGTAAATAGAATTTTCGTTTTTTATTACCACCTGTCGGGTTGTTCGCCTTCGTAAATATTGTCTTCGCCTAATATAAAATCTCCGCTTGCGGTTAAAACGTCGAGTGAAGTGATAATAGTTAATTCAGGTTCTTCGTATTCCTCTTTCATAGCGTATTCCTTTTAAGGATAACGACGAATAATTCCTTAGTAAAATTTTCGAGAAAAATATAGCACAAAACTTTTCGATAATCAAATAAATTAACGCGGTTTCAGGGAAAATGTAAAAATTTTTTCAAAGTCTTTTTCTCGTAAAAGTTAACAAGTGCGGGGCGGTAGAGGCTTTGCCGTTTCCCGCAAGCGGGAGTCCTACGGCAAGAATTTGCCAAGGCAAATTGACGACCGACGGCATTTTAAGTTTTGAAAAAAACAAATAGTAGCGTTTATGCCGCGGTAGCCGATAAAAACCCCAACCGAACCCGATTTTCAGGCGTATCTTACGCTTAAT
>CAKQKW010000026.1:0-15926 GCA_934249325.1 uncultured Clostridia bacterium
TAAAACAGGGGTGGTTATTGTCATATTTTTAAGTAAAAGAAAAACAGAGTTAAACCCGATTACAATCGAGTAAAACCCTGTTAATTTTTTATTTTAAGTTTTAAGCGTTAATTTTTCCCGTTGACTTTCGTTTTTCTCTGTGCTACAACCCCACACCCGAACAGGCGAAAAAATCGGAGTGATTTGTAAACAACATTATATTCGTTAATAGATTCTATACTATATTTTGTTATTTTAATTAAATTGTAATACTATATTTTGTAGTTTGTGGCGTAAACATTGACAAATGAAAAAGAAGCGTGTATAATAAAATTAAAATATAATTTGTAGGTAGTTATGAGCAAGGAAAAATATACAACAAAAAGAGAGGTAGAGTCGTTCTTAAATGAATATTGGGTTGATAGAGTTAAATTAAATGATGATATTGATTTAAATGAAAGTGCTATGCTTTCTAAGGTTTTGCATAATGTGGTAGATTCTGAAAGACCAGATGGGTATTCTATCGTAGATGATAAATATTATATTGTGGAACACTTTCAGTTTGACGCGTCAAAGTGCGGACGTAAGGGTAGTAAACTTATGGAAGATACTTTTGCTGTAAGAAATGGGGCAAAAGAAGAAGGTCATACGGTTGCCGACTTAAAACCACGCAGTTGTTTGGAATATTATTGGGGTAACTTAAAGAAAAATTTCGAAATTCACGCATTAAACATTGAAGAATATAAACAAAAAGAGGTATTTAAAGGAAAGGAATACGGCGGATGCATATTCCTTATTGAAGATAAGACGTTGTTTGGTGTAATTAAAAATTCGCAAGATGAATATCCGGACTATACAAAGCGCGAAAAATATTTTGAAATAGTAAAAACAAAAGAATTTGCCGATTTATGGAAACAGTATGGCTTGGTAGATTTCGTCGTTTTTGCGGGCATTGGTTATAATGGTAAGTATTATTATACTTATCCGAAACGAATCTGTGATGAAACTTATCCTGAATTAAAAACGATTTCTGTTACAATCCTTAACGAAGCGCATATGCATATAAGGAAAGAGAAGTTTGAGTTATAATAAAATGTGTAATGGAGTGTTCAACTGAGGTTGGTTCAGCGGCACCACGAAAAAGACGAGCGAGAGGCTCGTCTTTTTTGCTACGTCAAACAACCGTATCGGTGACGCGTTTTGCCAAAAATATATAGGAAATGTCGAGCAAAACGCTATTCCGTCGCTCCGCTCCTTACAAATCCGATCAGCAGCGCCAAGTCGGACCGAGTTGAACCGGGGAATTAGGTTTAACTCGGTCTTTTTTGTTGCTTTTTTAGATATAAAACTCTAATTTATACCTGATTTTTCCGGCGGGCAGTTATACAGGTGTTTGTCAATATAAACTTTCTCGTTTTTTCTGTAAAAAATAAAGACCTTTCGGCTGTCGTCGTCAGGTCTTTTGTTATTTGAATAATTTAAGTATAATTCAATTTTATCTTTAAAAAGTTTTATTTCTTTACCTTTTTATATAAAAGACAAGCGCACGTCTTGCAATCAACAAGGGGTTTTTAACCTGATAGAATCTACTATTTTACAGTCTGACGTTTTTCGAGTTTGTTTACATATCGTATAGGTTGGTTAATTTTTAATTTTAATAAAATAGAGCACTAAATTGAAATGCGGTTTGTATTTTAATTAAATGATTAAATTCGAAATTGTTTTCATATTGCCGGCAAAAAGTTTTGTGTATGGTCAATGGAGTGTTTTGTTTGTTCTTTGTAGTGTATGGATATGATATAAAATGTTCGCTATAATAATAGCATTCTTATAAGTATTATACGGAGAAGTTTCGGAAAAATGAGAATAGAGAAACTTAAAGTCAATCATTTTGAAACGCCCGTCGGGATAGATGTTTCACGACCGACGTTTTCTTTTTGCGTAAGCGGCGAAGGGTGCGGGAAAATAATAAAGACAAGAATACAGATCGCTGAGGACAAAGGATTTTTAAACGTTGTTTATGATAGCGGCGAACGCGAAGATATTTCGCCTTTAAGCTTTACGCCGGACGTAAAATTGTATGGTGGAAAACGGTATTTCTGGAGTGTTGTCGTTACGAACGAAAAGGGTGAAAAAGCAAACGGGGAATCATATTTCGAGGGCGGAAGAGCCGAAAAAGAATGGGATCTGCCTTGGATAACTACGGCGGGCGATAACAGAAAATCCGCGGCGTTCTGCCGTAATTTTTATGCGGATAAAACCGACGGAGCGCGGCTTTACATAACGGCTTTGGGGCTTTACGAAGCGTATATAAACGGCAAAAAGGTTGGCGACGAGTTTTTTACGCCATACTGTGACGATTACAGGTATATAATTCAGTACCAGACGTATGACGTAACTTCGCTTTTAAAAAGCGGCGAAAACGAAATAGTGGTTCTAACGGGCAACGGTTGGTTCGGCGGGAGATATCCTGCGGGTGAAAACGGCGACGGAATGTTCGGCAACGGCTTTTTTCTTTCCTGCGAGCTCGCGTCGGGCGGCGAACAGATTTTGCGAACCGATGAAAACTGGCGGGAGATAAAATCCCCGATATTATTTTCCGAAATTTATGACGGCGAGATTTACGACGACGAAAAAGAAATTTTCGACGAAATCGGTAAAATCAAAATCGATGTTTTGAAATGCGCTTCGCCCGTTAAAATTGCCTCCGCGCCGAGCGGGAAAGTTATTCCGAGGATAAGTCCGCGCGTTACGGCAAAAGAGAGGTATGCTCCGACGCTTATAACAACTCCGAAAGGAGAAACCGTACTCGATTTCGGGCGCGAAATTACGGGCTGGGTGGAATTTTATTGCAACGCGAAATCGGGCGAAAAAATCACTCTTTCCTATGGCGAAATCTTGCAGGACGGCAATTTTTATCGCGATAATCTGCGTACCGCGAAAGCGAGCTATTGCTACCTTTCAAACGGCGTTAATCGACTTATACGCCCGCATTTTACCTATTTCGGGTTCAGATATGTCAAGATCGAGGGCGTTGAAATCACACGGAAAACAGTTAAAAACTTTGTCGGGGTTTCGATTTATTCGGATATCGGACAGCTCGGAAAAATCGAAACTTCGAGCGAAAAACTCAATAAATTTATAGAAAACGTATTTCAGAGCCAAAAGGACAATTTTTTAGATATTCCGACCGATTGTCCGCAAAGGGACGAGCGTTTCGGTTGGACGGGCGACGCGCAGATTTTTTCCGAAACCGCGCTTTATAACGCCGATTGCGTAGCTTTTTTTGCGAAATATCTCGAAAATATGTACGAGGAGCAACGCCGCTACGGCGGGGCTTGTCCGTTCGTTGTCCCCGACGCTTTTTATGCTAGCGAAGAGAGAACGGAAGGCGATAAACACCTTGAAAAGTTCGAGGTGATGAGCAAGCGTTGCTCTAACGCCTGGGGCGACGCGGCGAGCGTTATTCCGTGGAATTTATATCGTTTTTCGGGCGATAAAACGTTGCTCGAAAAAAATTATCGCAACATAAAACTTTGGGCGGAATATCTTATTTTCGGCGACGAGACAGAAGGAAAAGGGCGAAGAATTTTTGACCTCGGTTTTCAGTTCGGCGACTGGCTCGCTCTCGATAATCCCGATAAAAACAGTCCGAGAGGACTTACCGACGAGAGTTTTATCGCTTCGTCGTACTATCTGTATTCGGTGACGACGGCAGAAAAAGCGGCGATGGTTCTTTGCAAAAAAGACGACGAAAAACGGTATAAAAAAATCGCCGGAGAGATAAAAGCGGCGATTGCGAGCAAATATATTAAAGGCGACAGGCTTACGACCGACACTCAGACGGCTTACGCCTTGGCTATAGCGTTCGACCTTATGCCTCTCGAAGTAGCGGGGAAGAGATTACACGAAAAACTTGTCGAAAACGATATGAAACTTAACACGGGGTTCGTGGGGACGGCGTTTCTGCTCGATTCTCTTACCAAAGCGGGCTATGAAAAGGACGCGTTTACCCTTATTTTAAACGAAGAATGTCCCGGTTGGCTTTACGAGGTAAATATGGGAGCAACGACCGTCTGGGAGCGTTGGAACTCCGTTTTGCCCGACGGAAAAATGAGCGAAGCGGGCATGAACAGCCTTAATCATTATGCGTACGGCGCGGTTGTTTCGTGGGTCTATAAGTCGATTATCGGCATAAATATAGGGGTAAACGGCGAAGGGCTCAGACGCGTTTCGTTCGAACCGAAGATAGACGAAAGGCTTAAAAAAGTTTACGGGGAATATAATTCCGCAAGCGGACTTTATGCCTGCGGATACGAAATCGAAGCTGATGAAATTCGCTTTGAATTGACCGTTCCTTATCTCGGCAGTGCGGAGTTTATTCCGCCAATAAATTATATAATAGCGGAAATCGACGGAGAAATGCCGAACAGAAAAATAGCGTTGAAAGGCGGAAAACATACGATTATCTGCAAAAAACAGACGAGTAAAATTTAGTTGGTTAGTCGGTTGGATTGATTTTGCGGAATTCGTGCGGGGTTTTGTTGAACGTCGCCTTAAAAGTGCGGTAGAAGTAAGAAATGTTGTTATAGCCGCATTTATAGCAGATAGATTCGATCGATTCGTTGGTGTTCTGAATGAGAATCGACGCAAGCGAAAGTTTCTTTTGATTTAAGTATTCTGTAAGCGTTTTGCCTGTCGTTTTCTTGAAAGTGCGGCAAATATATTCCTTAGAATAATTATATTCGCTGAAAATTTCGTTTACGTCTCTGCAAAATTCTTCGGGGCGCTCGAGTCTGGATATGAGGTTTATTATCCATTCGGGCGCGTTTTTATTGCTCTCATGAGCATTTTCCACGGAGAAAAACGCCTTAAATAGTTCGGCGACGGCGAAATAAAATTCCGGGCTTTTATGCGGTTTATGTTCGTTTATTTTCTGAAGAGATGTTTCCAGCTCGTTCACAAGCTTTAAATCAAGCTTTGCTTTTATCGGCGAAGAGAAGCCCGAACTCGGCGAATAGCAGAAAAATTTTGATATTTTCTCGTATAGAGAAACTGTTATGGCTATGTCTCTGTGGGTGCAGACATCGGTTTTTTCCCGCAAAAAGCAGTGAATGTCGCCGGGGCGAAGAAAACGCATGTCGCCGATGGTTAAATTTTCGATTTCGTTGTTTAAGCTGTGGCGGATAGAGCCGCTTGTAACGTAGAAAATCTCGTAGAAATCGTGCGAGTGGTAGTATCTGTCTCCGCGGTCGGTAAGCTGAACGATCGCGTCTTCTTTATTGATGTCGGGGAAAATATTACTGTTTAAACTATACATAATAGTATTTTAACTCGTTTACCCGATATTTGTCAAGCGAATAATGTCAATGTAGTGTAAAAATCATACAAAATATGCTATTGAAATCGAGTTATACAACAGCTATAATGTAACCGTAAAACAGATAGTGCCGATAGTTTCACGTCGGTTTTCTGAGCGGATATCCGCTTTCGTTTGCTCCGCAAACGAAATACTCTTATCAGGGAAAATGCATCCAGGGTAATAAGCTGAAGAAGCAAGGAGGATAAAAATGAGGAGAATAAACACACCTAAAACGTTGGCGATAGTCGTTCTTGCGATAATATGCGCGGCGTTTACGAGCGTTTCGGTTTCGATGTTAAACGTCGCAAAAGCCGAAACGACGACAGTCGGGACAGCGGAAAATGTCGTACTCGATATGAACGGCAGCGAAGCCTGGATAGAGGTCGGCGGCGAAAAAGTCGTAAATCTGAATAGCGACAACGCGATATCGGGGCTGTTCGTCGGCGCGACGGGCGCAACGAAAATGATGTGGACGGGCGGAGGCGCGTCCGAATACGTCGTTCGCTTTGCAAACAGTTATAAGGCATCGAGTTATGCTTGTGTAACGGTGAGATTTGCCGTAGGAGCGGCGGGGACGATAACGGGATATTCTTTAAGCGACTCAAATAACGCTGACCCCGCGGGTTCGATAACTTCCGCAGGCGGCAACGAAAACAAAATACTCGTTCTTTCGGCGGCGACTCTCGCAGACGGAAACGGAATGATAAGCGGTATAAAAATAACTTCGAGCGGAGCGGGCAACGACTTTATCGATTACGTTTCGCTAAGTAACGAATACGTGGTGGACGCGAACTGTACGGACGCGTGGCTCGAAGTTGACGGAAGCAAATTGCTTAGCCATACCCACGATAACAACCCCGCTCTCAACATTTTCAACGGCGACGGTTCTACCGAGTTTATGTGGACGGAAGGTTCGCATGCGGATAAGGAAATTTCCGTAAAACTCGCAACCCCCGTAAAAGCGGAAGACTATGACGCGGTTGAGGTTAAAATCGCGGGAGACAGCAACAAAATCATAACGGCTTACGCCCTTTCCGATACCGATTGTTCTTACCCTGCGGGCGTTACGCATATCTTCGGTAGGACGGTAATTAAATATTTTACTCTCAACGCGAAGATTCTTGCGAATACCGACGGGTATATCGATGGCTTTAAATTCAAAAGAACCGATCTTGACAGCGGCTCGGGGCAATATTTTATCGATTATATAAAGTTTGTCAGATACGCTGCCGACGATTACATTAAAATAACGAAGCCCGTTTCCGACAGCAGCGAGTCGGGAGGTCCTACAAGTTCTTACGGGGCTTGGTTCGAGGTTGACGGAACGGCTATAACTAAACTTGCCGCGACAAGTGTCTTGGGCGTGCTTGATAAAGACGACGTAATGGCAACTTGGACGGAAGGAAATATGGTTGCGAAACCCGTAACCGTAAGGCTTGCGACTCCTTTGAAAGCGGAAAAGGGCGCGGAAGTTGCGATAAGGCTTGCGGTCGGTTCGGCTTGTACGCTCGACGGTTACGCCCTTAGCGATACTTCGTTTTCGGCTTCGGCAGGTTCGGTTGTGTGCGGCGGCAGTAACGGCGTTGTCACGCTTAAACTCGATTCTGAAATGCTTGCCGACGAAGACGGGTATATAAGAGGTTTCGTATTCAAAAGAACGGCGGGGGACGCGGCGAGCGGTCAGTATTTCGCAGACAGAGTTTATCTCGTAACTCCGAAGGATACCGTACTCGATATGAATCTTACGGACGCATGGTTCGAATATAACGGAACGAAAATAACAAACAACGCCGCCGACACCGCTATTCCCGTATTTTCGGGCAACGACGGCTCTACAAAAATGACCTGGACGGAAGGACTCGGAACGGGCGAAGCGGTTTCGGTGAAATTCCGCAAGTCATATTATGCGGAAACCTACCCGCTCATTAAATTCAGAGTATGTGTGGGCAACTGGAATGCTCCGGGCAATACGATAACGAGCGAGATACTTTCCTTGGACGGAACTAAAACGGCGTATTCGTTCGAGACCGAGATTCCGTCGGGAGCAGACGGGGTAAATCAAGAATACGTTTTAATGATAAAGTCCGAATATTTAGCGGACGAAAACGGCAAAGTTTCGGGCTTTATTCTCAAAAAAGCAAGTCAGACCGTAAGCGGAGCGACGGGGCAGTATTTCGCCGACTACGTCGAACTTATCAAAGATAAGAACTGCGTTATAACGGTAAGAGACGGCGAGGAGACGACGACTGTTGCGGCTAAAATCGGCGAGACCGTGAAAGTGAACGAACTCAAAGCAAACGACGGCGAAAACGATATGATCGTCGGATACAAAATAAACGGCGGACTTTATTCTGCCGACTATTCGTTCACGTTGACTGAAGACGTCGAAATCGAAGTTGTAAGGCTCGCTTTCAAAATGAGAATAGGGGCTTCGATAAGAAGAGTAGGCGTTATGGGTCTTCGTTTCGCTGTCGACCTCGATAAAACTACTTACGAAAACTTACAGGCGATTGTCGGAAGCGAAAACGTTAGTCTCGGCATCGCGATAACGAAGAAAGACAACGGCAGGACGGTTGAAAAACCCGCGACGAACAGAATCGACGACGGCAGCGGCAATATCATATATTGCGGAGTCGTAACGGGCATACCCGAAACTTCGTACAAAACGCAGTTTTCGTCTCAGGCGTTCGCGGATATAGTTTACGCGGACGGAATCAATAGGGTTTACGCTATCGAAAACGACAACGTAAGATCTGTTTACGACGTGGCGGTAAACGCTCTTGCGAGCGGAACTCTCTCCGAAGCCGATAGGGCGTATTTCGAGTCGGTAAAGAATACCGCGGACGAAAACGCGAGTACTATCCAAAAAATAAATCTTCCCGATTACGACAGCAAGAAAAACGAATACGGAATAGATATTTCGGGCTGGCTTATCCCTAAAAATATAAGTACAGCCGACGTCGATTGGATAACGGACGCGGGCATAAACATAATGCACGCCGTTGCCGCGGGAGACAGCGAAACTCTGTTCTTCCCCGAATACAACGACGAAGCGATAGCGAAACTCAATTTTTTTCGCGATAAAAAAATACAAATTTACGTAAACACCTGCTCGCGAGACGCGGCTTCCTTTCAGAAAATAAGCAGTTTCGGAACGCATGGCGGCGTTATAGGAATGAGCTACGACGAGCCTACCAAAGCCGAAATAGACGAAATAGCGAAATACGTAGATTATTTCAACCGGAACGGCAACGGCAAAAACATGCTCGTTAATCTCTTTCCGTCGTTTGCATCGAGCGTAAAGAGCGACTTCGGCAAGTGGTATAACACCACTCAGCAGAAATACGAGTTATATCTTCAATATTATTGCGACAACGTGCTTTCGAAATTGACCTCGGGCGAAAAATGGCTTTCGGCGGACAGATACTTGCTTACATACGACAAAAACGGCAATAAGTGTATCGACAGCGGTTGGCTTGCGGACGTGCAGTCGGTTGCGAAAGTGGCGAAAAACTACGGCGCGAAAACAAACTTTTTCATTCAGACAATGCCTTTCGGAGCGACGAACGGAGTCGCGACGGGAGCGAAAGAGGGTTCGAGAGACAGAGTTCCGACCTATAACGATATAAGATTGCAGCAGTACGCTTTAATGGCGTTCGGTTATGACGGAATATCGCTTTTCTGTTACGGAAGCCCGATAGCGGACGGCGAGTTCGCTTCTTCGCAGTATGGAATGATTGACAGAAGCGGCAATAAAACGGAAATTTACGAGTCGGTGAAAAAGGCAAACAACGAACTTCTTTCGTTCGACCACGTTTTAAAGCAGTTCGCTTGGCAGGGCGTGTTTACCTGCGACGCGGGCAAAACGATTACGGGAACTTCGAGTACCTCGAACGCCTCGTTTAAGTCGCTCGACAGGATAAGTCTCGCGAACGTTTCGAGTCTTTCAAAGGTTTCGGCTTCCGCGGACACTCTTTGCGGATATTTCAAAGACGCGGCGGGAAACGACGGAATAATGGTCGTAAACTATAACGAAACCACGAAAAACCTTACCGATACGGTAGAACTTACCTTTGATTCTTCCAAATATAACGCGGCGGTTTGCTACGTCGGAGGAGTGAAGAAGGTGTTTACGGGACTTACGGACGGAAAACTTTCGCTCAGTCTCGGCGCGGGCGAAGGAATATTCGTTATTCCTTACGCAGAATAATAAGAGGTGGCGATTATGAAGAAATTTTACGACAATCCCGAACTTGAAATTATAGAATTTACGACCGATGTCATCGCGACGAGCGACCCGCTGAAAGACGGCGACAACGATTTCGGCTATAACGAATTCGTATAAATCGTATGAAATATCACGCGGACGAGGTATAATAGACTTCGTCCGATACAGGAGGGCAAAATATGACGAAACTATTTAAAAAGCAAAACGTTTTGATCGCGTTTGTTTTAACGCTTGTCTTAAGTCTCGCGGCGTTCGCCGTAAACCTTACGACCGCCAAGGCGGACAACGCCTACGAAAGACCGTCGGAGGACGTCGTTATAGACGCCGATACTACTAACTTGTGGTTAGAAAGCAACGGACAGAAGTGGACGAACGTCAACGTTGACAATAACCCCTATCTTCCCGTGTTCGGCGACGGAACGACCAAGCAGATATGGGCGGACGATATAAAGGGCAACGAGCCTCTGACTATAAAATTCGCGAACAAGTACAAGGCTTCCAACTTCGGAACGGTAGAAGTGAGAATGGCTGTCGGCAACTGGCACGAGAACAACGATATAGAAACGTTCGGATATTCGCTCGGCGATACCGCTTACGAAAATTCGGCGGGAAGCGTTAAGTCGGGCTTCCAAAACCCGATAGTCACCCTTACGTTGGACGCCGCGAAACTCGCGGACGAAGAAGGATATATCGGCGGAATAGTTTTAAAGAAAACGCAGACCGATAACGAACTTACGGGCAGCGTGTTCGTAGATTACGTAAAACTCGTTCTGAAAGAAATTTCGACCGAGCAGCCGAAAATCGATGAAAAGCCTGCGGAAGATCTCGTTATAGACGGCGATACTACTAACTTATGGTTAGAAAGTAACGGACAGAAGTGGACGAACGTCAACGTTGACAATAACCCCTATCTTCCCGTGTTCGGCGACGGAACGACCAAGCAGATATGGGCGGACGATATAAAGGGCAACGAGCCTCTGACTATAAAATTCGCGAACAAGTACAAGGCTTCCAACTTCGGAACGGTAGAAGTGAGAATGGCTGTCGGCAACTGGCACGAGAACAACGATATAGAAACGTTCGGATATTCGCTCGGCGATACCGCTTACGAAAATTCGGCGGGAAGCGTTAAGTCGGGCTTCCAAAACCCGATAGTCACCCTTACGTTGGACACCGCGAAACTCGCGGACGAAGAGGGATATATCGGCGGAATAGTTTTAAAGAAAACGCAGACTAATAACGAATTTACGGGCAGTATGTTCGTCGATTACGTAAAACTCGCTCTGTCGAATAAGCAAACGGGAGACGTTGACGAACAGCCCGAGAGCAATATTACCGTCGATTTCGACGGCGAAAACGCTTGGCTTGACGGCAGAAAAGACAAAATTACCGCAGACAACAACCCCGACCTTCCGTTCTTCGTAAACGACGGAGCGAAGGGAGACTCCAAGCAGACGTGGACGGAGCGGGAAACCGAAAGCACGTATACGGTTAAACTCGGCAGAAGATATAAAGCGGAGTTTTTCGATTACGTTAAGATAAGACTCGGCGTGAGCAATTGGGGCGGCGGAAATATCGTTTCGGTTTCGGGCTACGCCGCAGGAGACAACGGATTTGCAAAAAATGCGGGTTCGGTTAAATCCGGTTACGGAACGTTCCCCAAAACGCTTAAACTCAAAGCGTCGCTTCTTGCGGACGAAGACGGTTATATAAGCGAAATAGTCCTTAAAAAGACCCATTCCGCAGACGGTAAAGAATCTTCTCTCGGCTTCGATTATCTCGAATTCTGTCTTGTCGGCAGCGAACCCGAACCTGTGGTCGCGGGCGAGTATACCAAAAAAGATATTTCGGAAGTAATGCCGATAGGGGCGGGAAAAGAATTCAATCTCGTATCTTACGAAGAGGCGTTGAATGCCGTTTCGATAGCGGCTTCGGTAAAAGCCTCCGCATACGATAAACTCGATTTCGTTTTAACTCCTTCTTACAGCGGAAAGTTCTCGGCGTACGTTCTTATGAAAGCGGCGACGAATAAAGACACGCACGAAAACGGCGGTATATTCTTCTGGTTTACCGACACGAGCGTATCGGTCGGAGCGGTTTCGGACGGGATTACGAATACCGAAGAAGTATCTTTAAGCGAACTTCCCGCGGGGCTTTTCGCAAGCGGAAAGGCAACAAAGGTTGCCGTCGCAGCCATTCCCTATCAGGTGGACGGTTCTCAGGAAGGTTATTATTGCGCCGTATATCTTGACGGCAGCGAGACTCCGTGCGTAGAAATTTATCTCGCAAATTCTTCGCTTACGACGGGCGTATATACGAATATATGTACTCAGGACGTCGGAAACGACTTCTCGGTAAAATTCGGCTCGACCATGCAGACTCCCGTTTCTGCGGAAGAGATAATGAACGTAAAAGTTGCGACGACGAGCGGAAAGAGCGAGTTCAAAACCCCGAGAGCGGGACTTACCCTTTCCTACTTCGAAGTGGCGGGCGAAACGGTCGGAGACCTCGTGATAGAGGGCGACGCGAAGTTCGATAAGGACACGAAATTCCTCACGTTTACGAAAGCGGGTACGGTCAAAGTGTCGTTTACGGTTAAAAACGCGTTCGGCGAATTTAAGTCCAATGAACTTACGGTAACTTACGTCAGCGACGAAAAACCGACCGAAAGCGGCTCGGGCGACTCTTCGGGCAAGAGCGGCGGTTGCTTCGGGACGATTACGGGCGTTTCCGTAACGGCGATTTTCGCGGCGGCTGCGGCGATAATTATAGCGAAAAAGAAGAAAAACGACTAAAAATATTTCGGCAAATCGCGAAAAAATACGCGATTTGCCGAGTTTAAAATCGTAAAAGGAGATAAATATGGTGAAAAAATTGTTATGCGTGTTTTTAAGCGTCGTACTTTGTTTCGCGTTCGTCGCATGTAACGGCGGTTCGGACGGAAATTCGGGTAAAAATTCGGGCAACACGCCGTCGGGCGAAGCCGTTTCGGTTAAGGTAGTCGGCAAGGGGTTCGGCAAAGAGTGGATGGAAAACATCGCTTCCGCGTATTACGAGGAAACGGGTACGCAGGTTTACGTTTCGGAAGACCCCGACCTTACATCTAACCTTCTTACCCTTATGAACAACAAGGGTTCCGAAAAGGAGGATATTTATTTCGTCGGACATTCGGTCGATCAGTTTATAAAGTGGATAAGACAGGGAAGTATCGAAAGCATTGACGACGTTCTGGCTTCCGACAAATACGGACCGTCGGCAAAATCGAGGGTAATCGACCAAAATATTCTCGGAATGGGCGAATATAAAGGAAAAACCTATCTTACGAGTTATACTAATTCCGCATGGGGACTTATCTATAATCAGTCGTATCTCGATAAAATCGATTCTTACGGCGAATATAAAAAAGGCGAATGGCCCGAAACGGTACAGGGACTTATCGACCTCTGCAAGGTGACTAAGGCGGCAAATCTTACGAACAACAGAACGAAAAGAACGGTCGCTCCCTTCTCCTGCGGACTTACGGTAGACTATATGGATTGGCTGTATCACGGTCTTTGGTACGAACTCGACCCCGAAGGGTACGACGCGTATTATCAGTACAGCGACGTAAATGGCGGGTACCCCGGAGATAAACTCGTTACGGGCGCCGCAAAGCAGGCGTTAGAGACTATTTACGACCTGATAGACCCGAAGGTCGCGACCGACGACAAGGGTAAGTCGTACGTCGACAATAACCTTGTGGCTTCGGCTCAGGATCACATGCAGTCTCAGCAATCGTTCGTAAACGGCGACTGCGTGTTCACGTTCAGCGGAAGTTGGTTCGGAACCGAAATGAAGCAGATTTTAAGCGAAGTCGGTCTTACCGAATACCATTTCGGAGCGTATCCCGTATATAACAAAGGCGATAAGACGGTCGTTCCCATGAATCTCCCCGGCGAGATGTTCTTTATTCCGTCCGACGCGATAAACGTTTCGGGCGCGAAAGACTTCCTTGCCTTCGTGCTCTCCGAAAAAGGCGTTGCGGCGGCTGAAAAAGCGTTGCAGTTTCCGATGGTTTATTCGACGAGCGAAAAGGTGGAATTCAATAGTTTCGGAAAGGAAATAGTTGCTCTTACCGAAAAATCGAATCTTATATATCGCTTCGCAAAATCGGACGTTTTCAGAACGAAGGCGCTTGAAATTTTCACCTGCGAAGGCGTTGCGAGTCCGTTTATTCGTATGGCGAGAAACGAGGTGAAGAGAGAAAATCTGACGCATGACATACTCGACGTCGAAAAGGCTTATCACGTAGGACTCTGGTCCGAATGGATGAAGAAAATCTAAATGGAAAAATCTACGATAAAACCCCGTAAAAAACGGAGTATAGGCAAAACTCTCTTTGTTTACGGCGGGCTTGCCTGGCCGATAATTCATTTTACGGTGTTCTGGTTTCTGATGAACGTCGGAATGGTATTCAATTCGTTTTTCAGAGAGAATATCGACGGCGAACTGATTTTTGACGGGATTGAGCAATATAAAGACGTTTTCCGCTTTATGTTCGGTATAAAAAAGGCGGGTATGTTGTCTCCGAGGTCGTGGCTCAACACGCTCTCGCTCATGGGGCTCGCCCTCTTTATAAACCTGCCGCTCACGCTTTTCTTTTCGTATCTCATATACAAAAAGGTTGCGGGGCATGCGGTTTTAAGGGTAGGAATGTACGTTCCGTGCGTTTTGTCAACAGTCATACTGTGTCTTTTTTACAAAATATCGCTTTCGGGTACGCAGACTTACAGAAGTTTGTTCTCGATACTCGAAAAACTCGGGTACAGCAATCGATACGTAATCGAAAACGGCGTGTTCGCCGACGAAAAAACCGCGTGGAACGCCATACTGATATTCAGCGTATGGGCGGGCGTAAACGGAAATATAATCTATTTCACCTCGTCTATGGCTCGGCTTCCCGACAGCGTTTTAGAGAGCGCGGAACTTGACGGCGCGTCCGAAATGAGACAGTTCGTTTCGATAGTTATTCCCATGATATGGCCCGTTATAACGACTATGAGCATTACGCTTATAAGCGGGGCTCTCGGCTGGTATACGCCCGCCCTTCTGATGGTCGGCGAATCCATGGCGGGAACTACGGGAACGGGTACGGTGGCATGGATGATTATAAGCAACGTGACGGGCGGTAATACGGTAGGTTATCCCGCCGCGCTCGGAGTAGTCGTTGTCGTTTTAGGCGGCGTTTTGTTACTCGGCTTTAAAAGGCTTATGGAAAAGGCGTTCACGGAGGTGGAATACTGATGAAAAATACGTTGACGTTCCGCCTCGGCAGAAAACATGCGGCGAAAAGGACGGGCATAGACAAGGTTTTTCGTATTATCGGCGTAGTCGTAATGACTCTCTTGTCTCTTTCCTACGTCTATATGTACGTCTGGCTTCTGCTGAATTCGCTTCGTATGTCTGACAATTTTATAATCGATTCGTTCAGGTTGTTCGACTTCGGAAACTTTACGCTCGACAATTACAGAAATCTTTTTACCGTGCAGATTGCGGGATCTTCGAGAAACCCCGTTTATCTCCACGATACGATAGCAAATACGGTCATTCTCGTGGTCGGTCAGGTCGCGCTCGCCGTGACAATACCGGCGTTTACGGCGTACATTATAGCGAAATACGAATTTAAACTGAAAAAGTTTATATACAACGTGTCGATAGTGTCGTTTATCGTTCCGACGGTCGGAAGTATAGCGACAACTTACAGACTTATGATGAAACTGAGACTGCTCAATACCTATCTCGGTATTTTCATTATGGCGGCGGGCGGTTTCGGACTCGGGTTTCTGCTTTTCAAGAACTTTTTCGCGGCGATACCATGGGAGTATGCGGAAAGCGCGTTTTTGGACGGCGCGACCGACATGGGCGTGTTTATAAAAATAATGTACCCGCAAGCCGTTCCCATTTTAACGGCTATCGCCATAACGGCGTTTATAGGTTGCTGGAACGACTACAACACGGCGTACGTATTTATGCCGAACAGACCGACAATATCGTTGGGAGTAAGTCAGTTATACACGAAAATGGAAGGGAGATTGCTCCTTCCCGTCGCGTTTGCGGGTATGACCGTCCTCGCAACGGTGTCGCTTATAGTGTTTACGATATTCAATAAACTCATAATGAGTAATTTCTCGGCGGGAGGTCTTAAAGGATAAAATGAAAGCAAACAAAATAATATCCGCCGCGCTCGCCGCGGGAATGATTTTTTCGCTTGCGGCGTGCGACAGTCAATCAAATAACGGCACAAACAGTGAAAACAAAGAAGATTATATGATTCTTAAAACCGAGTATAACGGCGCGAACGTCGATACCGTAGCCGAG
>CAKQKW010000027.1:0-14936 GCA_934249325.1 uncultured Clostridia bacterium
GGCCGGAAGTTCAAATCTACTCACTCAGACCACGCACACGGGACAACGATTGTCGTTGTCCCTTTTGCGTGGTCTGAGTGAGAAGATAGAAACATATAGAGATATTTAAAAAGCAAAGACGGGACGTCGGGGCGCCGTCCCCTGCGAAAGGAATAACAAAGACGGGACGTCGGGGCGCCGTCCCCTGCGAAAGGAATAACAAAGACGGGACGTCGAGGGCGCCGTCCCCTGCGAAAGAAATAACAAAGACGGGACGTCGGGGCACCGTCCCCTACGAAAGGAATAACAAAGACGGTACGTTGCCTAAAAGTCGCCGTCCCATTCGGCAAATATTTTTTAAAACAAAACCGAGATTTCGGTTATTTTCAGAAATCTCGGTTTTTGCTGTTTGTTTTTTCCGACTTGTTATTGTTCCGCTGTATTATCCGTCGTGTTTTCCGTCGCGTTTTCCGCCGATTGAGCGGCAGAGTAACGCTTTCTCGTTAAATACGCTATGACGAGACCTACGGCGACTCCTATAACGGCGGGGATGAGCCAGCCTAAGCCGTATTTAAACAGAGGAACATACTCTTTCATAAAACTAATCGTCTCGGTCAACCGCAACGCTTTCAATACGTCTTTCGGCAAGGCGGCGATAAAGTCGAACACGGCTGCAATCAAAGTAAATACGGTAGTGGTCAGGTATACGCAACGCCTGTGTCCGAACGCAAAGCCGAACAATCCTAAAAGAATAAGAGTAATCGCGAGCGGGTAAAGGAACATCAAAACGGGTATCGAGTAGTTTATAATCGCCGTCAGACCGAGGTTTGCTATCAAAAACGAAACGACGGAAAAAACGACTGCCCACGCCTTATACGGAATAAAGTTCGGGAAGAGAGATTTGAATGTTCCCGACGCGCCCGTAACAAGCCCGACCGCCGTTTTTAAACAAGCGAGCGTTACGATAAACGCTAAAATTATTATTCCGACGTTTCCGAAATAGTGTTTGCTTACCTTCTGAAAGACCTCGCCGCCGTTTTCGCTTGACGAAAAAATCACGCCGCTTTGCGCGCCGATGACGGAAACGAACAGATAAATAAGAGCCATCAGAACGCAGCAGAAAGATCCTGCTTTTGCGGTGTTTTTCGCAATCGCGACAGGCGCGTTTATTCCGTGTTCTCTTAATACGTCGATTATAATTATGCCGAACGCAAGACTTGCTAAGGCGTCCATAGTATTATATCCCTCTAAAAATCCTGTCGTAAACGCTTTTTGCGCGTAATCTCCGACGGGCGGAACGGTAGACATCTTCCCCATGGGTTTAATTATAGCCGCTATTACGAGAACGCTCAGAAAACCGAGAAAAAGCGGCGTCAGAATTTTTCCCACCCAAGTCAGTATTTTACCGGGGAACAGAGAAAACGCGAGTACGACGGCGAAAAACACCGCCGAAAATATCGCAAGGACAACGCCCGTGTTTGCGCCGCCGAACAGGGGTTCGATTGCCACGGTGTACGGAACGGTCGCACAGCGGGGAATCGCGAAAAAGGGTCCTATCGTAAGGTAAAGCGCGCAAGTGAAAAAATAACTGTATCCCTTGCTGACTTTTGCGGAAAGTCCTATAAGTCCTTCGCTTTTGCTTACGCCGATCGACGTAACGCCGAGAAGAGGCAAACTTACGCCCGTAATCAGAAAGCCGATCAGAGCGACGAGCGTTTTACTTCCTGCCAGACTTCCCATATAGATAGGGAAAATCAGGTTTCCTGCGCCGAAAAAGAGACCGAACAACATGCCCGATATCCAAAGGGTTTGTTTAAAGGTTAGTTTTTGTGAAGATGAGTCGTTTAGCATATCGAGCCTTTTTATTTGTTGGATTTTTTAACCTTGATCGGTTATTTCTTTAATAGGTTCATTGTCTTTCGCAGATTTACTTTCGTTGAAGTCGTTAAGTTCCTCGCCTAACGATTTTTTCGTTCTGAACGATAACATAAAGTTGTACTTCTGCTTGATTTTATCGGCTTTCAGTTTAAGAGAAAGTCGGAATTCCTCGAGTTTTACGACTACGTTGTTTTCGGTTGCCCATTTTCTTATCTTGGTCACGACGTTGAACGAGTAGAATACGTCGATTATGAATATTCCGAAGTAAATTCCTAAGAAAAACGAGTAAATCTCGTTGTAGTTTATCCAATTCACCGCCTTTACGAACAGCGGGTGCAGGAATAAATAGTACGCAGCCCCGATAAGTCCCCAAAAGAACGTGAAAAGCGGGCAGATAATTCCTTGAATATTCCCCGGTCTGTCCGAGTAGTCCCACAACTTGACTTTCATTCTTTTAATGAATATCAAGCCCGTGATATATTCGACAAGGGTCATTGAAACCGTAATTATAAATATTACGAAAATCGCTCTTAAAATCTCGCTTTCGATAAAACTATAATCAATCGAACAGATAAGGTACAGGCACACGACGCCCGTGCCGTAGAGCGGCAGACACGGACCTGCTAAAAATCCGGGGTTGACCCATTTTTTATGCACGAATCTTCTGAAAAAGAGTTCGAGCGTCCAACCGAGCGTTCCGCCGAGTATGAACAGCAGGCACAGAGTAATAAACGTTTTCATTTGCTCACCTTCCTTAGTTGAGGTTTTTATCGGCTACTAAAATCTCGGACTATACGAACGAGTGTTCCACGGTTATAACCGCATTGAGTTTGTCGTCGTATTCCTTGATTTTTTCGCTTACTATATTTTTGATTTCCTTTTCGGAAAGTTTGGTTTCGTTAGTTATCACGAGGTCGAAAATGACGTTCGCGTGAGTGTCGCCCTCGTTCATTCTGAAATCGTGCAGGGTAAACTCGGGGTCGATTTCGGCTACTATTTTCCGACATTCTTCTTTAATCGCGTTGAGCCTCGGACTCGAAGTAACGACGGGGTCGATATGTATCGTCGCAAGACAATCGAACTTCTTTTCAAGTCCTCGTTCTATGTTGTCGATGGTATCGTGAATTTGCAGAATATCGCCTTCGGCGGGGACTTCTGCGTGCAAAACGATAATTTTTCTCCCCGGACCGTAGTCGTGAATCATTACGTCGTGAATACCCGTGACGCGTTTTTTATCGTAGTTTAAAACGTAATCGGAAACGCCTTTTACGAGTTTCGGGTCGGGGGCTTCGCCGAGCAGTAAATCGACGACGCCCTTGATGGAATCTATACCCGACCACGCGATAAATACCGAGACGATTGCGCCCGCTATTCCGTCGAACGGAACGTTTTTAAAAAAGAACGAGAGTATCGCGGAGAGGATAACTATCGACGTTGCGAGACAGTCCGAAAAACTGTCTTTGGCGGTCGCTTTCATTGCGATAGAGTCGATTCTGTTCGCAAGGGATAAGTTTAAAATCCCGAGCCATAACTTAGCGATTATCGAAAAGCCCAGTACGGCGAAGGTGATTATTGCCGCCGCTGAAGAATCGAACGTATACGGTTCGAAATTTACGATTTTTTTAATCGAAGCGGACATCAGTTCGATTGCTACGATAAGAATGATAACGGAAACGCCGAGCGCGGCGCAGTATTCCATTCTGCCGTGACCGAACGGGTGTTCTTTGTCGGGCTTCTTGCTCGCGAGTTTAAAACCGAAAAGAGTAATAATCGACGAGCCTGCGTCGGAGAGGTTGTTTATACCGTCGGATACGATTGAAATCGCGCCGGAAATCAAGCCCGCCGCAATCTTTATAGCGCAGAGGGTAACGTTGACGGCAATGCCTGTTATCCCCGTGAACAAGCCGCATTTTTTGCGTATTTTCGGGTCGTTTACGTCGTTTCCGCCTATTAACTTGTCGGCAATCGCTTTAAACATACTGTATACCTCTGAATTATATCGTCTGCGACGATATGCAGACGATATATATAAAATAAATCGGGGAAACGTTTTTGCTTAGAGAGATAAACTCAATCTACGGCAACTTCGCGTCCCCGATCGCCTTTGAATTTTTAATTATTCTTCTTCTTTCGTTTCTTCGTCCTCGACCGCGTTTATAACGACTTTGATTTCGAGTACCTTTTTAAGGTTACGTTTGGTTACCGAGATCGTGAGGTTATTATAGTCGAACGAAAAACCGATAGGGGGAATATCCCCGCATTTTTCGATTATCCAACCGCTGACCGTATTCGAATCGCTCTCTTCGTCCTCTTCCTGAGAGAAGAGTTCGCAAAACTCGGCAAGTTCGGCGTTGCCGTCCACGAGATAGGTGTTTTCGTCGAGTTTGGTAAAATAGTTTACCACTTCGTCGTGTTCGTCCCATATTTCGCCGACGAGTTCTTCTAAAATGTCCTCCAAGGTGACAATACCGAGGGTGCCGCCGTATTCGTCTACGACCGTCGCCATGTGAACTTTCTGCTTTTGCATACTGCGGAGCAGTACGGAAATTTTCATATGTTCGGTAGCGAGAGCCATCGAGGTTATGATGCCTTTTACGTTCTCGGCTTTATTCATAAAAGCGGCGTAGAAGTCCTTTTCGTGAATCATACCGATAATGCTGTCGATAGAATTTCTGTATACGGGCATTCTCGAAAAGCCGTGTTCCGAAAATTTCTCTCTGATCTCGTCCATCGGCGTGTTTTCTTCCACGGCGATAATGTTTACCCTCGGGACGAGAATATCGCCGACTTCGGCGTCGTTGAACTCGATCGCGCTCGATAAAAGTTCTTTTTCGTTGTTGTCGAGCGTGCCGTCCTCTTTCGCTTCTTCTATGTATGTGAGAAGTTCCTCTTCGGTGATGACGTCGTCCCCTTTAAACTTAAAAACTTTCTTCATAAGAGCCTTCCAACCCGTAAATATGAGGTTTAACGGGTAGAGAATTATCGTGAAGAAGTCAACGAGGGGGCAGACGAACATCGCAACCTTTTCGGGAGATTCCTTCGCAAGCGTCTTGGGCGTTATTTCGCCGAAAATAAGTACGGTAATCGTAGAAATAATCGTCGAAAGCGTCGCCGCGAGGCTGGCGGAAGATTTTATGATTTCGGAGAACAGCAACGTGGAAATCGTAGCCAAGGTGAGATTTACGATGTTGTTTCCGATTAAAATCGTGTAGAGTAGTTTGTCGTAATTTTCCGTGTATTTAAGGGCTTTTTTAGCCGATTTGTTGCCGTCGTCCGCAAAGACTTTAAGCCTTGCTCTGTTGAGCGAAGTGAACGAGGTTTCGGTTGCCGAGAAAAATGCCGACAAAATAAGCAAGGCAATCAGAATAATAACGTAAATCGTTACGTTCTGACTGCCGGGAGGGGGTTTTCCGTCTGAATCCATAAAGAAATAAATACTCCTTAATAATATTATAGTTGCTATTATAGCATATTATTTACGATTTGTAAATACTTTCGCGGTAATATTTAAAAATGAATAATATTTCCGATATTTCACAAAAAAGAATTGACAGAAAACGCGAAAAGTTGTAGAATTAAGCCGTAAATTTCAAGGGTGGAGTCTGTCGCAATTTTAATTTTGTGACGGGCTTTTTTTCAAAAAAAGCGGAAAAAAAGGTTATTTTGGAGTCGTTATGATAGAAGAAATACTCAAGAAAGTAGCGGAAGCCGAAAAAAACGCCGAGAACATCAAATCGGAAAGCGAAGCGGTCGCGAGAGAAATAAGGGCGAACGCCGACAAAAAGGCGAAAGAGGAAAAGGAAATCGCCTTTCTGAACGCGAGAGTTAAAAAAGCCGACAAGGTTTTGTCGGCTAAAAACGCATGCTCGCAGCATTTCGGAAAGACGCTCGAAACCGCTGAAGCGGAAGCGGAAAAGTATAAGACAGAGAAAAGCGGCAAGGTCGAAGAACTTTCGGAAGGTCTTTTCGGGAGGATAAGAAATGGCGATTGCTGAGATGTCCCGAATGACGCTCGTCGCGCTGCTTTCCGACAAGGAGAAAGTGTACGACGCGTTGCAGAAAACGGGCGCGGCGCAGATAAAAACGCAGACAGAAAAGGAGTACGCCACGCCGTACCCTGCGGATTTATCCCCGAATTTTACCGAGAAAATCGAACGGGCGAACAAGTGCCTCGAATTTCTCGCCGACGAAACGGAATCGCTCGACAAGACCGAGAGAGGCGAGGGGATAGCGAAAGACGGATTCGAGGTTACGCTCGACGAGTTTTTCGCCGCGGGCAGAAACGCCGATAAAACCGAGGAGTTTTTGGGCGAAGTCGAAAAACTGTCCGAAAAAAAAGCGGAACTGAAAGCCGAGCGCGCGAAAACGGTCGAAAGGCGTAAGTCTTACGAACCCTACGAAGGGCTTAACGTGAAGTTTTCGGTTTACAAATCGACTAAAAAGACGTCGGTTTTTCTCGGAATTATCCCGTCGGACAAAATCGACAATTTAAAGAAAAGTCTCGACGAACTCGGAACTGTGGAATATTCTGCGGAAGCCGACTCGGGCGCGGGCGAGATATACGCCGTAGTCGCCTATAAAGGGGTTGCGGAAGAAACCGAGAAAATACTTGCCGAAAACGGGTTTACGAAATGCCCGTTCGATAAAGACGAGACGGCGAAAGAAGTTATAAACGGGCTTGACTTAAAAATCGGGGAGATTGACGGGGAACTCAAAAACGTTGCCATATCGGCGGCGGAAAAGTGTCAACGTTCCAAAGAAGTCAAGGTATATGTCGATTATCTCGCATATTTAAATGAGAAGTCGCAGGCGGACGGAACGCTTTTAAAGACAAATTCGACCTTTATAATGGAAGCGTATGTTCCGACGGAAAGCGAAGGAAAAGTTCGCGAAGCGGTGACGAACGTCGTAAGGGCGTGCGAAATCGGGTTCGATACGATACCTCGGGACGAGTTCGCTCCCACGCTTATGAAAAACGGCGGGGCGGTGAGCAATTTCGAGGCGGTTACGAATATGTATTCGGTACCCGCTTACGGCGCGCTCGACCCGAACGCGGTAATGTCGTTTTTCTTCTCGCTGTTTATGGGGCTTATAATGGCGGACTTCGGGTACGGACTTTTAATGATACTCGGCGGCTTTTTAATCGCCTCGAAGCAAAGAGACGGAACCTCTTTGAAGCGAATGGCGAAAGTGTTCGCTTACGGCGGTTTCTTCGCCCTTTTGTTCGGAGCGTTGTTCGACAGTTGGTTCGGTTTTCCGCTTTTGAGAAAAACCTTCGGCGAAGGGTCGGCGTACAACAACTTTTACGCCGAGCATCTCGACGCGATTTCTTCGCCAACGAGCGTGATGGGCGTGTCCGTGCCGAAAATCTTAATGTGGTGCTTAGGACTCGGAACTATTCAGATAGCGGTCAGCCTTATAATGAAAGCCGTTCAGTGCTTCGGCAGAAAGCAGTACCTTGAAGGCGTATTCTCGGGACTTGTGTGGGCGGCAGGGCTTCTCGCGTTCGTAGTCGCCGTGTTCGGTATGGCGTCGAATAAAGAATTTCTGACAAAATACGGCAGTTATATAGCGATAGGCTTTATCGTACTCGGCGTGCTTACGGCAGGTATAAGCGAAAAGGGCGTTCTCGCAAAAATTACCAAACCTTTCTCGTCCGTATACGGACTTATCAACTACGTTTCGGACATACTCTCGTACGCGAGGCTTTACGGACTTATGCTTTCGGGCGCGCAAATCGCTTCGATATTCACGAATAACTTAGCGATTGACCTTTTGTTTCCGAATGGGATCGTAGGGATAATCTTCGGCGTAATCGTAATAATCGCGGGCAACCTGTTTAACCTCGCGATGAGCCTTTTAGGGGCGTTCATACACGATTCGAGGCTTCAGTATGTCGAATTCTTCGGCAGGTTCTACGAGGGCGAGGGCGAATTGTTTACCCCCTTGGGAAGAAGCGGCGAACACGTTTATATAAAGGCTTAATAAACGTTAAAAAACGGTCTATAAGTCGATTATCGGCTTAGAAATAAAATAAAAAACAAATTTCGGAGGAAATTAAAAAATGGAAAAATTCATCGGCATTTTAGGGCTTTCGCTCTGTATGATTCTCTGCGGTTGCGGATCTGCCATCGGTCTTTATAAGACGGGTTCGGCTGCCGCGGGCGTGCTTGCGGAGGACAATAAGAAGTTCTCGAAGATTATAGTCCTCGCTCTTCTTCCCGCAACGCAGGGTATTTACGGTTTCGTTCTCGCGGTAATGAAAATCGGCGTTATCGACGTCGGCTGGCCGCTGTTCGGAGCGATGCTCGGTCTCGGAATTACCGGTATGGCGTCGGCGATATTGCAGGGAATTACCGCCGCTTCGTGTATCTACGCGATAGGCAAAAACGCGACGGGTTCGGGTAAATACGTTCTTTTCCCCGCAATGATAGAGTTCTACGCGATACTCGCGCTCGTTCTCGGAATAATGATTAACGTTTAATTCACGTCAGAATACAGGAAATATGGAAGAAAAGAACACGCTTTCGGAGGCGATAGTTTCGGACGCTGAAAATTACGCGGAGGAAACCGTAAGGCTCGCGAAAGAATACGCGGATAAAAAGGCGAAGGAAACGGAGTTCGAGATACAGACCTACATATTAGGGCAGGAAGAACTCGCGAGAAAGGAAAGCCTCGATATAGAGAGAAAGAACGCGGCTCAGGAGAGAATGGAAAGCAAGAAGATTATGCTTTCGGCTAAGGTTTCGCTCGTGGACGAGGTTTACAAGCGAACCGAGGCGAAACTCTCTTCGCTCGATAAGGACGAGCAGACGAAGTTTTTCGTTTCGCTTGCGGAGAAGTATTACGCGGAAGGCGACGAAATCATCGTCGCGAAAGACGCCGCTTTTACGGTCGCAGATTTAGAAAAATCGCTCGGCATAAAGGGCGTTTCCGTGAAATCGGGCGTCTTTACGGGCGGAGGCATACTTCTGAAAGGCAAGACCTACGACCGCGACCTATCCTTCGATTCGATAGTGAAGTCCGCAAGAGAAAAGACCGAAACGGAAATTTCGGCAAAGTTATTCGATTGATATGGCGATAAGAGATATGACTTTTTCAAACGGCGTTATAAAGTCGCTCGAAAAAGAATTGTTAAACCGCGCGGCATTGTCGAGAATTATCGACGAACCGTCGTATAATTCGGCTTTGAAATCGGTGAAAGAACAGGGCTTCGGCAGAAACGTTCAGACCGACAACGTCGATATCTTAGCGGAAGCCGAAACGGCGGCTCTCGACGATTTCGTTCGGGAATTTTCGCCCTCGAAAGAGTATTCGGCTTATTGCCTTAAAAAAATCGACTATTTCAACGCCGAGAAATATCTTCGTTCGAAATATATCAAAGGCTACGGCTACGAAGAGAAAAGAACGGGGCTTATAGAAAATATCGCCGATAAAATCGACAAAAAAGACAAAGAGTTGCCCAAGGAACTACTTGAGGCTTACGAGAATTGCGAAAGATCGTTTGAAAGCGGAACCGCTACGGGCGTCGAAATCTCCACGGAGTTTTTAAGGGCGTACTACTCAGACGTCCTGAAAGTCGTGAAGAACAAGACTTTAAGAGATTTTTTAAAAAGAGAAATCGACTGCAAAAACCTGTCCGCGGCTCTCCGTTCGGAAAGCGTCGAAGAGACGAAAAAGCAATTTATTTCGGGCGGAGAACTTTCCGAGAGCGATATGACGTTCATTGCCGAAGCGGAGACGGAAGCGATACTTAAAATGTTTGCTTTTACCGATTTTTCGGATATAATAAAAACCGCTACGGGCGAAAAAGCCGAGGGGAAACCCTTGTCGTCGTTCGAGGCTTACTCGGACGGCTATGCTCTTTACGAAATGAAAAAGGTCAAATACGAAACGGAGGGCGCGACGCCTTTTATGTTGTATTACCTTTATAAAAAAGCGGAAATCGGCAACGTAAAGTTGATACTTAAATGCAAAAAGGCGAATCTATCGCCCGAACTCATCAGAAGGAGATTAAGGACGGCTTATGACGGGTAATCTTGCGATAATCGGCAACGGAGAATGCGTTGTCGCATTCAAAGCGGGCGGCGTGGACGCGTATTTTGCGGACGACGAGAAAAAAGCGAGGGAACTTTTGAAAAAACTCGCTCAGACCTATAAGGTGATATTCGTCACCGACGATTTGGCGAGGTCGCTCGACGATATAATTCAAAGGACGGTAGAAAATCCGTACCCCGTAATCGTTCCCGTTCCGGGCGAAAACGGAACGTCGGGTTACGCAATCGAAAAGATGAAAGAACAAGTGGAACGCGCTCTCGGCGTGGACGTGCTGTTTAATCGTTGACGAGGATAAAAGTCAGCGACTAACCGATAGTTATAATTGAGGAAAGAGGAATGCAGGAAGGAAGAATCGTAAAGGTTTCGGGACCTTTGATAGTCGCCGAAAATATGGCGGACGTAAAGATGTTCGACGTAGTAAAAGTAGGCGATAATGAACTTATAGGCGAGGTTATCGAACTTCGCGGCGACAGGGCGTCCATTCAGGTATACGAAGAAACGTCGGGTCTCGGGGTCGGCGACAAGGTCGTTTCGACGGGTTATCCGCTGTCGGTCGAACTCGCTCCGGGGCTTATCGAGGGAATATTCGACGGTATTCAGAGACCGCTCGAAAAAATCGTCGAGCATTACGGCGACAGAATTACGAGGGGACTGAAAATCAACAATCTCGACAGAGAGAAAAGGTGGAAATTCATTCCGAAGAAAAAGGTCGGCGACGAAGTCGTCGCGGGCGACGTTTTAGGCGTAGTCAACGAGACGAGCATAGTCGAACACAGAATACTCGTACCGTACGGAGTGAGCGGCAGAATAATCGATATAAAGAGCGGCGAATTTACCATAACCGAAACGATAGCGAAGGTGGGCGACGCCGAAATTTGTATGCTTACGCGCTGGCCCGTCAGAAAAGCGAGACCGTATAAAGAAAAACAGACCCCCGATATGCCGATGGTAACGGGTCAAAGAGTTATCGACACCCTTTTCCCGATAGCGAAAGGCGGCGTCGCGGCGGTTCCCGGACCGTTCGGAAGCGGAAAGACGGTCGTTCAGCACCAACTCGCGAAGTGGGCGGACGCCGAGATAATAGTATACGTCGGTTGCGGCGAACGCGGAAACGAAATGACGGACGTTTTAAACGAGTTTCCCGAACTGAAAGACCCGAAAACGGGCGAGCCTCTTATGAAGAGGACGGTTTTAATCGCCAACACTTCGGATATGCCCGTTGCGGCGAGAGAGGCGAGTATTTACACGGGTATAACGATAGCCGAGTATTTCAGAGATATGGGCTATAACGTGGCGATAATGGCGGACTCTACTTCGAGATGGGCGGAGGCTCTCAGAGAAATGAGCGGCAGACTTGAAGAGATGCCGGGCGACGAGGGTTATCCCGCTTACCTTGCTTCGAGGCTTGCGGAGTTCTACGAGAGAGCGGGTATAGTAAAGGTTCTCGGGAAAGAGGACAAAGTCGGCTCTGTTTCGGCGATAGGCGCGGTTTCCCCTCCGGGCGGCGACCTTTCCGAACCCGTTTCGCAGGCGACTTTGAGAATAGTGAAAGTATTCTGGGGTTTGTCGGCTTCGCTTGCGTACAAGAGGCATTTCCCCGCTATCGACTGGCTCATAAGTTATTCGCTTTACGCCGACAGAATGTCGGAATGGTATAAAAAGAACGTCGGCGACGACTTTATGGAACTTCGCGCGTTCGTTATGAACGTATTGCAGGAAGAGGCGAGTCTCGACGAGATAGTAAGGCTCGTCGGTATGGACACTTTGTCGTATAAGGACAGAATGACCTTGGAAACGGCGAAGATGATAAGAGAAGATTACCTGCATCAGAACGCATTCCACGAAACGGACACCTATACCTCGCTCAACAAGCAGTATAAGATGCTTAAACTCATAAAGAAATTTTACGAACTCGGCAACGAAGCGGTTGCGAAATACGCCGATATCGACGAGATAACCGCAATCGAAGCGAAAGAGAAAATCGGCAGAGCGAAATATATAGAAGAAAGTTCGATAGCGCAGTTCGACGAGATAGAAGCCGAACTCGAAAGCGAGATGAATGCGCTTTGCGAGAAGGGAGACAGCGATGTATAAAGAATATAAAACCATAAAGGAAGTAGTCGGACCGCTTATGCTTGTAGAGGGCGTAGAAGGGGTAAAATACGACGAACTTGTGGAAGTAACGCAGGAAAACGGCGAAATAAGAAGAGGAAAAGTCTTGGAAGTTAAGGACGACAAGGCGGTCGTTCAACTTTTCGAGAATACGCAGGGTCTTAAAATATCCACCTCGAAAGCAAGATTTTTAGGCAGAAGTTTGTCTTTGAACCTCTCTGAGGATATGCTCGGCAGAGTATTCGACGGAATGGGCAATCCCCGTGACGGCGGCGCGCCGATAATACCCGAAAAAACGAGAGACGTAAACGGCGAACCTATAAATCCCGCCGCGAGAAATTACCCCAACGAGTTTATTCAGACGGGCATTTCCGCAATCGACGGACTTAACACCTTGGTAAGAGGTCAGAAACTCCCCGTATTTTCGATGAGCGGACTTCCGCACGCCGAACTCGCCGCTCAGATAGCGAGACAGGCGAGAGTTTTAAACGCCGACGATAAATTCGCAGTCGTTTTCGCCGCGATAGGTATCACCTACGAAGAGGCGGAATATTTCGTAAACGACTTTAAAAAGACGGGCGCGATAGAACGTACCGTGCTTTTCACCAACCTCGCGAACGACCCCGCCATCGAAAGACTTGCGACCCCGAAAATGGCTCTTACCTGCGCCGAGTATCTCGCGTTCGATAAGGGAATGCACGTTCTCGTAATTATGACGGATATAACCAACTACGCCGAGGCTTTACGAGAAGTCTCCGCGGCGAAAAAAGAAGTTCCGGGCAGGAGAGGTTATCCCGGTTATCTTTACACCGACCTTGCGACCCTCTACGAGAGGGCGGGCAGAATAAGAGGAAAAGAAGGGTCCATAACTCAGATTCCCATTCTCACGATGCCCGAGGACGACAAGACGCACCCCATTCCCGACCTTACGGGATACATTACGGAAGGACAGATTATTCTGTCGAGAGAACTCTTCAAAAAGGGCGTTAATCCGCCTATAGACGTACTTCCGTCTCTTTCGAGGCTTAAAGACAAGGGCATAGGCGACGGCAAAACGAGAGAGGATCACGCCGATACGATGAACCAACTTTTCTCCGCTTACGCGAAAGGAAAGGAGTGCAAAGAACTCTCGGCGATACTCGGCGACAGCGCGCTTACGGCGACAGACAAACTCTACGCAAAGTTCGCGGAAGAGTTCGAGAAACAATACGTTTCGCAAGGATTCGATACGAACAGGTCGATAGAGGAAACGCTCGACATAGGCTGGAAACTTCTGAAAATTCTGCCGAGAAGCGAACTCAAACGTATCAAGGAAGTTTATATCGATAAATATCTGAACAGGTAAAGAAATGGCAAGGCTTAACGTAAACCCCACGAGAATGGAGTTGAAAAAACTGAAAAGCAGACTATCCACGGCGACGAGAGGTCACAAACTTTTAAAGGATAAGTCGGACGAAATGATAAGGCGTTTTACCGTTCTTATCAAGGAAAACAAGAGGCTTCGGGAAGAACTCGAAAGCGAACTTTCCGACTGCCTTCAACAGTTTTCCACGGCTTCCGCTTATTCGTCCGCAGACGAGATAGAGAAGGCGTTTTCGATGCCGGTATCTACGGTAGAAGCGGAGTTTTCGGTTACGGACTTTATGAACGTGGAAGTGCCGAAAATAGAGATAAAAGAAACCGATTCGAACGCAACTTACCCGTACGCTTTCGCCGAACTCACGAGCGAAGCGGATTATTCGGTCGCAAAGACGGGAAAACTTGTCGGAAAACTTTTAAAACTTGCCGAAATCGAAAAGACGGTAGCGATGCTTGCGGTGGAAATCGAGCGGAACAAGCGTAGAGTAAACGCTTTGGAATACGTTATGATACCGCAGATAGAAGAGACTATAAAGTATATCAAGAGCAAACTTGACGAAAACGAGCGCGCGGCGACGACGAGGCTTATGAAAGTCAAGGATATGCTGCAATAATTTGCGGCATTTTTTCAAAATAACGAAAAATCAATTAGAAACGAGGAGAGCGATTTCCTCGTTTTTTATTTTTGACTTAGAATATTTTGGCAAAGTAAACAACAGAAAATAACGGGACGTCGAGGCGCCGTCCCCTACAATTATTGAAATAAGACGGCTTATAGGTTGATTATTTCAACGACTTGATAGATATCGATAAATTAACGTATAATAAAATATAATTAAAAACAGACTCTTTATTAAATTTGATTATTTACCGAGTTCTGCCGTAGGGGACGGCGCCTCGACGTCCCGCAAAACGCAAAGCAAATATAACTGCGATAGCAATATCGCTTTACGAAGTAACCTCTATCGATGGCTACGCCGCCACTTTCCCCACAGGGGAAAGCAAGAAAATTTGATATTTTGCTATACCAGACAAGAATAATACGAACCTTGCCAAAACGCCGCTATTTCCGTGCTTTATACCGACACCCCTGAAAGGGGACCCCTCGGTAGATTATTCGCGTAGCGAATATTGACGGCAAATGCTCCTTTGAAGTACGTTCAGTACATCTGCACTCGCCTTTACCAAAAATCATCGAAAATATCGGTGTTTTGGTTGATAGCCGATAGAAATTCGAGCCAACCCCGATTTTCAGACGTAGATTACGCTTAACTCATTGTTCTTTCTGCGGCTTGTATTTGTATACTAATCCGCAGAAACGCCGCGACTTAAACGCAATCTACGCCTGAAAATTTGCGGTATCGATTTAGTTTGATATATAGGGCAACCTCTAAGCCGTATTTTTAAATGATTTGTGGTAAAGTCAACCGATGGCGTATACAAATACGTCGAGGGCGAATTTGCTGCAAAGCGTTAAAAAGACGGCTTAGAGGCGGGGTTGGCTCAAATTTCTATCGGCTACAAGTCTAACGGCGTATTTTTAGGCTAAG
>CAKQKW010000028.1:0-14595 GCA_934249325.1 uncultured Clostridia bacterium
AATGAAAACTAAAATAATCAAGGGACGCCTTTTCTTAAAAATGCAAGCATTTTTAAGAGTTCTTTGGTTCGCCGTCCCCTACGATTTTTGAAATATTGACTGATTATTTAATTCTTGTTCATATTTAATAGATTTACTATCGATAAAATACAAGTAAAAGTTTTTTTATAAAATCCGATGATTTATCGAGTTTTGCCGTAGGGGACGGCGCCTCGACGTCCCGATAATTTTTGCCTGTCTTTTATTAAGCGCGTTGATTGCCGCGTTTGTCGAGGCGGCTGTTTAACGGGCAAAATTCCCCGTTTTTCGGGCGTTTTCCCCTCTTTCACGAAAAATTCAATCAAATGAGAAAAAAATTGTCTTTCGGATATTTACTTTATGAGGTATATGTGTTATAATTATGTAATAGTTAAAACGATAGTACGAAATTTCCCGAAATATCAACGGAGCGAAAACTGTGAAATACGAAAAAGATTTAAGTCAGAGACAGGCGAACGCGCTCGCCAAAGAATATCGGACGGATAAGTCGATGCAAAGCGACAGGGATTTAACCCTTGCTTTGTGCAGAAAAATGCCTGCCGTCTACGAGTATGCCGACGAGAACGTAAAAGCGGACGAAAAAATCGCCGAAACCTGCTTTTTAAAGGACGGCAGACTCATTCGCTTCGCGCCCGACAGCGTAAGGGGGAATCCGGTTTTAGCCGCAACCGCCGTTCGGAATTTCCCTCCGTGTTATTCCTTCCTTTGCGGAAAGGCGAGAGAGAACAGAGAAATCGCTTTAATCGTCGCTAAAAACGGCGGCGGCGCGGTGGAACTTCTTCCCGATAAATTTCTCGACGACAAGGAAGTCGCTATGGTTGCCGTGGAAAAAAATCCGAAAAATATCCGCCTCTTTTCCGAGCGGATAAGAGCGGACAGAGACGTCTGCCTTGCGGCGCTTGCCGGAGACAGAACGGTCGGGGCGTACTTTTCGGACGACGCATTTAAAGACGACGAAGTGTTTGAAAAAGTCACGAGGGCGGACAGAGGGATTATCGAGGTCAACAGTCTGTCGAACGACGTTCCCTTGGGGCTGCTCGAAAAAATGGCTGAAAAGGGTATGACCGCGCGGTTTATCGCTCAGAAAATAGATCCGCTCACCGTTCCTTACGAAAAACTGAACGCCGTACTTACGGTATTCGAGGGCAACGTAGTCAGAAAAAAAGAGATTTTGCAGAGAATAATCGACAAGGACGACAGGCAGACCGCCGAACTTCTTTGCTCGAAGTTTCAGGTTCCGCCCGAAATCATAAAAGAACTTCTGCCTTACGCCGTAAAAAACAGAAAAATGAGGGTAATTCCTTTCCTTATGTCATACGCCCACGGTAAAAAGACGGGGGAAAAACAGGAGCGGGACAGAATTACGAGAGGACTTAAACGAAATTCCACGAAAGCGGTGGAAATTCTCATAAATTCCATAGACAACTATAAAAACGACCGCGAGGTAATCGCCCTTTGCGCCGAAAAGGACGGGGCGATACTCAAATATATACAGGACTCGGATTTGTTTTTCGACCCCGAGATAGTTTCGGCTTGCGTAAAAACCTATATCGTGAAAAACGCCGACGAACCGTTCGTGACGAACTTCAAAACCCTGCCGTTTTCCTACGAGGATATTAAAATTCTCTGCCGAAGAGACTACCGCAATCTGTTCGCCCTCGGCGGGAAATATTTGGAAGATCCCGTTTTGTGCGCCGAAGCGGTAAAGTCGGGAGAAAAAGCGTACGAAATGCTTCCCGACGATATGAAAAAAGATCCGCTTGTAATGAGGTCGAGAAGATGATAAGAAACGAAGCGGCGGCGAAAGAGATTATAAACATCGCGGTGATTTCTCTTTCTGCGGAAGAAAGTTTTTTCAGTTATCCGTTAGGCGTTGCGAATCCGACCGTTACGGACTCCGATTTTTTCGTTGCGACCGACGGCAAGGGCGTGTATTTCGGCGAAAAGGCTCTGTTTGAAAACGCCGTAAAATTCGGCGAAAAACAGATAACGCTGGGGCTTTGTCATACCATACTTCACGACCTGTTTCTGCACCCGCTTATAAAGCCCGACAATGCCGAACTATACGACTTGGCGTGCGATATAACCGTCGGATACTACGTTGATTATATGGATATCCCGTTCGGCGACAGACGCGCGACCGAACAGAGAAAAGCCGTCTATAAGTCGATTATTAACGATTTTGGCGGCGTAACGGAGAGGCTTTGCGAGACGTATCTTGCGGATAAAGGGCAATCTGAAACGGAAAAACTAAAAGAGGCGTTTACGGTATGCGACCATTCGATGTGGAAAGATAAGAAAGGCGGCGGAAACGCTGCGGGCGGAGACAACAACGAAAACGACGACGGCGACGACAGCGAAACGGAAAAACAGTGGATCGAGATTTCCAAGCGTATAATTCCTATGATAGGAAAAGAACGCAAAGATTTGAAAAGAAAACTCGAAAACGTGACGGGAAGCAAGAGAGATTACAGAAAATTTCTCGAGCGGTTTTTAAAAACTTCGGAGAGGAAAACGCCGAGCGAGGACTTTGATTATATATATTATTGTTACGGACTTTCGATGTACAAAAACGTGCCGCTTATAGAACGGCTCGAAACGAGCGACAAAAAAGACTATTCGCAGATAGTAATTGCAATCGACGTTTCGGGGAGTACTGCCGGCGAACCCGTAAAAAAATTCGTCGAAGAAGTATACGCGATATGTCGGGAGATTTCAAAAAGAGACGAACTGAGGCTGAGAATAATTCAATGCGACCTTGAAATTCGATCGGACGAAATTATAAAGGGCGACAAAGAATTTGAAGAAAAGATGCGGAATTTCAAACTTTTAGGCGGCGGCGGTACCGATTTTCGACCCGTGTTCGAGCGTCTCGACGCGGACAGAAAGCGCGGCGCGAAAATTCGCGCGCTGTTGTACTTTACGGACGGACTCGGAGTGTTTCCTACCGAAAACCCCGATTATAAAACTTGTTTTTTGCTTTACGGCGAGAACGCCGACGAGGTAAAAACGCCTTATTTCGCTTATAAAATAATACTTGACAAGGAAGATTTAGAATGAACATTTTAGAAGCTAAAAACGAAATTAAAAACGCGGTCAGAATCTATCTGTCGAAAGACGCCGACGGCAACTACGAAATTCCCGTCGAAAGGCAACGCCCGACCCTTGTTATCGGCGCGCCCGGAATCGGCAAGACGGCGATAATGAGCAAAATCGCCGACGAACTCGGAATAGGGTTTTTAGGTTACACGATTACCCACCACACGAGACAGTCGGCAATCGGTCTGCCGTTCATATCGAAACGCGTTTACGGCGGTAAGGAATATTCCGTTACGGAATATACGATGAGCGAAATAGTCGCCGAAGTGTACGACGCGATAGAAAAGCAGGGTAAAAACGAGGGAATACTCTTTATCGACGAAATAAACTGCGTTTCCGAGACCTTAGCCCCTGCAATGCTCGAACTTTTGCAGCACAAGAAATTCGGAACGCATAAAATTCCCGACGGCTGGATATTAACCGCCGCAGGCAACCCCGAGGAATACAACAAATCGGTAAACGAGTTGGATATGGTTACTTTGGACAGAGTTAAAAAACTCGACGTAGAACCCGACTATGAGGCGTTCAAAACGTACGCTTTAAACTCGGGTATGCACAGCGCGATAGTCGGGTTTTTATCCTTGCAGAGTAATTTCCTGTTCGTGGCGGAGAAAAGCCCCGAGGGACTCGAACTTGTCACCCCGAGAAGTTGGGAGGACCTTTCCTACGCCCTCTACGAGTACGAAAAACTTTCTATTCCCGTAACTATGTCGCTTATCAGCGGATATATTCAAAGTCCCAAGATCGCGAGCGGTTTTTCGGGTTATTACGGAATATTCAGAAAGTTCGGCAAGATAGTGTCGGGCGACGAAGTGGAAAACGGAACTTTAAAGTCCGTAGATTTATCGAGCGGCAATTTCGAGGAGAGATTTGCCCTTGCGGAAATTATGAGGGCGAAAGCCGTTAAGATTGCAGACAAGGCAATGGCGAAAGCCGAAGCCGCAGAACTCGTCAAGGAAATCTCTTTGAAGAAAAACGCCAAAAAAGAGATAGAGGAACTGCTCGTAAAATACAAGTCGGGAACGCTGAATAGATACCAGAAGTCCGAGTATAGGTCGATTATCAACGGACTAAGCGAAGCGAACGGCGAAAAATTCGCCGAAAAATACTGCGAGGAAGCCGAAGAGTACGCAAGTAGCAGAATCAAGAAAATCGAGAACGTTCTGTCGTTCGCGAGCGAGGCTCTCGGAAACGGTCAGGAACTCACCTCGGCGGTCACTTCGATGCTCGCAAGCGAGAATTTCGTCGCGTTTTTATCGAAATACGATTGTCCTAAATTTTATGAGATAAATTCGTCGTTGCTTCTCGGCGACGGCGACAAAATAAGAGATATAGCCGCCAAGGCCTTGAAAGAGGCGAAAAACAACAAATAATATGAAACGGCTCGCTATACACTTAAAAAAATACAGAAAAGACTGTTTTCTCGCCCCTTTATGTAAACTCGTCGAAGCCCTTTCGGAACTTTTCGTTCCGCTCGTCGTCGCCGACCTTATAAACAGAGGCGTCAACGGCGGCGATAAAAAAGTAATAATCGTCGACGCCTGCGTAATGGCTGCGCTCGCATTTATCGGTCTCGGGTTTTCGATAATCGGTCAGTTTTTCTCCGCGAGGGCGGCGACGGGTTTCTCGTCGGACGTAAGGGGAAACCTGTATAAAAAATTACTTTCTTCGCCCCTATCCGAAACGGACAAAATGGGCGTTTCGACAATGGTAACTCGTATGACGAGCGATATAAATCAGATGCAGAACGGGGTAAATATGGTACTCCGTCTGCTTTTGCGTTCGCCGTTCGTCGTTTTGGGCGCGTTCGTTTGCGCGGCGATTATCGACCTTAAAATTTCGCTCGTTTTCCTCGCGACGATAGTAATATTAGGTATCGTCGTCGCAATAATTATGCGAATTACGATGCCGAAATACGTCAAAGCGCAGGGAATGCTCGACGACGTCGCGTTGACCGCGAGAGAAAACCTGACGGGCGCGAGGGTTATAAGGGCGTTCGGCGCGGAGGACGACGAAATAGCGGCATATAAGAAAAAGACCGCCGCCATGGAGAAATTTCAGAATTTCACGGGGGCAATATCTTCACTATTGAATCCGATTACTTTCACTATAGTGAATCTC
Source organism: uncultured Clostridia bacterium (assembly GCA_934249325.1). Taxonomy (GTDB): domain Bacteria; phylum Bacillota; class Clostridia; order Christensenellales; family Borkfalkiaceae; genus UBA10281. The sequence goes on from CAKQKW010000028.1 coordinate 5,260, forward strand.
GCGATCGTCGCTCTTTTGTACGGCGGAGCGATAAGGGTTTCTTCCGGCGCGCTTTCGCAGGGAATGGTTATCGCCCTTTACGACTATATGTCGCAGATACTTATAGAACTCGTCAAGTTTGCGAACCTCATAGTTTCCGTTTCGAGGGCGCTCGCGTGCGCGAAGAGGGTCGAGAGCGTGCTTGAAATCGACGACGAAAAGGACTGCTATGAAGGCGGGATTACTTCCGACAAATATATAGAATTTAAAAACGTTACAGTCCGCTATTCGGATAATTCGACGGGCGTTAAAAATATAAGTTTCACGGTAAACAAAGGCGAAACGATAGGAATAATCGGCGGTACGGGCAGCGGTAAATCGACGGTCGTCAATCTTCTTCCGAGGCTTTACGACGCGTCGGAAGGGGCGGTGTTCTTCGACGGAATAAACGTAAAAAATTATCCCCTTAAAGAGTTGAGAAAGAGAATAGCGATTGCCCTTCAACGCCCCGCGATTTTCGAGGGTACTATCCGTTCGAACGTGTCCTTGGACGGTTCGGCGGACGAGAAAACGATAGAAACGGCGATAGAAAACGCTCAGGCGGCAGACGTCGTGAAGTCGAAAACGGGCGGACTTGACGCTCTTTTGGAGCAGCGGGGCAGAAACCTTTCGGGCGGTCAGAAACAGCGTTTGTCCGTCGCGAGGGCTTTGGCTAAAGGTGCGGAAGTTCTTATTCTGGACGACAGTTCGTCAGCGCTCGACTATATGACCGACCTTAAATTGAGACAGGCGATAAAGTCGCTCGGAGAATCGCTCACGACGATAATCGTCTCGCAGAGGGCGTCGGCGGTGAGAAACGCCGACAAGATTATCGTACTCGGCGACGGCGAAATAATCGGCGAGGGAACGGCGGATTATTTAAGAGAAACTTGCGAGGTTTACAGAGAAATCGAGGCTTCGCAGATGAAGGAGGGCGGCGTAAGATGAGCGATAAAAGACAGAAAAACTCGGGCGAAAAAAGCGTCGGAGTAATGAAAAGGCTTTGGAAATACGCTAAAAAATACCGCCTTGCGTTTGTAATTTCGCTTATAGCGGCGACCCTTTACGTCGGGTTTTCCCTGATTTTGCCCATTCTTTTCGGAAAGGCGACAGACCTTATTGTAGGCAAGGACAACGTAGACGTAAGCGGACTTTTAAAAATATTCGCGATAGCGGCGGTCGCGGCGGTTTTGGCAGGGGCGAGTCAATGGGTGACGGAGACCCTCTGCAACAGAATATCGAACGGAATTACGGCGAGAATAAGGCGTGACGTATTCGTAAAACTCGAAAACCTGCCGCTCAAATACCTCGACGGGCGTTCGTCGGGCGACCTTATGAGCGTGGAAATAGGCGACGCTGATAAACTTTCAGACGGCTTACTTCTCGGTTTTTCGAGATTTTTCACGGGAATTATTACTATAATCGGCACTCTTGCGTTTATGTTCGCGGTGAATCCGATAATAGCCCTCGTTGTCGCCGTTTTAACCCCCGTTTCGCTTCTGACGGCAAAATTCATAACGGGCAGAACTTACGGGCTGTTTAAAGAACAGTCGAAACTGACGGGCAGACAATCGGCTCTCGTCGAGGAAACGCTGTCCAACCTTCCGACCGTAAAGGCATACGTTACCGAAAGCGCATTTTCGGAACGTTTCGACGAAATAAACGACGAACTGAAAGAACGCTCGTTTAAGGCGGTGTTCTTCTCGTCGCTCACAAACCCGACGACGAGGTGCATAAACGCTCTCGTTTACGCGGCGGTAGCCCTTACGGGAGCGTTGCTCAAAGTGAACGGCGCGACGGGCGCGCTCGCAATAACCGTCGGAGGCATACTTTCTCTTCTCAGTTACGCCAACAGATACACAAAGCCGTTCAACGAGATAACGGCGGTAATCACCGAACTCACGGGGGCGAAGGCTTGCGCGGCGAGATTGTTCGAGATTTTAGACGAAAAAGAAGAGGTAAAAGCGGAAAACGAAAAGAAAATCGGGCGGCTTAAAGGCGACGTGGATATTGACGACGTGAGTTTTTCGTACGTTCCCGAAAGGAAACTTATCGAGCATTTCAACCTGTCGGTAAGAAGCGGTTTAAAGATAGCGATAGTAGGTCCGACGGGTTGCGGAAAAACGACGTTAATCAACCTATTGATGAGGTTTTACGACGTGACGGGCGGCGAAATACGCTACGACGGCGAGGGGATAAAAGGCTTGGAGAGAAAGTCTTTAAGGGCAAATATCGGTATGGTGCTACAAGACACCTGGATAAGAAAAGCAAGTGTGTACGACAACGTGAGAATAGGCAGAAAGTCGGCAAGCGACGAGGAGGTTATAAACGCCTGCAAACTCGCTTCCGCCGACGGTTTTATAAAGAGGCTCGATAAAGGCTACGACTCGGTCATAAGCGAGGACGGTTTATCGGCGGGTCAGAAACAACTTATTTCAATCGCGAGGGTTATGCTTTGTCTGCCGCCTATGCTCATTTTGGACGAGGCGACTTCGAGCATCGACACCCGTACCGAAATGAAAATTCAGCAGGCGTTCGATATGCTGACAAAGGGCAAAACGAGTTTCATAGTCGCTCACAGATTATCGACGATTAAGAGCGCGGACGTCATACTCGTAATGAAAGAGGGCAACGTTATAGAACAGGGTAACCACGAATACCTTATGGAAAAACGCGGGTTTTACTACGATTTATATAATAGTCAGTACGCAGGTTAATAAAAAATGGATAATGTAAAAGACAACGCAAAACGGGAAGATAATACGAGTAGCGGCGGTTTTTGCCGCGGCTTGGGCGGCTCGAACGGAGGTTTTTGCTGCGGTTCAGGCGAAAGGCTTGGCGGCGGGCTGAGCGGAAAATATCCGCTTACGGGCAGAGAAAATTACTCCGAAAATACGGTTGTTAAGGTGGGAAACGCGGCGATTGGCGACGGTGAGTTCGCCTTTATCGCGGGCCCATGCGCCGTGGAAAGCGAAAGGCAGATTATCGAAACGGCGACGGCGTTAAAGAAATCGGGCGTGAAAATCCTGAGAGGCGGAGCGTACAAGCCCCGCACTTCGCCCTATTCTTTTCAGGGTCTCGGTAAAGAGGGACTAAAATTCCTTAGAAAGGCGAAAGAGGAAACGGGACTTGCGGTAGTCACCGAAATTACCGATTTAAGGACTCTGGATTTATTCGACGGAATAGATATGATACAGATCGGCGCGAGAAATATGCAGAACTTCGAACTTTTAAAAGAGGTCGGCAAATTCGGAAAACCCGTGCTTTTAAAGAGAGGTTTTGTCAACACCGTCGAGGAATGGCTTATGTCCGCCGAATATATCGCCTCTAACGGAGCCCTCGATATCGTACTTTGCGAAAGGGGAGTGAGAACGTTCGAGACGCTCACGAGAAATACCCTCGATTTGGGGATAATTCCGCTCGTCAAGGAACTCACAAGGCTTCCCGTGATAATCGACCCGAGCCACGCTTCGGGCAATAAAAAACTTATAAGACCTTTAACGCTCGCCGCGGCGGCAGTGGGAGCGGACGGGGCGATAATAGAGTGCCACGTTTCGCCAGAAAACGCCGTTTGCGACGGCGAGCAGGCGATTACCCCCGAGGAATTGCAAGAGATAATCTCGGCGGCGGCGAAAGTCAGGGAGGCTTCGAGATGAACGCCGTCAGGATAAAAACTTCCAAGCCCTATGAAGTCGTTATTTGCGATTCATTCGCGGGGCTTAACGAAGAAATAGCGGAGATTTTAGGCGAGGGCGTTGCCTTTGTCGTCTACGACAAAAACACGAAAAAACTTTTTTCCGAGGAGATTTCGGAAGAACTTTGCGACCTTCCGACGATTTCGCTTACGGTAAAGGCGGGCGAGGAGTGCAAGACTTTTTCGGAATATAAAAGGCTTATAGGGCTTCTCGCAAAATACGGGGCGGACAGGACGGACGTCCTTATTTCCGTCGGCGGCGGGGCGGTTTCCGACCTCGTTGGTTTCGTTGCGGCGACTTATAAGAGAGGAATAAAACACGTTATCGTTCCGACGACGATTTTGTCGGGGGTGGACGCGTCGATAGGCGGCAAAACCGCGATAGATATGCCCGAGGGGAAAAATCTCGTCGGGGCGTTTTATTCCCCGTCGCTCGTTTTTACGAACGTTTCGGCGTTCGATACGCTCGGCGAAAAACAAGTCGAAAGCGGTTACGGCGAGATTATAAAGTACGCGTTTATAGACAAACGCGTAAACAAAGAGGTTATAGCAAGGGGAGATTCGGAAAAAATCGTCTCACTTTGCGTAGAAATAAAAGGCGAAATAGTCGAAAAGGACGAGTTCGAAAAAGGCGGCAGAGAAATACTCAATTTAGGACACACGATAGGTCACGCTTTGGAAGCCGAGAGGGGTTTTTCTCTTTCTCACGGACTATGCGTTGCTTTCGGAATTGATAGGATAATCGACATATCGGCGGACTTCTACGGCTTTGGCGAAGAAAAAAGACGTGAGATGAAAGACCTTTTACATTCCTTCCCGTTTGATTTCGACGTGGGCGAAATCGACTATAAATCGCTCAGAAACAGAATACTTTCGGATAAAAAAATCGAGGGCGATTACATTAAATTCGTTCTCATAAAGGATATAGGCGACGTGAGAGTCGAAAGGCTTCCCCTTACCGTCGTATGGAAATACGTCAGATGAACGCAGAAATCGTTTCCCGTAGCGTAAATATTACCGCCGTCGCGCCGCCGTCGAAATCGGCGTCGCAACGGCTTATTTTAGCGGCGGCTTTGAAAAAGGGCGTAACGCTTATAAAAAACGTCGGAAAAGCCGACGATATTTCGGCTATGACGGGGTGCCTTAGTAGTCTCGGGGCGAAAATTACCCGTTCGGGCGGCGATTTAGTCGTCGAAGGTATTAAAACATTTCCCGAAAAGGTCGTTTTGGACTGCAAAGAAAGCGGAGCGACTTACAGATTTTTAATTCCCGTCGTCGCCGCTTCAGGCGTGAATGCGACTTTTACGGGCAGCGAAAAACTTCTTTCGCGTCCGCTCGGAAATCTCGTAAACGAACTTGAAAAACACGGCATGGCGGTAAACGGAAATACTTTTTCGGGTAGAATTTCGTCGGGCGAGTACGTTATAGACGCGAGTGTTACTTCGCAGACGGCGAGCGGTCTTTTATTTGCTTTGCCGCTTGTAAGAGGCGTTTCGTCGCTTTGTTTTACGGGAAAGCCCGTGAGCGAAAAGTATCTCGATATGACTTATTTCGTTCTCGACTTATCGGGCATTAAATACGAAAAGTCGGGCTATAAGACGATTATTGAGGGTAAACAGGCGTATTCTTTGCCCGATACCGTCGAGGTTCGCGGCGACTGGTCCGCGGCGGCGTTCCTGCTCGTTATAGGGACGATTTGCGGCTGCGCTTCCGTTTCGGGACTGTCGTTTTCGGACGGTCAGGGCGATAAGGCGATAGTCGATATACTTAGAACGATGAACGCCGATATTGCGGTTAAAGGCGATAAGGTGGAAGTGAGAAGAAGTCAACTTAAAGGGATAAAGTTAAATTGCGAGGATATTCCCGACCTCGTTATGCCGCTCGTCGCGGCGGCTGTGTTCGCCGACGGGAAAAGCGAATTTACGGGGATTGAAAGGCTGAAATATAAAGAGAGCGACAGGCTCGAAAGTCTAACGGGACTTATGGAAGCCTGCGGAGCAAAATACGAAACGGACGGAAAAACGCTTAAAGTATATGGTAAAACTTATACGAGAGGCGGGGCGGTATTCGACGGCAAAAACGACCACAGGGTGGTTATGGCGGCGACTGCGATAGCCTTAGGCGTAGGCGGCAAAAGCGTAGTTTCAAACGCCGAAAGCGTGAAAAAGTCCTATCCCGATTTTTTCGGGGCTTTGGGGATAGAGGTATGATATTTTACAAGGGTAAGAGAATAACGGTAGAGGAAAAGGGCGGTTCGCACGACGAAAGCGTAAAGGCGTTTGTCGGCGGACTCGAAGGCTTTTTCTACGACGATGAAAAAACCCGCGGGTTTTTAAAACGCAGAAGTCCGAGCGGCGAAGCCTATTCGACGGCGAGAAAAGAGACCGACGAGCCGATTATTTTAAGCGGAATATCGGACGGCAAAATCGTAGGTAACATAGCGGCGGAGTTCAAAAACGCCGACGTCAGAAAAATGGACTACGAAAATCTGTACGGCAAACCTCGTCCGTCGCACGCGGATATTACGAGATATTTTAGTTTTGGCGAACTGAATTTCGACGGCGGGGGCGAATTTTCGGGCAGAACGACCGTCGCGCTTGCGTTCGCGGGGGCGATATGCCTTAAAATACTCGAAGAAAATTACGGTGTGAAGATAAAGGCTTACCTGTCCGAAGTCGGGAACGTAAAAGGTAAATCGTATACGGACGAGAACTTTTCGGAAGAGGAAGCGTTCGGTTCGGACTCGGCGTTTTTAACGAAAGAAACCGAAAACAGAATGAAAGAGGAGATAGAAAAGGCGAGAGCGGACGGAGACTCTGTCGGAGCGAAAGCCGAATGTCTTTGCGTAAACGTTCCGAGGGGGTTAGGCGGTTCGGGCGAAAACGGGCTTGAAAGCAAACTTTCGTCGGGACTATACGCTATCCCCGGCGTAAAGGGCGTGGAAGTAGGCGACGGCTTTGAATTTTGCAAAATGAAAGGAAGCGAAGCGAACGACGGAATTTGTTTAAAGCGCGGCGAAATCGCTTTTGAAACTAATCGTTCGGGCGGCATAAACGGCGGCATATCTAACGGCGACGCGATAAGATTTAAGGTCGCCTTTCGTCCCACGCCGTCGATTGCGAAAAGACAAAAGACCGTTGACCTCCCGGAAATGCAAGAGACTGAAATCTCTATCGGCGGCAGGCACGACGCGTGCTTTGCCGTGAGAGCCGTTCCGCTTTTGGAGAGCGTCGCCGCGATTGTAATTCTCGACGAGATTTTGTCGGGGAATAGCGAGGGTTTCGGCGGTATCGACGGAGCGAGAAGAGAGATAGACCAACTCGACGATATTATAGCGGAAGCGTATTTAAAGAGATGCGAACTCGTCCGAAAAATCGGCGAACTCAAAAAGATAAACGGCGCATCGGTCGAGGATAAAAACAGGGAGAGAAAAATTACCGAAAGGCTTACCGAAAAGTACGGCGAGGAAAATCGGGAAAGAATAGAAAGCCTTTACGGGTTTATATTCTCTGAGAGTAAAAATAGCGAAGAAAAAATCGTAAACGGGAATCCCGAAGGCAGGAAAAAACAATGAAATACTATCTTTTGGGCGAGAAACTCTCGCATAGTTTTTCTGCGAAACTTCACCGCCGTTTCGGTCTCGATTACGAGTTAAAAGAAGTCAAAAGAGAGGCTATAAGTCGATTATTAAGCGAAAAAGACTTTAAAGGGCTGAACGTTACCATGCCATATAAAAATTTCGTGATGCCTTTTTTGGACGGTATCGACGAAGCCGCGAGGCGTATCGGCGCGGTAAATACTATCGTGAATACGGGCGGCAAACTTATAGGTTATAACACCGACTATTCCGGACTGAAATTCGCCTTGGACTATTACGGAATAGTATTACGCGGCGAAAACGTTATGATTTTGGGTAACGGCGGAGCGGCGGCGGCTTGTAGAACGCTTGCAGAGGACGAAAAGGCGAAAAGCGTTACCATAGTCGAAAGAAAAGGCGAAATTAACTTTGAAAATTGCTATAATTTTACGGACGCGAGCGTTATTATCAACGCAACGCCCGTCGGAATGTACCCTTGTACGGGGGTAAGCCCTGTTGACTTAGGTAAATTTCCGAACGTAAAAGCCGTTTTCGACTGCGTTTATAACCCTTTAAATACCGGGTTTTTAATGCTTGCGAAAAACCTCGGGATAAGATGCGGCGGCGGACTTTTAATGCTCGTGGCGCAGGGGATGCATTCCGAGTATCTTTGGGGCGAAGCGGATGATTTTAAGGAAAAAATACTGCCTACGTATCGGGATATTCTGTTTGAAGAGAGCAATATCGTCTTTATCGGTATGCCGTCGGCGGGAAAGACGACAATCGGAATAGCGATAAGCGAAAAACTCGGACGAAAGTTTTACGATACGGACGAGATTATTTCGGTTCGATATAAAGTAACGCCCGAAAAAATCATAGAAGAAAGGGGCGAAGCGTATTTCAGAGAGGTTGAAAAAGAGGTTGTAAAAAGTCTCGACGGGGTGAAAGGTTCGGTAATATCGACCGGCGGCGGTACCGTTATAAGCGAAAAAAACGTTTGCGTTTTAAAGTCGGACGGCGTAGTCGTCTACCTTGAAAGAGACGAAGAGAAGTTGACGGAAAACAACAGACCGCTCTCAAAAAACGGGGCTATAAGCCGATTATTAAGGGAAAGAACGCCCATATACGAAAAAACTTGCGATATAAAAATAAGAAACGACGGGTCGGTGGAAGAGGCTGTGGAAAACGTTTTATCCGCCGTAAAAACGAGGTTGAAAAAATGAAACTGCTCATTATAAACGGAGTAAATCTGAATATGCTCGGCATACGCGAAAAAGACCTGTACGGGGATAAAAGTTATAAAGACCTCGTTCGGTTTATTAAGGAAAAATGCGTAAAAAGCGGAGTAAAATGCAAAATCGTTCAGAGTAATTACGAGGGGAAAATCGTCGGAATTATTCAGAAGGCGTACAAAAAATACGACGGGATTATTATTAACGCGGGGGCGTATACGCATACGAGCATAGCGATAGCGGACGCCTTGAAAGCCGTTTCGATTCCGACCGTCGAAGTACATTTAACGGATATTACGGCGAGGGAAGAATACAGAAAGACGAGTTATATTTCCGAAGTGGCGAAAAAAGTGATCGTCGGCAAAGGTTTTTCGGGTTACGCCGAAGCGGTAGAATATTTTAAAGAAATAGGGAAAAAGGTTTAAAGCGATTTTTGATTTTCGCTAATACCGACAGTATGTGTATTACACATTTTTAAAGATTATAACGGATAACCGTAATAAGGAATTGTAAAAACACAAAAAGTGACGTCGAGGCGCCGTCCCCTACGGCTTGTGATGTTACGGGACGTCGAGGGTGCCGTCCCCTACGGTTTATGATTTTTACGGGACGTCGAGGGCGCCGTCCCCTACGGTTTGTAATTTTTACGGGACGTCGGGGCGCCGTCCCCTACGATTATCGAAATAAGTTGCCGTATAGGTTGATTATTTCAATAATTTATTAAATCTCGATAAATACACAAACAGCAAAAATCAACTAATAATCCTCTTATTAAATCAGATGACTTATAAAGATTTGCCGTAGGGGACGGCGCC
>CAKQKW010000029.1:0-14207 GCA_934249325.1 uncultured Clostridia bacterium
TCGTCGTTTGTTTCAATTCATTTCCTTCTATTCAGTTTTTAATCTTCGTCGGCAAACTTCCGTTTGCCATGAGCGCCATCTCGCGATAGCCTACCCATAATACCACTTCCTTATTTCGTTGTCAAGCGTTTTGTCGAAAAAATAAGAAAATTTTTTAAATTTTTTTTTGACGGCATTTCTTACTCGTTAATTCGCGATTCTCGGCGACAATATTCTACCCGAGTATCATTTTGTCGCTCGTCATTTCTTCGCCCGTTATCGATTCAAACCTCATAAGAAGGTCGTTTATCGTAAGGTTTTTCTTCTCTTCGCCGCTGACGTCGAATATAACCCTGCCCGAATCCATCATTACAAGTCTGTTTCCGTAAAAAATGGCGTCGTTCATATTATGCGTAATCATTATAGCGGTAAGCCCCTGCTCGTCAACTATTTTCTCGGTCAGGTCGAGAACTTTTTTCGCCGTTTTAGGGTCGAGCGCCGCCGTGTGTTCGTCTAAAAGAAGCAACTTGGGCTTCCGTATGGTTGCCATAAGAAGCGTAAGGGCTTGCCTCTGACCGCCCGAAAGCGTTCCGACTTTTTGTCCGGTTCTGTTTTCAAGTCCGAGTTCGAGACCCGCAAGCATCTTTTTGTACTCTTCGAGTTCGTCCTTTTTTATACCCCATTTAAGCCCTCGTCTCATCCCTCTTCTCGCCGCCAACGCAAGGTTTTCTTCTATGTTCATATTTGCAGCCGTTCCTAAAAGAGGGTCCTGAAAAACTCTGCTTATAAATTTCGCGCGTTTATATTCTTTCAATCTCGTCACGTCGGTACCATCCAATACGATACTGCCGCAATCGACCTGACACGCCCCTGTTATCGCGTTGAGCATTGTCGATTTCCCCGCGCCGTTTCCGCCGATTACCGTAACGAAATCGCCTTTCTTCAAATCGAGATTAAGTCCGCGAAGAGCTTTCTTCTCGTCTACCGTTCCTTTTAAAAATGTTAAATCAACGTTTTTAATTTGCAGCATTTTTTCTTCTCCCCGCAATATTTTCTTTAATCTTCGGCACGCAGAGCGTAACGACTACTATTATGGACGCTATCAATTTCAAGTCGCTCGAATTCATACCGAGTCCGACGGCTATCGTGAATATAAGTCTGTATATAACGCTGCCCGCCACGACTCCGCTAAGTTTTACCCAGAACGGGAACTTATTGCCGAAAATCAACTCGCCTATTACCACGGAAGCAAGTCCTATTACTATCGTTCCGCTTGCGAGATTTACGTCCGCGTTGAAATTGTGCTGAGCGATGAATGCTCCCGCGAGCGCGGCAAGCCCGTTGCTCATCATCAACGCGATATATTTAGTCTTGTCGGTATCTATACCCTGCGCTCTCGCCATTTTTTCGTTGCATCCCGTCGCCCTGACCGCCGAGCCGATTTCCGTACCGAAAAACCAGTACATTACAGAGACGATAACGACCAAAGCAATCGAACACGATATTATCGTCAGAACGTTTTTATCGTCTATGACGCTCAGTCCGAACAGATTCGCAAACATTCCGTTAAAGGTACTCCCCTTTATAATAGGTATGTTCGCTTTGCCGCCGAGTATATGAATATTTACCGAATACAACGCCGACATTGTGAGTATACCCGAGAGAATTGCGGGAATTTTAAGTTTTGTATTTAAAGTCGCGGTAATCGCGCCGGCAACCGCCCCCGCAGCGAAAGCCGCGAGCATCGCTATCAGGGGTTGAACCCCTGCCTCTATGATAACGACCGCAACCGCTCCGCCCGTGGCGAGAGAACTATCGACCGTAAGGTCTGCGAAATCGAGTATTTTATACGATATAAATACTCCGAGAGCAAGTACGCCCCACATCATACCCTGCGCAATTCCTCCCGGAAGAGCGAGTATCAAAGTCATAACGTCCATTGTGTTTCCTTTTTATTTTCCGAGTATATTTTTAATATCTTCGTCCGAAAGTTTCAACGAAGAATTCTTTTCCATGAGTTTCTTCGCGTTATTTACGTTTATGAACGCGTCATAGGGTTGATTGTAAGTCTCAAAAGGAATTTCCGACGGCGATTTACCCTCGAGAATCTCTATGGCGATTTCCGCAGTCTGACGTCCAAGTTTGTAGTAGTCGAGTCCGAGCGTTGCGACAGCCTCGTTGTCGTCGCATAATCCCGACTCGGCGGCGACGATAGGAATTCCCCTCGCCGTGAGGCTGTTGCTTACGATGGTCATATTTGCGGCAATAAGGTTATCCGTCGGAACGTATACCGCATCGACGTCCGAGTCTATACTCTCGACAACGGTCTGAATATTACTCGTCGATTCCGCAGAAAAACGCTGACTTTCAATCCCGAGTTCTTTACATTTCTTTTCCGCCGCTTCTATCTGCGTCAACGAATTTTCTTCGTTGGAACAGAAAACAAAACCGACTTTTTTGCAATCGGGAACGATTTTTTTGATAAATTCAATCTGAGCCGCGGTCGATACGGCGTCGCTCGTACCCGTGACGTTTTTGTGGACGTTACCGGTAAGCCCCGCTCTCTCGGGGTCGGTTACAGCCGTAAACAATACGGGGATTTTCGTTGTTTCGGTCGCTAACGCCCTCGCCGAAGACGTTGCGATCCCGAGCAGAATATCGTTTCTCGATTTTCCGAGGTTCTGAGCAAAAGATTTTTCGTTGTTCTGATCGCCTTTCGCGTTCTTTTCGTCGAATTTAATCGTTTTCCCTTTCCCTTTCGCCCATTCGTTCAGTCGGTCTTCAAACCCTTGTCTCGCATTGTCGAGAGCGTTATGCGTATCGACTTGCAATATTCCGATATTATAATCGGCTTTTTTGTTACAGCCCGTAAAAACGGCAAACATAAAACAAATGACGGCAGTCAACAATAAGCATAAAATTCTTTTACAGTTTTTCATAATAACTCCTCCGGAGATTTTTCCGCAAAAAAAAATCGCAGCCCTCGCTACGATTTCGTTTCAATGATTTTATTTATTGCAAAGCAAAAAATATCGTAGCTAAATATTAACTAAGACTGCGATATAATAATAATATGCTTTGCTTGAAAATAACATTTTTTCTTCGCGGGCGTCCGCTCTCCTTTCTTGTTGATTCAATAATATCACATAAAAACGGGTATGTCAAACAAAATCAGGTATGTTTTTATTTTAAATACTTATTCCAACGTATAACAAATACTTTTACCATATCAATCAGCGTAATACGCCCTCGAAACGTAAAAGCCATATCTTTTTATCAATCCCCTCGCCGTAGCCGACGAGCGATCCGTCTTTACCTATTACCCTGTGACAGGGAATTAAAATACATATAGGATTACTTCCCACCGCTCCGCCTATCGCCTGCGCCGACATTTTCGCTTTTCCTCTTTTTAATGCGACTACCTTTGCAAGTTCGCCATAAGAGACCGTTTTTCCGTATGGGATTTTCAGAAGTTCGTCCCAAACGATTTTTTGAAACTCCGTGCCGTTATATTTAATCGGCGGTAAAAAATCGGGGATTTTGCCCGAAAAATACTCGTCAAACCACAAGGTTGTGAGTTTTGCGGCGTTAAAATCAGCCGTTGAAAGTGGTTTATAATCGGCGGTAAACCCTTTAAAATCGACGCCGCAAAGAAAATCGCCATCGAAAGACACGCGCAAACTGCCGCAAGACGAAACGTAAGAATAATATTGCATGAGCATATTATATGATTGATAGAAAAATTAGTCAAATAAAAAAAGGGTAAAAAAGGCATTAAAAATCATTGACAAAAGGCGAAAAAAAATATAGAATATACAAGCAGTTTGCGAAATAGGCGAACGAAAAACGAAATAAGGAAGCGTATCGAAGCGGTCATAACGGGCACGATTGGAAATCGTGTAGTCTTCACGGGCTCAGGGGTTCGAATCCCCTCGCTTCCGCCACAGGGGAATAATACGAACACCGAAACAAAATCGGAGTTCGTATTTTTCTTTTCTAACGATTATTTCGGCATTATTGTCGAAAGGGATAAAATCTAAAAAATATTTTTCAGCCAAAGTTGAGTTTTCAGTCTTGGCTATTTATCCGATTTTTTCGCCTGTTCGGTCGTGGGGGTTGTAGCGCAGAGAAAAACGAAAGTCAACGGGAAAAATTAACGCTTAAAATTTAAAACAGAAAAGAAAACAGGGTCTTACTCAATTATATCTGAGTTTGACTCTGTTTTTCTTTTGCTTAAAAATACTACAACATATATACCCTGTTATATGCGTTAATTTCCCCCTGTTTCGTTGACTTTCGTTTTTACTTATTCACAACTTTAAAATTATAAATTTTCTCTGCACTCCTTTCCCCGTGCCGAAAGGCGAAAAAAATTCGGAGGTATTCCAAAAATGAAAAAAGTAGTTTTCTCTATCACCAACGTAGCCATTAGAAAGCCATATTTAAGTTTGGAAACAAAGAAAAATCAGACCGAAAACGACGACGTGATAGACACCGTTATTTTATATATAAAAAGTAATTACTCCCAAAATATAACGCTTCAAGATCTCGCCAACGCAGTGCATCTGGATAAAATGTATCTGATTAAAAAATTTAAGGCGAAAACCGAACTGACGCCGATACAGTTTTTGATACAATACCGCATATCGCAGTCGTGCAATATGATGTACTCGGATATGCCGATAGCGGATATTGCATTGCAATGCGTTTTTAACAACGTGACGAATTATTTTTTGCGATTTAAAGACTTTTTAGGCATATCGCCTTCGCAATATTGAAAAAAATATTGCCGCAATAGGTCGAAAAATGAAAATACGTAGCGTAGTAAAAGTTCAACATAAAAAAAGACAGGCTGTCGAGCCTGTCTTTTTTATATCGTTATTTGTTTATTTTAAGTATTCAACTTAACATTTATAGTAGTATCATCGCAAATTTGAGATTTTTCTATTACTGCCGAACGCCCGTCCGACGATACGAGGAGCGGCTTCCCGTCTGTCTCTGCGGACTGTATTTTCGCTCCATAACCTACGTATTTTACGGTTATTCTATGTCCGTTAAACGGCGTTATTACTTCGGCGTTTTCGTATTCTTTCGGTACGCACGGCGTTATTACCATATCGTCAAGCGTAAAGTTTATGCCGAACACCCACGAATAAACCGCCCTTTCTATCATTGCGACGCTGCCCGTCAGGAACGAGAACCCCGCCCTGCCGTAAAACGACGGCACTAAATGATAACAGTTAGTTATCGCGTAAGGAGCGGAACAGGTTTTTTCGGGCGAGTGTTTATCCGCGTAAAGGGGCATCGCGTAGCCCAACACTTCGGCTATATCTTCGTATCTCCCCGCCTTCGCTAACGCCCTTATCAAAAAGCACTGCGAGCCGTGATTGTATACGCTTGCATTTTCGGCGAAATACGGTTGAAAATCTCCCGTTCCCATTTTACCTATTCCGTCTATATACTTGCCGCCGAGCGGCTCGGAAAACAGTTTGTAACCGTCCGAAGTCTTTAATGCGGCTATTTCCGAAAATACCGAATCTTCCTTGCCGTCCGCTACTCCGCTTATCACGGCGTAGGCGTTCGTCGGAACGTATACTCTCTTTTCTCCATCCTCGTCCTTTTTCGACAGCAATTTCGTACCGTTGTCCGTGAATACCGCGTCGTAGAATTTTCCGTTATATGCCGCCTTGTTTATAGCGTTTATCAACTTATAGGCTGACTTTTCGTAACTTTCAACCTCTTTTTCCCGTCCGACCTTTTTCAGTATTTCGGACAAATAGCCGAAACACATAACGAGTTGGCAGGATACCATTACGCTTTCGCCTTTGCCCTTTTTGCCTACTCCGCTTAAACAATCGAGCCAATCGCCGCCACGCATTTTAACAAGTCCATGTTCACCAAGGGCGTCGCCCGAAATAAGATAGTCAAGCCCCTTTTTTAAATGCGTTAAGCCGCTTTCGGTCTTTTCGCTATCGTAATACGGGTACTCTTTTTCTAAAATCGAATAATCGTCGGTATAAGCGAGATAGTCGTAAACGTATTCGGTGAAGAAACACGCCGAATCAACGAACTCTCGCAAATCGAATTTCGTACCGTTTCCGAACGGAACCTGTCTCGGATACCAACCGTCGCTCCTCTGCTTCGAGAAAATGTTTTCGATTACCTCTTTACACATTTTCTTGTCATAACAAAGCATTCCTTCGAAGTCGTTTGCGGCGTCTCTCACACCCCTCATTCCCGTCGGCCAACCGCGGTCAAGCGAAGAAACCCAGTACATTTCGAGCGGCAAAAAGCCGTTTATGAATTTATCAAAGTCGGTATCGTCCGTTTTTATCGTTCTCACCGAAAATAATTCGGCGTATTTCCTTTCGAGTTTTTTCTCTTCTTCTTTCCGATTTTTCTCATCGAAATACTCTTTCGACTTCTCAATTTCTTCCGCGATTTTACCGTCGTCGGTCACCGAAAATACCTGCGTAAAGGAATACTTTTCGCCCTTTTTAACCGTAACGGGAAAAAGGGTAGAAACGCATTGTTTAAAGGCGTAAAGAGTATCTTCGGTTTTGTCGCCTATTCTATCGGGCATTACGCTGAAATTTTTAGTCGCCGTCGTAAGCCTTTCAAGACTCAACTCCCGACCTTCCGTTTTATCGCTATCGACAACCGTAAGATAACGCCTCTCTTCCTTTTTGCCCGCAACGCTGTATTTCGTCGTCAAAAAAGCGTTCTTATCTTTAAGATATTCCGTTCTCGTATACCATTCGGGCTTATCCCACGGAGCCATTAAAAGTTCGTTGAGATACGGGAAACAACATTTCAGTATCTTATATTCTTTGTCTTTATCGCCTAAATTTTCGATTGTAACGTTCATAATAAAACGCTTGCCTTTATCCGTTACGAAGACCTCGGTTTCAACCTTCGTTTTTTCGAAAGTGAGGCTATAAGTCGATTTTTCGGGCAAAAACGTTATCATTAACTTGTCTGCGTTAAGTACGCCGAAGTTGTCGAAAACCCTTTCTCCGTCAGAAATCAACGCCTTGACGGGCGAGCCGACTTCCCTTTCTTCCCTCTTGAAAACGGCTTCGCCGACGGGCGGATTTATCTGAGCGGTAACAATGCCGTACTGATCGACCTTGACGAGTATTTCGTCGTTTTTATAAATATACTCGTAATTCCCCGCATCGGGTAATTTATCGATTGTGTAGCCGCCGAGTTTATCGGCAAACCTTCCATACTTGTTCAATTCTTTCATTATTCGCTATCCTTTTTCGTTGAAAATTTCCCTTTTAAACAAGAGTATTATCACCCTTTTTGAGAACGTACGTTTTGCCGTTTATAACAACGGAAGTCTCATTCGGCGATTTTACTTCGAGAGCGTTTATTTCGCCGTTTAAAAGCGTTGCCGAAATCAGCAAACCGCCGCGGGATCTCAGACTTTTAAATGAAACTCCTCTGCTTCTCCACTCGTCGGGAATTGCGGGAAACAATTCTATGCAGCCTTGATGATCCTGCAAAAGCATTTCGTGAAGAGCGTCGCAAAACCCGAACAAACTCTCGAGCGTGAACGGTCTGTAATGGAACCATGTGTAGCCGTAATGCTTGTAGTCGCCGTTTAAATGGAAACCGTTTTCGGCTACGAAACCTTTACAGAACTGACCGAGTCGCTCTGCCGCCGCATTGCCTTTTTTCGCCATAGCGTAAATCTGTGCGGACATAGCGAACGAAAAACCTACCCAATAGCCCGTGCCGAGCGTTTCGAGGTTTAAAATCGTATTTTCGTAAATCTCCTTATGCCTTTCCGTATCGTAGTTTATAAGATGCAACGGATAAAGGCACATAAGGTGCGAAAAATGCCTGTGCGTTTCGGGTAGATACTGCGTTTTATCGAGTTTCACGACGCCGCTGCCATCTATCGCTATATCGTCGAGTTTTTCGAGTATTCTCTCGTATTTTTCCGCATTTTCGCCGAGCGTTTCCGCATAACCTTTCAACGTTCTGAAAAGGTAAATAATCAAAGCCAAATCGAAGTTGGAGTTCGGCTCGAGGTATGATTTTTTCGTACTGTCGAATATTTCGGGCGAAGTCGAAACGGGTAAGTAATATTTGCCGTTTTTCTCTTGTAAAAGTCCGATTATGGCTTGACCGACTTCCTTAAAAAAAGGGTACGCCCTCTCTCTAAGAAATTCCTCGTCGCCTGCGTAAAGGTAGTATTCGTCAAAACTTTGCGCAGCCCAGATTGTCATCGTAGGCGACAAAGAATACTGCGCCCAGCCGCCCATCGCCTTACCGTCCAAGGTCGAACAGGACGGAAGCAATAGCCCGTCCACGCCGAAAAACTCTTTCGCGAACTTCTCGTACGTCGGCTTCAATTTCCACAGATAATCTATGAACGCCGACCCCTCTTCCACCCTGTTTGCTTTCAGATAAGACTGATAGGAAAGTTCGGTGTTCGTGTCGTGGTGATAATCCCCTTTCCACGGCGGCAGACAATCGTTGTCGGCAGTCCAAACGCCTTGTAACGGCATCGGGTAGCCGCCCTTTTTCGAGCAACACTTGAAAAGATACCAACTCTTTTTATACGTTTCGTCGATAAGTTTATCGCCCGTCTTTACCGATGACTTCTCGTTATATTTCTTCCAAGTTTTTTTATGCTCGTCGTAAAGTTTGTCAAAGCCCTTCGCAGCGGCTTTTTCGAGCAGTTTTTTAGCGTATCCTATATAATCCTTATCGTCGTCCGTCGTAGTAAGGGCGTAATAAATTTCGTTTCCCGTGCTATACGCCGTTATGCCGAACGAATAGTCTGTATGAGTGTTCTGCTCATACCATTTAAACCCGCCGTCACTGTAAAATTTCGCTTTCGTATAGTCCAAAGACATACTCGAAGAATTGTCTTTAAGACCCGAACCGCCCAAGGGCTTACCCGATAAATATGTCGGAACGTGAAGTTTTAAATCGGCGTTTTCAAACAGTCTAATAACGCCGACATCAGGGGCATTACTTACGAAAACCTCGCCTATAAGTCGATTATCGGCGTAAATTCGGACTATCGCCTCGTTTAAATCGAGCGAATAAGAAAGGTTTTTCACGCTACTATCAAACCAAAGTTCGATATGCCCCGCGGTAATTTTCGAGGGGTAAGGCTTACCCATAAATATATCCTCGAAAAGCCTGTCGCGTTCCTTTTTATCTTCCCCGCTGTCGCTCAGAGAGAGTTTCACGAGATTTTGAAAATTGAACCCCTTTTCGAGGGTCGTTTCGTTGGGACGAAGATCCCAAAGGTCGGTTCTGTCAACAGTTATTTTCAAAGGCGTAGAGCCGTAAACAAGACTGCCCGTCCCGCCGTTTCCGAGCGGCAAACCCTCGTCCCACTTATCGGTAGCGTTTATGCGTATTTCGTCTTTCATAGGATTGATTATACCATTCAATAATTTTTTTCGCAAGTAAATCGGCAAATTACTTTAAAATTGTTCCTTTGCCGAAGCCAAGCGGCGACGGGTACAGATTATCGTAGTATATTTCCTTGATATATCCGTTTAAATCGTCTTTTTTCTCGCCGTTTATATAAACGTTTTCAAAACGTATTCCCTCGACAATGCAGCAAACGTAAGGGTCGAAAAGTTCGAGTTTCTTCTCTTCGATATACTGCGTTTTAGGTCCGACCGTCATAAAATACGAGTTCGGATATTTCACCTTGTTTAATATAGTCTTTACGTTATCGAAAACGAGGTTTTTCACGTTACTGCCGATTTCAAAGGTCGCAAAATTACCCGTCACGGTATTACCGCTCAGATAATTCGGTTGTTTGTCCACGGGTTCGCTCGTGTCTGCGGAAACGTTTTCGAAACGAACGTTCTCCATTCTACCCACGCCGACGCTCTTCTCGGGAAGAGTCGTATAAGCGGGCGTTTGCAGATACATTTTGAAACACGCAACGCCCGATACGTTTTTAATCGTCAGATTTTTAACAAAGCAGTCTTCTTTTTCGCCGTTTTTATAGGGGTAAATTCCTGGTTGAATACGGATAGATTTGTGAACGTTGCCGCCTGTCTCACATTTAACGCCGTCAACGACAAGATTCTCGATTTTACCGAAATTTATCGAAGAATTATCCCAGTCGTAAGCGTTTAAAGCGATAAGGTCGTCCTCGGTATAACCGTAAAGGTTTTTTACCGTCCCGTTTTCCGTACCGCCGTTTATATGCAAACCGTCGGCAAAGCAACCGTCGAAACAAATATCTTCCACCTTAAAATCGCTTATATTGCCCATCTGAATCGCAAAACCCGCGGTGTGGCAAAATGTGAGATTTTTAAGGGTAAGGTTTTTTACGTTGCTAAGCAGAAAACAGGTCGAAACGCCGACCATTGAATTGTTTTCGTCAAAGCAACCGCTTTCCCCGTAGCCGAGTCTTTCGTCGTTTTCTTCACCCCAGACTCCGCCTGTTATCGAAATATTTTCGTCCTTTACGGCGGTTCTTGGTATCGGCTTGTCCGACCCGTCGATAACGTTTTCGTTCCTTAAAAGCAGAGATTTAACGCCTTTTATGAGGATAATTTCGGCGTTTTCGTCGGCGATAATTTCCCTGTTTGACGGAACGACAAAAGACTTGTCAGTATAATATTTTCCTGCGGGTATTATTATTTTATCGTAATTTTTCAAAGCAAATGAAAAAGCTTCGCTCCATATTTTGCCGTCCTTATAAGGCGTGACGGCAAGATTCCCAAGTTCGGAAAGAATGATTGTTTTCATATTTTCTCTTTTTAATTTTAATTTTTAATCGCCCCGTCGGGTAAATCTTACCCGACGGGGCGGCTTGAAGTTTTTATTTTTTATGCCCAAAGCACGGCAACGCCGTTTACATAGTGCCAACTATTTGCGGCCGAGGTTTCGTTGTAATAATAAACGTTGCCCGTAAGAAGTCCGTTTTTATTGTCGCTACCGTTCGAGCAATTTACAACGCTTGTTCCGTAAACGTAAACGTCTATGCAGGCGGGGTTGCCCTGACTAAGGAATTGCTGTTCGTAACTCTCCCCGCTCGGGTGAAGATTGAACTTTTCGCCGACTATTAAAACGGTAAGTTTAGTACAACCTATAAAGTTGTTGTTAGTCGTAACCTTAGCATCGCTATACGGAACGTCGATTTGAGCGAAAAGCATTTCCTCTATGCCGAGCATAGAAACGTATTCGAGATTTCCGCAACCTTGGAATACGCCGCCGTCAAGTCTTTTAATACTCGTCGGAAGAATTACTTTCGTTATATCGGTATTTTCAAAAAACGCCGAGTTTTTGATATAAGTAACGGGTTTACCGTTGTACTCGCTCAAAACGTATATTTCTTTATCCGAACCGTTATAACCCGAAACATAATAACAATCTTGTTCTTCGTCCAAAGCGTAAAGCAAACCCTCGGTCTGAACTTTTCCGCAACCCGAACATTTACCGTCAACGAAAGTATGACTGCTTGCTCCCTTGACGATTTCGCCGTTTTCGCCGAACTTCCACTGTAAACATTTTACGGTTGCCGTATCGTCTGCTTTGTAGTAAACCTCTCCTGTAAGAAGTTTATCTTCTTGAAGCGACGGCGTTCCCGACGCTCCGTTTACGAAAAGTCTTACGACCGCCACTGCGGAACCGATATTCGTTCCGAATTGACTTACGTTCGTCGAAAATGCGTTGCTCACGATAACGGTTTCAAGACTTACGCAGTTATAGAAGTTATTGTTTCCATATCTCGTCGAAAACGTATTGCCGTCTACCGTAACGCTATAAGGTCTCGTTACCGTCTCGCTGTAATTCAACGTTTTAACACCCGTCATTGAAACGTATTTAAGATTAGTACAACCCATAAACACGCTGCCGTCCAATTCGGTTACGCTTTCGGGCAATGTAATCTTCGTTATAGAGGTATTGTTATGGAACGCGTAAAGTTGAACGTATATTACGCTCGCTTCCCCGTTTGTTCCGTCATTGTATTTTTCAAGTATTGTAACTTCGGAAAGATTGAGCGACCTGTTGTCCGCTACGTAATACGCGTTATTACCGCTGTCATATCCATACGCTACGCCCATCGTGTTATACGCTCCGCAAAGAGAACATTTACCGTCAACGTAATCGTGACTGCTTGCTCCCTTGACGATTTCGCCGTCTGCTCCGTAGTTCCACTGCATACATTTTACGGTCGCCGTATCGTCAACTTTGTAGTAAACGTTGCCCGTAAGTAAGTTTGTATTCGCACCGCCAAAATTCGGAGTTCCGCTCGCGGCGTTGACGTAAATATCGAGTATCGCTTTTTCGGGGTTGCTTCCGTTTAAGAAAAACTGTTGACAGTTTGTCGTGAACGCAGGGCTTAGGATAACGTACTTCAATGCAGTACAGTTCATAAAGTTGTTACCTCTGTCTGCGCCGTACCCTGACGCGCTTCCGTTATAATCGAGATTTTCAACTCCCGTCATTGAAACGTATTCGAGTTTTTTGCAATCTTCAAATACGTTGCCGTCTAAACTCTTAACGCTATCGGGCAAAACAACTTTCGTTATATTTTTAGTTTTAAACGCACCGTTCGCAACATACGTTACAGGCTTTCCGTTATATTCGCTCAATATGTAAACCTCTTTATCGAGCCCCGTATAACCCGCTACGTAATATACGCCTTTTTCTGCATTTTTAAGGTATTGAACACCTACCGTTTGCAATTTGTTACAGTTTACGCATATTCCGTTCGTATATGCGTGAGCGTCTCCGTCGCACACCTCTCTCGTACCTGTCGGCAGGGCGTATCCTTCATTGAGCGTTGCCCCGCTTCTGTCTACAGATTTGCCGATTTCGATAATCTTATCAGAAAAATCTCTTCCTGCGTTTATCTTTTCAACAAGCGAATTGTACTGATCGGCGGCGTCAACCTTTATAGGAAATTCTTCCGTGCCGAGCCACTTGTAACTTTCAAGTCCGAGCATTTTTTCGGAATAATCTTCGCCCGAATAAAGTATCGATTTGTTCGCAACGTTATAGAAATTGTTTACCGAATTAGTATTGATTGTCGTCTGTTTTAAAAACGTATCGCCGCTCTTTATATAAGCCGCCGCAGTGTAATCGTATTTGCGGTTTACGTCGTTCATTTTTACAACGCAGCCGTTGAAATACCAGTCGGTATCGGTCGTTCCCGTGTCCCGATAACCTTTCGTTATATCAATCGGAATAAGTATTCTCTGAGCCATTCCGTAATAATCGCCGTTCGCCTTATCCATAAGAACTTTCGGAGCAATTACAAAGCCCATTTCTACGCTCTCGGTATCTTTAACGTAGTTATATACGTTATCGCTTACCCTTAAAACCCAACGCATACCGCCGTCTTCGTTGAGTTTCAGCGAAACTTTATCTGCTATTTCAAAGGTTTCGCCGTCAAGGTTAATATCAGCCGCTTTCGCTTTCGTTGTAAAGCCCGTTACCGCAACGGTTAATAAAGAAGCAAAAACAGCGAGTATAACTATAGTTAATCTTTTCCTTAATTTACTCATCTTTCTTTCCCCTCTTAGAAGTTCCAAATCTGGTCGTCCCCGTCGTTATCTTTACCGAGCGGGCTTGCAGTTACGACGTCTTCGTTGAAATATATCAGTTCGACGTCAGGTTTGTTGTAAATTTTCATAAATTCCTCCTGATTTCTTTAAAATCCAACGGTGAAATCACCCGTTAGTTCCCATTTTGCCGTAAGGGTAATATCACCCGTTACGATTCCGTTTTTAAAATCCCACTTCGAGTCTCCTATATACCAGCCCTTAAAAACGTATTGTTGCTTTGTGTTCGACCTTTTCGGCTCGGGCGGTTCGGGTATTTTTTCACCCGATTTAACCGTCGCCGAATCGACTTTCGTACCGCCTGCCGAATCGAATATAACCGTAAAAAAGATTTCGCTTTCTATGCTTTCTTCGCTTGTCGCGGATTCCGTCGTTACGCTTTCGGTTTCGTCGTCGCCCCAAAAGCAACCTCCGAGGGAAACGACGAAAATCACCGAAACAATCGCAATAATCAAAGCGATTGTTCTTTTGAATAACATTATCGCTCTTACCACTTCGTAGCGACTCCGTCTACGTAACGCCAACTGTTTTCAGACTCCGTTTCGCTGTAATAGTAAACGTTGCCCGTAAGAAGTCCGTTTTTATCGTCGCTACCGTTCGAGCAATTTACAACGCTTGTTCCGTAAACGTAAACGTCTATGCAGGCGGGGTTGCCCTGACTAA
>CAKQKW010000030.1:0-13039 GCA_934249325.1 uncultured Clostridia bacterium
GAAAACGAAAAAAATAAAAAATAATAAGAAGGGCGGGATATCCCCGCTCGGTTACAGCCGCGTTTTCGATTTTTTATCTTACTATATCGGTTACGGAATAGCCTGCGTCCGATATCGCGATTTTAATCGCGCCGTCTTCCGCTTCGCCGTCCGTAATATATGCGCATTTGTTCTGCAAACTTACTTCTGCTGTAAGTCCTATTCCGTTCAACGCCGTTTCAACGCGTTTTTTGCAATGCTCGCACATCATTCCTTCTATATATATCGTCATTTTTGCGGTTTCCAATTTACTACCTCCGTTTGCGGAATCTTCTCCGACGATTTTATTATCCGCTTTTTCGGTCGGTTTTATTCCCGCGACTTTTTTCGGTTTATCCGACTTCTTCGACTGCTCGTTTTCAGTCGCTTTTTCGTCCGACTTGCCGAATTTTATAAATCTGAGCCTTAAAGCGTTGCCGACTACGCACACGCTCGATAAACTCATCGCAAGCGACGCAAACATCGGGTTAAGCAGTAATTTCTCGCCGCCGACGGGGTATAAAACTCCGCACGCTACGGGTATCAGTATAACGTTATAGAAAAACGCCCAGAAAAGGTTTTCCTTTATGTTCCGCATAACCTTTACGCCCGTTTTAATCGTCTTTACGACGTCGCCCAAATCGCTCTTTATCAAAACCACGTCCGCGCTGTCAATCGCTATATCCGCGCCCGCCCCTATCGCAACTCCTATATCCGCCGCCGAGAGAGCGGGGGCGTCGTTTACCCCGTCGCCTACCATCATAACGGTTTTGCCGTCCTTTTTAAGGGCGTTCACAACCTCGTATTTTCTGTCCGGGAGAACCTCCGCTTCATACGATATTCCGAGTTCGTCCGCGACCGCTCTCGCCGCGGATTTGTTGTCGCCCGTAAGCATTACAACCTCTTTATTCATCGCTTTAAGTTCGGCTATCGCTTCTCTGCTCGACGGTTTAATACCGTCTTTAATCGACATATAGCCTGACTTTTCGCCATCAATCGACATAAACAGCACAGTCGCTCCGACCTCTTTTTCGGCAAGTTCTATAAGTTTCTTTCCGTCCTCGTCGGGGGTCTCTCCTATTGCGAAATTACGATTTCCGAGCAGACACTCTTTGCCGTTTACCACGCCTTTTATACCGAGACCTTTTATTGCCTCGAAATTCTCTGCGGCGTAGCCTTCCACGCCTTTTTTCTCGGCGTATTCTATAACCGCTTTGCCGAGAATATGCGAACTCATTTTTTCAAGCGCGACGGCGGTCGCGAGAAATTCCGCTTCGGTTGTTTTACCCGTAATCTCAACGTTTTCGACCTGCGGCTTTCCGTAAGTTATGGTACCCGTTTTATCGAGAACGACCACGTCCGCGGAAGCCGTTTTCTGCAAGGCTTCGCCGCTCTTTATAAGTATTCCGTATTCGGCGGCTTTACCCGTTCCCGCCATTAAAGCGGCAGGGGTCGCAAGACCCAACGCGCACGGGCAGGAAACCACGAGTACGCTGACGGCGATATTCACGGCGAACGAAAATTCCTTACCTATAATAAGCCATATCGCAAGCGACAAAAGGGAAATTCCTATAACGACGGGAACGAATACCCCCGCGATTTCATCCGCGAGTTTCGCAATCGGCACTTTCGTGGAATTTGCGTCCTCGACGAGTTTTACTATTTTATAAAGCGTCGTGTCCTCGCCGACAGAGACGGCTTCCATAACGCAATAGCCGCCCGAAAAAGTAGTCCCCGTGACCACGTTATCGCCGATTTCCTTGTATACGGGAACGCTTTCGCCCGTAATTACCGACTGGTCGAGCCAACCGCCGCCCGAAGCGATTTTTCCGTCGCACGGAACGCGGTCGCCGTCCTTTAAAACGACCTTATCGCCGACTTTGAGTTCGGAAATTTTAACCTCTTTTTCCTCGCCGTCAATCAAAACAACCGCAGTTTCGGGCGCAAGTCCCAAGAGTTTTTCGACCGAACTCATAGTCTTGTTTTTCGATTTTTCTTCGAGATATTTACCGACCGTTATAAGCGTGAGTATGGTAGCCGCGCCCTCGAAATAAAGGCTGTCCATAAACTTCATCATAAGGTCGTGATTTTTCGTGAAATGCCCGACGGCAATCATAACGGTAACGTACACGCCGTACAAAAACGAAGCGGACGAGCCGAGCGCGACGAGCGAATCCATATTCGGCTTCAGCCCGAAAAGTTTCTTATAACCGCTCGTATAATATGCAAAGTTGACTATTATCACGGCGAGAGTCAGAACCGCCTGAACGACGGAGGAAAGGAACATTCCTTCCGGTTTCATCATATTGAGGCAATCGGGAACGGGAATACCGATCATCGGTCCCATAGATATATACATAAGGATAACGGTGAGCGGAACGGAGATTATAAGCCTCTTTTTCAGCGACTTTTCCCTCTCTCTTCCCCTTTTAAGCGAGACCCCGACTTTTATGCCGTAGCCCTCGTTTTTTACCGCTTTGATAATAGATTCCGTTACGTCGCTATCCGCTTCGACGGACAACGCTCCCGTGATAAGGTTTACGTTGCACGATTTAACGCCCGCCACGTTCCGAACGCATTTTTCGACTCTTGCCGAGCAAGCGGAACAAGTCATTCCGCTCACGGTAAACGATAATTTCATATAAAAATACTCCTTTTGAGGTTAAAATACCATTCTATAAGTCGATTATCGACAATTTTTTATTTTCAATAACAAACCGATATTTTATCAGACGGGACGTCGAGGGCGCCGTCCCCTACGGCTGTACAATATACTTTGCAATACAAAACACAACCGCAAACGGGACGTCGGGGTCGCCGTCCCCTACGGCTAAACAATATACTTTGCAATACAAAACACAACCGTAAACGGGACGTCGGGGTCGCCGTCCCCTACGGCTGTACGATAAACTTTGCAATATGAAATACAACCGCAAACGGCGATATTGTCGTTGTAAAAAAACGTCGCCCTACGGTCTTATATTCTCGAAAATATAGTTATCTGCGTATTTCTCCGCTTTTTCTTTGTCCGCTTCGTTTCGTATCGTCCAACTTATTACTCTGCGCCCCTTTTTCATTCTGTTTGAAACAGGCAGATACTTTACGTTCATATTCATAAAGTCGGGCTTTACCATAAAGTTGAAAAAGGCGACCGACAAAAGTTTATCGGCAATATACGAAAGGTTTTTATGCCTGTCTTTATCGATAAGTTGACCCCTTATATATTCGGGTCGTTTCTTGCGGAATTCCCGCATTATGAACGGGTCGAACGACTGAACGACGAACTCGCCCTCGTACAAATCCAGCCTCTTTATCACCTCGTCCACTATAACCCCTTTCGTCCTCTGCGATTTTAACTCGATAACGAGCGGAACTCTGCCGTCCACAAAGGACAGAAGTTCGTCGAACGTCGGTATTACCTCCTCAGTTTCCGCAAGTTTCAACGTCCTCGCTTCCTCGAAAGTCTTATCCCATATAAGCGAGTCTACCCCCGTCATTCTCTTTAAACTATCATCGTGAAAACACAAAAGGGCGTTATCCTTAGTAAGTTGAACGTCCGTTTCGATGGGATAACCGCTCATTATCGCCGCCTCGAACGCTTCCCTGCTGTTTTCGGGTATTCCGTTTCCGTGAAGCCCTCTGTGGGCAACGGGTTTTTGCAAAAGCCAATGATTATCTTTTATTCTCATATAATTTATCCTCGTTATATTTTCCGTGAGAATTATAATACCGAATCGGGTTTTTGTCAATAATTTTCTTGATTTTATTTTGACTTTCGTATATAATGATATAGAGTAACTATAATGGCGAGGTTTTCTGCTCAATGGCGATAACGACTAAGGACAACATACGAAATTTTTGCATAATAGCCCATATCGATCACGGCAAATCAACCCTTGCCGACAGAATAATGGAACTCACGGGACAAGTCGCCGAGAGAGATATGGAGGACCAACTGCTCGACTCTATGGATTTGGAGAGAGAACGCGGCATCACCATCAAACTCACCCCCGTGAGAATGGCGTACAAGGCGAAAGACGGCAAGGACTATATTTTCAATCTTATCGACACCCCCGGACACGTCGACTTCACCTATGAGGTTTCACGTTCGCTCGCAGCGTGCGAAGGGGCGATTCTGATCGTCGACGCCACTCAGGGCATCGAGGCTCAGACTCTCGCAAACTGCTATCTCGCGCTTGACAACGACCTCGAAATAGTACCCGTAATCAACAAAATCGACCTCGCTTCGGCAAACCCCGAAGAGACGGCTAAAGAAATCGAGGACGTAATAGGTCTCGACGGAGAACACGCCCCGAGGATTTCCGCGAAGAACGGTATAAACATCGACCAGGTTTTGGAACAAGTGGTTTCGCTCGTTCCGCCGCCGAAAGGAGACGACGAAGCGCCGCTTAAAGCCCTCATCTTCGACAGTTATTACGATAAATTCAAGGGCGTTATCTGCTTCGTACGAATCAAAGACGGGACGGTCGGCGTAGGCGCGAGAATCAAAACGTTCAACGGAACGAAGCAATTCGACGTCACCGAAGTAGGCACGTTCAACCCCGGATTAAAGCCTAAAAAATTCCTTGCGGCGGGCGAAGTAGGATATATCGCCGCGAGTATCAAAAGCATAGAGGACATCGCGGTAGGCGATACTATAACGGACGCGAACAACCCCGCTTCGTCGCCGCTTCCCGGTTACAAAAAGGTTCAGCCCGTCGTTTTCTCGGGTATATACCCCCTCGACGGTTCGAGATTCAACGATTTGAAAGAAGCCCTTTTAAAACTTAAACTCAACGACGCTTCCTTATCGTTCGAACCCGACAATTCGGACGCCTTGGGCTTCGGTTTCAGATGCGGATTTTTAGGGCTTCTCCACATGGAGATTATTCAGGAGAGAATCGAAAGGGAGTTCGACATCGACATAATCACGACCGCCCCGTCGGTTTCCTACCACATTCACAAGACGGACGGCGAACTTTTAATCGTCGATAACCCGAGCAAGTTCCCCGACGTATCTTATATCGACTACGCCGAAGAGCCTATTATAAACGCGAACATATTCACCCCACCCGATTACGTCGGCGCGATAATGGAACTCTGTCAGGACAAACGCGGCGTGTTCACCGATATGACCTACCTCGACGCGAAGAGGGTGAGGCTCAACTATAAACTGCCCCTCAACGAAATTATTTTCGACTTCTTCGACGGACTTAAATCGAGAACGAGGGGGTACGCCTCTTTCGACTACGAACTCGACGGCTATCAGAAAAGCGAACTCGTCAAACTCGATATGCTTTTAAACGGCGAGCCGTGCGACGCCCTTTCGATAATAGTCCATAAGGACAAGGCGTACCAAAGAGGCAGAGCCTTGGCGGAGAGACTGAAAGACGTCATTCCCCGTCAACTTTTCGAGATACCCATTCAGGCAGCCATCGGCGGCAAGGTAATCGCGAGGGAAACCGTAAAGGCTCTTCGCAAAGACGTACTCGCGAAATGCTACGGCGGCGATATAACGAGAAAGAAAAAACTTCTCGAAAAACAGAAAGAAGGCAAAAAGAAGATGAGACAACTCGGCTCGGTAGAAGTTCCGAGCGAGGCGTTTATGTCTATTCTCAAAATAGACAGTTCCAACGACAAATAATAAAAAACAATACGCCCTGCGGCGGTCTTTTTACCCGTCCGCCTGCGGCAATACTTAGTCGATAAACGTAAAAATCGACGAATAATCGACTTATAGCGAGGTTTTTATGCCCGGAATATACGTTCACGTTCCGTTTTGCAAAAGCAAATGCGCCTACTGCGATTTTGCATCGTATCCGAAAGAAATATCGGAATGCGACTTATACTTCGCCTGTTTATACAAAGAGATAAAAGGCAGAAGCGAAAGTCTCAAAGACAAGGTTTTCGACACGATTTACTTCGGAGGCGGCACTCCGTCGTTTGTGGAACCGAAGTATATCGTCGGAGCGATGCGACAGATAAGAAACTACTACAATATCGCCCCGAACGCCGAGATTACGATAGAAATGAATCCCGGCACGGTAGACGAAGAAAAGATAAAAACTTACGAAAAAGCAGGATTTAACCGTTTCAGCGTCGGTCTGCAAACGTCTAACGACAAACTTCTCTACGACATAGGCAGAATACACACAAAAGACGATTTTATTAACGCCGCGAAACTGCTTAAAGGCAAGAATTTCAGCGTGGATATTATGATAGGTCTTTCGGGTCAGACTTTCGCGGATATAAAAGAAGCTATAGACCTCGCCGAGAGCGTGGGAGCGAAACACATATCCTCTTACGCTTTAAAAGCCGAAGAGGGAACGCCTATGTACTGCCGCTATTTAAACGGCGAACTGCCGAGCGAGGACGAAACGGCGGATATGTACGACTTCGCGGTAAAACTTCTCGCCGAAAAAGGCTACGAGAGATACGAAGTATCGAATTTCTGCAAAAAAGGCTACCGTTCGAGACATAATATGAATTATTGGAAACGGGGCGAATACATAGGTTTCGGGGTCGCGGCTTCGTCGTTTATAGACGAAAGAAGATTTACGAACACCGAAAAGATAAGCGAATACACGGCGTGTATTTTAAGAAACAAAGTCGCCGAGATATTCAGCGAAAACATAGAGGGAGACGAAAGGGAGTTCGAGTTTATAATGCTCGCTTTAAGGACGACCGACGGACTTAATTTCGCCGATTTCGAAAAGGCGTTCAAAGTAAGTTTTCCCGAAAAATACGCAAGAAAAATTAAAGCCGAGGAAAAATACCTCGACGTAACGGACGAAAAAATCTCGATTAAACCCGAATATCTTTTCGTTCAGAATGAGATAATTATTAACTTTATGGACTGAAAAACAGTCCGATAATCGACTTATAGGAAGGTTTTTATAAAAATGGGTAATTTCGTACACCTGCACGTGCATACCGAATACAGTATTTTGGACGGCGCGACGAAAATAGCGGTCGCGGCTAAAAAAGCGAAGGCTCTCGGCATGCCCGCTCTCGCCATAACCGACCACGGCAATATGTACGGGGCGGTAAACTTCTTCGACGCATGCGAAAAAGAGGGCATAAAAGCGATAATCGGTACGGAATTTTACGTCTGCGACGACCATGCCGAAAAGACGGGTAAACCGAAACTGAGGCACCTCGTGCTTCTGTGCAAAAACGAAGAGGGTTACAAGAACATTTCTCTTTTGAACGCCATTGCGTTCAGAGACGGTTTCCATTACAAGCCGAGAATAGACCTTAAAACGCTCGCCGAACATCACGAAGGACTTATCTGTCTTTCGGCGTGTCTCGCAGGCGATATTCCTCAAGCGATTTTAAACCGCAACTTCGAAGAAGCGGAGAAAAAAGTCGTATGGTTCAAGGAACTTTTCGGCGACGATTTTTACCTCGAAATGCAAAATCACCTCTTGGAAGAGCAACTCGAAGTAAACAAATACCTGCGTATTTTTTCAAAAAAATACGGCATAAAACTCGTGGCGACGAACGACGTACACTATCTCGAACGCTCGGACGCCGAGTCGCAGGACGTTTTGATGTGCGTTCAGATGGGCGCGGACTACGACGACCCGAAGAGACTTCGCTTCCCCAACGACGAGTTTTACCTTAAATCTTACGAAGAAATGGCGGCTCTCTTCCCCGAGGATCCCGAGGCGTTGGAAACGACGATGGAGATTGCCGACAAATGCAATTTCGGGTTCGTGTACGGACACTATATGTTCCCCCACTACAACCCCGTCACGGGCGACGACCCGAAAACTTATATACAAAAACTTATCGACGACGGCATAAAGAAAAAATACGGAACGGAGACGAAAGAAATCAGAGACCGTATCGAAAGCGAACTCGCCGTAATAGAAAAACAAGGGTTTATCGAATACTTCCTCATAGTTTGGGACTATATCAACGCCGCCCGAAACATGGGCATATCGGTAGGTCCGGGGCGTGGCTCGGGAGCAGGCTCGATTGTCGCGTACCTTATAGGCATCACCAACATAGACCCCCTGAAATACGACCTCTATTTCGAGCGTTTCTTAAACCCCGAAAGAGTTTCCGCCCCCGATTTCGACGTAGACTTCGAGGATAGCAGAAGACAGGAAGTAATAGAATACGTCAGACAAAAATACGGCTACGACAGAGTATGTAAGATAGTAACTTTCGGAACTATGGCGGCTAAAAACGCCATAAAAGACGTTGCGAGAGTACTTAAAGTCTCCTACTCCGAAGCAGATAAAGTCACCAAGGCGATGCCGAACAAGTTAGTCCGCAAAAACGCCAAAGGCGACGAGTTCGAGTTGAAACGCCCGAACATTATATTAAAGGTGTTCGGGAAATACCACCCGAAAGAGGGCGCGAAAGACTACGGCGTGGACTTCTCCGTTCCCGAACTCGTCAATATGTATAACGACTCGCCCGAAATAAAGAGGGTCGTAGACATCGCGGCGAAACTCGAGGACAGCCCGAGGCAGGCAAGCACGCATGCGTGCGGAGTTATAATCGGCGCGGATATACTCGACAGGCACATGCCTCTCGGAAGAAACGGCGAAGATATTACAAGTCAGTACACGGGCGTGGAACTCGAACACTTGGGATTCCTTAAAATGGACTTCTTGGGACTTCGAAACTTGTCCGATATTAAAATGGCTATCGACTACGTCAGGGAAAATCACGGCGTCGAGATAGACTTCGATAAATCGACTTACGACGACCCTAAGGTTTTCGACCTTCTCTCCTCGGGAAACACGAAGGCTATATTCCAGATAGAATCCGCGGGCTTCCAGAAGTTCATGAAAGAACTTCGCCCGTCCTGCATAGAAGATATAGTCGCGGCGGTGTCTTTATACCGCCCCGGACCTATGGACTCGATTCCGAGATTCGTCAAATGCAAGCACAACCCCGAACTCGTGACTTTCGCTCACCCGCTCTTGGAGCCTATTTTAAAACAGACTTACGGCTGTATCGTCTATCAGGAACAGGTTATGAAAATCGTTCAGGCTCTCGCGGGATATACGCTCGGTCAGGCAGACATGGTAAGGCGTATGATGGGCAAGAAGAAAGTAGACGATATGATAAAGGAAGAAGTCATCTTTATCAACGGCAAGCCCGAATCGGTGGATAAACACGGCAAAGTCTCGACGGCAATCGACGGCTGTCTGAAAAGAGGCGTTCCCGAGGACGTCGCCCATAAGATATGGGACGAGATGAAAGACTTCGCGAAATACGCTTTCAACAAGTCTCACGCCGCGGCGTACTCGCTCGTAACCTATCAGACGGCGTACTTAAAGTGCTACTACGAAGCGGAATTTTTAACCGCCGTCTTAAACAACAGAATAACGAACATCGACGAAATAAAGAACTATATATCTTACGCGAAAGAGGAAGGCATAAAAGTTCTGCCGCCCGACATAAACGAAAGCATAGGATATTTCAGCGTTTCAAAAGGCAAAATCCGATACGGACTCGCCGCGATAAAAGGCATAGGAATCGCCGCGATAGATTCGATAGTTTCCGAACGGGAAAGAAAAGGAAAGTACGAATCGTTTGAAGATTTCATATCGAGATGCGAGACGAAAGTTCTGAATAAAAGGCTCGTCGAAAACCTCATTTACGCGGGCGCGTTCGACGCGTTCGGAAGACCCCGAAGCCAGTTAATCGCCATATACGAGGACTTAATCGACCGAGTGATAATAATCGCAAGGCAGAGAGAGAGCAACCAACTCAGTTTCTTCGGAAGCATAATCGACGAAAACGCGGCGTTCACGGTGAACTATCCCGACCTTCCCGAATTCGACAACAAGACCAAACTTTCGTTTGAGAAAAACGTCACGGGCGTATACGTTTCGGGACACCCTCTCGACGGATTCAAAGACAAGTTTAAAGACTGCTCTTTCACGACCGAAATGCTCGCGAACGTCGAAGAGGACGAGGACGGCAACAAGATTTACACAGACGTCAAAAACGATATGCCCGTATATTTAGGCGGAATTATCACTGCGGCGGACAAAATTACGACGAAATCGGGGTCGAATATGACTTTCGCGACGGTAGAAGATTCTTACGGCGCGATAGAATGCGTATTCTTCCCGAAAACCCACGAAAGATATAAGGATATTTTAAAACCCGAACAGGTCGTTAAAATACGAGGCAAATTACAACTCAAAGACGACCGACCGTCGGTAATCGTAGACAAATGCGAAGCGGTAAACGAAGCGGAAACGAATTCCGCCTCGGCTGTCCAAGCGACGGACAAACCGAAGAGAGAATTCCTCGGAATTATACTCAGCGACGAGACGAAAAAGTACAAAGACGAACTTATAGACGTACTTTCTACTTATCCGGGCGATATAGTCGTGTGTTTCAAGATAGACGGCAAGAACTATAAAATGTCTCAGACGGTACGAAATTGCAGAGGTCTTATAAACGAACTTCTCTCGATCGTAGACGAAGAAGACATAAAGTTCTTCACGGCATAAAAACAAAAAATCAACGATTGTTTTACTCAAAGGAGGTAAACTTATGAAAAAAATAGCAATTTTAACAAGCGGCGGCGACGCCCCGGGAATGAACGCATGTATCAGAGCGTGCGTAAGAAGCGCAATCAACAGCGGACTTGAAGTTTACGGCGTGGAAAGAGGTTATTTCGGACTCGTAAACAACAATATTTTTCCGATGAACACCCATTCGGTATGCGATATAGTTCAGAAAGGCGGCACTATTTTAAAGACTGCGAGATGCCTTGAATTTAAATTCCCCGAGACGAGAAAGAAAGCGGCCGACAATCTCAAAGCGTTGGGCATAGAAGGACTTGTGGTAATCGGCGGCGACGGTTCGTTCACCGGAGCGAGATTCCTTTCGGACGAGAACGGCATTAACGTCGTCGGTATTCCCGGCACTATAGACAACGACCTTGCGTACACCGACTACACTCTCGGTTTCGACACGGCTGTAAACACCGTTCTTTGGGCAATTAACAATTTAAGAGACACTATGACTTCGCACGACAGAGTTTCGCTCGTAAAGGTTATGGGCAGAAGATGCGGAGACATCGCAATGTACGCAGGAATCTGCGGCGGAGCGGAATATATTCTCGTTCCCGAAATTCCGTACGATATCAAAGCCATCGCAGAAGATATTAAAAAGAGCAAAGAAAGAGGAAAGACTTCCAACATTATCGTACTTGCGGAAGGCGCAGGCAACGAAACGGAGATTAAAACGCTCGTTTCCGTACTCAGCGGCGCGGACGTAAAAGTCACTACTCTCGGACATATTCAAAGGGGCGGTTCGCCGACGATGGCGGACAGAATGCTCGCGGCGAGATTCGGAACGAGAGCGACCGAACTTCTCCTTCAGGGCAAGACAAACAGAGTTATAGGAATAAAAAACAACAAGATCGTCGATCTCGACATCGCAGAAGCTCTTTCGGAAACCAAACAAATAGATAAGCATTTATACGACATGGCGTCGAAACTCTGCTAAAATTATGAAACAACTCAAAGGAAGATGCGTGTTCGCTCAATCGGGCGGACCTACGACGGTTATCAACGCAAGTATAGCGGGCGGACTTTTACAGGCTCTCGAAGAGGAATCCGTAACGGGCGTATTATGCGCTCATCACGGCATAAAAGGCGTTTTGGACGAGGACTTTTTCGATATAGGCAAAGAGGACAAAGAAGAACTGCTCGCGCTTAAACACACCCCCGCTTCGGCGTTCGGCTCGGTGAGATACAAACTCAAAAACCCCGACGAGAACGACGAGGATTACAGACGAATACTCGAAGTATTCAAAAAGTACGACGTCAGATATTTTTTCTATAACGGCGGCAACGACAGTATGGATACCTGCGATAAAATCTCGAAGTATATGCAGAAATCGGGGTATGATATCAACGTTATAGGAATCCCTAAGACGATAGACAACGACCTTTGCGGCACGGACCACTGCCCCGGCTACGGAAGCGCGGCGAAGTATATCGCAAACTCGATAATGGAAGTAAACAGAGACGCCGTGATATACGGCTCACCGCTCGTTATCGTCGTCGAAATTATGGGCAGAAACGCAGGCTGGCTTGCTGCGGCGAGTAAACTCGCGGAAGTCGGCGGATACGGCGCGGACCTTATATATCTTCCCGAATTGCCTTTTTCCTACGAGAAATTCAAGTCGGATGTAAAGAAAGTGACAGACAGGAAGAAAATCTGCGTGGTAGCGGTTTCCGAGGGAATACGATTCGCAAACGGAAAATACGTCGGCGACGACGGAAGCATGACGGACGCGTTCGGACACTCGCAACTCGGCGGCGTATGCGGGGTTTTAAAGGCGAAAGTCAAGGAACTCGGACTTAAATGCAAGGCTATTGAACTGAACATTCTGCAAAGGTGCGCGGCTCATTGCGCATCCGAGACGGACGTTGAAGAATCGTTCGCGGCAGGCAGACACGCGGTAAAAGCGGCTGTCGGCGGCGAGACGGACAAAATGATTTCGTTTAAGAGAAAGGACGGAAGCGTTTACGAGATAGAATACGTCGCGACGCCCTTGTCGGCGGCGGCAAATGCGGAAAAGACCATTCCCTTGGGTTGGATAACGGACGACGGAACTAATCTTTCGGACGAATTCGTAAACTATGCGCTGCCGCTTATAAACGGCGATCCTAAGCGCAGAATGAAGAACGGCTTACCCGAGTACGCGAACCTGAAATTTATAAAATTCAAGTTGTAAAATTTTGCGAAAAAAATCGCATATATAAAATCGGATTAAAAAGATTAACTCGTATCGGCTGGGCGGAAAACAAGTTTTCGCCCCGCTGACGGCTAATCACGACAAAGCAAAAAGTATTTTTTACAGATAAATTAAGATAAAGTATACGATAAACACTTGCCAAAGCGTAAAAAATATGCTAATATTTTAAGGTAAAAAAAAAGATAAGATACGGCGTGGGGGTATAGCTCAGTTGGTAGAGCGCTTGAATGGCATTCAAGAGGTCGCCGGTTCGACCCCGACTATCTCCAC
>CAKQKW010000031.1:0-12254 GCA_934249325.1 uncultured Clostridia bacterium
ATAGCCAGTCCGTCGGCGCGTCTTCGTCGTCCGAAGGATTACGAATATCGACGTCGGGCGAAATAAGCATCATATATTCGTTGCGGCGATTCGCCTTCCTTCCCCAACCAATTTCACGCTCGGGCATAAGATAATCGCTCGCCCCGATCGTACACAGTTTCCAAAAGGGCATTTCGGCGGTCGGCTCGAAAACGTAAGTCGCGACAGACTTCATATCGTCGGGTAAAACGTTCTTTTTAAGTTTTAAACTGAATTTCGGTTCTTCCCCGAAAATCGTTCTGTAATGTTCGTATAATTTTTGATGCCGTTTAGTTTCCATATTTCCTTCCAGATAAGTTCTATTTTGCGGGCTGTATTAAAAATCAGCCTTGCATATAGTCGGCGTTTTCTACCTCATTCCATATTTCTTTCAAAGGTTTTCCGTCCACTCGGGACTTATCGTGAAATTCCTCCGTATTTGAAAAAACGTCGTCCCGATTGCCGTATTCTAAATGAATTGCTCCGTTACTGTCGAAACACACGGCTGCTTCGATTCCTTTATAATAAAAGGTCATTTCGCTGTACATTTCAAGTCCTGCGATAAAATCGTCGAAATCGGGCTTTAGCGGCTTCCCCTCTTTATAAAGCCGTCTCGCTTTGTTGAGCGAAACCAAATTCGGATATTGAACGGAGTCTGCAACTTGCTCGTCGTATCTGCCCAACTGCCATAAGCAGTTATCGCACTCCCCGTTGCCGTACTGATCTATTCGGCAAACCTTTCCGCACACGGGACATTTTGCGAGAAAATTACGAGCGTAAGGGTCTTCGTATTTGACGTATTTAAAACTTGACGGGTCAAGTCCTATAACGTTTCTGATACCCATTTCGTAATAAAACCGCTTCTGCTCTTCGGGCGGTAAATTCTTCACCCATTCGTATGTCGCTGGCGGCAAGTCAAATTCCTCTGTCGGCTCATAGTTTTCCAAAAATTCTTTGATGTTAAAAACTTGTATATAGGTTTCGTATTTCGTCTTTTCCATATATCCTTTACCTTAATATCCTCTTTTTATGCAATTTTCGGAATGTGTCGAACGAGAAATAACGCTCTCTAAAAAGCTATTTATGTATTTCGTAAACAGTACCCCACTCAAAACTCCTAAATTCATCAAGATCGGAAAACCTTAGTGTTGTTTGTTCTTTATTTAAAAATTCTTTTTCTCCGACAGCGGCAAAAAACAATTTAATACTGTAATTTTCGTTAAGCAAAAAATTTATTATTTCTTTAACTGTTTCAAATATTGAATTTAATTCATTATAGTTAATCGCTTCTGAATTTTTAAACTCGCTTAAAGGCTTTAAAAACGGAGTCCACATACTGTCAAAATAATAATTTTCACCTTCAAGATTTAATATATTTCCAAAATAACGAAAACCTATTCCCCGAACGTCGCTTCGTTTGAAGTACTCTTTCACTTTAATTAGTTGTTGTTTTGATAATCGACGTTCAGTATTCAAAAATAATTCTGTACTCATTCTATCACCATTTTCGCCTATAAGGAAATTTTTTATTTTATGTAAATGTAATACCTGTTGTCCGCACCAAACGAAAACGGAGAGGCATTGCGGACAACAAAACTCTGCACCGCTCGCTTTTGTCTTTTTGCTTGTATATTCTTTGCAAATAATTTCGCCCATTCCAACTTTGCGATGCTCGCTATTGGTTCAAGTCCTGTTATAACGGTTTATTTGGCTCGTGTAAAAAGAAAAATGCGAACAACAGGATTTTGCCGTTTCCCGTAAACGGGAGTCCCTCGGCAAGATTCCGCAAGCGGAATGTGAACGACGTCGGCAAGCCGACGCGTACTCGTCCTGTTGTCCGCACCAAAGCAAAAGGAGAGGCTGAGCCTCTCCTTTTGCTTTGGTGCGGACAACAGGACTTGAACCTGCACGAGTCGCCCCATAAGAACCTGAATCTTACGCGTCTGCCAATTTCGCCATGTCCGCTCGCCTTTATTACTATATCAGTTTTTTGTGCCTCTTGTCAATCGTTTTTCTCGTCGTTTCTTACTTTTTTATAACTTTACAACGCAATCGCCTATGGCTAACAATAAACTTATAAATAGACCGAGACCAAAAAGGCCTCGGTCGTATTTGTAGTTCTTTTTTTCTCTCCGTAACTTCGACGCAATGCCGTCGTCCGATAATAAAATTATCTCTTCGAGAACTGCGGAGCCTTTCTTGCTTTCTTCAAGCCGTACTTCTTTCTCTCCTTCATTCTCGGGTCTCTCGTAAGGTATCCCTCTTTCTTGAGTACCGCGCGAAGTTCGGGCTGAGCCTCTAAAAGCGCTCTCGATATTCCGTGACGAATCGCTCCCGCTTGTCCCGTGAAGCCGCCGCCCGTTACGTTTACGAATACGTCGTAAGCAGTTTCCGTTCCCGTGAGAACGAGGGGCTGTCTTATTATAAGTTTCAACGTGTCAAGGTCGCAATATTCGTCGATGCTTCTGTCGTTAATCGTGATAGTTCCGTTGCCGCCGGGAATAAGCCTTACTCTCGCAATGGCGCTCTTTCTTCTTCCCGTTCCCCAGAACTGAACTTTTTTCTTTACCGATGCTTTTGCCATAATAACTTATCCTCCGATTATCTCTCTATGTTGAGCGTTTTGGGCTGTTGAGCCTGTTGATTATGCTCTGCGCCTTTGTATACGCGGAGTTTGGTGAGCATCTGTCTGCCGAGTCTTCCCTTGGGAAGCATTCCCTTTACCGCTTCGTATACCGCAAGGTCGGATTTCTCCGCCATCATTCTCGAATAAGGTATCTGCTTCAAACCGCCGATATATCCCGTATGATAAGTGTAGAACTTCTGTTCGAGTTTCTTTCCCGTCAAAACAACCTTGTCGCAGTTTACGATTATAACGAAATCGCCGCAGTCAACGTTCGGGGTGAACGTGGGCTTGTTCTTGCCGCGAAGCACGGAAGCAACCTGCGAAGCAAGTCTTCCCAAAGATACTCCCTCGGCGTCGACGATATACCATTCTCTTTCTACCGTCTGGCTTTTTGCCATATAAGTCTTCATCTGAAAATCTCCGAATTTTTTATTTTTCGAGGAAAAATCACCTTTCGAGGGGCTAGTTCGTCCGATAGAATTTTTCTTCTCCGTACGCATGGACACACTATACATACGCTTATGCCCGTGCGATTTGCCAAAATATATTACAAAATATAAATTTTTTTGTCAAGCGTTTTACACGAAAATATTAAAATTATTCATAAAAAACGTTCGAAAGCGTCAAACCTCTTGCCGGCATAGTTTTTCCCGCAAACTTTCTGTCCTTTCCGTCAAGTATATTCTCCACGTCCTCTATCGTGATTTTCCCCTCGCCGACCGCAAGCAGCGTTCCCGCCATTATCCTTACCATATTATACAAAAACCCGTTTCCCTCGACGGTAAACGCTATATCCTCGCCGCGCCGCTCAACCGTCGCCGAATAAATCGTTCTCACCGTGCTTTCGACGTCGGAATCGGCGGCGAGAAAACACCTGAAATCGTGTTCGCCTACAAACCGAGCCGCCGCTTCGTTCATTTTTTCGCAGTCTAATTCGTGGTCTATCCACACGGAATATCTGTCTTTGAGAGGATGAGAAAATCTCGACGAGTACATTTTATAGCGATAGGTTTTTCTCTTCGCCGAAAATCTCGCGTTGAAATCGTCCGCCGCTTCTCCGCTTTCGAGAACTTTCACGTCGCCTGGAAGAACGGCGTTCAAAGCCGCCGCAAACCGCTCGGGCGGAATAGTCGCTTCGGTATCGAAGTGCGCGATCTGCCCTTCGGCGTGTACTCCGCTGTCCGTCCTGCCGCTGCCCGTAACTTTAAGCCTTACGCCCGTTATCTTCTCGGTCGCAAGTTCCAACTCCTCCTGTACGGAACGCCCGTTCGGCTGAATCTGCCAACCGCAAAAATTCGTTCCGTCGTATTCGATTTTTATTTTAATTCTCATAAAAACCCCTCTATAAGTCGTTTAAACGAATTTTTAACAATTTAATAAAACCGCAAAACGCGCTTTTGGATAAAAATAAAAAACAAGCGACAAGCGTTTCAATTAAAAGTAAATGCCTAAGAGAACCACGCCTGTAATCATCGCAGCCGTAAACGCAAACGCTATGGGGTCTCTGAACGAAAATTTAAGTTTTTTATACTTAGTTCTTATCTTGCTTCCCGTGTAGCATCTCGCGTCCATCGCGTCGCCGAGTTCGTCGGCTCGTCTGAACGCGCTGATTAAAAGCGGTATTAAAATAGTAGTCAACGCTTTGAGCCTTTTGAAAATATTTCCGCTGTCGAAGTTCGCCCCTCTCGCTTTCTGCGCGGACATTATTCTGTCCGTTTCGTTTGCGAGCGTGGGAATAAATCTCAACGCAATCGACATAACCAAAGCGAGTTCGTGAACGGGGAATTTTATCAATGCGAGCGGTTTTAAAAGACTTTCCAGACCGTCCGTAAGGCTTACGGGCGTAGTCGTCAAAGTGAGCAGCGAACTTCCCGTCACGAGAAGTATAAGCCTCGAAGCGAGAAACGCCGCGTTTATAAGTCCTTCTTTCGTAACCACCCAGAACAAGACCGTATCGTCCTCTTTCTTAACGTAAAAAAGTACGTTCAGCGTCGCCGTGAATATTATCAATATATATATTGCCTTGATACTTTTCAGCACCGACCCTACCGGTACGGACGAAAAGATAACCGCAACGATTAAGAAGAAAAGCACGGCGGCGAGGGCGAGAAAATTCTTTGCCAGAAATACCGCCGTTATATATGCAATTAAAAGCAGTATCTTTACTCTCGGGTCTACCTTATGCATAAACGACCGAGCGTCGTAGTACTGTCCGAACGTTACGTCTCCTAACATATTTATCCTTAATTATTTCTTTAAATGTCGGTCTATAAGCCGATTATCAAGCGTTTTTATAAGCAAAGACGACTTTTTCGACAAAGTCGTCGGTCGTGAAATCGGTATCTAAGTCAACGCCGACTTTCTTTAATTCGTTTGCGATTTTGCCCGTAACGGGAACGTCGAGCCTTAACCTTAAAAGTTCGTCCGTTTTTGAAAACACCTCTTTCGGCGTACCCGTCATAACGACTTTGCCGTCCGAAAATACAGCGACGTCCGTACAATTTTCTGCAACTTCGTCCATATCGTGCGACACCATTATCACCGTTTTCACCGTCTCGGAATGAAGATAATGCAAAAGTTCCATAAGTTCCCGTTTGCCTTTCGGGTCGAGCCCCGCGACGGGTTCGTCGAGAACGAGTATTTCGGGATTAGTCACTATAACTCCCGCTATCGCGACTCTTCTTTTCTGCCCGCCCGACAACTCGAACGGCGATTTGTTCGCGACGTCCGAGCCAAGACCCACGAGGCTTAACGCCCCGTAAACCGCGGCTTTCACTTCCTCGCTTCCCGCGTTCTCGTTGAAGTTCTTATACCCGAACGCAACGTCGTCGAAAACGGTCTCCGCGAACAGTTGATACTCGGGGTACTGAAATACCATTCCGACCTTGCTCCGAAGCGTTCTCAGTTGTTTTTTATCAGTCTTTTTACCCTTTGAAAGGTCAATGTCGCCGACCGTGAGTTTACCCCTATAAACGGGAATAAGTCCGTCTATATGTTGAATAAACGTAGATTTTCCGCTTCCCGTATGCCCGATTATTCCGAAAAATGCCCCCTCGTTTACGGTAAGCGAAACGTCGTTTAACGCGACGACTTTATTCTTCGATTTTCTGTTGTACTCGAAGGTCAAACCTTCCGCAACAATCCGCATAATTCCTCCGTGAGTTTGTCCGCGTCGTACACTCCGTAAGACACGGGAACGCCCGCCTTTCTCAATTTCTCCGCAAGGACAGCCGCCCTCGGGAGTTCGAGACCCGCCGAACGCAACGTTTCGGGCTTCGAGAACACCTCGTCGGGAGTTCCCCGAAGTTTTATCACTCCGTCCGAAAGAACGTAAATCTCGTCCGCTTCCGCCGCCTCGTCCATATAGTGAGTAATGTCGATTACGGTCATGCCTCTTTCTTTATTGAGCGTTTTTACAACTTCCATAACTTCTCTTCTGCCCTTTGGGTCGAGCATCGAGGTCGATTCGTCTAAAATCAGGATTTCGGGATAAATGGCAATCGCTCCCGCTATCGCAACCCTTTGCTTCTGACCGCCCGAGAGTTTAGCCGCTTCCGAATGGCGGAATTTCTCCATATCGGTGACTTTAAGGGCAAAGTCGATTGCCCGACCGATTTCCTCTCTCGGCATACCGATATTTTCGGGTCCGAACGCAACGTCGTCCTCGACTATCGAAGCGATTTGCTGATTGTCGGGGTTCTGAAATACCATTCCGACGCTTTTTCTGACCTCGAAGAGATTATTTTTATCCGAAACGTCCTTACCGAGAACG
This sequence comes from uncultured Clostridia bacterium, assembly GCA_934249325.1. GTDB lineage: Bacteria > Bacillota > Clostridia > Christensenellales > Borkfalkiaceae > UBA10281. The sequence continues at coordinate 6,417 of CAKQKW010000031.1, forward strand.
GTGACCGTACCCGATACGGGTTTTAACAGTCCGTTAATAAGCCTCGCGGCCGTACTCTTTCCGCTACCGTTTTTTCCTAAAAGCGCAATAAACCGACCCTTTTCCACGGAGAAGTTTATACTTTTTAAAACTTCCGTAATCTCCGCTTGATCTCCGTCGCCGCTGCGGTAGGAAAATATGACGTTTTTAAACTCTATTGCCTGCATACCTCGCTATTTTAGCACAAAACGCGTAGAAATAACAACTGTTTTAAGGCGGCGTTTAGAATTTTCACCGCAATATCTTTTTGAAATTCCGAAAAAGGCGAGAAAAAAGTTCTTAAATTGAGAAAAAAACTATTGACTTAAATTTCCGATTAGGATATAATATATAAGGTTTACCGAAAGGCTCTACGCTACGAACCTTTCGAACCTTAGTGAAAAATTATATTAAATTTCATACGGAGGTTAAATTTAATGAAAGTTATGACTATCGACGGTAATACCGCTGCCAGCCACGTTGCTTACGCTTTTTCGGAAGTAGCGGCTATTTACCCGATAACCCCTTCCTCGCCTATGGCGGAAGTCGCGGACGAATGGTCTACGGCGGGCAGAACGAATATGTTCGGTCAGAAGTTGAGACTTGCCGAAATGCAATCCGAAGCAGGCGCGGCGGGCGCGGTTCACGGCTCGCTCTCGGCGGGCGCGCTCACCGTTACTTACACGGCTTCTCAGGGTCTTCTTCTGATGATTCCGAATATGTACAAGATTTCGGGCGAACTTCTCCCCTGCGTGTTCCACGTAAGCGCGAGAGCGTTGGCTGCTCATTCTCTTAACATTTTCGGCGATCATTCGGACGTAATGGCTTGCCGTCAGACGGGCTTTGCAATGCTCGCTTCCAACTCGGTACAGGAGGTTATGGACCTCGCGCTCGTCGCGCACCTTTCGACTTTGAAGTCCAAAGTTCCGTTCCTTCACTTCTTCGACGGTTTCAGAACGAGTCACGAAGTTTCCAAAATCGAGGCTATCGACTACGAGGATATGAAGAAACTCGTAGATATGAAGGACATCGAGGATTTCAGAGCGAGAGCGCTTAACCCCGATCACCCGATTCAGAAAGGTACCGCGCAAAACAGCGATACTTACTTCCAGAACAGAGAGACCGCGAACCTTTACTACGAAGCGGTACCCGGAATCGTTCAGAAGATGATGAACAAGGTTTCGGCTTTAACGGGCAGAAGTTATCACCTTTTCGACTACGTAGGCGCGCCCGACGCGGAATACGTAATCGTAATTATGGGCAGCGGCGCGGAAGCAATCGAAGAGACTATCGCTAAAATGAACAAGGAAGGACACAAAGTCGGCGTACTTAAAGTCAGACTTTACAGACCTTTCGCGGGCAAAGCGTTCGTCAAGGCTCTTCCGACTTCGGTCAAAAAGGTTGCCGTTCTCGACAGAACGAAGGAACCCGGCTCGCTCGGCGAACCCCTCTACCTCGACGTTATCGCGGCTTTAAACGAGTTCGGCAGAAAGAAGGTCAAGGTTTACGGCGGAAGATACGGTCTCGGTTCGAAAGAGTTCAACCCGTCGATGGTTTACTCGGTTTACAAGAACCTCGAATCCTCGGATACGAAGAACCACTTCACCGTCGGTATCTACGACGATCTTACTCACACTTCGCTCGACTTCTCCGAACAGTACAACGCCGCTCCCGCGGGAACGATCAGTTGTAAGTTCTACGGTTTAGGTTCGGACGGCACGGTCGGCGCGAACAAAAACTCCATTAAAATTATCGGCGATCACACGGATATGTACGCTCAGGGATATTTCTTCTACGACTCCAAAAAGTCGGGCGGCATAACGGTATCGCACCTCCGTTTCGGAAAAACTCCGATACAGTCGTCTTACCTTATCGACGCGGCGGACTTCATCGCCTGCTCGCAGCCCTCGTACGTTACGAGATACGATATGGTAACCGACCTTAAAGAAGGCGGCAAATTCCTCCTTAACTGCGAATGGGACAACGCCGAGAATCTCGGAAAGAACCTCCCCGCGTCGATGAAACGCCTTCTCGCTAAAAAGCGCGCCAAACTCTACGTTATAGACGCAATCAAGATTGCGGCTTCGATAGGTCTCGGCGGCAGAACGAACGCTATCATGCAGGCGGCGTTCTTCAAAATCAACCCCGAAATTATGCCTTACGCGGAAGCGGAAGACTGGATGAAACAGTACGTCAAGAAGTCCTACGGCAAGAAAGGCGACGCGGTAGTAAATATGAACTACGCCGCTATCGACAAGGCTTCCTCCGAACTTAAAGAAATCGCCGTTCCCGCTCAATGGGCTGACGCCACGACGGGCGCAGAACCCGTTAAACTTGCGGACGACAAGTATTTCCAAGAGGTTATTCACCCGATTATCGCTCTTCAGGGCGACAAACTCCCCTCCTCCGCGTTCAACGCCGACGGAAGCGTTCCGACCGGCACGACGAAGTTCGAGAAGAGAGGCGTTGCGGTTAAAATCCCCGAATGGAACGCAGAAAACTGTATTCAGTGTAACCAGTGTTCGTTCGTTTGTCCGCACGCTTGTATCCGTCCCGTCCTCGTAAAAGAAGGAACGGAGGTTCCCGCTACTTTCGCTACGAAAGCCGCTATCGGAATGAACGGTTACAAATACAGAATGCAGGTAAGCCCGCTCGACTGTATGGGTTGCGGCGTATGCGCGAATATCTGCCCGACTAAGGAAGACAAAAAGGCTCTTACGATGATTCCGCTTGAAAAAGTAGTCAAGGAAGAAACCGTAAACTACGAGTTCAGCGAAAAACTTCCCGAAGTCGATACTTCCGTATTCAAGAAAAACACCGTTAAGGGTTCGCAGTTCTCCAAGCCGCTCTTCGAGTTCTCGGGCGCGTGCGCGGGCTGCGGCGAAACTCCTTATATTAAGGTTATCACGCAGATGTTCGGCGACAGAATGATAGTCGCGAACGCTACGGGTTGTTCGTCCATTTACGGCGGCTCGTCTCCGACGTGTCCGTACACGAAAAACGCCGAGGGCAAGGGACCTGCTTGGGCAAACAGTCTTTTCGAGGACAACGCCGAATACGGTTTCGGTTTCAATCTCGCTTATACTCAGAGAAGAGAGAAACTTGCCGACCTTATGAGAAAGGTTCAGGATCTCGGACTTCGCGGCAGAATCGGCGAAGCGTGCAAACTCTGGCTTGAAAACAAGAAGAGTCCCGACGTTACGAAGAGAGTTGCGAAACTCCTCGAAGCCGCTCTTCCCTCCGCTATCAAGAACGCCAAGGGCGAACTTAAAGAAACCCTTAAAGAAATCGACAAGATGCAGGACTGCGTAATCAAGAAGTCTATCTGGATTATCGGCGGCGACGGCTGGGCATACGATATCGGATACGGCGGACTCGACCACGTTCTCGCTCAGGGCGAAGACGTCAACGTACTCGTCGTAGATACCGAAGTTTACTCGAACACCGGCGGACAGGCGAGCAAGTCCACTCCTACGGGCGCGGTCGCTAAATTCGCGGCAGGCGGCAAGAGAGTCAAGAAGAAGGACCTCGGAATGATGGCTATGAGTTACGGATACGTTTACGTCGCTCAATGCGCTATGGGTTCCAACAAACAGCAGTTCCTTAATGCTATAACCGAAGCCGAGGCTTACGACGGACCGTCGCTCCTTATCTGCTACGCTCCGTGCATCAACCACGGTATCAACATGGCTAACTCGCAGACCGAAGAGAAGAAAGCGGTAGACGCAGGCTACTGGCACCTTTACAGATACAATCCCGAAAAGGTCGGAACGGAAGTCAACCCGTTCACGCTTGACAGCAAAGACCCGACGGCAAGTTATCAGGACTTCATACTCGGCGAAAACCGTTACGCAACCTTAAAGAAAGCGCAACCCGAACTTGCCGAGAAACTCTTCGTAGAGGCGGAAGAAGAGAACACCGAAAGACTTGACAAATACAAGAAACTTGCGGGAAAGGAATAATAGAAATAATTTATCGACGAGCCGTATAGACTTAGTTTTCGGTAAATTAAGATAATCAACCAAAAGGAAGCGGCGGTCGCAAAATTTGCGACCGCCGCTTTTCGTATTGTTATAATTTTTCTGTTAAAAAGTCTATCGGGACGTCGAGGGCGCCGTCCCCTACAATTGCGGTGATTAAACGCTGTATGTTGATTATTTCAGTTGTATGTTAAATACTGTTAAATAAAAAACAAAATTTATTAAACTTTTTTTCAACTATGAGGATTTGTTAAGTTTGCCGTAGGGGACGGCGCCCTCGACGTCCCGAAAAAAAACGAATTTTATAATATAAAGTACTGTTAAATAAATATAAATTATTAAACCATTTTTTCCAACTATGAGGATTTGTTAAGTTTGCAGTAGGGGACGGCGCCCTTATGAACTCTTAAAAATGCTTGCATTTTTAAGAATATGGCGTCCCGAAAAAAAACAAATTTTATAATAAAAAAGATACCCGATTTTGCTCGGGTACCTTGGATTCAGGTATCTTTTTTATCGCCGCTTCTCTATGCCATTTCGTAATTCGGCTTCTTATTTCAGCGATTATTTTATTCTGAATTTCGATTTTACGACAGTCTTAGCCGATAAAAACCGTCAAAGTTTCCGCAATGCGCCTAATTATAAACGTGTTTACGCCGCCGCTTCGGTTTCTTGCAGGGAATTTCTATATTCGGCTATCAGACCCTGAAAATAAGTATCATAGTCGCTTTGCAAAAGATTGAGATAATTATAGTTGTACAGTTCTTCCTTAGCGTCAACGCTTTCACCTTCAACCGTAATTTTAACCGAGCGGGAGGGAGTTCCCAAAGTTAAATCGTATTTATCTTCTCCTATGCTCATCGAAACGGGCTTTTTTGTTTCGGAATCGAATTCGAAGGAAACGATCAAATCGGTTACGACAACGGGCTTTTCGTCCGATTTTAAAGCGTAGTAAAGCGTCGCCTTACGTTTCGAAGAGTCAACGTCGTAATATTTGTAAACGTATTCGCCCGGATTATTTTGACTTTCGCTTAGAACTTCCGCGCGGTACAACGCGTTATATTTATACAAATCATAGCCGAAAATCGGTAAATCTGCGTAAACATTTTTAACGTAAGAAAGATCCGTAGATTTGTCTACCTTGTCGTATTGAATATCGTACGCATCAATGTATTTGCTTGCGGAAGGCCAACGGGAAATAAGCGAAACTTTCTGCATTGCGTTCACGTTAAAACTGTTCGTTCTTTCCCCCTCGCCCGTTATAAAGCCGACCAAGGATATATTACCCTCTTCGTTATAAGAATACTCGAGTTTAACCTCTCTTGCAATAACGGGGGAGGAATCGTCCTTATATACATAATAGCCGTAATCCTTACCCGTTATAACCAAATAAGCCTCTTTGCCGTATTTTTTTATATTGTCTACGGTGTCTTCCCCGTAAACGGTACGGGTATCCGTAACAAGTTTATACGTCCCCACGACGTCTTCCTTTTTCCCCGCTTTACACGAAACAAGAAACAAGGAAAGCGCGAGTATTAAAACAGAAATCACAACTGAAACGGTTGATTTGTTTTTCATAAAAAACCTGCCTTTTTTCTTATTATATAACAGAAAGAAACAAATGTCAATACCCGATTTTTTATGTTTGCCAAAATTGCTATTTCTTGCAAAATCACGACAATTTCCGCAAGTGAAATACTATTAGCGATTTTATTATTTTCCCCTTCCGACTCGGTTCGCCGTAGCCGATAAAAACCCCAACTGAACCCGCCTCTAAGCCGTCTTTTTAACGCTTTGCGGCAAATTCTCGCTTGAAGTACGTCAAGTACATCTGCGTTCG
>CAKQKW010000032.1:0-10428 GCA_934249325.1 uncultured Clostridia bacterium
CTCGAAAGAGTATCCGAAAAAACACTAAAAAAGAATCTGGCGTTAATTAACGCCAGACCCAAGAAAGTTTTACACTATCAAAAACCGGTAGATTTATTTAACTTTTTTCTCACTAAGTGTTGCACTTAGTTTGACAATTCACTCCCGCTTAAACAAAATTTTTTCAGTTTTTTATATTCCGCCGCTTATTATATCACTCCGTTATCACAAAATCAACCGTTTTTGCTATATTTTTTTTCATTATATAATATTTGCGGAACCCGAATATCATTCGTATACGCCGAGGCGAACGTATAATTTGCCCTTTTTACTCGTTCCGCCCTCGCCTAAAAATTTAAACTTACCCTTTCCTCTTACCGCGACTACGTCACCCTCTCTCAGTTCTTTTTCCCCTTTATCCGTCTGCTTGCCGTTTATCGCCGCAAAGCCGTTTTTGAACAATGCCGAACTCTGTTCTCTCGATAAGCCGTACAGTCTCGATATAATCGCGTCAACCCTGTTGGACGACACGCTTATTTCCATTTCGATAATCGTTACTTTGAACTCGTCGGGAAGTTCTTTCGCTTCGGTGATTTTAACCGCGTTACGCCCCACGCTTTCGAGTTCTTTCAGTATAAATTCCGCTATCTTTTCTTCGGCAAAAATATATGCAAATATGCCGTTTACGAATATATCGCCCGTCTTATCTCTATCGATGCCCAAGTTCAGTATCGCCCCTAAGACGTCTCGGTGAGTAATCGGCGAGGCGAATTTTCCGCCCGTACATTCAATCTTTAAAAGTTTAACGGGATACTCTTCGTTGTAGCCGAATTCCTCTTTATCGCCAAGTCGAGCCATTACTCTTTCGGCGTTTTCCGTACCGCCGTAAAACTCTATTTTTACGCCTTTCGACTTAGCAACCCGCCCCGCCTCTTCGGCTTTCGTCGGATTCAAAAAGTCGGTATATACGAATATTCCGCGTCTTTCGCAACGCTCCGCCAATTCTTCAATTCTGTTGGTAAAATCGTTCATATCTGCATTTTAGCATACGAAGTCGCAAAAGTCAAATTTCGGGAAACAATCACCTCAAACGCTTTACTTATCCGTCTATCCGTGTTATAATATGACGTAAAAAGTTCTTTGTGACAATTTACGAAATATATTTACGATTTATTTTCGGAGGACTTAAATATGAACACCGACGTACTTATTATCGGCGCGGGTCCCGCGGGTATTTTCACCGCTTTGGAACTCGTCCGCAAAGGATACAAAGGGAAAATATCGATAGTCGAAAAAGGTTCGGCAATCGAAAAGAGGGTATGCCCCAAAACGAAAACGGGACATTGTATGAACTGCAAAAACTGCGCGATTACAACGGGATTTTCGGGCGCGGGAGCCTTCTCGGACGGAAAACTCTCGCTTTCGAGTTACGTCGGCGGCGCGCTTCCCGATCAGATAGGACACGACCTCGTTCAGGAAACTATCGACTACGTTGACAGAATTTATCTCGAATTCGGCGCGGATACAAAAATCGAGGGCGTAGACCACCCCGAAGAAATCAAACAGATAAGAAGAAAGGCGATAAGCGCGGGGCTTAAACTCGTCGATTGCCCTATCCGCCACCTCGGTACGGAAAAAGCGCAGAATATTTACTACGCAATCGAACAGAATCTGCTCGAAAACGGCGTTGAAATGTTCTTTAACAGCGACTGTTCCAACGTTATTATCGAAGGTAACGTCTGCAAGGGCGCGATAGTTAAAATCGGCGGAAAAGAACAGGAGTTTTTCGCTAAAAAGATTATAGTCGCGACGGGAAGAAGGGGCGCGGAATGGCTCGAAAGCATGTGTTCGGCGCACGGCATCGAACATCAGCCGTCTACCGTTGATATAGGCGTAAGGGTCGAAGTCAGAAACGAGGTAATGGAAGAGGTCAACAAAGTTTTGTACGAGTCGAAACTCATCGGCTACCCCCTTCCGTTCAAAAACAAAGTCCGTACTTTCTGCCAGAACCCCGGCGGTTACGTCGCGCAGGAGAATTACGACGACAATCTCGCGGTCGTAAACGGACACTCGTTCAAGGACAGAAAATCGGACAACACGAATTTATCCATTCTCTGCTCACACAACTTCACTTATCCGTTCAATCAGCCGATAGAATACGCTAAAAAAATAGGCGAACTTACGAATATGCTCGGCGACGGACACATTCTCGTTCAACGCTACGGAGACATTTTAGACGGTAAACGCACCTGGCAGAAAGAACTTACGCAATCTAACGTTAAACCCACTCTGCCCGACGCCGTAGCGGGAGATATTACCGCCGCAATGCCGTACAGAACGCTTACGAATATTCTGAAATTCATAGAGCAACTCGACGTCGTTGTTCCGGGGTTTGCGAGTCCAGAAACGCTTTTGTACTCGCCCGAATTGAAGTTCTACTCCAACAAGATAAAGATGGACGACGATTTCAACACGAACATTTTAAATCTTCATTGCCTCGGCGACTCGTCGGGTTGGACGAGAGGGCTTATGATGGCTTCCGTAATGGGCGTACTTATGGCTCGCAAGTTGAAATTTTAAATCAGAAACGCTATAAAAACGAAAAAAAACGAGGTTTCCGCAAAAATCGGAAATCTCGTTTTTATGTTGTTTGAAAAGTATAATAATTTGCCGCAAGACATATATAACCGCCGCAAGCGATTAACTTATCGAAAGATAAACTTTGCCGTTTTATCAATACATTTCGATATAACTGTCTCTCTCCGCGCCTACCGAAACGTATTTAATCTTACAGCCGACCGCTTTTTCAAGATACTTGATATATTTCATTGCGTTTTCGGGTAAATCTTCGGCCTTTCTGCACTTCGATATATCCTCGCAGAAGCCGTCGAGATACTCGTATATCGGTTTCGCCCTGTCGAGTTCGTCGCCGAACGGGAATCTCTCAACTCTCTTTCCGTCGATTTCGTACGCAACGCATACGGGAATCTTCTTCATATACGAAAGTACGTCGATTTTCGTAAGGGCAATGCAAGTCGCTCCCTGTACCTTAACGCCGTAACGCGACGCCACTACGTCAAAGCCGCCGACTCTTCTCGGTCTGCCCGTCGCCGCGCCGTATTCGCCGCCCGCCTGTCTGAGTTCTTCCGCTTCCTCGCCAAACATTTCGCAAGTGAACGGTCCCTCGCCGACGCAAGTAGAATATGCTTTCATAACGCCTACCACGTCATCGAGTTTGTATTCGGGTATGCCCGCTCCGATAGGAGCGTAAGCCGCGATCGTGGACGAGGACGAAGTATACGGGAATATACCGAAGTCGATATCTCTGAGAGCGCCGAGTTGAGCCTCGAACAAAAGGTTCTTGCCCTCTTTGATTTCTCCTTCGAGCAATTCGCTTACGTCGCAGACGTAGTCTATAAGCGGCGTACCGAATTTTACGAGCCAATCGTACATATCTTCCGCTTTAACGGCAGGCACTCCGTAAGCCGTAACGAGCAGGTTTTTCCACTCTACGATTTCCGCGATTTTGCCTTTGAGGCTCGCAAGTCTCTTTAAATCGCCCATACGGAAGGTTTTTTTCATATACTTGTCCGAATAAACGGGAGCGATTCCCCTTCTCGTCGAGCCGAATTTTCTGTCTTTCAGTCTGTCCTCTTCGAGTCCGTCGAGAAGTTTGTCGTAAGGCATACAGATAGTCGCTTTATCGCTGATTTTGAGATGTTTCGGGGTGATTTCTATTCCCGCCTTTCTCAATTTCTCGATTTCTCCGCAAAGATGTTCGATGTCGATAACCATTCCGAGACCCATAACGTTGACGGTGTCGTCTCTGAGAATACCCGACGGCAACAGGTTAAGCGCAAACTTACCCTTATCGTTGACTACGGTATGTCCGGCGTTGTTTCCGCCCTGATAACGTATGATAACGTCGTACTTCTCCGAAAGAAGGTCAACCATTCTGCCCTTTCCTTCGTCGCCCCAGTTGATTCCTACAATAGATGTAAGCATATTTTCTCCTTTTTAAACGTTGACTTCGGCTTTCAAGCCTAAAAGTCCCGCATTTTTATCGATTATTTCGTTTTTGACTTCCGAAAGGAACTTCTCCGTCTGCTTTTCCGCAAGTCCGCAAAATCCTTTCGCGTCGAATATTTTATCTATCTCTTCTCTCGTGAGTTTTAACTCATCATCTTTCAGAAGTCGGTCTATAAGGTCGTTATCGCCGCCATTCACCTTTACGTTGTACCCCGCCTCGATAGAATGAACTCTGATTTTTTCGTGCGTCCATTGTCTGTCGAAACCCTTTTCTTCAACGAGATACATTAGTATGTTTTCGGTCGCCATGAACGGAAGTTCGGCGTCGAGATTTTTCTTGATTACCTTCGGGTAAACGTTAAGTCCGCTTATTACGTTGACGTAGAGATTTAAAATTCCGCTCGTCGCCAAAAACGCTTCGGGAACGGATATACGCTTGTTCGCCGAATCGTCGAGCGTTCTTTCAAGCCATTGCTGAGCCTCGGTTATCGCGGGGTTCAACGCGTCTACCATAACGTATCTTGCGAGCGAGGCTATTCTCTCGCTTCTCATCGGATTTTTCTTGTACGCCATTGCCGACGAGCCTATCTGTTTGGTCTCAAACGGTTCGTCAACCTCTTTCATATGGCACATAAGCCTTATATCCGACGAAAATTTCGCCGCCGACTGCGCTATACCCGACAAAACGTTGAGTATGAAACTGTCGGTTTTTCTCGAATAGGTCTGACCCGATACGGGAACGATTTTCTTAAACCCGAATTTTTTCGCTATGAGTTTTTCTAGTTCGAACACTTTTTCTTCGTCGCCGAATAATTGCAAAAAACTCGCTCCCGTTCCCGTCGTGCCTTTACAGCCGAAGAATTTCAGATTTTCGATTTCCCATTCTACCCGTTTATAGTCCTCTGCGAGGTCGTTAAGCCATAAAGTAGCCCTTTTGCCGAGCGTGGTCGGCTGAGCCGCCTGAAAATGCGTATAGGCAAGCACGGGAAGGCTTTTATACTTGTCGGCAAAATCATAAACCGCTTTAATCGCGTTTACAAGCAACGCTTTGACCGCTTCCAAACCCTCTTTCATAAGGAGAGTGTCAGCGTTGTCGGTAACGTAGCAGGACGTCGCGCCGAGGTGAATTATCCCTCTTGCGGTCGGACACGAATCGCCGTAGGTATAAATATGAGCCATTACGTCGTGGCGGAGTTGTCTTTCGTATTCCGCCTCTTTTTCGTAGTCAATATCGTAGATATGCGATTTCATTTCGGCGATTTGCTCGTCGGTTATGTTAAGACCGAGTTCTTTTTCGCTCTCGGCAAGAGCAACCCAAAGTTTACGCCACGTCGAATACCTGTTATCGGGCGAAAATATTTTCTGCATTTTTTCGTCCGCGTATCTTTCGCAAAGCGGACTAACGTATTTATCTCTCATAATTCCTCTGTTTCAAAGCAAACACCGTTATTATAATACATTTATCGATAAATATCAACCGCTTTAAGGGATAAAGTCGATAAATAATTTTTTATGGCTCGTATAAGTAGGTGTTGACAATACAACTTGCCGTAAGGCAAATATAACCGCCGCAGGCGATATAACTTATCGTCAGATAAATATAACTTTGCAGAGCAAAATATCACTTCCGTTTCTCGGGACGCCGTGGGCGTCGTCCCCTACGGTATCCAAACAACTTGCCGCAAGGCAAATATAACCGCCGCAGGCGATATAACTTATCGTCAGATAAATAAAATTTTGCGGAGCAAAATATCACTCACCATTATCCCCTATCGTCGGCTATCGCCGTCACTTTCTCCATAGGGAAAAGCAAGAAATAGCCGCGTTAATCGACTTATAGCCCGCTTTTTCCGTCGCTTTCCCTAAAAAATTATCTTCACATAGTCGAAGAAAAACTTTTTGAGGAACAGTCCCGTCGGGAATACGAAGAAGAACAGTATTAAAGCGGCGGCAAGCACGACTGCCGCTATCGCGACGACCTTTTCGCATTTCGCTACAAACCCCGAAAATTTTCTCGTAAGAAGCAGGTACAAAGCGACTATTACCGCCCCGACCGCCAAGCCCGCAAGCATATACTTGTAATACGGCGACCTGTACTTTATCGTCACCACGTTTTCGCCCGCGTCGAGCGGTATTATCATAAGCCCCGTCGGGTTGGTCTTCATTTCGCGTTTTACGCCGTTTACCTTTACTTCGTAACCTTTGATATTCACGTAATTTATAAACAGACTCTGACCTTTTTCGGCGGTTATCGTCGGCAATACAATCTCGTTGCGTTTAAGTTCGTATTCAACTTCTCTGCCTTCGAGCTTTTTCTTCAACGAACTTATATTCGGTCTCGATACATAAGTACCGCTGAAACTCGTTCCGCTTAAAAATTCGTAAACCGCTATTTCCTTTTGGGATCTGCCGTCGTCTTCGTCGTATACGATATTTTCGCCGTCGACAACCATGCAGGACGGCAACGCGAGCGTATTCTCGTAAACGGTATATCTCGGCGTGTTCGCCTGTATCCAATATTGCTCGCCGTTTTTAAGAGTTACTCTCAGCCCTATAAACGCGTTGGAATCTCTCACGCCCTCGTAACTGATTTTTACTTCCGAAGTCTTGAAATCGGCGGCGTTTTTATAGGTCAGATAGCCCGTCATATTGCTATCGTTATACGTAAACGTATATTTGCCGCCATTCTTTTTGCAACCGCTCGACGCGGTAAGGCTCGCCTGCGTAAGTCCGTCGAGAGTAAATTCGCTCGCTTCGGCGTTAGTCACTCTGTTCATTATAACTCTTACGGTATCGGGTTCGGCGGCAAGTTCGTCCGTCGTGTATACTTCCTTTCCGTTTACCGAAAAAGTAAGTCTGCCGTCTTCTCTTTTTACCGAGAAAACGATATCCCGATAGGGTATTACTTCTTTAAATTCGCCGTCATAATCGGGCTGAACTGTGTATAAACTCAGATTTTTGCCGTTGTTCGCCTCTTTTTTACGAACGTCCAAAAGGGGCTTCGACCACGCGTATATATCCGTTCTTTTAAGGTAGGAATTATTTTCCGCGGACGGCATGCAAGCGGTGTGATTGGACTTGTTTTCTCTGCAATAAAAGTCGTAGACCTCGAATCTGTAACTCATAAAAGCGTCGGCGAAAGTCGAACCGTTATTCGACCTTATGCTGTTCGTGCCGCCGCTGTAACCGAAGTCTCTTTTTACGCGGAAGTTCTCGGCGTCCGTCACCGAACTGAATATCGAATAGGTGTAACTACGCAAAGTGAGCGGCGAGTCGCCCGAAATATAATAGTCGTGACTTTTCAGTCTCGAATACTCGTCGCCGTAGTTTTCCTTTATCTGTTCGATCATCGAAGAATACTGATCGTAATTCTCCTTCGAGCCGCCCTGTCTGTTGCCCTTTACCGTCGCGAACCCGTAAAATACGCATTGCGAAAGCGATAATACGCAAAGCAGCGAAGCAACTTCCTTAAACTTAACGAACTTGAATTTCACGAACAAAGTCGCGACTATAAATATTACCGTCGCCATTAAAAACAGTACGATAATCGCTTCCAAGCCGCCGCAGGAATGGGCGAAACTCGCAAAGAAACCGTCGAACGGCATATTGTCCGAAGAAAGCGAGAACCACTCGACTATTTTTTCGACGAATTTATTGTCTTTGTAGTCGCCGTTCAGAATAAATCTGAAAAATGAGAAGGTAAATATGCCGCCGAGAGTAACGAGTACGCTCACGACAAGCAACGCTACGAAAGTCTTTTTGCCCGCCGAGAAATCGGAAAACGGGTTTTTAGATTTTACGTCCGATACGACTACCTGCCCTTCGTTTTCCGTTACGTCGCCCGCCGTTTTGTCCGTCGCTTTACCCGTCTCGCCGTCTAGAGCGAGTATCGAGGAAACGCTTTTCGCCGAAATATAAAGTCCGAACATATCCATAAGGAAGCCGAAGCGGTAGGTGTACGAATAAGTCGAACCCATATTGAGAAGAGACATACTCTCCTCGACAAGGCACGGAATAATCAGAATTAAAAACGCGAAAATCGAGAAAAACGCGAATTTATCGCCCTTTTCCGAACGGACGAAGTAGACCGCCCCGAGGAACACGAAAGTCGAATTGCAAAGGAAGTAAGTGAGTTTTTCATACAGGTGCTGAACGAGTTTTCCGTCCTCGATTTGTTTTTTGGTATACGTTTTGAAAATTTCGCTGAAAATTCCCGTATTTCTGCTCGACACTTTAAACGCGTAAAATGCGGGAATAAGCAGGGGCAAACTTATTGCGATTCCGAGTACGAAACCGAAGCAAAGTCTCGCGAGTTTATGTGTTTTTTCCTCCTTATTCACGCAAATTACGACGTAAAGAACAAGTATCGGGAACAAAGAAAAGAAGGAGAAACAGGAAATCGAAAAACAGGTGTAAATGTTTAGAACAAGCCCGATGACGAACATAGTAAGCCTGTCCGTTCTGATAAAACGAATAAAACCCGAAACGAGTACGGGCATATAAATCATCAAATCGACCCAGTTGACGTAGGTATTCGCAACGTATAAATAGCCGCCAAAGGCGTAAAGTATCGCCATAACGACGGAAAGATAATACGGAATATCCTTAAAATAGCGTTTTAAGAAAAGCAACGCGACAACCGCAGCGCAGGAAACTTTCAGCGGGAGAACGATACTTATCATATTGATAACGTTACCTTTGCCGCCGAGAAGGAATACGAAAGTAAACGGACTTATCGTACAATAGGCGAGCGAACCGAAAAGGTCCATACCGCCGCCGACGAAAAAAGTATGAAAAAGCCCGTCCGTACCGTCGAAAAACGCGAAATAGTGTTCCAAAAGAGGGCAAACCTGAGCGAGGTGATCGTAACTCGACATACAGGTATAACCGAACGGCCATATATCGAAACACGCCTCGGCGATACCGAAAACGAGGAAAATGAATACGGGAATTGCGAAAAACCCGTAATTTTTATTCAAAAAAGGAAGTATTCTTTCTTTAAAAACGTTATTTTTTATATTTTCCATAATAAAAAGACCTTATTGTCGGAGATTGCGTTTAAAACGCTGAAATTGAATGATATAAGCAAATATAACCCGACGGCATATTTTTCCTATCATATTTTAACACAAACGAGCGATAAAAACAATCGAAAAACGGAAAAATTCGGAAAACAATAATTTTCAGAAAAAAACAGTTGATTTTTACGAAAAAATAATATATAATTGCTTAGTCGAGCAAAAGTGAAAGTTGCTCGGTAGCAAACAACGACAACTTTTTCGCCGCAGAAGATGCGAAAACATAAACATTGCAACGAAGCGAAAAGGCGGAGAAAAAAACCGAATAGACGGAGGCTTATCGAAGCGGTCATAACGAGGCGGTCTTGAAAACCGTTTGGGCAAAACCCACGGGGGTTCGAATCCCTCAGCCTCCGCCACAGGGGAATAATACGAACACCGAAACAAAATCGGAGTTCGTATTTTTCTTTTCTAATGATTATTTCGGCGTTATTGTAGAAAGAATTAAAACCTGACAAATATTTTTTAGCCAAGGTTGAGTTTTCGTTTTTGTATTTTCTCCTAATTTTTTTGCCTGTTTTCGGGCGTAGGGTTGTAGCACAGAGAAAAACGAAAGTCAACGGGAAAAATTAACGCTTAAAATTCGTATAAAGAGTTCAGAGTCAAATTCGATGAAAATTCGAGTTTGGCTCTATTTTTTTATCTATTTTTAAAAATCAAATCCTTTTATGCGTTAATTTGTTCCGTTGTCGTTGACTTTCGTGTTTACAGCCGTTAAATAAAAAGAATATAAATTTTCTCGGTGCTACTTTTCCCCTTGCCGAAAAAGGCAAATAAAAATTAGGAGATTGTATCCAAAATGAAAAAAGTAGTTTTCTCAATCACAAACGTAAGAAGTAAATCGGATAAAAAATTATCCGGTTTCGGTTACATCGCAGAGGGTAATTTACTCTGTCCTTGCATTTCTAAAAACAGCAAGCCGTATATCCGTATTTTCAACGACGTTGAAAAGCATTGTCACCCTTTAAACGGTAAAAAAGACGAATTCCAAGGTTACATCACTATGTACTTTACGGAAGTTCCCGTATACAGAGAAAAAGACGGCTCTTACGATATGCTCGATTTGGAAGTCGAGTATAAAGTTTGGTATAAAATCGTGGAGGAAAATTAAAATGCCCGAATACGATTATTTTAACGGTGAAAATAATATAACTTTCAATTTACTCGAAATCGACGACGAAAAACACGAAGTCGTGGTAGCGATAAGCAATTTAGGAAAAATAAGCGTTCGCACCTTTGATTTATACTCTGACGGTAAACGCCGTTACTTTGAATACGGTTGTTTATACACAAAAATTTACATAGACGAATTTACGGAGGAAAACTAAAATGTCAGGAAATA
>CAKQKW010000033.1:0-9589 GCA_934249325.1 uncultured Clostridia bacterium
TTAAAAAGACGGCTTAGAGGCGGGGTTGGCTCAAATTTCTATCGGCTACAAGTCTAACGGCGTATTTTTAGGCTAAGACAAGGCGCATAAGCGGCTTAATACTTGATGTATAAGCCGCGAGCAGAACAAAGTATTAGTCAAAAATACGTCGTTAGACCATGGTTCGTATTATTCTTGTCTGGCACATCACAACGATAAACGTTCTTGTATCGGGTCAAACTTTGAATTTATATTGTTTTGACTGACCGAATAAAAAATAAAAGCCGATGATTCGGGTGTTACCATTAGGGAAACAGGCGTATCTCGATAGAAGAATTACGGAACAAACAGATATTCCCGTATTTTCAGGATAAAACACAAAAACGGGTAGATTGTTCTGCAAGCAGAACAATCTACCCGTTCCGAAAAAGCAATTATCTTTTACCAAACCATAGCCACAAGTTAAAATTAAATACAGACCGGAGTAAAAGATTACATAACAAATCTATTCATTGATTCCGTATACTCTTTTGAATAGTTTTTGTTTATTTTAACGGCTTTTGCAGTCAAACCTTTATAAGGTTTATAATATGTTTCTTCAACAAATTCCACATATTCATCGAGTTTATTTCCCAAATCGCTTTTATTTGCTGTATACACTTTGCCGTTTTTATACAAACAAGAAACGCCGTTTTCAAAAGATAAATTATCCCCGGCAATACCTATCATATCAAGAGTGAAACCTCCTATTGTATGGCTGTTAAAATCAAAATCTATTTCAATGTGAATATAAAACTCATCAGTGTCACGGTTAGCACCCGATTCCGCGCTTACACCAATCACATTTCCGACTATTCTATTGTTAATCAAGTCAATTTCGGATAACAGCGTTATACTATTATCTTGAATAGTTTGATTATTCATGATATAATCGCAATCCAAAGTAATAGGAGCTTGCGTTATCGGAACATTATTTTTATATAACAGATATAAAAAATAGACGAAGCCGCGCGTGCTCTTAAGCAGACTTTCATCAGCTGGCTTATAACAGTTTTCAAAATCATCTTGCGCCGACTGAAAAGCAATGTAAAAATTATCAGCGCTAACCGCGCCTATAAGCATAGTAACGCTTTGTTGGGTATTGTTTGATATATCCAACGCTATTGATGCTCCTCGATATGCTGCAACATATTGTTCGCGGTATGTTTCATCACTTTTAATATTACTGCCACAAGATACAAATAAAAACAATGAAACAACGCATAGGTAAATTGATATTATTCTAACTTTTATCATAAAACACCTCCTATTCAATATTAATCAGATGGATCTTGATAATGCCAATAAAACTCAGGATTGTAAAAATCACTTTCATTTACAACATACGACATTTCCATGTATAAATAATCGCAATACCAATATCTGCTTTTATACCGGAACCAACTCCAATATCAACGTATACCATATCATTTACTTTTACTCACAACTAAGATGTCTTTCTTGACAAAACCCACAAAGTGCGCTATACTTAATTTACCACAATCAAGTATGGCGAAAGCCATCGGCGCGTCGATTTCTATCTAATAGGCGCGTTTTTTAATTGCTGTAATTTACTTATACACTATTTTTCATGCAATGTCAATATTTCTTGAGAAATTATTAAAAATAATTTGCTGTAACTGGTTTATGGCATTATCTATTCGGTTTGAAAGATGTCTTTATTGATTAACATTATCACTCTTTATCAGAAAATAATAAAAAAAGCTCAGATTTTTCTGAACTCTATATGCCGCCGAAATTCAAATTCAAAAGAGAAGAAATAGTCGAAGCCGCAGTAAATCTTACGAGACGAGGCGGCGTTGACGCAGTTACCGCAAGGGGAATCGCGGGTGAACTCGGCGTTTCCACTCAGCCGATTTTCACTTGCTTTAAAAATATGGAAGAGGCGAAAGAGGAAGTGAGAATTTACGCCGAAAAACTCTGCCATAATTACCTTGAAAAAGGAGTCGAAGCGTCGATTCCTTTCTTCGGGTTCGGTATGGCGTATATCCGTTTCGCAAAGGAAGAACCCGAACTGTATAAAATGCTTTTTATCAATCCCGATAAAAAGGGCGAGAGTATGCTCGATACCTTGTCGGGTATTCGGCTTATCGTGATAAATTCCATAGAGAAAACGTATCGTTTTAACGAAAAGGAATCGAAAAGACTTTTCCGCGACCTATGGCTTGCTGTCCATAGTATCGCAACGCTGTGCGTTGGTGGTATTTGCCCATTTTCCGACGAAGAAATTGCTAAAATTCTCACAGGATTCAGCGTGAGTATTTGTAAATCAATCAAAGAAATAAAGGGCTTTGTTGACGACAGCTTCGACAGGGACGAAGTTTTCTGTAAAATAATAAAAGAATAACTATGTAATCGCGACGTAGCTGATAAAATGCATCTTAATTTTCCCTGATTTGACAGATATAGGATTTTTTTACCATAATATCACAAAATAACGAGTAAACAATTCAAAATCAATCTTGACAAATCATAAAATCGCATATATAATTAAAATAAGTTATATTTTGGAAAGGAGCGGATTATGAAAATACTATCTTTAAAAAACGTCAGAAAAGAATATCATGTCGGTTCTTTGACAGTACCCGCCGTTGAAGACGTCTCGTTTGATTTGAACGAGGGCGAATTTGTCGTAATTCTCGGGGCGTCGGGAGCGGGGAAAACCACTCTTTTGAACCTTTTAGGCGGAATGGATACGGCAACGAGCGGCGAAATCGACCTTGACGGAAAAAACATTACCGCGTTCAACAAAAAACAACTCACCGACTATCGACGTCGCGACGTGGGGTTTGTTTTTCAGTTTTACAATCTGATGCCGAACCTGACCGCTTTGGAAAACGTAGAAATCGCCGTTGAAATATGCGAGAATCACCTCGACCCGAAAACCGTACTCGAGTCGGTCGGGCTTGCGGACAGACTGAATAATTTCCCCGCAGAACTTTCGGGAGGCGAACAGCAAAGGGTATCTATCGCGCGAGCGATTGCAAAAAATCCCAAGTTGATTTTATGCGACGAGCCGACCGGCGCGCTCGATTACGTTACGGGCAAAAAGATTTTGAAACTCTTACAAGACCTGTCTCGCGAACGGAAAAAACTCGTTATCGTGGTAACGCACAACGCCGCGCTTAAAGATATGGCGGATAAGGTGATAAGGATAAAAAGCGGAAGGATAGAGAGCATCGAAGCGAACGATAACCCCAAATCGATTGAGGAGATAGAATGGTGAAAACGTACTTTAAAACAGTCCGCAGAATGTTCGGGAAGCATCTTATCCGACTTATTTCGCTCATCGGTATCGTCCTCATATCCATAGGATTTATATCCGGAATCGGCTCGCCGACCGATATGATTAAAGACAGCGTGACGAACTATTATAAAAATCGGAACGTAAGCGATTTTATAATAAAGAGCAAGACGGGCGCGTTTACCGACGAACAGATTTCCGCGGTAAAAAACCGTTACGGGGAGAATAACGTCGAGGCGGGAATGTCGATCGATATACGGACGGGCGAAAAGAGATCTCTTCGGCTGTATTTTATCGATTTCGAAAATTCAAAAATCAACAAACCCGAACTCGTGGAAGGCGAAGAAATAACAAGTAGCGACAAAAATTGCGTTTACGCGGAAGAAAAAGACAAAATAATAAAGGGCTACTTTGTCGGACAAAAAGTCGAGATAGACGTTGCTTCCGCATTGAAATTGCCGTCAGAATTCAAAATCGAAGTCACGATAAAAGGAATAGTGAGAAGTCCGCTTACTTTCGGCAAGGACGGAGAACCGAGTTACAATAATTCGGAAGATACCGAAATTCCCGATAATATAGCGGATATTAACAAACTCGACCTGCTTGAAAATATTTTGTACTGTCCGATTGAAACGATTCCTTTCAGGCTGAACGGCGAACTGTACGTTACGGCGAAAAATCGGGATTTGTTTAACTCATTCTCTTCCGGTTATGAAAAATACGTCGAAAAAGAAAAGACCGAACTTACGGAGATTTTAGGCGAAGAAATACGGGTAATTACCCTTTACGACAATTACAGTTTCAAATCTATTACTGCAAGCGCGGACAAGGTCCGGGGAATAGGCAATATTTTAATGGTGATTTTTATCGCCGTAACCCTTCTCGTCGTTTTGTCGTCTATGATGCGACTTATGGACGAAGAGCGTTCGCAAATCGCTTGTCTTAAAACTCTCGGGTACGGCTCTTTAAGTATCGTGATGAGGTACGTTTTCTTTGCCCTCGTTGCGCTTGCCGTCGGCGGAGCGGTCGGATTTTTCGTCGGGTATGGCGTTTCGTGGCTGATATGTTACGTTTTCGGATACAGTTACGTTATGCCTCCCATATCGGTGGTTGTTGATCCGAGTTATTATTTTCTGTCGTTCGGCGTGGTTATGGCGGTTACGCTTGTCGCGGTATTCTTTATCGGTATGCGACTTGCGAACAATATCCCCGCAGACCTTTTACGTCCGAAACCGCCGAAAAAAGGACGCAGAATTCTTCTCGAGAGGATTCCGTTTATATGGAAGCGTCTTTCGTTTAAGTATAAATCGTCGATGAGAAACGTTTTCAGGTATAAAACGAGATTTTTGATGATGCTCATATCCGTAGCGGTGTCAACGGGACTCGTATTTGCGGGGCTTGCCCTTCTCGATATGTGCTTGTTCGATGATTTCGGTTCGCCGGCGATTATCGGAATAGCGATAGTTGTCGTTGTTTTTGCCGGACTCTTGACCGCCGTCGTTATAAATACGCTTACGACGATAAATATAAGCGAAAGAGAAAGAGAAATAGCGACTCTTATGGTTCTCGGCTACCACGACGGAGAAATTTGCGGATATATCTATCGGGAAATATACATAAGCGCGTTTTTCGGGATTATTCTCGGTTATCCCGTAGGGATAGGGCTTGCGACGCTCGTATTTAAAACGATAGGATTCGGAGCGGTGGGCAACGTAAGTTGGTTTATGTGGGTGTTGATACCTTTCGTCGTAATCGGATTTACTTTTCTCGTAACGATTATGCTGAGACCTAAAATAGTAAAAACGAAGATGAACGAGAGTCTGAAAGCGGTCGAATAAAAAACGCTTACAGTAGTAGTATTACTAGTAGCGACTCCTTGACTGTTTACGGAGTGAACGGTAACATATTCTACGTGGGTACGAGCGCCGCCGTGTCAATTTCAGGCTTGAAAAAGTAGTTAGCCGTTAGTTGTTCGGCAAATATAACAAATAACGAAAACACGTCTCTGTCTTACGAATATAAGAGGCGTGTTTTTTGTTACCTTTTTATTCCAAAACGCATAACGCAAAGCGAAATAAAGAGGTGATTTATAGTTTTACGCTTGTTACGCTTGACAATCGAAAACGAAAATGATAAAATATCTAATGTTATATATCAAATGTAATAAGAGGTGAATATGCCGCCGAAATTTAAGTTCAAAAGAGAAGAAATAGTCGAAGCCGCAGTAAATCTTACGAGACGAGGCGGCGTTGACGCCGTTACCGCAAGGGGCATCGCGGGTGAACTCGGCGTTTCCACTCAGCCGATTTTCACTTGCTTTAAAAATATGGAAGAGGCGAAAGAGGAAGTGAGAATTTACGCCGAAAAACTCTGCCATAATTACCTTGAAAAAGGAGTCGAAGCGTCGATTCCTTTCTTCGGGTTCGGTATGGCGTATATCCGTTTCGCAAAGGAAGAACCCGAACTGTATAAAATGCTTTTTATCAATCCCGATAAAAAGGGCGAGAGTATGCTCGATACCTTGTCGGGTATTCGGCTTATCGTGATAAATTCCATAGAGAAAACGTATCGTTTTAACGAAAAGGAATCGAAAAGACTTTTCCGCGACCTATGGCTTGTCGCCCATAGTATCGCAACGCTGTGCGTTGGCGGTATTTGTCCGTATTCCGACGAGGAAATCGCTAAAATTCTTACAAGTTTCAGCGTGAGTATTTGCAAATCGATCAAGGAAATAAAGGGTTTTGTCGACGATAATTTCGACAGAGACGGAGTTTTCGGTAAAATTATAGAGGAGTAATTATGAAATCGAGATACAAGAACGCAAGGTACGCCTTAATATTCTGGACTTTGTTTATAGGTCTCTGGGCAGTCGCAGGGGCTACGGGAATGCTTATCGACCCGTCAGGCAAAGCAATGGGTATGGACGCGATGTTGCCGTTCTTTCAGAAACTGCCCTTTGCCGACGTACTCTTTAAAGACCTGTTTTTCTCGGGAATAGCCCTTTTAATCGTAAACGGACTTACCAATCTCACGGCGGCGGTTTTGCTTATACTGAAAAAGAAGTCGGGCGTAATTCTCGGCGGCATTTTCGGTGTGACTCTTATGCTGTGGATATGTATTCAATTCTATATGTTTCCGCCCAATTTTATGTCTACGATATACTTCATTTTCGGACTTTGTCAGGCGATAACGGGGTATATGGCGTTCGTGTTTATGAAACAGGAAGAGTTTTCCGTAAACGTAAACGACTACGGCAACGTGGGAACAAATACCGAGCGACTTGTCGTATACTTTTCTAGAATGGGCTACGTAAAAAAGCAAGCCTACGAAGAAGCAAACAGAACGGGCGCGGAAATTTACGAGATAAAATCCACGGAAAGAACAGGAGGAACGCTCGGGTTCTGGTGGTGCGGTCGGTTCGGAATGCACAAATGGGGTATGCCGATAAAGCCGATAGCGGTTGACCTTACGAAATATAAGCAAGTTACTATCTGTTCGCCGATATGGGTGTTCAATTTATCCGCCCCCGTCCGCGAGTTCTGCAAACAGGCTAAGGGTAAGATAAAAGAAGTAGATTATATACTCGTTCACCACACGAACGGCAGATACGAAAAAGCGGCGAAGGAAGCCGATACCTTGCTCGGACTTACGCATACGAGTTTAAAAAGCGTAAGGTCGAGGGTGGGGAAATTTAAGGTTATAGAATAAAATGCTTAAAGAAAATTTTTACATAGGAAAAACGCCGACCGTCGTTTACGGTGATAAATCCGATAAGGTTTTTATCTTCGTACACGGCAAAGGCGGGAATAAAGAAGAGGGCGAACGGTTCGCAAAAGTCGCGCTATATAGCGATTATCAGGTGATTTCCGTCGATTTGCCCGAACACGGGAACAGGAAAGACGGAGTGAAATTCGTTCCGTGGGAGGTTGTCCCCGAACTTCAAAAAGTATACGCTTACGCCCGCGGCGGCTGGAAAAAAATTGCCGTAAGGGCGACGAGTATCGGTTCGTATTTTTCGTTGCTTGCGTTTAACCGAGAGAGATTCGAAAGATGTCTTTTCGCCTCGCCGCTACTCGATATGGAAAATATGATTGACGGGCTTATGAAGTTGTCGGGCGTAACCGAGGAACGGCTCGAAAAAGAGGACGAAATTCCGACCGACTATGGCGAAACTCTGTCGTGGAAATACCTTTTATACGCAAGGGAAAATCCCGTTGCGGCGATAAGTCGTAAGACTTCCTTGTTGTACGCTACCGGCGACGAAATGATTAGTCGCTGTACGGTCGAAAAGTTCGCAAAAGAGAACAAGTGCCGACTCACTATTATGGACGGCGGCGAACATTGGCTGCATGCGCCCGAAGAAGTGAAATTTATGGAGGAGTGGGAACGTGAAAATATTGCTGATTAACGGCAGTCCGAAAAGGGATAAAAGCGATACTCTGAAAATGACGAGGGCGTTTTTGGACGGAATGAACGAATACGAGAGGCAGGAGATAAGCGAGATAACCGTAGTCGATAAAAATATCGGATATTGCAAAGGCTGTTTCGCCTGTAAATTAAACGGCGGCGATTGCGTGATAAACGACGATATGAAGGGAATAATCGAAGATTTTTTGTCGAGCGACTTGCTTTTATTCAGTTTTCCGCTTCATAGTTTCGGATTTCCCGCGCCTTTGAAAAATCTTATCGACAGGTGTTTGCCGATGTCGGCAATGGCAATGCAAAAGGTCGGCGACAGGTACGAACACGTCGCTCAGAGAGATTATTCGGCGTTGAAATATCTGATGATTTGCGGTTGCGGTTTTCCGAACGCGAAGCGTAATTTCGAGCCTGTAATCGAGCAGTTTAAACTGTGTTTTCCGAACAATCACACGATAATCGCCGTACCCGAAAGCCCTATGTTTTCCGTTCCCGAGGCAAACTCTATAACGTCGCCTCGTCTCGAACTCATAAAAATGGCGGGTCGCGAGTACGCCGAGACGGGAAAAATAACCCCCGAATTGCTTGACGAAATTTGTTCGCCCATGATACCCGAAGAAGTTTATGCGAAAATATGTAACGGGGGAAAATAAATGAACGCGAAAGTCGATATAACGGGCGTTGAGATAAAAACCGACAGACTGCTGTTACGCGAATGGCGGGAAAGCGATTTAAACGACTTTTTTGAGTACGCTTCGGTTGACGGCGTAGGTCAAATGGCGGGGTGGAAACCGCATACCGACAAAGAAACGACAAAAAAAGTATTGGAGTCGTTTATTTACGAGAAAAAAGTATTCTGTTTGGAGTATAACGGCAAAGCGATAGGCTCACTCGGAATAGAACCGTACGACGAAAAATCATACCTCGAACTCGCCGATTTAAAGGGTAGAGAAATAGGCTACGCTATGTCGAAAGAATATTGGGGCAGGGGGTTAATGCCCGAAGCGGTAAAGGCTGTCGATAAATACTGCTTTGAAAAAATCGGATGCGATTTTCTGCTGTGCGGGCATTTCGAATGGAACAGGCAAAGCGCGAGAGTACAGGAAAAATGCGGGTATAAATTTTTAAAAAGGCTTGACAGGTCAACCCTTATCGGTACTATCGAGCCGACTACGATGAATATTTTATATAAAAAGGAGATTAACAATGAATGATACGTTAAAAATAATTCAGACGGTATCGAAAGTAGGAAAAGTAATAAGCAAAATAGTTTATATATGCTGTATAATAGGTTTTTGCGGTTGCGTAATTGGAATAATTGCCTTTGCATGCGGAGCGCAAATACTAAAATTCGGCGGCGCGTCTATCGAAGAATGGCTTGAAAAATCTCAGACAAACTCGGCGAGCGTTTATAACGCAATGGTAGTGGGTCTTGTAATGTGTTCGGCTGAAACCGTTCTTGCGAAGTTCGGCGAGCATTATTTTATAAGAGAACTTGCCGACGGAACGCCGTTCAACTTAGGCGGAGCGAAAGAGTTGATGCGTCTCGGAATTCTTACAATCGCGATACCGCTCGGGGCGGTTATTCTCTCGGCGATAATACAGGGGATATTTAAAGCGTGCGCGCCCGAAGTTGTCAAAGTGGAATTGAGTAATTACGTTTCCGTATCTATGGGTCTTGTATTGCTGCTGACTTCGCTTATCTGCAAGTACGGCGCGGAGATAACGGAAACAAACGGTAAAGCGGAAGAAAAGTAAGATAATGAGATAATCGACTTATAGAGCGGCTTTTATCAGGTGTTCTTATTCCTAGCCGATAAAAACCTCAACTGAACCCGATTTTCAGGCGTATCTTACGCTTAATTCATTGTTCTTTCCGTGGCTTGT
>CAKQKW010000034.1:0-9403 GCA_934249325.1 uncultured Clostridia bacterium
ACGGCTTTCTTTTTGCCTGCGTTTTCGGATACGCGGTTGTTAACGAACAAGAAGGACGAACCGACGTTAAGCATCGTATTCTTTTTGCCCGCGCCTTCCGCAACCGATCCGTTAAGCTGAGTGGGCAGACACATATAGCTGAGTTTACGCTCTTTTCCGCCGCTCGTTCTCTTCCACTGAGTGAACGCCGAGCCTTTGTTGTAAAGTTTCGCTTCGTGATACCAGTAAGTACCGTCTATATACATAGCCGCTCTTTCGTTGGGGTTAGTCGCGATAAACGTCGTCTGAACTTTATCCGCGCTCGAGTCGGACTTGGTCTCGGAATGGAACCAGTCGTTGTCGTTGGCAAGTTGCATAAACGCGAGAGCGTAATATCTCGACGCCATGTCATACATCTTATAGCCTGTTTCGTCGCTTAAAACTACCTTTTCGGTTTTCGGCATAAGAATGTTTTTATCTCCGAAGAAATATTCTCCGTCTTTAAAGCCCGTTACAACTTCAACGGGAGTTTCGGAATATTCCGCCTTAATGCTTTTCATCGTCTCCGCGCCTTCGAGAGCCGCCCAGATCGCCTGAACCATATGGAAGGAATAAACCGAGCCGCCCGCTCCGCCGGGAATTATAAACGGCGCACCGCCTTTGGATTTGATATAATCGCAAAGCTGAGCGAATTCTTCGAGCGAAGAGGGCAAACCGTCGTCGGACGTACCGTATGCGCCATCGGGGCCGCAGGATTTCTGCATGTCCGCGGGATCGACGAACTTAACGGTGCCGTATTTACCTTCGTAAGTTACCGATTTGGTCGCATCGGGTTTTGCGAAATAAAGCCCCTTGTCTTCGAAATAGTTTACATCGTAAGTCAAGCTGTTGCTCCACTCGTATTGCGGAAGCCCGTAATAATGGCGTTGTCCGTCCGCGCTTTCGTAGCCGAGCATTCTCTTTTTAGCGTCTGCGTCGATTGTAAGCTTCTGATCGTTTTCGATATAGCTTACGATTTCGTCGAGCTGCATAAGCTCGTTGGACGCGGAATAAGTGTACATATCCGCTTTTGCCTCGTCGATATAAATATCGTTACCGTCCGAGCTGAGGCTGTCGTAAGGGATAAGCTTGTTGTCCTGAACAGTTATGTTAACGCCTTTCTTTCCGCTTTCGTAAGATTCGTCTTTCTTAAGTTCGGTGAATCTTGCCGCCGCGTCCTGAATCCATTTAATAGCTCCGTTTCTGGTTGCCGTACCCGTAAAGTGAAGGACGTTGATGTTGGTTGCCGCCGTGTCTCCGCCGGTGTTTCCGCTGTTCGACTGACCGCCGCCTGTACTGCCGCCGTTACTCGTACCGCCGCCACCGCCGCCGCACGAAATAAGCGCGGCAGACATACAAAGCGCCATAGCGCCGCATAATACTCTTTTGAAAAATTTGCTTTTCATTTTTTTTGCTCCTTGTGAATTTTATTAAATTGCCGAAAGGTTATATTTTCCCGTCGGACGATTTTCATTTTTTGATTCGGGCGAGCGGTTTTTCGTTCGCCCGCCCGAGTTTCGTTTTGTTTTTATGCTCCGAGCGTTACCGTAAGTCCGCTAACGTTTTCATAAGGCGTTACGGTTTTATTCGCATTATCAGTACAAGCAAGACCAATAAGAGATTTCGCCGTTATTGCGCAATTCTCAAACGTATTCTGAGCATAACCCTCCGGATAAGTGAACCAACAACCCGTTCCGAATAACGTATCTATCTCAAGACCTTTGGCATTTATCGTTACGTTTTTCAAGGTATTGCCGTATCCGCCCAAACAAGTCAACAAGCCGCATGCGCCTTCTGTGGCGATATCCGCTCTGCCGCCGCTAAGTACGTTGACCGTTACCGTATCCATAGTTGCCCCCATCATGGAATATCCAAATAAAGTATTGAGGTTTCCGTTGCCGCCGTAATATTGCTTATTGTCTATCGTAAGATTCTTTATCACCGCGCCGTTGCCGACAACTCCGAACAATCCGTCTTGATAGAACCACGAAGTAATCTTTTTACCGTTGCCGTCGAACGTTCCGCGGAAGCCAAATTCGGCGTTGCTTCTTTGTGCTGCCGACCATTTCGCGGCGTATCCGACCGAATACCAACCACCAGTCGACAAATCTTTCGCCAATCTGTAATATCCGTAAACCACGCTACTGCCCTCACTCGGCGTTAATGCAGCAGTTAAGGCATTTACGTCAGAAATCATTTTCGTTACAACGAGAACGTTTGTCGTTACATTGTAATACGTTCCGCCTTTCTGAACTATTACGCTGAGAGTCTGATTTCCGTGTTTCTGCTTGTTCGCTTTGAACTCGTCGGTAACAGTCAACGTTCCATCAGAGTAAGTTACGGTTTCACCGCCTAAGGTCGCCGCAAGTACGGTAGCGTTCGTATAGTCGCCGAGGTCTACCGAGAAACTGTTATCGCTTGATAACACGATTTCTCTCGTTCCGTCAAGCTCTACGGAAGTAGCGACAAATTCAACGGTAACGTTAAGATTGAAATTCATAACGTATCCCTTTTCGTTTTTAGCCGTAACAACAAAAGTTTTAGAACCCGTATCGGAAGGACCGAAAGCGTCGGCGTTTATGGTAAGCGTACCGTCGGCGAAAGTATACGCCGTGAAATCGCTGTTTCCGAGTTTAATTGCCGTAATCTCCGCAACGCCTGCGAGCGGATATCCATACGCTTGACCTACGATTATCTTATCTGTTACCGTTTCGTCGTCTCTCGGAATATTTACCGTGAGACCGTTTACGCCTACCGCCGTCGTGACGGTTTTATTTGTTCTGTCTGTACAAGCGAGACCTAATAAAGACTTCACGTTTACAGTAAAATTTTCGTATACGTTAGACTTGCAATTTGCAGGGTAATCGTAATATCCGCAATTTCCGAAAATCGTATCGACATCTGTATTCTCAGAGTTTATCGTTACGTTTTTAAATTCGTTCGAGTGAGCGTATATAGCGGTCAACAAACCTCCGACCTGCCATTTAGTTGCGTCGGGTAAAGTCGTCGTTCCCGCTCCTTTAACGTTTACAGTTACGTTCTCGAGCGTTGCCCCTACCATACTGTATCCTAAAAGCATTCTCGTAGAAATGTATTCTTTTTGCGTTAAAGTGATGTTTTTTATCAAAGCGCCTTTGCCTATCGTTCCGAATAAACCCGTCGAAAAGAAAATATTTTCAATCGTATTATTACCGCCGTCGAACGTTCCTCTGAATCCTAATTCGCCGTTGTCGTTTTTCCAAATATCTACTTTGTTCGGTTTTTCGCCGACAGATACAGTTCCGAAATTCACCCAACCTGCCTCGCCGAGACTGCTTGTAAGCCTGTAATATCCGTATTTTACATTTCTTCCGTTAAGAGTAACCGCCGCCTTTATATCGTCGTATGTTTGCAGTTCTTTCGTTACGATAAGTACTTTTTTGTTGTAGTTAGTATATTGTCCGTCTTTTTCAACAGTCACCGTAAGAGTTTGGTCACCGTGCTTTATAAGTCTGTTTTTGAAGTCGAAATCAAGCGTTACATTTCCGTCCGCATAAGAAACCGCTTTCCCGCCTATGGTCGCCTTGACTACGTTGCCGTCCAAAGTAGTTCCCATATTTACCGCGTAAGAAGTTCCGCTTCCGAGTACTATTTCAGCCTTATTTCCGCCAACGTCTTGTTCTGTAACGGTTTTAACGTTTCCGGCAATTTCCGAAGGGATATTTACCGAAGAATTCGCCAGAACAACCTTTCCCGAAAAGTCCGCTCCCGAGTTTTTCAATACTTCGGCTTGCTCGTTTGTCGATATTTCAATCGGGTAATTGCCCACTCCGTACCATCCGAACTCGCTGTTTTCGAGTATGTCTTTCGCAACTACCGCGTCGGAAAGAGCGGTTGTATTGACTACGTTATAGAGGTTTCCTCTGACTTTTTCAACGTCGGTTGCCGCATATCTGTTTATGCGCGACTTTGTTGCGTCGTCGTAATAAGTAATGTAAGCGACTACGCTCATATCGAGCGTTCTGTTCGCTTCGCTCGTATTGATTACGAGACTTGCCCAAGAATAATCGCCTTCCTCGTATATTTTGGTTTTTTCTGCAACTTTTATACGGGCGGGAGCGCTCGTTCCCGTTGCCGATTTCGCAGCGTTGAAAAGCGTTTCATAGTTGTAATTCACCTTATCGAACGCCGCGCGGGGAGCAATAAGGAAACTAAGGGTTATGTCTTCTGTGTTTCTGATTCTATCCGCGAGACCCTTTTCCATTTTTACTTTGAAACGAGGTCCGACCTGATTGTTCGTCCTGAGCGTAAGACCCGTATCATCCATAACGAAAGTCGCGGTATCTAACCCCACAGCGGCGTCGGCGCGTTTTACGTTCGTCGCGACGAGCGTTAAGGTCATCGAGGCGAAAACGATAGCGAAAAACGCTATTAAACACAATTTTACTCTTCTAATAGTTTTCATCATTTCTCCTCCCCTTTAATTTCCGTTTCCGAGATTTCCGAGATCCCATTCTCCGTCGTTGAATATGTTATCGTTCGTAGGCGACGCCGTTACAATATCGGTTTCGTTTCCGATTTTTATGATTTCCATATTCGGTTTTGCATAAATTTCCATTTTTTACCCTCCTATTATTCTCAATCGCTCGGCAGAACGCCTATGGCGGTGTTTTTATTCCACCTTGCGACAAGTTTTATATTTTTTTCTACGATATTATCAAAACTCCATTCCGTTTCGCCTAAATACCAACCTATAAATTCATACTCGTAAGCCGAGGTTTTAACGAATTTTTTTATATTCGGCTCAACGGCTTTCCCGTTTACGGGGTCGTAAGTTATCGTCTGTTTTTCCGCTTTTTCGCCTACTTCGCTGACGAAAGTCACCGTATAAACTTCGGGCGACCATTTCGCGACGAGCGTTATATCCGACGAAACCTCATCCGTTTCAAAATTCCACTTTTCGTCGCCTTTGTACCAACCGTCTATAAAATAGTGCTTTTTCGTCGGAACTTCGGGATTTTCGAGCGTTTCGCCGCCTTTTATCTTCGTCTCGTAAACGGTCTCGCCGTCCGACTCGAATTTTACGGTATACTCGGTTTTCGTAATTCCCGAAGTTCCCGTTTCGTTCGTCTCGCCGTCGACAACGCTTCCCGAAACGCCGCTTTCTATACTTTCGCTTCCGCTCGGTCTTTCCGTACCGTCATCGCCGCCAAAACAACCGACCGATACGAAAACGAAAGTAAACAGAACTAAAATTACTGTAATTATCGGATATTTCCTCATCTCAACGCCCTTACGCCGTAGCGGTTACGGTGACGCTAAGCCCTTCTATTCCGCTGTAAGGCGTTACGGTTTTATTCTCGTTGTTCGTACAAGCGAGACCTTTAAGCGAATTCGCTTTCACCGTGCAAGCCGTAAACTTATTTTCTTCATATCCCGCGGGATAACTGTAATATGCGCAGCTTCCGAACAAAGTGTCAACGTCGGTCTTTTGAGCGTCGACCACAAATTTGTTAAACGTGTTGCCATACGAGAATACGCAGGTCAACAAGCCCGATAACGTGTTGGGGGAAATTTCGGTTATTCCGTCGTTTGCCTGCTTCGTCACGTTTACCTTGACGTTATCGACGGTCGCGCCTATCATACTGTATCCGAAAAGCATTTTGCCCGCGCTATACTGATTCATGTTGAACGTTATATTTTTTATAACCGCGCCCTTTCCTACATACCCGAACAAACCGGTGTTCCAGAAAGTTTCCCGTATGGATAAGTTATTGCCGTCAAGCGTTCCTCTGAATCCTAACTCACCGGTCGGGTTTTTCCATATACCGCCGCCGACGCCGTTTTCGCTCTGATACCAGTTATAGCCCGTCAAATCGTTCTTCAACCTGTAATATCCGAATTTAACGTTGTTTTCGTTGAATTTGAGAGCCGATTTAAGCTCGTCGAAGGTCGTTATGTCCTGCGTTACGACGAGGACGTTTGCTATTACGTTGTAATACGCTCCGTCTTTTTGAACGGTCACTTTCAACGTCTGTACGCCGTGTTTCTGCGTGTTCGCTTTATATTCGTCCGCAACCGTCAATTTTCCGTTTGAATAAGTCGCGTTTTCGCCGCCGAGCGTAGCCGAAAGCGCAGTCGACGAAGTATATTCTCCGAGGTCTATATCAAACGTCGTTCCGCTTGACAAGACGATTTCTCTGTTTCCGTCGAGCGATACTTCCGTCGCCTTTAATTCCGCGGTTACGTTTACGGTCTGTTTTACCGTATATCCGTCGGCGTTTTTACCCGTTATCACGAACGATTTTACGCCCGAGTCCGAAGCTCCGAACGCTTCCGCGTTTATCGTAAACGTTCCGTTTGCGAAAGAGTACGCGGTGAATTCTGCGCCGTCGAGCGTTACGCCCGTTATTTCTGCCAACGCCACGCCCGTTACGTTAAATTCCTTGCCGATTTCAAGCGTTCCTTCCGCCGTAATTTCGTCGAGAACAAGGTTTACCGTAAGCCCGTCGATACCGCTGTAAGGCGTTACGATTTTATTCGCATTATCCGTACAAGCGAGACCCATAAGCGCTTTCGCCGTTATTGCGCAATTTTCAAACGTATTCTGAGCGTAACCCTCCGGATATGTGAACCAACAACCCGTCCCGAATAAAGTGTCTATCTCGATACCTTCGGCGTTTATCGTTACGTTTTTCAAAGTATTGCCGTATCCGCCAAGGCAGGTCAACAAGCCGCCCGCCGCTTCTGTGGCGATATCCGCCTTGCCGCCTTGGAGAATATTTATCGTAACTTTATCCATGGTTGCACCCATCATGGAATAACCGAACAAAGTATTGAAATTCCCGTTGCCGCCTTGATACTGTTTATTGTTTATCGTAAGATTCTTTATAACCGCGCCGTTGCCGACAACTCCGAACAATCCGTCTGTGTAGAACCACGAGGTAATAGCTTTGCCGTTACCGTCGAACGTTCCTCTGAAACCCAAATCGGCGTTGCTTCTTTGTACTGCCGACCATTTCGCAGCGTAACCAACCGAGTACCAGCCGCCAGACGACAAATCTTTCGCCAATCTGTAATATCCGTAAACTACGCTGCCTCCTTCGGTTGGCGTCAATGCGGCGGTTAAGGCGTCTACGTCGGAAATTTCACTCGTTACGACGAGGACGTTTGCGATTACGTTGTAGTATTTGCCGTCCTTTTGTACCGTGACTTTCAAAGTCTGAACGCCGTGTTTCTGCGTTTTCGCTTTATATTCGTCCGTAACCGTCAGTTTTCCGTTCGCATAGGTTACGTTTTCGCCGCCGAGAGTCGCGGAAAGAACCGTTGCCGTCGAATATTCTCCGAGGTCCATATCAAACGCCGTTCCGCTTGACAAAACGATTTCCCTGTTTCCGTCAAGCGCTACTTCCGTCGCCTTTAATTCCGCGGTAACTTTAACCGTTTGTTTTACAACGTATCCGTCTGCGTTACTACCCGTGATTACAAAGGTTTTTACTCCTACCTCCGAAACACCGAATGCATCCGCTTTTATCGTAAACGTTCCGTCTGCAAACGAATATGCCGTAAACTCGTTATCTCCGAGCATTACGCCCGTTATTTCCGTCAACGCCACGCCCGTTACGTTAAATTCCTTGCCGATTTCGAGCGTTCCTTCCGCCATTATTTCGTCGGGGATAAGAGTTACCGTAAGCCCGTCTATTCCCGCCGCCGTTTTAACTGTTTTGTTTGCATTGTCCGTACAGGCAAGCCCGATAAGCGATTTTGCTTTCACCGTGCAAGCCGTAAACTTATTTTCTTCGTACGCCGAAGGATATCCGTAATATGCGCAACTTCCGAACAAAGTGTCAACGTCGGTATTTTGAGCGTCGACCGCTAATTTATTGAAGGTGTTGCCATACGAGAAAATAGCCGTCAGAAGCCCGCTGATATCGCCGGGGATTTCGGTTATTCCGCCGTTTGACTGGGTCACGTTTACCTTAACGTTATCGACGGTCGCGCCTATCATACTGTATCCGAAAAGCATTTTTCCCGCGTTATACTGATTCATGTTGAACGTTATATTTTTTATAACCGCGCCCTTTCCTACATACCCGAACAAACCGGTGTTCCAGAAAGTTTCCCGTATGGATAAGTTGTTGCCGTCAAGCGTTCCTCTGAATCCTAACTCACCGGTCGGGTTTCTCCATATACCGCCGCCGACGTTGTTTTCGCTCTGATACCAGTTATAGCCCGTCAAATCGTTCTTTAACCTGTAATATCCGAATTTAACGTTGTTTTCGTTAAACGCAAGAGCAGATTTAAGTTCTTCAAACGTCGTTATATCCTGCGTTACAACGAGAACGTTTGCTATTACGTTGTAATATTTGCCGTCTTTTTGAACGGTTACTTTCAACGTCTGTACGCCGTGTTTCTGCGTGTTCGCTCTTAACTCTTCCGCAACCGTCAACTTTCCGTTTGAATAAGTCGCGTTTTCTCCGCAAAGCGTTGCCGAAAGCGCAGTTGCCGACGTATATTCTCCGAGGTCTAAATCGAATTCCGTTCCGTTCGACAAAACGATTTCTCTTTCGCCGCCGAGCACGACTTCCTCCGCGAGTACTTCAACCGTTACGCCGAGGTAAACGGTAGCCGCTTTAACTCCCGCTTTTCCTTTTAAGACAAGCGTTTTCACGCCCATATCGGAAGCGGGGAATCCTTCCGTTACGGTAAGAACTCCGTTTTCGAACGAGAAGTCTGCAATTTCTCTGCCATCGAGCGTTACCGAAGTAATTTCGGTGACGTCCGCATTTTCTTCGCCGAGCGTAAACGACCCCGCGTTGCCGGCGATAACCGTATTGTTCTCGTCGTTATAAGAACGGACGTATTCGACGGTTATTCCTTCCACGCCGTCTATCGTGTAAAGAGATTCGGCAACTTTTGCTCTGAGGCAAAGAAGTCCGCCGATGGATTTAACGGTCACTTTGACGTTTTCGAAGGTGTTTGCCTTTCTCGCGTCGTAGTTCCAGTAACTGCAACCGAACAGCGTATCTGCTTTTCCGTCCGAGTTTACCTCGACGTTTCTGTAAATCGTCGAATGGCTCATAAGCGAGGTGATTATTCCGCCCTCTGTGAGGTACGAGTCGGACTCGCCGCTCATTATATTTATGGTGACGTTTTCTACGACCGCGCTTCTTATCGTACGAGCAAGAACGGTTCTGCCGTCAGCGTAGCCGTATGCGTTTACGGTGAGATTCTTTATAACCGCGCCTTTGCCGACAAGACCTATCAGACCTTTCGACATAACGGTACCCGTTACGGAATGACCCGCTCCGTCGAGCGTTCCGCGGAAACCGTAAAGCCCGTCCACGTTCTGCCAGTATTTGTCGTTGCCGTTATTGAATTCCGATTTGGAATCGCCGATATCCGC
>CAKQKW010000035.1:0-9163 GCA_934249325.1 uncultured Clostridia bacterium
CTTAGCCTAAAAATACGCCGTTAGACTTGTAGCCGATAGAAATTTGAGCCAACCCCGCCTCTAAGCCGTCTTTTTAATGCTTTGCGGCAAATTCGCCCTCGACGTATTTGTATACGCCATCGGTTGCCTTTACCACAAATCATTTAAAAATACGGCTTAGAGTTTGCCCCATATAATAAATAGTCGATACCGCAAATTTTCAGGCGTAGATTGCGTTTAAGTCGCGGCGTTTCCGCGGGTTAGTATACAAATACAAGCCGCGGAAAGAACAATGAATTAAGCGCAATCTACGCCTGAAAATCGAGGTTGGCTCAAATTTTTATCGGCTATCAACCAAAACGCCGATATTTTCGATGATTTTTGGTAAAGGCGAGTGTAGACGTGCTTGACGTACTTCAAGCGAAAATTTGCCCAAAAACACGGAAATAGCGGTGTTTTGGCAAGGTTTGTATAATTCTTGGCTGGCATAGAATCAGAACGTGGTGTTTGTAGTATTGTTGTTTGTTCTATTGCTTGAACAGGTGCAAACGGTGGTCGATAATAGGGCTAAAAGCAGTAGAGTTTGCGTAAGCGTTATGTACCCCTCGGCGTATAAAAGGTATAAAATTCCTAAAAGTACTATATTGTTATTCATAGAAACCTCCGAAAATTACAAAATTTTCTCTTATTATACCTTATGCGACAAAACTTTCGATTATACCGCATTGACTGTTTCACGCGATTTATAGTATAATTTTTATATAATGCGAGGGTAAACGGAGGTTGTTTTTGGTATGGATTCTTGCGCTTTAATGCTCGACAAAAAAACGTTCGATATGGTAGGCGAGTATATGCCCGACGCGGAACTTCTCGACGATATGGTCGATTTTTTCTCGCTGTTTTCGGATAAAACGCGTTTAAAAATTCTTTGCGCTCTTTCCATTTCCGAAATGTGCGTTACCGATTTAAGTCTTACGATAAAAGTCAATCAGACGACGATTAGTCATCAGTTAAGACTTATGCGTTCGGTTGGCGCGGTAAGGGTGAGAAGAGAGGGTAAGATAATCTACTACGGTATTCGCGACGAACTTATAAACGACGTTATATTTAAGGGTATAGATTTTTTAAGCAAATAATAAAAGTGTGGCTATAAGTCGATAAATCGCGAAAAATAACGAAGGAAGATGTTTTACGGTACACGGGACGTCGGGGCGCCGTCCTCTACGATTGTTGAAACAGAATTTTATATAAGGCGTGACATTTTTATTGTTTCTGTTAAGGGCTGAGGCGGTTGCGTATCGCAACCGCCTCAGCCCTTAATATTATATCAAAAAATTATAAAAACTTTTTAAGTCTTTCTTCGTAGTCCTCTTCCAACGCCGTCAATTCTTTCGCAAATTCCAAAGTTTTTTCAGAAAGTTCCGCTCCCGAACTGTTCAAAAGTTCGTGTAGTTCTGTAATACCCATAACCGTGCCTTTAATCATAAGTTCTGCGATTTTCGAGGTCGAATTGTCCATAAGCGTGTTCATTTTCACCGAAGTGAAGAGCATCGCTTTTTTAAGCGGGTTAATATCTTTCGTTTCGGTCGAAGTTTCTTTCATAAACTGCGAGAGTTTCCCGATGTATTTTTCGTACCCGTCGTACTGTTCGCCGAGTTCGGTTTTTAACGGCTCGTCCGTCGCCTCGGTAATAATATCCGAAATAGACTGCAAAGCGATATGAGCGTTTTTATAAAGGGATACAAGGACTTCCTTGTCTAAATTTTGTTTTTCCATAATGATATACTCCTTGTTGCCGCATCGTTTAAAAAGGTTCGGAACGCGGTAAAAATAGTATGTTTTCTTTGAAAAAAATAATGCAAAACGTTTGACAAAAAAGTTGCGGTAGTCTATAATAGAAAGGAACCGCTCGGAAAGGGTAAAAGTCGCGTATGAAAACGCGCCCCGATAATAATTTTCCGGCGAGATTAGACAGGAGGTCTATTTTTCAATGTACGCAATCATCGAAAACGGAAGCAAGCAGTACAAAGCGGCAGTCGGCGACGTTATCAATTTTGAGAAACTCGACGCTAAGATCGGCGACAAAGTAGAATTCGGCGTTTTGCTTGTTTCGGATGAAAACGGAATCAAGGTCGCGGGCGACGCGGCGGGATTCAAAGCGGTAGGCGAAGTTACCGCTCAGGGCAAAGACAAGAAGGTTATTGTATACAAATACAAAGCCAAAAAGAACGAAAGAAAGAAAAGCGGTCACAGACAGCCTTTCACCTCGGTGAAGATTGTCGAAATCGTTGCGAAGTAAAGAGAAGGAGGCCGATAGTATGTTATTATTCAGATTATTTGCGCACCACAAAGGAATGGGCAGCACGGACAACGGCCGTGACAGTAATGCGAAACGTCTCGGACCTAAGCGCGCCGACGGACAAAAAGTTCTCGCGGGCAACATTCTCGTAAGACAGAGAGGTACTAAATTCCACCCCGGCAACAACGTCGGAATCGGAAGCGACGATACCTTGTACGCTTTAGTTGACGGCGTAGTCAGATTTGAAAGACTTGGCAGAGACAAAAAGCAGGTAAGCGTTTATACGGCGGAATAATTTTGCGGGCTGTCGCTTTTAGCGGCAGCCCTATTTCTATATTTTACTTATGATTAACTTCGACAGTGAATTTTTCAGTCCGAAAGATACGCTCGAATGCGGGCAAATCTTCCGCTATAAGTCGTTAAACGACGGTTTTTTGGTTTTATCGCAAGATAAGGCATGTAAGCTGTCCGAACGGAACGGCAAAACTTTAATAGAGTGTGACGACGAAGAATACTTTAATAATTTCCTTGATTTAGACGGCGATTATTCGGGCGTTTATAATCGAGCGACGGATAGCGGCTTCGATATAGTGAAGAATTCGGCGAAAGCCGCGAAGGGCGTGCGAATTTTAAGACAAGCCCCCGAAGAAACCCTCTTTTCGTTTATCGTGTCGCAAAACAATATGATACCGAGAATAAAGTCGATAATCGAAAGAACCTGCGTAGCCCTCGGCGAAAAGAAAACCTTTATGGGCGAGGAGTACTATTCCTTTCCGAAAGCCGAAAGACTCGCCGAAAAAGACGCCGATTTTTACAAAGAACTCGGCTACGGCTACCGAGCGGACTATATTTCCGAAGTCTCGAAAGCGATAGTAAACGGCAAATTCGACCCTCTTTCAGTCGGCGAACTTTCGACTGTCGAGTTGAAGAAAACGCTTTTAACCTTAAAAGGGGTCGGACCGAAAGTCGCAGATTGCGTCACGCTTTTCGGTTATCACAGAACGGACAGTTTCCCCGTCGATACTTGGATAGAGAAAATATATCGCGAAGATTTTAAAGGCGAAATTAAAGACAGAAAGAAAATCGCCGAGTATTTTCTCGGGCTTTTCGGCGACGATTCGGGCATTATTCAGCAGTATATTTTTCATTATAAGAGGAATATCGAATCCGCGGCGATAAATAACGAAAAAAAACGGTGAAAGCCGTTTTTTTATTGCGTAACGATTGTAATAAGCGAAAAAAAATGATATAATCATTGTGAAATAACAATGCGTATTCTGCGGAAAACAAGTTGACCGAGAATACGGCGACGAGGGTCTTTTATGGACGAATTAACTAAGAAATTAAAGGGAAATCTCAGAGATTACAGACCGATTCCGTTCTGGAGTTGGAACGACGATTTAAAGATCGACGAGCTCGTAAGGCAGATAGACGTAATGAAAGAAAACGGTATCGGCGGTTTTTTTATGCACGCGAGGGGCGGGCTTAAAACGGAATATTTAAGCGACAGATGGTTCGAGTGTATTAACGCCTGCGTAAAAGAAAGTATAAAAACCGATATGAACGCATGGAGTTACGACGAGAACGGTTGGCCGAGCGGTTTTGCGGGAATGAAACTTCTCGAAGATAAAAACAATCACGAAAAATACCTTGATAAGTCGATTAACGACAGGTTTGACGAGAAAGCGGACGCTGTTTACTATCTTGACGGAAAGATACTCAGAAGGGTTAAAGAGCCTTGCGGAGACGGAACTTATGTGAACGTTTATATAAAAACAAATCCGTCTGTCGTAGATATTTTAAACAAAGACATCGTTCGCAAATTTATCGATATAACCCATGAGAGATATAAAAAAGAATGCGGCAAGTACTTCGGGAAGGCGATGAAGGGCTTTTTTACAGACGAGCCGCAGTATTACAGGTGGTCTACGGCCTATTCGCCCGTACTCGTACCGTATTTTAAAGATAAATACGGTATCGATCTCTGGGATGAAATGGGCAAACTTTTCATAAATTGCGATGGCGATTATTCTTTCAGGTACAAATACTGGAATGCGATGCACCGTTTCTTTATCGACAGTTTCGTGAAGCAGATTTATGACTGGTGCGACGAAAACGGCTGTATGCTCACGGGACATGCCGTCGAAGAGTCGGGTATGTTTATGCAAATGTGGTGCTGCGCGGGCGTAATGGAGTTTTACGAGTACGAGCATATCCCGGGGATAGACTGGCTCGGCAGAAATATATCGACGGAACTCGAACCTAAACAAGTCGGTTCGGTTGCCGAGCAACTCGGTAAAAATCACGTTTTAACCGAAACTTTCGCCTGTTGCGGTTGGGACGTGACGCCGCAGGAATTGAAGCGTATCGCCGAGTGGCAGTACGTGAACGGCGTAAACCTCATGTGTCAGCACCTCGCCGCGTATTCGATAAGAGGTCAGAGGAAGAGAGATTATCCCTTGACCTATTCCGAACACATGGCGTGGTTCGATAAATTCAAGAATTTTAACGATTATTTCGGCAGGCTCGGCTATATGCTTGCGGAGAGCCGCAACGACGTAGAAGTTCTCGTTCTTCACCCGATGAAATCGGAATATCTCGACTTCGACAGGTCGAACGACTATGATTCCGTAAAGGAGACCGAGGAAGCCTTTTATAAGACTATCGAAACGTTCGGAGCGAAAAACATTCCGCATCACTACGGCGACGAAAATATTATGGCGAAGTACGGCAAAGTCGAGAACGGTAAACTCGTGGTCGGAAACTACGCTTACGAGTACGTCTATATTCCCGAAATGAAGAATATGGACAAAACTACGCTCGACCTTCTCAAAGAATTTTTGAAACAGGGCGGCAAACTCGCTATCGAAAAGGATAAGCCCGAATACCTCGAAGGCGAGAAATACGCTTTCGACGAACTTAAAGCGACGGCAACCCTTGCGGATATAGAAAAGTCGGTTAAGTACAAAGTATATACGGACAGCGACCAAATCAGAACGGCGTATAGGGAAGCCGAATGGGGTAAATTCCTTTACGTTGTAAACCTTTCGGGAAACGACGTGACGGCGGAAATAGAAATGACAACGCCGTACCCTTACGGATATAATATCGAAAAGACCGAGAAGTATCCGCTCGTAATTGAAAACGGCAGGGTGAAACTGAACCTCGAAAAGGGAGGTTCGGCTATTATATTCGAGGGCGAAAAGCCTTATGAAACCGCGAAAGAATACAAGGGCGATTACGTCGATATTTCGGGCGAATGGAAGATAACCGAGAGGCCCGTAAACAGCCTTACGATTGACAAAGCAAGACTTTCTTACGACGGTAAAGACTACGGCGAAAAAGCGTATATTCCCGCAATTTTCAATAGTCTCATAGGTAAAAAATACGTCGGAAAAATATATCTGAAATACGAATTTAACGTAAAGAATAAGACGGACGAAATGTTTGTCGAGTGCGAAAGAATGGATATAACAAACTGTTTTGTAAACGGCGAAAAAGTCGTTTTAAACGAAAACGGTAAACTCGACAGAAGTTTTCTTACGGCTGAGATTGCGGATAAAGTCAAGACGGGGGCGAACGAGGTTGTGTTTGAAATCGACTTCTACGAAAGCGAACACGTTTACTTCGTTCTCTCGGACGTAACGCCCGAAAAAGAATCGCTTAAAAACTGTCTTTCCTATGATACCGAACTCGAAAGCATATATATAAGAGGTAACTTCTGCGTGTTCGACGACGAACTCGCGGAGGATAAGACCGAACCGAACGTACTCGTTTCCGAGGGTAATTATTATATCGATAACTTCAAACCTACGGTAAACGGCGAAAATATTACGAAAGACGGCTATTTGTTCTTTGTCGGTAAACTCGAACTTGAAAAGAAAAACAGAATAGACGAAAACGCAAGCGTAATGAAAATTACCGGCAGAAAGACCGTTGCGGACGTATCGGTTGACGGAAAAACGGTCGGAACCGCTATGTTCGGTACGGAAATCGATCTCGGCGCATTTGCCGACGGCAAGGAACATACCGTTCATATAACCTTGTACAGCGGTAACAGAAATATTTACGGGCCGCACCATTTTATCGAGAAAGAGCCTCTTTCCGTTTCTCCGTGGACTTTCGACCTCACGGGTTCGTGGAAAGACGGGTATAAGAGCGACTTTTACAGGGATAATTATTCGTTTGTAAAATTTTCCATAAAATAGGAGAGATATATAATGAAAAAGACTAAAATCGTTTGCACGCTCGGACCGTCGAGTTGTACCAAAGAAGTTATTTCCGCAATGTACGACGCAGGAATGAACGTTTGCAGGCTTAATTTTTCGCA
This sequence comes from uncultured Clostridia bacterium, assembly GCA_934249325.1. Lineage (GTDB taxonomy): Bacteria > Bacillota > Clostridia > Christensenellales > Borkfalkiaceae > UBA10281. The sequence goes on from CAKQKW010000035.1 coordinate 6,609, forward strand.
CGGAACACACGAAGAACACGCCGCGAAAATCAAAATCATCAAGGAGTTGAGGGAGGAAAGGGGAATACCTCTTCCTATTCTTCTCGACACGAAAGGACCCGAATTCAGGACGGGCAGATATGAAAACGGCAAAATAACGCTTAAAAGCGGCGATGAATTTACTTTTACTACCGAGCAGATTATCGGCAACGAGAAGAAAGTATCCGTCAATTACCCGTATTTGTGCGAGGTTCTGAAAAAGGGCGACACCATACTTTTAAACAACGGGCTTATGTCTTTTACAGTTACCGAAGTTACCGATAAAGATGTAAAAACGGTGGTTATAGACGGCGGAGAGACGAGAGATCACAAGAGTATGTTCTTCCCGAACAAGGAGTTGAAACTCGATTTTTTGTCCGAGCAGGATAAAAGCGATATTCTTTTCGGAATAGAGCAGGGTATAGATTTTATCGCCCTTTCGTTCGTTTCGGAAGAGAAAAATATTACGGAAGTAAGAAATTTCCTCAAAGCGAATCACGGCGAGGGGATAGATATAATTGCGAAAATCGAAAACACATCCGGCGTAAAAAACCTCGAAAGCATAGTCAAGGCTTCGGACGGAGTAATGGTTGCGAGAGGCGACCTTGGCGTTGAAATGCCGTACGAGACCATACCGAACACGCAAAAACGCATGATTGACGTGTGCAGAATACTCGGCAAACGTTGCATAACGGCAACCGAAATGCTCGAATCGATGATTCATAGTCCGAGACCCACGAGAGCGGAAATATCCGACGTTGCGAACGCCGTTTACGACGGAACGAGCGCGGTAATGCTTTCGGGCGAAACCGCGGCGGGCGACTATCCCGTAGAGGCCGTTAAGGCTATGGCGAAAATAGTCGAGCAGGCGGAAAAGAACGACGAGTATTTGCAGGTAATACCGGAAAACGAGTTCGTAATTTCTTCGCCCGTTCAGGCTTTGTCTCACTCGGCGTGTACTTTGGCAAAGGACCTCGGGGCTAAGGCGATAGTCGTTTGCACACATACGGGAATGACGGCGAGAATGGTTTCGAGATTCAGACCGCAGATACCTATTATCGGGCTTACGACAAACGAAAAGGCGTTCCGCAAACTCGCTCTTTCATGGGGCGTCGTTCCTATGATGATAGACGAATTTAATTCGGTTGACGTACTTTTCTATTTTGCGAAAGAGTCGGCAAGGAAAAGCGGACTTGTCAAAAGAGGCGAAAAAGTCGTTCTCACAGGCGGTACTCCGACGGGAAAAGGCGGCAATACGAGCCTTATCAGCATAGACGTTCTTTAATTTTTACATAATTTAATGTATAATTATAAAGACGAAAACTCGCATAATACGGCGATTTTGTCGCCTTTATAAATTTATGCAGAAATTTTTTTGAATTTTTTACAAAAATAATTTAAAAAATACTTGACGAGAATTGTACAATATGATATAATAACCCAAAAATTTTTAAAAAACGTCAAATAATGACGAAAGGGGAAAATTATGTCAAACGTATTTTTAAGCGGCGGTCGAAAGACCACGTTCAGCGTAAAACTCGATATGCGCTGCGACGTGGAAACGATTATGTGCAAAACGGCAGGTAAAGGGGTTGTGTGCGACACGGTTTCCAAAAGACCTATGTGCGTTCTGATTGACGGCGAACTGATTAACGATTGTATGTACGAACTTATCGGAAGGCTAAGATGGAACGATTACGGCTTTGGAAGAATGGCGCTTAAAGACTCGTCGGATGGCGACAGGGTGTGCGGCGAAATTTTCGTTATGTATTCGGACGAAATCGACAAGCATAAAATCGAAAAAGCGTTCAGCGAACCTTTGACGGAGGACGAGGCGATTGATATTTTAAGAGTTGCTATCTACGAACCGTTCGGAAACGGTTTGACCGAGAGTTTAAAGGAGTTTTTCGCGAAAATCGGGTTGTATTGCAATTTGAGCGGTTATAATTATCTTATGACCGCGGTTGAAGAAGTCGGGAAAGACAATACCCTTATCAAGAATTTGACGAGAGGATTATACCCGCTTGTCGGAAGCAAATACGGCACGTCGGGCAGCATAGTCGAGAGGAGTATAAGAAACGCAATTAACAACACATATAACAGCGGTAAATTAAGAGAAGTGATAAACGGGCAATACGGCGGCAATCTTGCGGAATACGAGAAGCCGACGAACGGCGAAATGATTGCATTTCTCTATCAGATGGTCAGGTAGAACTGAGTAGGATTTTGCGTCGCAAATCGAATATAACGCTCGGTAAGTTAAATCGCCGCAGGCGATGAAATATACCATGCGGTATATGAAATCGTTTGCGGCGATTATATTTGCCTTGCGGTAGATTTTATTTGCAGTCGTATGGGACTGCGTTCGCAACGTAAGTTTATTTTTAGTCGTAGGGGACGGCGCCCTCGCTGAACTCTTAAAAATGCTCGCATTTTTAAGAATAAGGCGTCCCGTAAAATCGGAGTGATTTTTATTTTACGGCAAGCCTCTTCCACCGCAAGCGGTCCCCCTTCCCCAAAGTGGAAGGCAAGAGCAG
>CAKQKW010000036.1:0-8062 GCA_934249325.1 uncultured Clostridia bacterium
GCTCCGTCTCCTATGCTTATCACGCTATCGGGTATGGTTATATCGGTGAGTCCGCTACAACCGACAAACGCTCCGTCCCCTATACTCGTTACGCTCCCGTCCGTCGGAATAATACTGTTTTTACAACCCAACACCAGTGTTTTTGTTTCTTTCTCAATTATGCAATTACTTTCAGAATAATAAACGCCATTACCTTTATCGACAGTTATTGCCTCGTGTACGCCACCGGAAAACGCACGAGCATCTATACTTATTATGTTGCTCGGTATAGTTATATTTGTTAATTTCCCGAGACCTCCGTACGAACCGTAGATAATTCTTGCATTTTCATTGATTGTATAAGAAAAATCGGACGCGTCTTTTGCTTTCATCAATACAACGTATGGGTTAACGCTATTACCCAAGTAATACATGTTTTTATCTTCATTATATTTTAAACTGCTACAACCCTCGAACGCGACCCACCCTATCTTAGTTATGCTGTTCGGTATTGTAATGTCAATAAGCTCGCTGCAACCGCTAAACGCATGATCCCCTATACTTGACACCCCGTTGCCTATCGTTACGCTTTCAAGTCTGTCGCAACCCTTGAACGAAGATTCTCCAATGTATGTCACGTTATCGGGTATAATTACACTCGTAAGTCCGCTATCGGCAAATGTCTCGTCTCCTATGATAGTCACGCCGTTGCCTATCGTTACGCTCGCGAGTCCGCTGCAACCGCTAAACGCATGATCCCCTATACTTATCACGCTGTCGGGTATCGTTATGCTCGTAAGTCCGCCACAACTACTAAACGCATATTTCCCTATACTTGTCACGTTATCGGATAAAGCTATACCCGTAAGTTCTCTACAACCACTGAACGCAGAATCTCCTATACTTGTCACGCTATCGGGTATAACTACACTCGTAAGTCCGCCACAACTATTGAACGCATATTCCCCTATACTTGTCACACCTTTACCTATCTCTATGCTCGTAAGATTGCCACACTGATAAAACGCATAGTTCCCTATACTCGTTACGCTATCGGGTATAGTTGTACTCGTAAGTCCGCGACAATCGCTAAATGCATAATTGTAGATTTCATAATTCTGCCCGTTGTAATCACTCGGCAAAGTCAATTCGGAATCTTTTCCAACGTATCCTAATAAATAATTAACGTTCTCGTTTGTATAGAATAAATAGTCGTCTTTGTTAACTACGTCTGACGTTCCGCCTTTCTTTACGTTTAATGCATAATAGCCGATATAACCATATTCCTCGCTTCCTTTGACAATATTTAAGCGGCTGTTGTTTACAACCTCAACTAACTTATTGCATCCCTTGAACGCAGAATCTCCTATACTTGTCACGCCTTTACCTATCTTTACGCTCATAAGGCCGCTACAACAAAAGAACGTCAGATCTCCTATACCTGTCACGCTATCGGATATAACCACACTCGTAAGTCCGCTACACATATAGAATGCATAGTTCCCTATACTTGTTACGCTATCGGGTATAGTTATACTAGTAAGTTCTCTACAACCGCTGAACGCAGATTCGCCTATACTTGTTACGCCGTCGGGAATTATTATACTCGTAAGTTCGCTACACATATAGAACGCACGATATCCTATACTTCTTACGAGTTTTTCGTTATATTTTTTGGGTATCTTAAGTTCCGTTCCTTTAAACGAGCCTATACCCACAACGGTGTACGAATTGCCGTCGGAATTTAATTCGTACGCCAACCCCTCGGAATATACGATTTCGCTTTCTTGTCCGCTCTCACTGCTATTACCGCTATCTGCCGTATCTTCGCTATCACTAACCGTTTCGCTCTCTGTTTTACTCTCCGAAACAGTTTCACTTTCGGAAGTCATTGTACTTTCCGAAGCGGTCTCGCTTTGCTTTTCCGAGTCTTTCGCAGTCTCGGAAGAGGCAAGACTTTCAGTCGCTGAACTACTTTCGGAAATTTTTTCGCTTTCTTTTCCCGAATTACCCTTGCTTTCGCTTTGCGTTCCGCTTACACTTTCCGTAATTGACGCAGTTTCGCTCCCGCCTACGCTCTCGCTCGTCTTGTCTTTTTTCTTACACGCTATACTTAAAGTCAAAGACAAAATAAACAACGCCAACAAAAATATAATTTTTGCCACTTTTCCCATTATACCTTTCTCCTTCGTTTTTATCGTAAAATTGCTCTCATTTCGTTCAAGGCTATAACATAACCCCTGTCCACGACATTGTAACACACTTTTAAAATATATTCAATCCTATTGAATGAATTTTCTTCTTTACATTTTATATATTCTTTTAAATCGCTTTAAGCCCGTGAGTATTTCATACGATATAGTTCCGCATTTTTCGGCTATTTCTTCCGCTGTCTGAACCCTCGTCCCCTGCTTCCCTATCAGTACCGCTTCGTCGCCTGTTTTTACGCTTTGGTCAACGATTGCAAAACAATAGTCCATACATATATTACCTACCACCTTTCGTTTTTTACCGCCTATCAGTATAAAGCCGCCCGTAAAACTTCTCGGAAGTCCGTCGCCGTAACCCATACTAATAGTTGCGATTATCTCGTCTTTTTCCGCTTTGAATCTTCCCCCGTACCCGACGGTTTCGCCCTTTTTCACCTCCGCAACTCTCGCAACGCAACTCCTGACCGCAAGACAGGGTTCGACTTCTTCGCTTTCGTAGCCGTACAAGCCGATGCCTATTCTGCACATATCGAGCCGATATTTTTCATAAGAAAAACCGTCGGTCGCCGAAATATGCCGTATAACCGTCTTATCGAAGTTACTCGCAAGTCTCGTAAATTCCGCAAACTGTCTGCCCGTTACCTCTTCGTTCTTTCCGTCGAAAAAGTGACTGTATACGCCTTTTATCGTCGCCGTTCTACAATTTTTTACCCTGTTAATCGACTTATAGAGCGACTTTTCGTCTTTAAAGCCCATTCTGTTCATTCCCGTGTCCACGCAAAAATGAACGTATGCTCCCGTGTTCATATTTTCAGATACGGATATTATTCTTTCGGCATCGTCAATCGAGCCGATACTCATTTCGAGTTTATTTTCGATACAGACGGCGATTTCTTCGATACTTAAAGAGCATAAAAGAAGAGTCGGCTTTGCGGTTATTCCTCTTACTTCCAACCCCTCTTCGACCGTTGCGACAACGTAATAATCGGCGAGATTTTCCGTCGCTTTGACAACCTCTTTCAGTCCGTGACCGTAAGCGTTCGCCTTTACAACGCAGGCGATTTTTACTTCCCCGCCCGACCGACTTTTAAAATATTTCAGATTGTATTCCAAAATTTTAAGGTTAATTTCGATTATTCCCCGCATTTTTCCTCCGCTTCGCTTTACAGTTTTGAAAGAATACTATATAATGATACTGAAAACAGAGGTGAAATATGAATTTACTCGAAAATTTTTTAAACAATTCTAAGACGGCGTTTCACGCGTGCGAGAACGCCGCGGAATATCTCAAAGCGAACGGTTTTACGGAACTGAAAGAGTCCGAAAAATTCAAAGTCGAAAAGGGCGGTAAATACTACGTTACGAGAAACGGCTCGGCGGTTATCGCGCTGAAAATCGGGGGTGTAAACTCGTTTAACATTGTCGCTTCCCACGCCGATTCGCCGTGTTTTAAAATCAAAGGTTCGCCCGAAATGAAAATCGAAAACTACGTTAAACTCAACGTGGAAAGATACGGCGGCGGAATATTCTACTCTTGGCTCGACACGCCCTTAACCATAGCGGGAAGAGTTATAATAGAGCAAGATAATCGACTTATAGCGAGGGTTTTCACGTCTAATCACAAGTTTGTGATACCGTCCGTCGCGATCCATTTTTCGAGAACGGTGAACGATGGGGTTAAACTCAATCCGCAGGTAGATATGTCGCCCGTCGCGGGACTTGCGGAAGCGGAAAAGTCGCTTGCAAAGGAACTCGAAGAATTTGCAGACGGCGGAAAAGTCGTCGATTACGATTTATATATCGTGTCTGCGACCGAACCTTTCAAGGCGGGGTTCTCGGACGAACTTCTCTGCTCGCCAAGAATCGACAATTTGACGAGCGCGTTTTCGTCGCTCGTCGCGATTGCGAATTCCGACCCGAAAGAAATAGCGGTATGTTATATCGCGGACAACGAAGAAGTCGGAAGTCAGACGAAGCAGGGCGCAGGCTCGAAGTTTTTGTACGACGTATTGAAACGAGTGGCGACTGCTCTCGGAAAAGAAAACGACTTCGACGAAATGCTCGCCTCGTCGTTTTTAGTGTCGGACGACAACGCGCACGCGGTACACCCCAACCACCCCGAGTACTCAGACCCGACAAACAGAGTTAAACTCGGCGAGGGAATAGTTATAAAGCATCACGCCAATCAGAACTACACGACGGACGCGTTTTCCTCGGCGATAATCAAGAAAATTTTCGATAAAGCAGGCGTAAAATATCAGGACTTCTACTCGCGTTCGGACATGCCGTGCGGCGGAACTCTCGGCGCGATAAGTTCGTCGCAAGTGTCGATAAAGAGCGTAGATGTCGGACTTGCGCAACTTGCGATGCACTCTGCCGTGGAGACGATGGCAATAAAGGACTTCGAGGTTGCGGTAAAAGGGCTGACGGCGTTTTACGACAGCAAGATAATTTTCGAGGCGGACGACAAAATCGAGATAAAATTTTAAGTTTACGGCGTTTTTAACTCGACTCGGGTGCGTTCGTAATAAAAGGCGTGTTCGTAATAAAGGGCGTGTTCGTAATAAAGCAAATACGTTAAACCGTATCGACAAACCGAGGCGTTGTTCGCGAAAGGACGCAAAATGACGCCGCGTCGAAAAAAGTGACAGTAAAAAAATAAGATGCCCGAATCAACGTATCGGGCGTCTTATTTTAATTTGTTATATTATCAAACTTACTACGTTCATCACTTTCAACGTATCCATTATATTTCTCCTTAATCGTGTAAACGAATACTTTTGATGTACAAAACGCCTTTCGTTTTGCTTCTGAAATACAATTCGAACTCGTTAATGCTTTCTCTTTCTTCTTCGCAGGCAGGATATTGCGCCAGCGAGGGCGTTACGAACGTTTTTAAAGAAAGCCTGTACTCTTTGAAATCACCGCTCGCCCCGACAATCGGCTCGGCGCCGACAAACCGCCTTATCCCGCCGCCTCGGATTCTGACGAGCGCGCCGTAAAACTCGATCTCCTCGTCGCCTTCCACCTTCATTTCGACCGAAAGGTAATCGAATCTTTCAAAGTGCGGATTCGCGCCGGCAATGTTGATCTCGGGCGATACTCCGAAAAAGTAATATCCTTCGTTAGTCGGATTATATTCGACTTTTAAACATCTCTCGCCGATTTTGCCGACGATTTTCCTCTTGGTCGAACGAGTTCTCGTAATCTGTCCGTCTTTAAAAATCTCCGCCTTGCCGATACAGCCTAAATCCGCGCCGAAATTCTTTTCGTCGAAATACGCCTCGGAACAATTACCGAACGCGTTGAGCGGAAGGTACAGCCTTTGCGACACGTCCTCGAAACGTTTGCGATAAGTTTTTACGGCGTCGCCGTCGGACGTTATGAGATTACAACGCGAGTTGTAAGGCGAAAACGCGTAAGTTATTTCTACGGGATTTTTAACGTATGGCGAAAAGACTTCGATACGTCCTTTGCCGATAACCCTGCATTCCGCTTCTACAAACTTTCCGTCCTCGCCTGCCACCGTAAAGCCGTAAACGTTTTTGTACTTTAAACTTTTTTCGGGATAAATCGAGGCGAGAACCTTGCCGTCCTCTACTTTCACGTCGCTTATATAAGGCGGAATCCACGCTTTTTTGTCATAGAGTTCCGATAAGATCGCCTTTGCGAATCTGTGAGATATGAGATCTTTGTTTACGGGATGAATGGGATGATAATAGGTCGCGCCGTCGTTCACTTTCCACTCGGTTGACGCGTCGTATGAGGGGAACGAACAGGCGTACTCCCCCTTAACCGCCCTGTCTATAGCCTCGTTTATGTAATTATACCCGTATTCGCCGTAATCGTAATAATCGAGCGCGACGTTAGCCGCGACGAAATAGGTGTCTCTGCCGAACATCTTCTGATAGGTTTCTATTATCTTGCGCAACGCTATTTCAAAATAAGCCGCGCCCTCGAAACCGCCTATCGCGTTTTCGCCCTGATACCACATCATGGCTTTAAAGCGATTATCTTTAAGGGGGTGTATCTTTTCGTTGTAAATTCCGCCGAGTTGCGTATAATTAATCCCGCCGTAGACGTTGTACTCGCCGCCTTTCGGAATATATTTGCCTGTCTTTTTCAAATATCCGACTATTCTTTCGTCCTCGTCGGCGACGTCGCGCGGCATATAAGTATCTATACTAACCCCGCCGAGCGCGGTGTTTACCATTGCCACCGGCGCGCCCGTTTTTTCAAACAGTTCGATTGCCGTGATAACGGCTACGGCAGACGTCTCGCCGAAATTTTCGTCGTGCGGAGTTATCCACTTCCACTCTTTCGCAAAATCTTCCTGCGGCGTTGCGGGGCGGAATATTTCCCCGTTTTCTTTAACGTCCGCTTCAAAAATATTAAAGAAAGAAATATCGCATTTTTTGGCTTTTTCAATCAATTCGCTACGGTTGTACATCACGCCGACGCCGTAAGACATATTCGACTGCCCGAGGGTCAAAAACACGTCGCCGAATCTGACCGAAATTTCGATTTTCTCGGCTTTACCGTACAGTCCGAGCGTAAATTTGTTTTTAATATCGCTTACGGGCGGAAATTCAACGACGAACTTGCCGTTTCCGTCGGCCGAAACTTCTCTTTGCTCGAAATAATTTCCGCCTTTTAAAACGCAGATAAGTTCGTTTCCGTCCGACTCTCCGTTTATAATGATTTCTTTGTCCCGCTGTAAAACCGCTCCGTTTTTGATGTTTCCGAAAAATTTCATAATGTCACTCCTCCTGTTTATTGTCTGTGCGCCATTTCTTCTATATGCGTGTAAAAATATCCGCCGTTGAACCGCTGATCGCAGAAAGGCTCGAACACGAATATATCTATCTGAAGTTGCCGCAATATCAAATCTATTTTACTCTCGTCGTTATTTCCCGTTTTTTCTTCGATTATATCCGTAACGAGCGAGAGAATCCCGAATAATTTATCGACGAGCGCGAGATGACGCATTATAACGGGCGCGTTGTTTTCTCTTTCCATTCCCGCAACTCTTCCCGAATACGCCTTTATTTTCAACTTTATCGCGCCTGCCGCGTCGCGCATCTCAGGCGAATTAGTTTCGATATTGCCGCGCATATAGTCGTAAATTTTCCATGACGACACGTCGCTTAAAATATCGTAAACTTCGCTGCCGTGAATACCGAACGCCGCCGAAAAATACTCGCTTTTTATATATTCATACGAACGGCTTTCGTCGGCAAGAGCCGTCGCCATTGTACGCTTACTTTTAGGCGATATAATCATATTGCCGGAAATTTTCCACGCTCTCATTTTAACATATTATCTTTGTAAAGGCAAGAATTTCCGATATCATCAAATTTTATATTATACTCGTCCCTATTCAGACCGTAAGCAAATATATGGGACACAGCGATTTGACTGTAACACTTGAAGTTTACAGACATTTTATTCCCGATACGCAAGAAAAGTTAGTTTTCGCGTAGAACGATATCTCGAAAAATGACTGCAAGTCGTTTTTTGACGGGAATTTGCCGTTTCCCGCAAGCGGGAGTCCCTCGGCAAGAATATGGCAAGCCATATTGACGAACCGAGGACGGATTCACGAGAAAGAATACCAAAAAACGCCGAATGCAAAATTCCAATGATTGTTTTTGTTGATATGTGCGGGAATTTGCCGTTTCCCGCAAGCGGGAGTCCCTCGGCAAGAATACGGCTTTGCCGTATTGACGAACCGAGGGCGATTCACGAGAAAGAATACCAAAAAACACCGAATGCAATTTTGCATTCGGTGTTTTTTGGTACTCCTGACGGGAATCGAACCCATAACTAACCCTTAGGAGGGGTTTATTATATCCATTTAACTACAGAAGCAT
>CAKQKW010000037.1:0-7912 GCA_934249325.1 uncultured Clostridia bacterium
CGGCTTGTATTTGTATACTAACCCGCGGAAACGCCGCGACTTAAACGTAATCTACGCCTGAAAATTTGCGGTATCGACCGTTTAATATATAGGGTAACCTCTAAGCCGTATTTTTAAATGATTTGTGGTAAAGGCGAACGCAGACGTACTTGCTGTACTTCAAGCGAGAATTTGCCGCAAAACGTTAAAAAGACGGCTTAGAGGCGGGTTCGCTTGGGGTTTTTATCGGCTTCGCCCTTTACGCCCCACCAATAAGAAAAGACACGCAGAATTGCACAGAATGAAAGTGTGGGGCGGTAGAGGCTTTGCCGTTTCCCGCAAGCGGGAGTCCCACGGCAAGAATTTGCTAAAGCAAATTGACGACCGACGGCATTTTAAGTTTTGAAAAAAACAATAAGGTGATGTTTATGCCGCGTACTCGCCCTTTACGCCCTCACCACATAGAAAAAGAACAACCGATTTGGTTGTCCTTTTTCTATGTGGTGGGGGCGGTAGGGCTCGAACCTATGACCTCTACCATGTCAAGGTAGCGCTCTAACCATCTGAGCTACGTCCCCGTAAACTTGCTTATCAATAATATCAAATATTTTTCATTTTGTAAAGAGTTTTGCTAAGGTTTTCTCGCTTTTTTAAAAATAAAATTACGGCAAAAATAAAAACCCCCGATTGCTTTTACGCCTTTCCGAAGGTTTTTATCTCTTTTTTGCTTTTAGAACGGTTTAATACGTTTCTCCGTTCGTAAGCGCAAGTTTTCCGTTCGTTATGCACGGGGATATGATAAGCCAGATCGACGCAAGCGCGATTACCGAATAAACGATTATCGCTCCCATCGCTCTCGCTCCGCCGAAAATCAGGGATACGAGATTAAAGTTGAATATTCCGTATAATCCCCAATTTACCGCGCCTAAAATAACGAGTACGTAGGCTATGATATTTGCTATCTTCATATTTTTTCCTCCCGTATCATTATGCGTAGACTGCCGAAATTTATTCTTTTTACCTGTTCGATACAAAAATCTTAGTCTCTTCGTCAGTCATATACCGCCATTCGCCGAGGGCAAGGTTGTCAGCCCGTATTCCTCCGAAACTGTCTCGCCGCAAATAAGTTATTTTGTTACCCCTCGCCCCGAAAAGCCTCTTAATTTCGTGGTATTTTCCTTCCGTCAACGTAATTACTCCGCTTTTTTCGCTCTTTCTTTCAATCTTGCACGGCTTCGTCGCATATCCGTCCCGAAGAGTAAGTCCGCCCTCTATCGCTTTTCTGTCCTCTTCGTCGTATTCGTCCGCTGTTTCGAAATAGTATTCCTTTTCGACGTGTCTTTTTGGCGATAACGCCGCGTGGGCGGACTCGCCGTCGTCCGTAATAACGACAAGTCCTACCGTGTCTTTATCGAGTCTGCCGCAAGGGAATAAGTTGCGTTTTTGTAAACTATCGGGGAGCAGGTCGATTACCGTTTTATCCCGTCCGTCCTCTGTCGCGCTCACAACGCCGAACGGCTTGTTTAAGAGTATATAGACGTACTTTTCGTATTTAATCGGCTTTTTATCGAGCGTTATTTCGTCCTTTTCGGGGTCGATTTTCAAATCGCCTTTTTTAACGATTTCGCCGTTCACGGCTATTCGTCCCTTTTTTAAATATTCGCCGCATTCGCTTCTCGAAAGTATTTTTTGCGAGGAAAAATATTTATCTAATCTCATAGTTCGATTTTAACATAAATTATATATTATGTAAAGAAATTTTTAATCTCTCCGTCGTTGCTTTATTTTAAAAAATGTAGTATAATTGACGAAAACGAACAAAACGAGACAGAGTATGAAACAAAAGAGCAATAAGCCGAAGTTTTTTGCGGACAAAGAAAAAGACGGGGCGAAAAGCAAGGCGAAGAACTATTTTTACAACAGAAAAGGGCTTTCCGAGGATGGCGTAAAGGCTATGAAAACCCGAAACGCCGCTAAAAAAACAGTCGGCGGAAGAGTTAAAGAGCAGATAAAATGCGTCGCCGACGGCGAATATATCCTGACTCCGTCGTCTTACGACGAGAATTTCAAGGGCGTTGTAAAGAGCGATTCGGCGGAATTTATCGTCGGCGGAGCAATCGTCGGGGAGAAAGAACGCGTTTCGGTAAGGCGTAAAAAGGGCAATACCTGCTACGCCGATTTCGTAAGTACGGAGACTCCGTCGCCTTGCAGAAGAGAGGTTAAATGCAAAAATTTCCTGTCCTGCGGCAACTGCGCGTTTTTGCATTTAAACTACGACGAGCAACTGAAATTGAAGAAAAACGTCGTGAAAGAGGCTGTCGAGCCATATTATATGAAAACTGCCGACGTAGTTTCGCTCGGCGAGTTTGCGTACAGAAACAAGGCTCATCTCGCTTTCGCGGAGGAAAACAGGAAACTGATACTCGGCTTTTTCGACGACGTGACCCGTACCGTGATACCCGCCCCGAAATGCCTTCTTCACGGCGAATGGTTTCCGGTCGCCTCGAAGATTATTCTCGGGTGGGCGAGAGAGCATAGTTTTCACGCGTATAACCCGAGAACGGGTAAAGGGCTTCTGAGGTTCGCCCTTCTTCGTTATCTCGAAGGTAGTCTTATGCTGACCCTCGTCGTAAACGGCGGCAGGTTATCGGGAACGGACGGGCTGTACGAAAAACTCTGCGAGAAATTCGACGAAGTATCGCTTTACACTTGCGAAAACAAAACGGCGGGGTCGGGCGTTCTTACAGGTAAAATAAGGCTTGTTGCGGGTGAAGAACGTTTAAACGGCGAGATGCTCGGGATAAAATTCGGACTTTCTCCCGACTCGTTTTTTCAGGTCAACGAGCGTATGGCTGAGCGGATTTACTCGGACGTTTTGGAGATTATAAGCGGATCCGAGGCGAAAAACGTAGTCGATTGTTTCAGCGGAATAGGTATAACTACCGCGCTTTTTTCAAGGAGCGGAAAGAAAGTCATAAGCATAGAAATTGCGCCGTCGGCAGTTCGCGATGCCAAGAAAATAGGGGCGATAAACGACTTATCGGGGGACATTTCGTATTTATGCGGCGACGTCGGCAGGAAACTTGCGGAAATAAAGAACGTAGAAAATTCGGTGTTTTTCGTTGATCCGCCGCGTAGCGGACTCGGTGAAAAGACCGTTCTTACCATTACGAATTTTTCTCCTAAGGAAGTCGTGTATTTATCTTGCGGACCTAAGGCTTTAAAAGAAGACGTAAAGACTTTCATTGACAACGGGTATAAAATCGTATCGGTTACGCCGTACGACCTTTTCCCGCAGACCTCGCATATAGAGACGTTGGTTGTATTTCGTAAACCTACATTGTAACGCGGTTCTTTTGTTTTGTCAATAGGGAATACGAAAATTTCACAATACAAAATTTTTAAAATCGGTATTGACAAACCGACGATTACGGTTTATAATATAGGCGAAGAAAGCGAAAGGCGACAGGCGGGCGAAGCCCGAGAGAGTAAAAGAAATGGGGCAGTACCCCGAATGAAAAGAGGTCGCCGAAAAAAAGCGAGGAGCAGGCCGATGTACTAATTTATTTCGATTATGCCGAACTTGGCATACAAATGAGGAGGTATAATGTATGAAACGTAAGATCTCATGTATATCTCAATCGAAAAAATTGTAAAAGGAGTACGCCGATGCAGATCTAAATCGGAAAATCAAACATAAGTTTAATTTTCGGAGGTGCAATTTTCAAGTAATTTTATAAACTTGACAGAAATATTCAAAACTAAATAAAAAATATCACGGGCTGTGGCGTAAATGAGCGCGGCAGTCCTTTTTTTATTTAAATCCAAAATAACGCAAATAAATAACAAAAAAGAAGAAATAAACGCTTGAAGAAACAACGCGAAAATGCTATAATCGACTTAGCGACGTAAGCGTCGTTTTTATTTGGTAGCGTTTACGATACGAAGCGTTTCAATGAGGTGCGAGATATGAAAACTAAGGGCAGATTTACCATTCCTACGGATGAAAGTTTCGTAGAGGGGACCAAGATTATAGCGGAAAAATGGGGCGCGGACGCCGTGAGAGATTGCGACGGAACGAGACTTCCCGAAAATCCCGGACAGTTCGGAAAAGTGTACAACACTTATTTCGTCGTGAGGGGCGATAACGAGTGGGCGAGACAGCATCCCGAAGAGGCTCAGCGAATTTTCCTGCTTTCAAATCGCAATCTGGCGACGGGCAATACGCTCGAAATCGAGATAATGAAAGGGTTTTTAAAAGACGAGTTCGACCCCGATTATTCCTATATCGACCTTTGGGAAGTCTACGACAGAACGACGGGCATTAAACACGAGAAGTGGGGCTATAACACGATTAGCGGACTTGTTACGGTTGAAAACGCAATTCCTTTTCACGAATATACGGTGACTTTCCTCGCGAGAGTGACTTGGCACCCCGTGCAGATTTATAACTATCTCACGAACGAGTGGACTTGCGAAAAACAACTCACTTACGACCCTGCGTTCCCCGAAACGAGAGAATACGTTAAAAGGCATATGGAAAAGTGGTGCGATGAAAACCCCGACACGAGCGTGGTGAGATTTACGACCTTCCTCTATCAGTTTACTCTTATTTTCAACGATTTCGGAAAGGAAAGGCAGGTCGAGTGGTTCGGCTACGCGCAGACCGCAAACCCCGTTTTGATGGAGGAGTTCGAGAAAGAAAGCGGTATAAAACTCGTTGCGGAGGACTTCGTGGACAGCGGTTATTATAATAACTGTTTCAGAAATCCGACGAAAAAGTTTCTGAAATATATGGACTTCGTAGAGAGGTTCGTAAGCAAAATTATCGGCGAACTCGTCGAAATCTGCCATAAACACGGCAAGGAAGCGATGATGTTCTTAGGCGACGACTGGATAGGCAGCGAGCCTTATGGCGAGCATTTCAAAGATATGAATCTCGACGCGGTGGTAGGGTCTGTCGGCGGCGGCGTCACCGTAAGAATGTTGTCCGAAATTCCCGACGTCAGATATCACGAAGGTAGATTTTTGCCGTATTTCTTCCCCGACACCTTCTTTGACGGCAACGAAGAAGGAGCGGTCGCCGAACTTAACAAGAATTGGCTAACCGCAAGAAGGGCGATTATGCGTAAGCCTATCGACAGAATGGGCTTCGGCGGTTATTTGTCGCTTGCGGCTAAGTTTCCTAAATTCGTTGACAGAGTTGCGGAAATTGCCGACGAATTCAGGACGATTTACGACGCGATCGACAATAAAAAGCCTTATTGCAGGTTGAAAGTCGGACTATTGAACGCGTGGGGTAAAAAGAGAAGTTGGATGAGTCATATGGTCGCTCACGAACTCTGGTATCAGCAGATTTATTCATATCAGGGGATATTAGAGGCGATTTCGGGACTTCCCGTGGATATCGAATTTTTAACTTTTGACGAGGTGAAAAACGGCGTTAATCAACATATAGACGTACTTATCAACGCGGGCGACGCGTACACGGCGTTCTCGGGCGGTAAGGAATGGCTCGACGAGAAGTTGCAGGCGGCTGTAAGAAAATACGTATATAACGGCGGCGGCTTCATAGGAATAGGCGAACCGACGGCGTGTGAAGCAAACGGCAGATATTTCCAACTCGCGGACGTTTTAGGCGTCGACGAAGAAGTCGGCTATACGCTTTCC
Source organism: uncultured Clostridia bacterium (assembly GCA_934249325.1). Lineage (GTDB taxonomy): Bacteria > Bacillota > Clostridia > Christensenellales > Borkfalkiaceae > UBA10281. The sequence goes on from CAKQKW010000037.1 coordinate 5,650, forward strand.
AACGATAAATACAATATTCAAAAGGTTAAACACGAACTGACCGACGGCGTAAAATCGTTTGACTACGGCGAGGACAAAAAGAATATCTACGCTCTTGACGGAACGAAAGTTCTCGATATTGCTTTCTCCGACAGGTTCAAACGCAACGTAAACGTGGGCGAAGTCAAAATGGCGGTCAACGAATACGGCAAGGGCAGAAGTTTCTATATTACGGGTATACCGTACAGTTTTGAAAATTCGAGACTGTTATATAAGGCGATGTGTTGGGCGGCGAACAAAGATTTGAACGTTTGCTATTCGACCAACGTAAACACGGAATGTAACTATTACGAAGCGAGCGGCAAGTACGCGATAGTCAACAACAGCAATGAAAAGCAAGTTACGGAATTTTACGATAAGTCGGGCAATAAGTCGATTATCGAACTTAAACCGATGGAAATAAAGTGGATAGTCGAGTAAAAATAAAATCAACCGAATAGCGGATATAATTGTTAAAAATAAGGGGCTGTAAAAAACGCCAAAAAAAGTAAAGACTGCAAATCTACCGAAAAAGATAGAAATGCAGTTTTTTTATTGTAGAAAAAAACATTCGATTGTTTTCCTCGTTGGGGTATGTTCTCCCGACGAAACGGTGAAAATGTTGCGAAGAGACAAAAGAGGCAAGTACGCCGCGTAGGCGAAATGAAATGGAGGTCAAGCCGACAGGGGATAGGACGAACGAGCGTAAGGACGGTTGCTTATCGCGAGAAAATAGTTTTCGTTTTTTGTTACCATCTGTCGGGTTGTTCGCCTTCGTAAATATTGTCTTCGCCTAATTTAAAATCTCCGCTTGCTGTTAAAACGACGGGTAAAGTGATAATATTTAACGCAGGTTTTTCGTATTCCTTTTTCATAGCATATTCTTTTCAAGAATAGCCACAGAGAATTGAGCGTAAGTAATTCAATTCTCCAATGGTCAACGACAAATAACTCCTTAGTAAAAATTTCGAGAAAAATATAGCACAAAGTTTCCCGATAATCAAATAAAATGAAGCCATTTTTACAAAAAATGTAAAAAATTTTTTAAAAAGTCAATTTTTTTTTAAATTATCTCTTGTTTTAGTAGAAAAAGATTACCGTTTTCCGCAAGCGGAAGTTCTAAATAATCGTTTCCGACAACGACATTTTTATTTGTTAAAATCTGTCGAAAGTGATATAATCTATTTTGCAACAAGAGAGGATCGAAGGCGGTTTGCTATGCCAGACAAGAATAATACGAACCTTGCCAAAGCACCGCTATTTCCGTGCTTTTCGGCAAATGCTCTCTTGAAGTACGTTCAGTACATCTGCACTCGCCTTTACCAAAAACCATCGGAAATATCGGCGTTTTGGTTGCGAGCAAGTCTAACGGCGTATTTTTAGACTAAGACAAGGCGTGCGAGCGGGTTAATACTTGATGTATAAGCCGCGAGCAGAACGAAGTATTAGTCAAAAATACGCCGTTAGACCATGGTTCGTATTATTCTTGTCTGGCATAAGGAAGTGGTCTTTATGGATTTAAAAGTAATACTTTATCTGTGTATGCTTTTAGAAAAGGATAAGATTTTATCCTTTAAAGTAACTAAGACAAGAATTTACATAACCATAAAAAAATAACCGCCCAAAGTTTGCGACTGTGACGGTTATTTTTTTATAAATAATACAAAACTGAAGCAAACCGTTAAGATTCGCTCTTGTTGTCTTTATTTTATACCAAAGGATATTATTTGTCAAGTATTTTATAAAAATATTCCGAGGATAAAAATTTGTGCATTTAAATGCACTTTTCGGAAGTGAATTTCCTTAGGTTTTTTTGTTGTAATTTTAGAGTTTGTTTATTATGTATAAATCTTAAAAAAATAGTAACAAGTTTTAGTAACAAAACGATAAATAATACAGTAAAAAAGTACACCCATAGAAGGAGATAATTTGCCGTTTCCCAAAGGGAGCCCTCGGCAAGAATTTGCCAAGGCAAATTGACGGTCGACGACAATAAATTGTCGCGTCCCGTGCTATCACTCACCACGAAAAAAGGACAGCAAAATGCGGAGATAGATTGCCGTTTCCCGCAAGTGGGAGCCCCTCGGCAAAAATTTGCTAAAGCAAATTGACGGTCGACGACAATAAATTGTCGCGTCCCGCGCTATCACTCACCACGAAAAAAGGACAGCAATCTGCTGTCCTTTTTTCGTGGTGGAGATAGTCGGGGTCGAACCGGCGACCTCTTGAATGCCATTCAAGCGCT
>CAKQKW010000038.1:0-6716 GCA_934249325.1 uncultured Clostridia bacterium
TCGTAAACGCCGTTTAAAACGCCCCCTTCCTTTCCGCCGATGATATACACGGTTTTATCTTTCGTGAAGATTTTCGTCCCGTCCTTTTTAAGAGCGGCTATATTATCGTTTCTGTTAAGGCTTTTATAAAGCGAAGTGTCGCCGAGCGAAATGTAACGATTCGTATCGTTATGCGTAAGCCCCGTATCTTTAACGAATCTGAGGTCTATGCCCGTCGCTTCCTTGAAAAATCTCGAAAGTTCGCTTTTTGCGTAAGACACTGCCTCCGTTTCGACTTCGGGAACTACTACCTTATAAGAAGTTTTGCCGTTTTTAACCATATACGTTCCCGTCGTTTTATACGAGAATACGTGGTTTTCGTTATAAACTTTCGTGAACTCTTTAAGCGCAGAGTTATTGACGGCAAGCTCGCCCGAATATTCGATAACGTCGTCCGAACCCGGGTTAAGCGGCTGATCGCTTTCGGTCGGCGCGCTTACGGAATCTCCGCCCGCGCCGCAGGAAGCGAACACCGTTAAAAGAGACATCAATAAACAAAGCAATATTGCGATTTTTCTCATAAGCCCTCCTTATTTCACGTTGACGTAATAACTCTTGACAACGCTGTTATACGCCTCGTCCACGACGTAAACGATAACGGTGTATTTACCCGCTTTGGTAATCGTTATATCGGACGTGGAGACCGAAACGAAGTTTTCGTTGGAATCTTTAACGATATAATATACGAGAAGATCTTCGCCTGCCGTAAAGTTATCCGTTACGGTGAATTTCGGTTTGAAAGTCTCGCCGACCCTTACGTTCACCGTCTTGCCCTCGTTTTCAAGATTAAGCACGGGAGCTTCGATATCGACGACCGTTACGATTCGATATAACAAACTCGTACCTTTTCCGTTGCCTCTGCCGTCCGTATAGTTGTAAATTATGGTATACTCGCCGTAATCGCTTAAAATAAGCTTGATTTCGGTTTCGAAATCGGTAATTCCTCTAAGCTCTCTGCCGTTTATATCCTTTGCCGTTTCGTCGCCGTAAGCTCCGCTCTTTAAAACGGTTACGGAAAGTTTTTCATAAGACGAAGGCGATAAAACATCGGCGGCATAAGGTTTGCCTATGATTATTTCCTGTCCGAGCGAACCTACTTCGTCGGGTAATTTCGCATATACGTAAGGAGCGGCACCGTCGCTGACCTTAGTCGAAGTCGTGCTTACGGTTGTAAGCGACTGATTGCAGATTTCGCTTACTTTAACCTTAAATCCGCTCGAAACGCCGTCGAATTTCACCGACATAAAGCACAGATCGCCCGTGAATTTATTTACGGTTTCGATATTTCTCGTTCCGATGAGAAGTATTCCGCCGCTCATCTTAATCGGCACTTTTACGCCGTTCCAGTCGCTGTCGAGCGAATAACTTTCGCCGTTTACGGTCGCGACAAATCTTCCGTTTCTTCCGCTTATTTCGATTTCGTATTTATTATCTTCATCGAAATAATCGGTTAAAGTTATCGTCATAGACGTTGCGCTCTGTTTTCTTCCGTCCGAGGTCAGCGGAATTTCGAAACCGAGACCGAACTGAGAGAACACCAACGGGTTTATAAATTCGAAATGCGCGTCGGAAGAAGCTGCCGTTAAGGCGGGAACTCTGTCCTCAATTTCCGTATTCATATTTCCGCCGAAGTATTTCGTTATTTCAACCGCGTTTTCGTTACCGTAACCCGCGTCTACGATTTGTCTTAAATCGCTTTCGATATAAACGTTTTCGTTATCGGCGCACGCGGTTTTAAATTTAACGGTCGAATTACCCGTAACGATAAATTCTTTCGGGTTTATTTCGGCGTATTCCCCGCCGTCGTAAGAAACATAAGTTTTCGTATTAACGACTTCGCTTCCGCTTGCCGTATAATTCCACGCCTTAACGTTTAAAAGCGAATATTCGGCGTTTTTAATATAGTATTTGTTGGTATATAACTTGTCGTTTTCGAATTTCGGAAGGTTATTCGGCACAACGTTCACGTCCGCCGTTATTTCTCCGCCGTAGAACATATCCGAATAAGAATAATTTATCGAATACGTTCCGACTTCGTCGAAAACGTAAACCTGCGCGAAACTTTCCGCTTCGATCGTTTCTCCGCCCGGCGTTTTTATCGTCACGGCGATGTCGAGGATATTTTCGTTAAGCGATTTTATTTTTACTATATCCGAAAGCTTGTATCTTTCGCCCGCGGAAACATCCGCGCTGAGCTTACGATCGGCGGTAATTCCGTTCTCCGCCTCAACGGCGTAAAGGTTAAGCGAAAGTTCGCTTCTGTTGCCGTAAACGTCGTAAGCGAAATAATCTATCGTATACGCGCCCTTTTTATTCGGAACGAATTTTCCGTTTTTAACGGTTACGTTGCTTGCGCCCGCGGTGTTTTTTTCGTAAGTGACGGCATAGTCCGCAAGTCCTCTTATGCCGTAATCGTCCTTAACGTTGACTTCGGGAACGATAACTTCCTTTCCGACCGCTATTTTATATTCTTTTTCAAAGTCGTCAGGAAGGAAAATCGGGCTTAAATCGTCCTTATAATACTCGGTCGTCAAAAAGCTTTTGCCCGAAAGTCCGCCGAATTTCGCGATTTCTATCGGAGCTTCGCTCACGCCTACGAGCGACTGAACGCGAAGAGACAAAAATACGTTTCCGTCGGTGAACCCTTTGAACGAATACTGATAAGCCTTGTCATTGTTAAGTTCCGAAACGAGCGCGTTCGACGTTCCGTCGCCTACGCGGACGTAAATCTTGATTTTGTTTTTATCCGTCGTGTCGAGATAATAACTGAGGTTGGAATAGTTGCCGTTGTCCGGATTGTTTCCGTATACGGTCGTACCTTCCTTGCCTATTTCGAAAGACTTGCCGCCCACTTTGACGTTGCCCTGTTCGTTCTGAACAAGCCCAACCGTTTTGCCGCCGCAAGTTCCCGCAACGATGTTCGTGGAATAATATCTCTCGCCGCGTTTATAGGTTATGTCGAGATATACCGACGGGTCGTAACAGTCGGTAAGTCTTAACGTGATGAAATTGCAAAGCACGGGTTCGGTTTGCATGCAGTTGAACGAAATGAGATCTTTAAGATTGTTTTCGTAAATGTTAAACGGCTTATTGAGAGCGAAAACGTCGCCTTCCGCCAAGCCTATTTTAAGTCCTTCGGGATTTCCGACCGCAACAAACTGATTGTTGAGCGTTCCGTATTCCATGCTTTCGCTGCCCGAAGCCAGCTCGAAAACCTTTTTCTTTACGGAAAAAGTCTTAGCCGCGCTATAACGTTTGCCGTCAACCGTTTTTTCGTAAACGATCGAATAATTTCCGCAAACGTCCAGCGTAAGCTTCGACGACAAAACGCGGTTGCCGTCCGGCAGAACGACGTAATACGAATCGGATTCGTAGCTTTCCCCGTCGATTGTCACGGTTGCCGTTTTGGGAACGTTCACCGTGTCTTTATATAAGTATTCGGTTCTTATTCCGTCAACCGAAACTTCGGCGGCGTAAACGCCGTCGGAATTTTTAAGTCCCGATAAAAGCATTATCGCGAGCGACGCGATCACGCCCAGAACCAAAACCGATAAAATTTTCGTCTTTTTTGTTTTAACCATTTTTCCTCCTTATTCTTTGATACCGCCGAGCGATATGCTGCCCATCAGCCTATCTTTGAATATAATGAACAATATGAGAACCGGAACGGCGAGGAACATACATGCCGCCGTTTTCATATTCAATCGCTGGAATGTTGTTTCTCCCTGTGCTTCGATTACCTGATAGTATACCATGTACGCAAACGTAGGATAAGACGGAAGGTACAGATACAAAGTCTGATAGTCGTTCCACAGGTTTACGAACTGAATGAGAAATACCGTGAGAATCATTTTCTGCGCAAGCGGGAAATAGATTCTGAAAGTTATCATAAACTCCGACGCTCCGTCTATAGAGGCCGCGTCCCTGTACACATTGGAAAGTCCTTTGAAAAACGCGTAATACACGAGGTAATACGTTCCGGAACCCGTCATTTTCTGCACGTAGTTACCGAGTATATTATCATAAAGTCCGCTGTTTCTTAAAAACGTAAGTTCTGTGGGATATCTTCCTACGACGGGTATGCACATTATAACGATATTTATCATATGCAAAACTCTGCACCAGACGTAATCGTATTTTGCGGTTATATAAGCCGTTATAGCAGGCATAAAACACATTATAGCCGCGCCGCCGACGGTATATAAAAGAGTGTTTATTAAAATATCGATAAACGTAGCCTGGTTCACTCCGTTCGCCGAGCCTCCGAACCATACTTTCTGATAGTGAGCGACTGCGTCCGATCTGCCGTTTACGTAGAAAAAGGTGGATTTTTTATATTTAAACGCTTCTATTACCTGTCTGTAATTGAATAACTGAAAGAACTCTCTGCGGCTGTGGTAAATTATTTCCTCATACACGTGGGTAGAATCGAGATCGGGAAATTTCAAAACGTCTTTTACGGGGTTAAGAAAATCCCACGATCCGTTAATGTCCTCGATATTTCTGAGCGAGATCATCACTCCCCATAACAAAGTAAGTATAACGAACAGAGAATAGAATATAAGAACCGCGAAAACAATCGCCAATATAACGGTCGTAACCGTGTTTTTTTCTGCTTTTCTTTTCATATCAATCCGCCCTCGGTCCGTATTTGTTCAAAAGATGTCTCGTGACGAGCGTTACGGGAATTACGACGAACGAGAGCAAAAGCCCCATCGCCGATAACGAGCCGTACGTATTGTTTGTGGTACTTCCGCTATTGGTTTTGCCTACTCTGCTCGCTTCCATATACAGGAAGTGACCGATATTTTCAATCCTGTCGACTTCGTTGTATTTAAACAACGAAAACAATCTGAACTGGTCTGTAAACATCGCCGCCAGAGCAACTGTGAAAAGCGTTACTATCGTCGGGAAAATCGTAGGTATCGTGACGTATATAAATTCCTGAGCCACGTTCGCGCCGTCAAGCTGCGCCGCTTCGGACATAGAAATGTTTACGTCCTCCATAGAGCTCGAATAAATAAGGCTGTTTATTCCGAACCACATCATAATATTGAAAACGATCGTCGCTCCCATCTGCGTAGATCCTTCCAGAAGCTGATACTTCGTGGGATCCGCAACGTGAAACCAATCCCTCATAATCTGAGGAAAAACGTCGTTCAACATACATTTGTAAAGGGTTGCCACTATTATTTCCGAGAGGATATACGGCATAAACAGCATAACCTTGAAAAACTTGCTCATAGCATACTTTTTATAGATATAAAAAGAAAAAATGAGCGTGAGCGGCGTAACGAAAAACAAATTTACCGCTTCGAAAATCAGCGAATTTTTAATCATACTCCAGCCGTTTACGCTGAACAGCTGACCGAGCGCGTTTTTGAAGTTTTCAAACTTGGCAAAGCTGGTTACCATTCCCACGCCGCTGATGATTTCATATTTTTTGAACGCCAAAGCGAACGAGCTTAAATTTATATACAGGTAAAAAACCAGGAAATGCGCGATAGGGATCGCAAGCATTAAAAGCGAAAAGACCGCTCTCCGCTTGTTCTCGATTATTATTCTTTTACCCGTTTTTCCGAACGTCATAAAAAAACACCTCTGAAAATGCTTTGCCACAGGCGATTGCTTTTAAAGGCAATCGCCTATGACCGTGAATGCCGCCAGGCAGAAAATTATCCGCCGATCGGCATTATTTTGTTTTAATTATTTTATTTCTTTGCGTTTTCCAGCATTGTTTTCCAGGTTGCTTCGCTGAGCGTCGAACCCGTGTAGACATCCTTTGCGGTTCTTCCGTTTCTGAACGCCTGAAGGTATCCTTCCATCATAACTTGTCCGTTATAATTGTAGTAGTTAAGCGCGCCGCCGAAGCCGAGAAGGAAGTTGGAAAGATTTTTATATTGAACAGGATTGCTCGAAGCGGTCGTTACGACGTCTGCTTCGCTTCTGATTTTCTTGAAGCTCGTGTAGTAATAATCGCCGAGTTTGGTTTCGTCGTAATCGTAGTTTATGGGAATGTTCATACCGAGGAATTCGGTGAACGCCGCAAGCTCCGATTTAGAATAAAGGAATTTAAGGAAGTCGGTAACGGCTTTCTTCTTGCCTGCGTTTTCGGATACGCGGTTATTTACGAACATAAAGGACGAACCGACATTAAGCATCGTGTTCTTTTTGCCCGCGCCTTCCGCTACCGAACCGTTAAGCTGAGTGGGCAGGCACATATAACTGAGTTTACGTTCTTTTCCGCCGCTCGCTCTTTTCCACTGAGTGAACGCCGAACCTTTGTTGTAAAGCTTAGCTTCGTGATACCAATAAGTACCGTCGATATACATCGCGGCTCTTTCGTTGGGGTTGGTCGCGATAAAAGTCGTCTGAACCTTATCCGCGCTCGTGTCCGATTTGGTTTCGGAATGGAACCAGTCGTTATCGTTTGCGAGCTGCATAAACGCAAGCGCATAGTATCTCGACGCCATGTCGTACATCTTATAGCCGGTTTCGTCGCTTAAAACTACCTTTTCGGTTGTCGGCATAGGAATGTTTTTATCTCCGAAGAAATATTCGCCGTTCTTAAAGCCCGTTACGACTTCGACGGGAGTTTTTGAATATTCCGCCTTAATGCTTTTCATCGTCTCCGCGCCTTCGAGAGCCGCCCAGATCGCCTGAACCATATGGAAGGA
>CAKQKW010000039.1:0-5648 GCA_934249325.1 uncultured Clostridia bacterium
GTGAAGATTTTCGTTCCGTCCTTTTTAAGGGCGGCTATATCGTCGTTTCTGTTAAGGCTTTTATAAAGCGAAGTGTCGCCGAGCGAGATATAACGGTTGGTATCGTTATGGGTAAGTCCTTTATCCGTCACGAATTTAAGGTCTACGCCCGTCGCTTCCTTGAAAAATCTCGAAAGTTCGCTCTTCGCATAGGAAACGGACTGAGTTTCAACCTCGGGGACTACGACTTTATACGAAGTCTTGCCGTTTCTCACCATATACGTTCCCGTAGTTTTGTACGAGAAACTGTGATTTTCGTTGTATACCTTTTTAAACTGTTTAAGCGAAGCGGTATTCACGGCGAGTTCGCCCGAATACTCGATTACGTTGTCGTTATCTCCCTTGTTTCCGCTATCCCCCGAATCGGGTTTAACGGGCTGTTCGCTCTCCGCGGGCGTCGCGCTGTTTGTAGAATCGTCGCCGCCTCCGCACGATACGAACACCGTCAGAAGAGACATTATCAAACATAACAATATGGCAATTTTTCTCATAAGTCCTCCTTATTTCACGTTGACGTAATAACTCTTGACGACGCTATTATACGCCTCGTCAACGACGTATACGATAACGGTATATCTGCCCGCTTTGGTAATCGTTATATCGGAAGTGGTGACCGTAACGAAGTTTTCGTTGGAATCTTTAACGATATAATATACGAGAAGATATTCGTCCGCGGTGAAGTTATCCGTAGCGGTAAACTTCGGTTTGAAAGTTTCTCCGACTTTTACGTTCACCGTCTTGCCCTCGTTTTCGAGATTAAGTACGGGAGATTCGATATCGACGACCGTAACGACTCGGTACAACAAGCTCGTGCCTCTTCCGTTGCCCCTTCCGTCCGTATAATTGTAAATTATGGTATATTCGCCGTAATCGCTTAAAATAAGCTTGATTTCGCTTTCGAAATCGGTGATTCCGCTGAGTTCTCTTCCGTTTACGTCCTTTGCGGGAGCGTCGCCGTCAGCGCCGCTTTTCAAAACGGTTACGGAGAGTTTTTCATAAGACGAAGGCGATAAAACGTCGGCGGCGTAAGGTTTGCCTACTATTATTTCTTGTCCGAGCGAACCTACTTCGTCGGGCAGACTTGCATATACGTACGGAGCCGCGCCGTCGCTTACCTTTGTAGACGCCGCGCTCACGGTTGTAAGCGACTGATTGCAGATTTCGCTTACTTTAACCTTAAATCCGCTCGAAACGCCGTCGAATTTAATCGACATGAAGCACAGATCTCCCGCGAATTTATTTACGACTTCTATGTTTCTCGTGCCGATAAGCAGAACTCCGCCGCTTATCTTTATCGGAACTTTCGCGCCGTTCCAGTCGCTGTCGAGCGAATAGCTTTCGCCGTTCACGGCGGCGAAGTATCTGCCGTTTCTGCCGCTTATTTCGATTTCGTATTTATTATCCGCGTCAAAATAATCGGTTAAAGTTATGGTTAAAGACGTCGCGCTTTGTTTTCTACCGTCCGAAGTCAACGGGATTTCGTAACCTAAACCGAACTGCGAGAACACCAATGGGTTTATAAACTCGAAATACGCGTCGGAAGAGGTTGCCGTTAAGGTGGGAACTCTTTCCTCTATTTTCGCGGTCATGTTTCCGCCGAAATATTTCGTTATTTCAACCGCGTTGTCGCTTGTGTATCCGACATCTACGATTTGCCTTAAATCGCTTTCGATATACACGTTTTCGTTGTCTGCGATAACCGTCTTGAATTTGACGGTGGAATTTCCCGTCACGGTAAATTCGGTCGGGTCGATTTCGGCGTATTCGCCGCCGTCGTAGGAAACGTAAGTTTTAGTCGCCACGACTTCCTTGCCGCCCGTCGTATAATTCAACGCTTTGACGTTAAGAAGGGAATACGTTGCGTTTTTGATATAGTATCTGTTGGTATATAGTTTGTCGTTTTCAAATTTCGGCAGAGCGTTCGAAACTACGTTCACGTCGGCGGTAATTTCCCCGCCGTAGAAAATATCCGAATACTCGTATTTAATCGTATACGTTCCGACCTCGTCGAACATACAAACCGACGAGAAACCGTCCGCTTCGATTTTCTCACCGCTCGGCTTCTCTATCGTAACCGCAACGTTGAGAATTTTTTCGTTGAGCGAAGCGATTTCCGCTATATCCGAAAGTTTGTATCTCTCGCCCGCCGAAACGTCTTCGGTAAGTTTAACGGTCGCCGTAATGCCGTTTTCCGCTTCAACGGCGTATAGACCTACCGAAAGCTCGCTTCTGTTGCCGTAAACGTCGTAAGCGAAATAATCTATCGTATACGCGCCCTTTTTATTCGGGACGAATTTTCCGTTTTTAACGCTTACGCTGCTTGCGCCCGCAGTATTTTTTTCATAAGTGACGGCATAGTCCGCAAGTCCTCTTATGCCGTAATCGTCCTTAACGTTGACTTCGGGAACGATAACTTCCTTTCCGACCGCTATTTTATATTCTTTTTCAAAGTCGTCAGGAAGGAAAATCGGGCTTAAATCGTCCTTATAATACTCGGTCGTCAAAAAGCTTTTGCCCGAAAGTCCGCCGAATTTCGCGATTTCTATCGGAGCTTCGCTCACGCCTACGAGCGACTGAACGCGAAGAGACAAAAATACGTTTCCGTCGGTGAACCCTTTGAACGAATACTGATAAGCCTTGTCATTGTTAAGTTCCGAAACGAGCGCGTTCGACGTTCCGTCGCCTACGCGGACGTAAATCTTGATTTTGTTTTTATCCGTCGTGTCGAGATAATAACTGAGGTTGGAATAGTTGCCGTTGTCCGGATTGTTTCCGTATACGGTCGTACCTTCCTTGCCTATTTCGAAAGACTTGCCGCCCACTTTGACGTTGCCCTGTTCGTTCTGAACAAGCCCAACCGTTTTGCCGCCGCAAGTTCCCGCAACGATGTTCGTGGAATAATATCTCTCGCCGCGTTTATAGGTTATGTCGAGATATACCGACGGGTCGTAACAGTCGGTAAGTCTTAACGTGATGAAATTGCAAAGCACGGGTTCGGTTTGCATGCAGTTGAACGAAATGAGATCTTTAAGATTGTTTTCGTAAATGTTAAACGGCTTATTGAGAGCGAAAACGTCGCCTTCCGCCAAGCCTATTTTAAGTCCTTCGGGATTTCCGACCGCAACAAACTGATTGTTGAGCGTTCCGTATTCCATGCTTTCGCTGCCCGAAGCCAGCTCGAAAACCTTTTTCTTTACGGAAAAAGTCTTAGCCGCGCTATAACGTTTGCCGTCAACCGTTTTTTCGTAAACGATCGAATAATTTCCGCAAACGTCCAGCGTAAGCTTCGACGACAAAACGCGGTTGCCGTCCGGCAGAACGACGTAATACGAATCGGATTCGTAGCTTTCCCCGTCGATTGTCACGGTTGCCGTTTTGGGAACGTTCACCGTGTCTTTATATAAGTATTCGGTTCTTATTCCGTCCACCGAAACTTCAGCGGCGTAAACGCCGTCGGAATTTTTGAATCCAGATATAAGCATTATCGCGAGCGACGCGATCACGCCGACAATCAGAACCGATAAAATTTTCGTCTTTTTAGTCTTCACCGTTTTTCTCCTTATTCTTTAATACCGCCGAGCGATATGCTGCCCATGAGTTTGTCTTTGAAAATAATGAACAATATGAGAACCGGAAGGGCAAGGAACATGCACGCCGCCGTTTTCATATGCAACTCCTGAAACGTCGTGTTGTCCGTCGCTTCGATTACTTTATAGTATACCATATACGCAAACGTGGGATAAGACGGAAGATACAGATATAACGTCTGATAGTCGTTCCACAGGTTTACGAACTGAATGAGGAATACCGTGAGAATCATTTTCTGCGCGAGCGGAAAATAAATTCTGAAAGTTATCGTCCACTCGGACGCGCCGTCTATGGAAGCGGCGTCTCTGTAGACGTTTGAAAGCCCTTTAAAGAACGCGTAGTACACGAGGTAGTACGTTCCCGACCCCGTCATTTTCTGCACGTAATTGCCGAGCATGTTGTCGTATAAACCGCTGTTTCTCAAAAACGTGAGTTCGGTGGGGTATCTCCCTACTACCGGTATGCACATTATAACGATGTTTATCATGTGCAGAGCTTTGCACCACACGTAATCGTATTTTGCGGTTATATAGGCCGTGATCGCGGGCATGAAGCACATTATTGCCGCGCCGCCGAACGTATAAAGAATAGTGTTTATCAGTATGTCGATAAACGAAGCGTAATTCGCGCCGCTTGCCGCCCCGCCGAACCACACCTTCTGATAATGCGTAGTAGCGCCCGATCTGCCGCTTACGTAAAAAGAAGTCGTCTTTTTGTAGGTAAAGAGTTCTATTACCTGTTTGTAATTGAATAACTGAAAGAACTCTCTGCGGCTGTGATAAATATATTCTTCTCCCGTTTCGGTGTCGACCCATACGTGAGTCGAATTGAGGTCGGGAAAGCCGAGAATGTTCTTTTTCGTGTAAAAGTTAAATCCGCCGTTAATGTCTTCAAGACTTTTGAGCGAGGTCATCACTCCCCATAAAAGAGTGATGATAACGGACAGCGAATAGATAATGAGAACCGCGAAAACTATCGCGAATATAACGGTCGTAACCGTATTTCTTTCAACTCTTTTTTTCATATCAATCCGCCCTCGGTCCGTATTTGTTTAAAAGATGTCTCGTTATAAGCGTTACGGGAATTACGACGAAAGAAAGCAAAAGCCCCATCGCCGACAACGAACCGTAAGTGTTGTTTGTGGTACTCTGTCCTCCGCCCGAGGTTTTTCCTACTCTGCTTGCTTCCATATACAGGAAATGCCCGATATTTTCAAGCGAGCCGACCTCGTTGAATTTATACAGCGAGAACATTCTGAACTGATCGGTGAACAGCGCCGCCAGAGCGACGGTGAAAAGCGTTACTATTGTCGGGAAAATGGTGGGTATCGTGACGTATATAAATTCCTGAGCGACGTTAGCCCCGTCGAGTTGCGCCGCCTCGGACATGGAAATATTGACGTCTTCCATAGAACTCGAATAAATAAGGCTGTTTATGCCGAACCACATAATTATGTTGAAAATTATCGCCGCGCCTCTTTTCGTCGATTCTTCGGTGAGAAGCTGAAATTTCGTCGCGTCGGCAACGTGGAACCAATTGCTCATTATTTCCGGTATTACGTTGTTCGTCATGCATCTGTAAAGGGTCGCCACTATTATTTCCGAAAGGATATACGGCATGAACAGCATAACCTTGAAAAATTTACTCATAAAGCACTTTTTATAGATATAAAAAGAGAAAATGAGCGTGAGCGGCGTAACGAAAAACAGATTTATCGCCTCGAAAATAAGCGAATTTTTAATCATGAGCCAACCGTTCGCGCTGAACAGCTGACCGAGCGCGTTTTTGAAGTTGTCCAGCTTCGCGAATTTCGTCACCATTCCCACGCCGCTGATAATCTCGTATTTCTTGAACGCCAATGCGAACGAACTTAAATTTATATACAGATAAAAAACCAGAAAGTGCGCGATGGGGATAGCAAGCATCAGAAGGGAAAAACCCGCTCTGCGCTTGTTTTCGATGATAATTCTTTTACCCGTTTTTCCGAATGTCATAGAAAAAATACCTCTGTTATTGCTCCG
>CAKQKW010000040.1:0-4871 GCA_934249325.1 uncultured Clostridia bacterium
CAAAATATTTTTTATTCGTCTTTGATTTTTTGCCACTCCGATATCAGTCTTTCGAGCGAATAGGAAGCGTTTGCGGGACTGGTGGACGGAAGCACAACGCACTCTATCCCCGTTGCTTTTAGCTGGTATTTTTTATAGTATTTCTCGGCGGTGCGACCGTTTACAAAGATTTTCGTTATTTTCGAATTGTCGATTATCGGTTTTAAATCGGACGGGACTACGTTTTTTACGCTCGAATCCGCGCTCCCCGTTATCTCGCACGAATAAATAACGTCGTACACCGCTAAGTTACGGCTCAAAATCAAAGCCTTTTTCTCTTCGATATTTCGCGGAACTTTCTCGTCGAAAACCGCCGCAACGACTTTCCAGAACCGATTTTGCGGGTGTGCATAGAAAAATTCCTCTTCCCGCGATTTTACCGACGGAAAGCTCCCCAAAATCAATATTTTGCTGTTTTCGTTATACAACGGCTCGATATTATGCACTACCATATTTTTTGTCTCCGCAAAAAGTATACCACCCTTTTAAAAATTTCTCAACGGTTTTCTATCCGAAACTGCACGCAAGCATCCTTTTTTTCAGACAAAAAAAAGCGAAGAAGTTAAAGCTTCCTCGCCCGACGTTTTTCGTTGATATTCGTTTTTTGATTTCACGCCAGCTTGCTTACGGTTTTGCCGTCGTAACAATACAATCTGCCGTCGCCCCTGGAAAGAATCGGATAATCGTTCTGATAATCCGCCGCCGCTCCGATAAAATACAGCTTGCCGTTGTCTATGCTTATTCCGTCGGCGCAAAAATCCGAAATCTTAGTCGTTTTTCCACCCGAAATATCGTAAACGTAAAACTTTTTCGCAGTCATATCGGAATAATAAATCTTTCCGCCGCCGACTGCCATTTCGTTTATATCCACGTTCTTAACGAGCGTTTTAACGTTGTTACCGCTTTGATCGCAGGACTTCAACGCTTTCGCGTCGTGATCATAAAAATACAACGTTACGCCGTCCGTCGCGACGAATTTGGCTTTCTGTCCCAAATCCACGTCCTTGTTGGTTGTTATATCGTATTTACACAATTTTTTATAACCGACTTTCGGGTTGCTCGTATAATAAAACACATTGCCGATTTTCGCAAGGCTCGCGACCCATTGCGATTTATCGTTAAGTTTCACGGGGTTAGTTCCGTCAAGCCCCATTTTATAAATATAGTTATTCCACACCGAACCGACTTTCACGTAGTAAATCGTTTCGCCGTCGAAGATAAGGCGGTCGCAGCGGTCGGAAGAAATTTTTTCGCTTTCCTTGGTTTCGAGGTTCATTCTGAAAAGCGCGTAGTTCGTAGCGATACAGGTGGAATAATACATATACCCGTTGTAAAAATATACGTTCGAAACCCTGTCTTCCAACACTTTGTTTACGCGTTTCAAAGAAAGATTGTATTTATACAACATACCGTCGCCGTAAGGATTGATATAATACACTTCGCCGTTATAAACCTTGGTTTCTGCGTAACAAGCCGCCTTCATTTCGGGTTCGGGCGGAACAAAACCTTTCATCAGATCGACTTCCGCGTTGCCGCTTAACGAATTTTTGTAAAAATGCTTATCGTTAAGTTTATAATAATACAAATTCGAACCGTCTGAAGCGAGCGACGAATAACCGTTTCCGTTCGTCGCCGACAATACCTTTTCGCCCGATTTATCGTTATCGGAAGCAATCGACGAATTTATTTTGTAAATTCCGTCGCCGAAAAGCTCGCTCGTCAATTTATCGTTATTTATATAATAGATATAATTACCCGATTTGGCGAGATATTTTCCCGCGTCGGTCGTAAGCTTTATTTCCTTGCCCGTCGTTACGTTCAATTTCCTTATAGCGGCGGCAATCCCGACCCCTGCGACGGTTTTGGTCGAATTAAAATAAATCGTATTGCCGTCGGCGATTATGTATTCGACTTTTTCGTCGGCAAAATCGCCGCTTCTTACCTTTGTTCCGTTTTCAAGTCCGCTTGCCGTTTTCGAAACTTTGTAAAGCTTTTTGCCGTCGCTTAAATTCGAATAATAAATATAGTTGCCGCTTATCGCGAGATACGCCGCTTTATTTTTGACTATTCTTTGGGGTTCTGCGCCGTTTCCGCTCAAACTTATTCTGTAAATGCCGTTAGTGTCTTTTCTGTCTATAAACGAATTTTTCGCGTAATACAGATACGAACCGTCGCTTACGAGATATTCGCCCGCAACGTTCGTAAACACCGAAGCTCCCGTACTTTGGTCGGTATACGTTTTGACAGCCGAGCCGAAAAGAGCTTTGGACGAATAGTATAACTTGTCTCCGCTTGTCGTGAGATATTCGGGGATATCGTCGTTGATTTTTATAAGACCGTTTTTATATAAATAAAGTTTGTTGCCGTCGAGATTATTCTGGAAATATATTCCGCCCGAATACACCGCACTGAAAAGTCTCTCTTCGGTACTCGTAATCGTAAGAGTTGCGGTTTTCGTAAGCGTATTGTAATTTTTCCCTTCGAGCGTAAGAATAACTAAATATTCGCCGACTTCGGTAACTCCGCTCGTTTCAACTCCGTTATAAGTCGTTTTCACGCTCACTTCGGCGGGGATATCGCCCGTAACCTCGACGGAATGAACGAATGTATCGTATTCCGCGATTTTATCTTCGAACGTTACGCCTTTTATATCCGCTTTATGAATCGTTAAAACAGCTTTAAGGGTAAGCGTTTTGTAATTTTCTTTACGTATAGTCGCCGTCGCGTTATACACGCCCGCGTCCGTACCTTTGTTGTCGGTATAGTCTACCGTCGCGCCGCTCGGAAGTCCGCTTACGGCAATATACTTTTCCGATCCGTCGTAAACGAACTCGCCGCCGTTAAAAACAACGCCCTCGAACGTTTTAAGCTCCGCTTCTGCAACGCTTTCGGAACTGCCCAAACCGCCAGAATTACCGGAATTACCCGAATTGTCCGAATTGCCCGACCCGACGCTTTCGGTTTGTCCGACGGACGAAGGAGTTTCGCTTTCTTTGTCCTTACAGGAAACCGCGCAAAGAGCGACGGCGAAAACGCTTACGATTAACAATAATAAAATTATGAATTTTTTCATATATTCCTCCCTTAAATTTTTAGTTTTTCCCGTTAAAAAACAGAATATTCGCCCTTTTCGGGGCTTACGAAATTTTTACGTATCGCGAACGGATACACAAACACCGAAACCACGCCGCCGATAACGATCGAAAGCGCGATACAGGCAAGCGTAAGCGCGATTCCTATAACGAAAAACAAAATCTTCACCGCGATCAAAAACGCCAGACCGTCCAGATCGAAACTGAAAATTATCCCCGGGAATTTAACCGCGCTCCACTCGATAATCGTAAAGACTATTTCCGCAACCGCATTATTATAAAGGATAAGGCACGCCGATAACGGAAACAGCATAACCGAGCCGATTATTCCGAAAATAAGTTGCGTTTCCGTAAGATAAACCGCGCTTAAAATTATGCCCGTTATCATAAGCAAAGTCGGCCATATAAACGAATGAATTCTGCGCGTTTTACCGTTTTTTATAGCCGCGGCTTTTTCCGCTTCGCGTTCTTTGCGGTCACATTCGGCGCATTTTATATGTTGAGTACGTCTCCTGCGATAGCGCACGATGTCGTTGCCGTCGTAAATGGGTTTGTTGCATTTTTCGCACACCGCAAGAACGGGTCTGTTTTCTACGGGCGCAGTCTGAGCGGGAACGGGTTGAGCGGCGGAAGATCGGGTCGCAGCCGTTTCTTCCTGCTTCGGCTCTTCCTTTTTTCCGCCGAAATACGTTATCGGAACGTCCAAAACTTCGGACAACTCGCAAATCGTTTCGAAATCTGGCGCGGACTCCCCTCGTTCCCATTTAGATACCGCCTGAAACGTAACGTGCATCTTTTCGCCGAGTTCCGCCTGCGTGAGACCTTTGTCTTTCCTTGCTTTTGATATTTTCTCACCGATATTCAAATTTTTCACCTCCGTCGATGAACTACTACTATCATAGCACGCCGAAACGCACTTTGCAATTTCTTTGACTACACGGATAGTTGAATTCGCTAAACTATTCGTTGAATTGCATTTTTCTCGACGATTAGTTGAATTTTATTGCCCGCCGAACGATAATCGTTATAAATTATTATAGTTTTCCGTTTCCGAAATGTCAAACAAACTCAATAAACAAACGACTATATTTTATTTATAGAGATAGTTTTTATAAGCCGAACGATATTTTTTTCGGCAAAAAAAAGCTCGCTCGCCCGTCGGTTGAATTGTGTTTTACGCCCGATATCGTCTATTTTTTATTGATTATAAAAGATATATAACGGGTTTATCCTCATATATAGAGTTTCTCTGCATTTTTATACAAGCAAAAAGACTGCCGATCTGATATGCATTGCTCAGCAGTCTTTGATTTTGGTTTTTATTGTCGCAATATTAAAAAATACAACTTTATTGAGCCGTAAATCGACTTATAATCTTTCTCACCGTAAATAGGAAATCCCTCGAAACGACATAAAAAAAGAGGGAACATTTATCCTTGTTCTCTCTTAAAGATTTGTATTAAATTGTAGGTGTCAGGCAGGGATTAAAACAAAGTCGTAAGTTCAAGCCCTGCATTTCAAAAAAATCAGTAACAAATTTTAGTAACAAAACGGAATACAAAGGGGTAACAAGCAGTAAAAAAATATCGCAAGATTGAATTGTTTAGGATATTTTTATTGCAAAACAAGCAAAAAGCACGCTAAATAGCGTGCTTTTTGTCTTTGGTGGAGATGAGGGGAGTCAAACCCCTGTCTTGGGTAAAAACCGAAGAGCCTTCTACATACTTAGTATACTCTTAA
>CAKQKW010000041.1:0-4516 GCA_934249325.1 uncultured Clostridia bacterium
ATCGGAACTTTCACTAACGACGCCGGACACACGACGACCGGTAAAGACAGAACGACGAACACTTCGTTCCAACTTCTGACGAGGTTGTCGCTCGACAGTATTCCGTCTCTTAAAGAGGTGACGACTTCCGCCGACACGCTTTTCGGATATTTCAACGACGAGGACGGCAACGACGGAATAATGGCTGTTAATTATAACGAAACGACCAAAGGACTTACAGATAAAATAACGCTTACGTTCGACGCTTTAAAATATAACAAAGCGGTTGTATACGTCGGCGGAGAAAAGACGGTCGTAACGCTCGATAACGGCAAATTAGAGCATACTCTCGGCATAGGCGAAGGGATTTTCGTTATCCCCTATGCCGACTGATTTTACGGTAAAACAATTCAATAAACAATCGAAAAAGGAAAAGCAAAATTGTTTTTCCTTTTTTATAAGCAAAGTTATTTTATGACTTACGGGGCGAAAACAGTGAGATAACCTGTATCATCGTTAAATAAAATACGATGAGAAAAACGATGGTAACCAAAGACGAAATAAGGACAACTCTCAGCGATATCAGATTTTATTACGCTAATATTTGAAATATATTGATTTGTATAGGCAAAACGTAAGTCAACGAAAAAGGAACAAATTAACGCATATAACAGGTTATAGGTATTATTGTATTTTCAAGTAAAAGAAAAAACAGAGTTAAATCCGATTACAATCGAGTAATACCCTGTTAATTTTTTATTTTAAGTTTTAAGCGCTAATTTTTCACGTTGACTTTCGTTTTTCTCTGTGCTGCGATCCATCGACTAAAAGGCAAAAATTCGGAGGGATATGTAAACAACACTATATTTAGATTCTATACTGTATTTTTTGCTTTGTTCAGAATAAAATAAAAGCGTAATAGGGTGTTCAACTGAGGTTGGTTCAGCGGCACCACGAAAAAGACGAGCGAACGGCTCGTCTTTTTTGCTACGTCAATCAACCGTATCGGTGACGCGATTGCGGACTTTCGCTCTTAGAAAAATATGAATTTGTGTGTTCGAACAATCGCTATTCCGTCGCTCCGCTCCTTACGAGTCCGATCAGTAGCACCAACGTATAATCCCGCATAAAACCTACGATTTTAGAAGTGAAATCAAAGGCAATAAAATAGTGGATAAACAATTATCTCAATGGGTAATTCAGGAAGTATTCGGTAAACAAGGCATACTTTTTCCCCTTTTAAATTTAAAAAATATACCTGAAAAACAGCATAGCGAAAAAATCAGGAGAATGTTTGTTGCTTGCTAAGTCCCGACGTGTCAACGCCCGTGAAAAATATTGCGTTTGAATACCAAAATTGACGTTTTAAGCAATATTTTTAACAGTTGATACGTCACTTTCGCTATGCTAAAATGAAAAAGTATATTTAAGCGAAAAAGTATGTCTTTGTCTCAAAAAGTGCAAAATAGTGTCAAAAAGTTTAGAAACCGGATAAAAAAGTATGGAAATTGAGTATAAAAAGTCAGTGGTTTTATTTTTGTTCGGGTGCTAAAATAATTTTGCAAAATATCGATAGAAATTTTTAATACGCAGGAAAATTGCGTATTTAGGTGTTAGACTATTGCTGAACTATCGGTTTTTTTTGGGTGGGGTCAGGGTATTATAGGGGTTGAGTTTCTAACAAAACTGCGGTTCGAGTGATAAAATAGCATTGTAAAAAACGGTATAAAAGACGTCGTTATACCGAGTAAAATAAAATTAACGAAAAGGAGAAGTAAATTGTGAAAGCGATAAGCGTTGCGAAAACGAAAAACCGAAATAAAAGCCGAAGAATAAAACGCGGAAGATTTGCCGAGCGGTTTAGCGGCGAATTTCCGCGCCTTCGGTCTATTTCAAAGTTGCAACAGAAATTCCTTTATGGGATGAAGGGAAGAATGGGGCGATTTAATGTGTGGATAAAATGATTGATTTAACGGAAGAGTTGAAAAAAGACGCGCGCGGGCATCGGCGAGACGAAGCCGAGCCGACTTGTATAAAAGACAAGCATACGTCTAACAATTAGCGGTAGTGTTTTTAGGCGATAAAACCTATATTAAAGGTGTATATCAAACTGCGTTTGACTTATAAGTCTATGCAGTTTGTTTTTCTTTGAACTCGGTCAGTTGCCGTTCGGGTCTGTTTTGGACTTTAAGCGAAATTCCTTCGGCTTCATGTTCGTCGATTGCTCGAACGCATGGGTAAAATGCGACGCGTCGAAAAATCCGCATTCCTGCGCGATGAACGATATGGATTTGTCGGTGGACGACAACATCGCCGTGGCGTGCGAAATTCGTATCTTTTTGAGATATTCCATGGGCGAAGTGTTGAATACCTTTTTGAAATATCTGAAAAAATTAGGCGTGGACATGTTCACGATTTTCGACAGGTCGTCTACCGTTATCTTGGAATAATAATTCTCTTCCATATATTGCGTAGTCTTTAAAATTATGTAGTCCGCGGTGTTGTCGGGTCTGTCGTCCGTCACCGCGTATTTTTGCGATATTATCTTCGCTAATTTGCATAAAAGACATACCGTTTTCAGTTCAAACATCACTCCGTCGTCTTCCGTTCTCTCTTTGTCTATCGCGATAAGTTCGTCGAAATCGCTCACGAAATCGCCTAATATGTTCTTTGAAAGATTTATGTTCAGGGATAAATTGCTGAACGCCTGTCGTATCTGCGGTTCGACCTCGAACAAAATTTTTATCCCCGAATATTTGCTCAACTGATTTTTGTATTTGTCCAAAATATCGTTCCCTATTATAAGGTGAAACAGTTGCGGTTCTTCGTTGTCCGCCCAATATCCGTGTTCCGTGTACGGCGGAATCATAAAAATGTCGCCCGCTTTTGCCGGGTGGCTTTTGTTGTTGAAATAATGACGGCATTCCCCTTTCGTTACGACGTTGAGTTCGTAATAGTTATGCGCGTGCATTAAAATGGGGTATGAAGAACGGCCGTGATAATACGCGAACCCCTGCGAGAACGCCGACGCGTCGTCAAGCGTGTAAAACGGATTGCTGTGTCTTTCGAGATATTTCGGATAATTTGCTTTCATAATATTTATGCTCCTCGCCTTGTGGGCGAACGCTATATGATAGAATTTTACAAAAAAATGAGATTATTGTACAATTATTATATCGCAAGCGGGTTTATAATGCAAGTAAACTAAACGTATTATTCTGCGAAAGTGGCATTTTTTTTCAGAAGACTAGTCTTCTTTTCGCCTTCGGCGAAAAGATACTCTTAATTGAGAAAAAAGAAAATAAAGATACGCGTTTTGCGGATACTATTTAAGGTTATTTAGTCGCGGGCGGCGGCGCGATCGCTTGTTCGTCCGAGGCTTGCAGGGAGGTTTTTTGATGGGAAAAATGACAAGAATAGCAATGTTGCTCGTTGCCGTTTTGGTCGCTCTGTGCATGATGCTATGCAGTTGCTTCGGCGGAAATGACAGCGGAGACGGCAGCGATAGTCAGGCAGGTTCGACCGAAAACTCGCAACCCGACTCGTCCTCCGCGGACGACTCCGTTTCAGGCGAAGATTCGGATTTCGACGATACCGAAGATTCGGGCGAGACGGAAGAATCGGGAGATAAGGAAAACGCAAAGATCATACTCGAAGAAATTCCCGATTCGGATAACGTGAAACTTGTCGACGACGCCGTGAGGGCGTATCTTTCCGCAGCTACGGTTGCGGAGCAGATAGCCGCTTTGCCCGAGGCTAAGCTGGCAAGCGACAAAGGCGCGTTGCCGATAAGGCTTGCATGGAAAGGCGACGGAAGCGTGAGATATACGTTATACCTTGCGGATAACGAAAACTTCGATAACGCGACTTCTTACGTTATCCCGGGGCTTCTCGGCGAAATCGAAATTTACAATTTAATGCCGTCCACGACCTATTATTGGAAAGTCGAGGGAGATAAGGCGGGGGATACGTCCGACGCGTCGAGGTTTACTACGGAAGATCTTCCCGTCAGACTTATATACGCCGAAGGCACGTCGAACGTCAGAGACCTCGGCGGTTGGAGCGCGGGCAGCACTTCCGTAAATTACGGGAAAATTTACCGCGGAAACCAGCTTAACGGCTATGGAAACTGGGGAGATAACAAATTGACCGAAGAGGGGCTTAAAACCTTTAAGGACGATTTGAAAATCAGAGCGGAGATAGATCTCAGAACTCAGAATAAAGACGACGCGAACCAGACGACGAACTACGTAGACGCGACGTTCCCGTATTATAAATGTACTATCGGTCAGTATACGGACATTTTCGAAGACTCGGTGTGGAACGCTTTGCCGAATGACGGAAACACAAAAAGCGACACCATGGAGAACAAAAACGACGCCCGTCGTCTTTCGTATGCTACGGGTAACGCGATACGCAACGAAAACGCTATGAAACGCTCGTTGAAAACCGTGTTCGAGGTCCTTGCGGACGAAAGCAATTACCCCGTTTATATACATTGTAACGCGGGCGCGGACAGAACGGGTACGGCTGTATT
>CAKQKW010000042.1:0-4020 GCA_934249325.1 uncultured Clostridia bacterium
CATTGTTTTCGTCTGGATTATTATAAAGCGACACCGTATGGGACGGCGCCTCGACGTCCCGTCATTGTTTTCGTCTGCGTTATTATACAGCGAAACCGTAGGGGACGGCGCCTCGACGTCCCGCTTCCACGACCCTGTTTTTTACGTTTTATCAATCGTCTTTGCGTTTGAACATCGAGATAAGAAGTATAAACCTTAAAAGATAGAGAAGCGATACGACCAACGACGCAACGTAAGTCATTGCCGCGGCGGTCAGAACTTTTCTCGCCTGCGATAATTCTCTGTCGTTAAGAACGTCAGACGAAGATAACATTTTAAGCGCCCTTCTCGACGCGTCTATTTCGACGGGTAGGGTAACGAGCGCGAAAATCGTCGTTAGCGAGTAGAGAACGATGCCTATTGCGATTATAACCGTCGGAACTTCACTCGAGGTTATAAAGAAACTGAGTATTACGCCGATTACCGCGACGGGAACGGCGAGCATCGAACCGATATTCGTAACGGGTACGAGTATAGAACGCAAAGTCATTAAAAACGACCCCGTGTGCTTCTGTACGGCGTGACCGCATTCGTGCGCGGCAACCGCAAGCGATGCTATATCCGTTCCGCTATAAGTGCTGTCCGAAAGACTCAGAACGTCGTTCGACGGGTTGTAATTATCCGTGAGATGTCCCGAAACTCTGCGGACGTCAACGCTTCTTATGCCTTGATGTTCGAGTATCATTTCGCTCATTTCGTTCGCGGTCCAACCCGATTCCGATTGAACTTTCGAGTATTTCTTAAACCTCGCGTTTATCATTATCTGGCATATAAACGCGAAAATAAACCCGGGAACGACTATTATCAAGGAACCGTAAATAATTAAGTAAAGCATATTTCCCTCCGAATTTATACTATATAGTATTCTTGTTTGATACGTTTATATTAGCATTTATGTAAGAATTTGTCAAGCGAAAGCGTTGTGAGAATTGTGTATAAAATAAAATCACATCATAAAAACCCGCCTATAAGTCGATTATTTGAACATTTTGATTTCACAGACCGTAATTTCAGACAAAATCCGATAAATTTTAAAAAAAAGCATTGCATAAATTGCGTGAATATGATATAATATAGAGGTGACTACGATAACGGAGACATGAAATGAGGGAAAATTTTAACGACGATTATATCGAGAAAATTTGCCGAGAATTCGGAATAGAAGGCGAGTACAGATATTTTGAACTTATCACCCACGGGCATATAAACACCACATTTAAGGTGTATTTTTTCAGAGACGGGGAGATAAAAGACTATATTCTTCAAAGAGTAAACGCCTACGTTTTCAAAAATCCCGTGCAGGTCATGGACAATATTTCGACCGTTACCGAATATATAAGGGCAAAAATAAAGGAGACGGGAATTTCCGCGAAAAGGTACGTTTTGCATTTTCAGAAAACCGTTTCGGACGGCAAATACTACCATATCGGACCTAACGGCGGCTTTTGGAGATGTTCGAGGTTTATCGACGATTCCGACACTTACGGCGAGACCGACGATTTGACGGTTATAGAAGAGACGGGCAAGGCGTTCGGCGATTTTCAGTTGAGACTTGCCGATTTCCCCGCGAAAAATCTCTATATAACCATACCGCACTTCCATAACACGGTAGACAGATACAGATTGTTCGACGAAGCGATAAAAATCGACGAGGCGAAAAGGGCTGAAAGCGTCGCGAGCGAGATAGCGGAGTATAAGGCGTTTGAGGGAATCGCGACGAAAATGTACAAAATGCAGAAACTGAACGAGTTGCCGCTTAAAGTCACACATAACGACACGAAGTGCAACAACGTGCTTTTCGATAAAAACACCAAGGAGTACCTCTGCGTTATCGACCTCGATACCGTTATGCCGGGGCTTGTCGGGTTCGACTTCGGCGACGCGATAAGGTTTATAGGCAATACCTGCAAAGAGGACGAAAAAGACTTGGAAAAAGTTAAACTCGACCTCGGCAAGTTCGAAGCGTTCACGAGAGGTTTTACGGAAAAACTTCGCGATACCATGACTCCCGCCGAAAAGGATACGTTAGCCCTCGGAGCGATTACGATGACTTTGGAGTGCGGACTCAGATTTTTGACCGACTATTTAAACGGCGATAAGTATTTCCACACAGACTACGACGACCAGAATCTCGACAGGTCGCGTTGTCAGTTGGCTCTTGCGAAAGATATGATGAAAAAGTACGACGATATGGTCGGAATAGTTAAGAAGTATTGCGAATAAAATAGCGAAAACGCTTTTCAATGAATATTAAAAACCGCCGATAATCGACTTATACGGCGGTTTTTGTATAAAAATATTATTTTATAGGCAGATACAGTTCGAGGTGGCGTTCTTTTATCCGTTCCCTTTTGCACCAATGAATGAGTAGGAGTTCGGGTCTCGTCTCGTCGCGGGTGAACCCGTAGTCGTCAATTCCCGCGTATACGCTTTTCGTAAATCCGTCGAGCAAATCCATAGGAAATTCCTTGTACTTTGAAACGAATTTCGCGTATTTGCCGTTTATTGTAATAGTATCGAACGACCGTATTTCGGTTTTGAGTTCGTCGGCGGTAAAAACGTTGTCGTATTTTTCCTCGACCGTTTTTCGGGCTAAGACCTCGTAGTCGTTGTCGGACAGATTGCAAAGATCGGCGAAATGCGGCTTTACGGAGCAGAAAAGAGTGAAACCGTCGTCGTCGAAGTCGCCCAAAATTTCCCACCAATCGCAGTCGCCGTCGCTTCTGAGACTTCTGAGAGCGTCTTGCCGTCTCCTTGTCGAAAGAAAGAATTTCTCGTCCTGTTTGCCTCTGTTTTCGGCTTTGCCTGTAAATCTTTCGCCGTAGCCGACGAAAGTTTCGTTTGTAAAGTTGACGATTTCAAATTGCATAGACTGTTCTCCTTTATTATATTTTATTGCGGCGTTCCAAGCGGGAACGTACTTAAAACGTTTAGTTTTTCTCGTCGAAGTCGGCGAAAGCCCGTGGAATTTTTTATACGCTTTCGAGAAACTCTCGGCTGTCGAGTAGCCGCAGTCGAGCGCGACGTTTATGACGGCGATATTCGTGTCGGAAATAATTTTTCCCGCTTCCGAAAGTCGCCTGAGACGGACGTACTCGGCGAGAGTATAATCCGTCGAAGCGGAAAAAATACGCATAATATTAACCTTATTCGTATAGAGTTGACGGGCGAGTTCGTCGTAATTTATTTCGCCGAACAGATTTTGTTCGATATAGTTTATCGTTCTGATGAGTATCATAAATACATTGTAGCACAAGAGCGGCGAAATAGTCTTGTCATTTTTTGATTTTTATAAAAAAGCGATAAGGTTTTTATGGTGTTCTGCGGGGTTCGTATTATTCTTGTCTGGCATAAGGAGAGAATAAATTTATCAAAGAAGCGAAAAACGTTTGACAAACGGACGAAAAGCGTATATACTGATTTAGCGAAAAGCGAGGGGAGACGGAAAGCGGCTGACCTTGCGAGCGGAAGAAAAAAGACAATAGCAATACGCGCCATTAGCTCAATTGGATAGAGCGTTGGTCTACGGAACCAAAGGCGAAAACAACTAAATAATCAATACGCACCATTAGCTCAACTGGATAGAGCGTCGGTCTACGGAACCGAAGGTTGGGGATTCGAACTCCTCATGGTGCACCAAAAACAGCCCAAAATCAAACATTTTGGGTTGTTTTTTACTCGTTTTAGGTCAATTTATGGTTAACTTGTTGTTTGTTCTAATAAAATTTCGCGATTTTTATTAGAACAAA
Source organism: uncultured Clostridia bacterium (assembly GCA_934249325.1). Lineage (GTDB taxonomy): Bacteria > Bacillota > Clostridia > Christensenellales > Borkfalkiaceae > UBA10281. The sequence goes on from CAKQKW010000042.1 coordinate 3,789, forward strand.
ACGGGGTGTTTATGTTCTCCCCGAAAACGTCCGAAAATGCCGAAAATGGCTCTGTTCTAATAAAAGTTCTAATAAAATTGAAATTTTTCGTGCAGGAGCGATGGTTATTCTTATTGTTGTTGACTATTGTTTTATATTCGCTATAACTGTTTATTAGTGAATTGTCAAACTAAGTGCAACACTTAGTGAGAAAAAAGTTAAATAAATCTACCGGTTTTTGGTAGTGTAAAAC